>CAOJDX010000010.1 GCA_948433435.1 uncultured Clostridia bacterium
TATTGACAAATTATATCGAATTCGATATAATTATAATTATTAAATTAGAAATGGGGTATATAAATGCCGGTTATATCATCATTTTATGGCATCATCATACGCATGAACTGGAATGAACACAATCCGCCGCATTTACACGCTGAGTATCAAAATTATAAAGCTGTATTTAACTTTGATGGTAAATTAACTGATGGAGAAATGAGCACCAGGCATCAAAAACTTATTGTCGCGTGGATTGAGATACACCAAGATGAACTCATAGCAAATTGGAGCTTAATGAGAGAAGGAGATTATTTTAAAATAGATCCACTACGATAGTGGATCTATTTAACAAACAATACAAAAAGGAGTATATGCCATGAACAATATACCAATGTGGGTTGTTACAAAAGTAGAACCTACACCCGATTATAAGCTAATACTTAATTTTTCTGACGGATCAACAAGAATATTCGATTTCAAACCACTATTAGATACAAAAATATTTGAACCTCTAAAAAATCCTGTATTATTTGCTAATGCCAAAATAGAGTGTGGTACTGTAGTGTGGAACGACGATTTAGATATATCTCCAGAACACTTATATGAAAACAGCACTATAATAGACTCTCCAAACCATACATACAACCAATTTATCTACGATTTTATCCAACAAAGAAAATCAAATAATATGACTCAACATGATCTAGCCACTGCTTGTAATTTACCTCAATCAGCTATAGCCCGAATCGAAAACAAAAGTTCTTCCCCACAATTAAACACTCTACTCAAAATAATAGATATTTTAGGATGTGAATTAAAAATAATACCTAAATCCTCTAAAAAAGAACAAGATTAATAAAAGCGGCTGTTGCGTTTTTTTGCAATAGCCCCTATTATTAATCAAAACTAAATATATCACCTCTTATAAACCCTTCTAGTGCGTATCTCATAGCATCCATCAAATGATTAAAATCATCAATAGGCTTATTAATCTTTTGACCTGTCCTCTTATCGACATCCCAAGTATAGTTACTAATCTCAGTCATAAAATTTACACATTTGGGATGTATTACAATTTTAAAACCCTGTATATAATCAATACCATTATTAACACTATCTCGACCTTTTCTAGCTCCTCTAATCCTATAGAGACCTAATACTCTAAGCCTATCAATAGATTTAGGTTCAGCACTATCAGCTATTATTCTTTCTTTTGCATACCCTTGTTTCAATATCTCATTATATATATCCTCATTAGACATACTCTTTTGGTACATCTCATCAAACACATAAATAATCTTATTAGCATTATCAATAAGTCCACAAAACAAAGCTGATGGATCGTTGGTGTAACCAAAATCTAATCCAAACGCTGATTGTATACCTGATATTTTTAGCACTTCATTCAAATCAAAACTCTGCTCTACCCAATTATCATATACAAGTCCATCAACTATACCCCACTCACCTAACCCAGCGACTTTATATCTTTTAGGATTATTGATCCTCATAGTCTCAAACACTCTTAAATCAGATTTATCTAGCCACTCATTACACATATAATTTGTCGTCATAGCTAAAATTTCATCATCCTTAGTGTCAAAAAACCTTTTCTTAATCCAATGCTTTTCATTCCAAGGATTTAGTGTAAGAGTTATTTGTTTAAATAAAAAAGGAGCAGCATCTAAGCTACCCCTTATAGATTCATCCAAAACATTAAAATCATCTTCATTGCTGATCTCATAGGCTTCCTCAAGCCACATCCAACATAAATATCCAACCTCAACTGTGATCGATGTTACTTTAAATGGATCATCTAAACCTCTAAAATAAATCCTTTGCCCTGTAGGTATGTACATAATCTCCAAAGGACTCTCTTTAATATCAAAATAATCTTGTACACCTAATCTATTTATTGCCCATTTAAGCTCCGTAAAACAAGAATCCTTAAGTGTCCTATAAGTTTTACGTACAACCAATAGATTAGCTTTAGGATGCTTCACAAGATTAACTATATAATACAAAGCTGTAGTCTTAGATTTCTTGCTAGCTCTACTACCTTTAACAACTCTATATCGTCCTGTAAACTCCCAAAAATCCTTATATCCATTACCTACAACATCTTTTAAAGATATCTCTACCATCAAATCAACGCCTTCTAGGCGATTTTAGCATATATATTTAGCTCAGGTAAATGCTCGCATGTCCAAATACAACACATAATATTCCAGATATACGCAGCACGATGATCTTCATCATCATCACCCCTCATGTACTTAAGATAATGCCTAGTACCACTATCAATATACACATTAGCTGGTATACCTTTTTGCCAATTATGGTCTCCATATTTAATTGCACCTAAGCCAAACCTATGACTAACATCCAACAAAACATTATATATATCTTCATTCATCTCTAATTTTAATAAATCAATAAGATGCTCTACTTCTCCCGATACTTTAAACTTATGTATTAAATTTAAAATTCTATCATCTTTTATCTTAGCAACAATATCAAGAGGTAGCAAATCACATCTACCCTTACCTTTTATAGACTCTCGCACAGCACCACTTTTAAAAACTCTTAAACAATCATTTTCATCTACACAGTTTAAAAAATCCTCTGAATTCTTAAACATACTGATACCTCCCTATAAGTCCTCTTTTATAACAATAGGTATGTTTCCGTCTATCTTCACTTTCTCTTTATACATACCATATCTTTTACCCAAAAGTTCTGCTGCTCTTATTTTCTCTTTTTCATCTGGCGGTTTATTAATAACCCTAGAAGAGGAACATCCATCACCAGTACCTTCAACCACAACAATACAAGATCTAGATTCTCCACGCATAACAGAAGTTAGATATTCCATTATTTCTTTCGTGTCTGCTATCTTATCACTACATATTTTATCTAAACGATTATTTAAATAAGTCTTAACATTATCAAGAGTTAATAAGTGGTGTCCAATAGATTTAGCTGTCTTTTTGCTGTATCCTGCTCTAATTGCTGCTTGAGTAGCATTAGAATCAAGTAAATATTCTTCAACAAATCTTATCTGTTTTCGCGTCATCCCTCTCCTCCTCGTTATCACAAATTTTTACATTCTAATTATCTCACATTATCATACGGAAATAATGGGAAATTTACGGAAATTTACGGAACTTTTAGGAACTTTTGGGAAATTTACGGAACTTTTTTAATATCTTTACTAAAATCACATTCCATCTTTACTCACTTAAATACAAAAAGTGGTACTTGCTTAATAGCAATACCACTTCATAAACTTTTTTTATTTTTCATACCTTTTTAATCTATATAATATTTCATCCATATCCGTGCTATTTAATACTTTTCCATTATCTCCAATCCTATAGTCGATCTTATCTAAGTCTAACTCTTGACATGAATCCAATTTAACAAAACTATCTTTTATAAATGGCGGTTTAAAATTTATTAATCTATAATTATCCTTGAATCCTAATTTATGTTCTTTACCCTCAACAGATGATACTGTTAATACATTTATCTTATTTCCATTAACTCCTACAACTAAATAAGGACGTTTCTTCGGAATTCCTTTTCCATCTATATATTTAATTCTTACCCAAATACACTGCCCTATTTTCAAAATATAACAAGTTCTCCAAACTCATCTAAATATATACTATAACAATTTTCATCTAATTCATTTAAAGTAAAGTCATACAATTCATCCATTATGCTATAAGATTCTCCATCAACTATAAAATTTGCATCAATATTTAAATTATTAGGGTCATAATAAAATGTAATACCATTTATTACTTCAGTTTTCTTATTCTTATCCCTATTTCTATAACTATCAATTATATTTTTAATTATAGGTAATTCTTTCTTAATGTTATCATTCGATACAATACAATAATTTTCACCATCAACATATGAATCCTTCCAAAAATCAAATTCATGATTTAAATCAGATAATTCTTTCGCTGACAATTTATCAAATATGTTTAATGTAATATCTAACGCCTCAAGTTCACATTCTGAAAAATTGGGCTTAAAAGATTCACTTTCCTTTTTTAAACCTAAGTAATCATTTTTATATTTAAGCCTTACAGAATCAACCACACAACCATTCTTAAATGCGTATAGTCTATCCTTAAATAAAGGTTTGTTGTTAAGTGCCATATTAACCAAATTTGAAAATACTAATAACTTTTGTAATTTCATGCTACCATCAAAACTATTATTAAGTCCCGTAGCATTTTTCATAAAATACTTAGCACAATCTAAAACATCTACCATAACAAACCCTCCTTTAATTTATTTTTTTCAATATAACTGTATAATATTCTGCCAACATAATATATTACTATAGGTTATTATAAATCACGTTAAGATACATTAAGTTACTATAAGTTGCTTAATATCATTATAAATTCAAAATATTAATAAAGTCAACGAATTAAACCTGACCTCAACGTGCAAGACTCTTATCTTCATATCAAACTTTTTTTCCTAGGTCTTATTTCAATTTCACAGTCTAGAGCATCAAGCATCAACAAGAAAGTATCTAACTTAACCACATTCCGCTTACTCTCAATCCTAGATATAATCCTAGCATTCCTGTAGACTGCATTAGCTAAATCATACTGATACCAACCCTTCTCTTTTCGCTTTTCAACTACCAAATCTATCAATTTATCATAATCGTACATCCGTTCCTCTCCTTATCTCACACAATTTAATCGCTTCGTCGTTAATCTGACGAGTTCTTTTTTCACTACGACCAATATGTATAGCTATAGATTTCCAAGGCTCAGAATTGAGATAACGCTCAATTAGGACTATTCTATGTAAATTATTGTCGAGACCTCTAATAATATCAAAAGCTTTTTTCTTATCATTTAATAATTCCTTCGATTTACTGAATATACATTTCTCGAGAGCTACATAATCATCTACAATGCTATAAATACCATCCAGATCCTTACTACCACTAACCCGCTCGGAAATGCCTGATTTTATATTCAGAGCCCTCGCTCCTAATCCATCCTTCAAAGATATTAAGCTTTTTATTTCCAGATCTGAAAATCTTATATGCTCTAGCAAATCTCTAATTGATCTCAAATCAAACACTCCTTATCTAACGATTATCTATATTTAAAAGCTAAGTAATCCAATAACTCATCTTGCACCTTACCTTTACGCTGTAACGTTTCTAGCACCCTTTCCTCAACAGTATTTTCACATATCAAATGATGTATAAACACATTATGCTTTTGTCCTTGTCTGTGTAATCTGGCATTAGCTTGCTGGTATAGCTCTAGATTCCAAGTAAGTCCAAACCAAACAATAATGTTACCTCCGTTCTGTAGATTTAATCCATATGCACTAGATGATGGATGAGTAAGTAATAATTTAATTTTACCTTCATCCCATCTATCAATAGTATCCACTGATAATTCCTCAGCAAACGAAAAAGTACTTTTAATTCTAACTGCATCGTGATAATACTGATAAAAACATAAAATAGGACTATCTAAGGTGCTCTCAACTATCTCCTCCAACTTGTCCAATTTATCATCATGAACCATAAAATAATCATAACAGCTCATATAAACGGCACCATTAGACAATTGCAACAACTTATTAATTAATACAGATTTAGATGATGCTGTAACTTCAGATCCTTTATCAAACTCAAAATAAAATTCTTTCTCTAATTCATCATAAACTTGTCTATTCTTTAAACTTATTTTTTGGTTAATAAATATCTTATCTGGTAGATCCAAATAATCCTCAGCCTTCATACTAATACAAATATCAGAAACTTTATTTTTAATTAATTCACTAGACCCATCTTTTAATTTATAAGTAAATACTCTTTGACTATCTCTCTTGTCGGGTATAAAAAATTCATTTCTGTAGCTAGTTAATGTATTACCAAGTCTCTCACCACTATCAAGTAAATATATTTGACTCCAAAGGTCTATGTACCCATTAGGGTTAGGAGTTCCAGTCAATCCAACAACCCTAACACTCTTACGTATAACCTTCCTTAGAGACATAAACCTATTAGACGTTGGATTTTTAAAACTAGATAGCTCATCTATAATTATCATATCAAAATCCCAATCTCTACCTAAATACGTAACAAGCCAAGACACATTTTCCCTGTTAATCACATAAATATCTGCCTGTGTCTCTAAGGCTTTAATTCTCTTAGCTTTATCTCCTAGCATAAGAGATATAGTGAGATCTTTTAAGTGATCCCATTTATATAATTCTTTAATCCACGTATCCTCTGCTACTTTTAACGGTGCTATTATTAAGACCTTAGCTATATCAAAATGATTAAACATTAAATCATTGATAGCTGTTAAAGCTATAACTGTTTTGCCCAGCCCCATATCAAGAAACAAACCGCATCTATCAATCTCAATTATCTTGTTAATTGCTTCCTCTTGGTATTTGTGAGGTCTAAATTCCATTCCTTGAAAACCCCCTCAATCTTATCCTTATCATCTATAACATAAACTTTAAATCCTAAATTTTTTAATTTACTATGTACAAATTTTTGAATCTTTCTCGGCTTTTTCCCTTTTTGTTTAAACTCTACAAAAAATATTCTTCCTTTAGGTAAAAGAATTAATCTATCTGGAATTCCAACATAACCTATAAGTTTTATACACAACCCGAAACTAGATTCAATTTTCATCTTAAAATAATTTTCTAGTGTTCTTTCTAACATAAAAACTCCCTTAAATTTGTTACATAAAATGTATACCATCCAAACCCTTATGATATAAGTAATTAAGTCTTTGATAACAACACAGCAACAACAGGAACAAATTTTTTCTATATAGACTATATATTATATGTAACATATAACTTATAAATCTTTATACATATATACTATATTTTTTATTATTTTATTTAATATATATAATATATTGTTGTTATTGTTGCCATATATATATAAGCCTTAAAATATAAGGCTTATACTCGACAACAGTTTGAGTAAAAACTGTTGCTAAAACTGTTGTCTTTGTTGTCTTTCAACCTAAATTTTTTCTCTTAAATGCTCTTTGTCTTCCATAGTATCCAAAACGAATAGGATTGGCACTCCTAATCCAATTACCACCCTTAATAATAAGATCTCCAATTTCTCGACTCTTTTGCATATTTAAATCTTTCTTGTCTCCTTCGAGCAGTTCGCACCATACTTCAATAACACTTATTTTATCTCTAGGTTTTCCTAATTTCTTTTCATTCCTTATATAATTAATCCTTTGAAATACATCTTTTTCATACCAATCATCTGGTACAGGCATATCTAAATATTCATTTACAATACCTTCAAGAGGGTTGTGTTTTGTATGACTCTCTTGCTGCTGTTTCGCTATAGCGTTAGCTTCTTTATCTAGTATTAATGACTCACCAGCTTTGTAATACTTCACTGCTTCCGCCCATATTTGATCTACTTCATAAGTATTTAAATCTTTCCATATATTCTTTTTAGCTTTGTTTGCATCAACGTCTAAAGGCAAGAATCGTCTATTACCTGTTGTATCTCTCAAACAATTACGATCATTAGTTGTACAAATGAATATACACTGTCTCTTATGACTTTTTGTATTTCTAGCATAAACGCTTCTAAAATTATCTTCCTGTTTACTCATAAATTGCTTTATTGTCTCGATTTCTACTCTTTTCATAGCTGCAAGTTCAGCGATCTCTATTATCCAGTTGCCCTGTATCTGTTCATATGCTTCTCTACCTTTAAGTGTTGTTATACTATCGCTATACCATTCTTTACCCAATCTTTTTATTATCTGGCTTTTACCTACCCCTTGATCTCCTACAAGCACTATACTTGTGTCTAGTTTTACTCCAGGTTCAAATATTCTAGCAACAGCTCCAACTAATGATTTTCTCGTTACTGATCTTGAATATATATTATCTTCAACACCCAAGTAATCAATAAACAATGTGTCTAGTCGATTGATTCCATCATAATTTAAAGAATTTAAGTAATCTAATACAGAGTTAAAGCTGTTTTTCTTTACTATAACTCCGTAAGCATCATAAGTATTATTCCGATGATTTATTTCATAGTTCTTTTCTAGATATAAGCGTAATCCAGAATCATCAGAATCTTCCCATTGTCTTTTTGTATTACTCTTATCCCATGGAATAGACCCAATAATCCATGTTTTATTATTAAAGGTATCTATTTTAAATTTATCTTTTAAATTTTTGTCATTTGATAGAATAATCTCAATATTTTCTATAGAAGGCTTAATCACATTCTTTTTGTTATATTTTAATTTACTTTTCCAGATATCATTTCCTGATAATTTAGCATTACAAGATCTCTTTTTTATTAACCATGTAACGCTATTTCTAAGTGCCTTAAAGTCGCATTCTACCGTTTTCCTGAAAGTCGCATTCTTTCGTGTTACATGATCCCCTAAATATTTAAGCTTAGATTCTTTTTTAATAAAACTTTTTATCTCATTTTTGTCTATTTTTTTATTCCTAATAATGAAATGACTCATTATTTTAAACGAAGGTAAGTATTTTAAATTTGTTTTCTTATCAAATTTCTCATCTAAATGACCATATAAATGAATTCTTAATAGATCAAAAGCATTACAAAGTCTTCCACTTGTTGGATCAGTTGCATGGTTTGAATATGTAAATAATCCATTATCATATATTAAAACCCCTCCATATGTACTTCCCTTAATGTACGTATATCTATCATCACTACAGGGGGAATAAACATCATATAAATATTCCTCTATAACTTTTCTAACATCATATACTCTACAAAACGCACCTATTATTCCACCTTTATCTCTTGGATCTTGTTGTCTATGTTTATGTACTCTTATTTTGTTTTTTTCTCTATCTGATACATACCACTGTGATCTGTCTCTCCAGTCATCATATAATTCCAAAGTTTTATCTACGTCCAAAGGGAAAGTATCTCTAAATTTAAATATATATTCACCATCTTTACTTACACTTGGATAATACATGAGTCTGTGAGGTTGGTATGTTGTATCATCAAACATATTAATATCTATTTGATTAGCTATTTGTCTTCCTAAAGCTTCATATTCTTCATTGTCACAAGTACGAGAAAGAGGTATAATTAATCTATACCTCGGATTATGTTTTGTGTATTTATGTGTTGAAAACACACAATAACTGAATTCAAAGTAAGTTTCTAAGAATTCAGTTATTTCTTCATTCGCATAATCTGCATCTAAAGTTAATATGCATCTATTTAACACATTGTTAGTTCTACGAAATCCGTCTCTCAATTCTCCCCCAACAAACCCACCAACATCTTTAATATCATCTTGTTTTGATTTCTCCATATTAAAATATTCTTCTTGTGTTTCATCAGTTATAATAGGTTTCTTCAAACTCTCAACAAATTCTAACCAGCTTAATTCTATCTTATTCCAATTCTTACTCTTTCTACTTTTTCCAACTGATATAATCATCACATATCAACTCCTTTTAATCTTTTTTATAAAACATAGTTTCAAATCCAGATGCACTCAAATTCAATCCCTCTGCCCATTCTATAGGTTCAGCCATAATATTTTCTATGTCCTCAACTAGAACATCTTTATTAGTTTCTAGTATCACTTCATCATGCACGTGGAATATTATCCTATACCCTCTCTTATGTAATCTTTTAATACTCTCTGCTAAACAGTCCCTTGCTACTGCTTGTACAATATTTTCAACCAATTTACCCCCGTAGGTTTCTATATCTTCCCAAGCTTTAGTAGTTCCATTAACTCCCTTATAAACAATTGATTCACTACCAAACCTATTCAAAACAATTTTAGGTTGAACATATGAAAGTTTACGTCCTGAAGGTAAAGTGATAAATAAAATTCCATCTTTTTTATTAAAGATAATACCTTTATCTATACTAGAAGATACTCCTTTAACGGCATTTATTGCACTTTTTTCTACTATTCGCCAAAATCTCGTTATATTTGGATTCGCCTTTCTCCAACTATCAACAAGTTCTTGAAGTTCATTTTCTTTCAATCCCATTTCAATGCCACCCATTTGCTTTAATGCTCCAACGCTACCACCGTAACCGAGTGCAAGCTCAGCAATTTTTCCTTTTTGCCTGAGTGGACTGGATTTATTTATAGATTCTAGTGGTACTTTAAACATTTGAGAGGCTGACGCCTCATATATTTTCCCGTGAGTTTCAAATACTTCTATCCTCCATTTTTCATCGGCTAAATAAGCTATTACTCTAGCTTCAATCGCAGAAAAATCGCACACTATAAACTTTTTACCTTCACTTGGTATAAAAGCTGTCCTTATAAGTTGAGATAACACATCAGGGATGTTATCATAGAGCATCTCTAACAGATCATAATCCCCATTAACTATTAAACTTCTAACCTCTTTTAAATTATCTAAATGATTCTGTGGTAAGTTATGTACTTGTACTAATCTTCCTGCCCATCTTCCTGTTCTACTAGCTCCATAGAATTGAAGTAATCCTCTAATACATCCGTCATTACAAATACAGCTTTTCATTCTTTCATATTTCTTAATTGATGTTTTCCCGAGTTTTAGTTTTAAATCAAGTATTCGTTTTAATTTTTCATCTTTTGTATTATCGAGTATTGACTGAATAGTTTCCTTATCTACACTTAATGCTTCTATTCCTATGCTATTTAGATATTCTTTTACTTGTTTACTTGATTTTGGATTAACACCTTCAGTTAGGTTATCAAAACTACGTTTACATATATCTGTATAAATAGCATCAAATCTTATAGCACTATCGATGAGTCTTTCATCTACCCTAATCCCTCGATCATTAATAATTTGATCTATAACATAAAGTTCTTGTTCTTTATCTGGTATTGGATATTTTATTAATCTTTTTCTTATCTCTGATTCTACTTTTACATCTTGGATACAGTAACGCTTAAATTCCTCCCATTTTATAGGATCATCTTTTGGTGTTCGTCTAATTCCTTTGTGCGGAATTGAGAAATAATGTATAAGCCTTGTTCCTTTAGCATCCTTTTGAGCATCTAAATTTAATGCCTTAGCTACATCTTTCAAATGATTAGGAAGACCTAACATCGACGCTTGAACTGCTGTGCATCTCCACTCTTCGATAGGTAGTTTAATATTTAAAAATCTAGATAAACATACTCGTTCAAAATTTGCGTTATATGCTGTTTTAATAACATCAGGATTGATAAGATCATTAATAATGAATTGTGGTAATGTCTTAATCTCTGTAAGATCTATAATTTTAATTTCTTCATCATCGTATTTATACGCAAATAAGAGTATAGTAAAAGCAGCGGATTCTGCATAAGCATAAACCCCTGCTTTCTTAATATCCATATCACTATAAGTTTCTATATCAATTGATAATGTTTTCATAATAACCCATCCATATCTGTATCAATTGATGCAGCCTCAACAGATTCAAAATCTAGTTCAGCACTTAATTTTCCTCCTAAGACTTCACCTTCATCTGTTTTCATCAAGTTGTTGAGTCCACAAGCTATACCTTTATTGCCATTAGTATTAAAAACATAAAAATTAATTGATGCATATCCATAGCAGCCACTATAGAAATCTTCTGGGTTTGTAATTGGGTTTTTATATTTATCTAATATACCTGGTTTATTACCACTATTAGCATTTACAAAATAACAACCTGCATAAATCTCATCATCTGGTTTCTCAATATCTCCATCTCTTAATGGCGTTTTAATATTAGGAGGGATTTTACCTCCAAAAACACTCACTCCAATTTTCTTTGCATTTTCTATTGCTTGTCTAATATCTTTTAATGTCTTCTCATCTGATTTAGGTATTAATAATGATATTGAATATTTAGGCTTACTCTCGTTGATACTTTTTGGCTCCCAAACATTTGCGTAACTAAATCTTACTTTCCCTGTAATTACTTTTGTATTTAATTCGCTCATCTATTTAATCTCCTTATTAAATATTTTTAAAGTCTATATCTGCACTATTAAATATTGGTCTTTCATCATCTATTGGTACTAGGCTAGGTTTACCCATAGGTTTAATAACATGATTGCCAAGTAGATCTTTAAAATCTTTTTTACCTAGTATTTTTTCTAAGGTACTTAAACTCTTTAAAGATGTTTTACAAACTTCTTCAGCTTTAAAACCACCTTCTTCTAAGATCTTAATAACTTCATTTTCTTCTATGTTAAAAATCCTATTACTCTTACCTTCTACTACTTTAAACCCTTTAAACTCTACACCATTTAAGGATTGTTTTAATGCATAATCTTTAATTGTCTTACTCCATCTAACTAGATCATCCACAGATCCAAGGATATCTGCTATATCATCAGCACTTAATTCCGCTGGATCTCTAAAATCATATCTGGCTATCTTTAACCTCTCATCAGCATAAGCCTTGCATATAGGACGAGCTCTACAAAATCCGTCATCGCAATGCTTACCTACTACACAATTGCCATCACCATTAAAAGCTTTTAAAGCCTTAGCTTTAATTTCTTCCCCCCGTTTGAGTAAACAATCAGTACTTATTTTAAAAGTCGATATATTATCCAATCTCGGTTGTATAATTGTAAGATTAACTATCTTAATGTCACACAAATAACCATACTCGTTTAAAGCACCTAATGCGTAGAGCATTAATTGAGGGTTGTTATCTGCAGATACTTTAACTCCCCTGCCATATTTTAGATCGATTATCTCCAATACATTATCTGATATTACAATCACATCAGATGTACCAAATCCCTCTGGTACCCAATAACCAAAATCTACTCTTTCCTCTAATTTAACAAGGGTATAATTCCGATCGTATCTGTTTACTATTTCCATAACTAGATTACAATAATAATCAGTATGCTTATCCATCTCTTCATCAACATTTAAATCATTAATAGATTCATCATGTGCATCTTTCCCAATCAGATTTAATTTACGCCTAAGTTTTAACTCACTTAATTCATGAGCTTTTATACCTTCCTTGGCATATTCTGATTCTTCATCCGGAAATTTACTCTCTAATGTTATTGATAAAGGACAATTAAGCCACTTTTTTGCTCCGCTTGCAGATAATTTAGCATGTGCCATTATTTTACCCCACAAATTTTCTCTAATAATTTCTTATAATCAGATGTTTTGACATCTGTAAGCTTTTCAACTCCAAATTCATTTAATATCTCTTTAGCTACTTTTTTCCCTTTGTCTTTTGCTAATTTGATAAGCTCCTTTCTTAAATCATCAATTTTAATCTCTGATTCAAATTCCTTATTTTCTTCCTCCTTAATCTCTTTCACATCAGATTCCAATTCATTTTCCGATTCTAGTTCGACTTTTCCTGATTCTTCAAAACTTAGTAAATTCTCACATAGTGCGATTAATTTTTTAATTCCTTTCATATCGTTAGAATCAAGCTTAAATGTTAATATCATAGCTTTACTCCCTCCAAATCCAAACCTTATCCATTCCTATCCTAACTTCTGCGTAATATTTTTATTGAGTTAATTAATATTAAAATAAAGTCTTCTATCTGCGTTTTTAATTTAATACTCAATCTATTAGATTTAATATCATCTTCAGTCATCTTTAAAGCTTCCCTAAATATTTGATCATCAACCTGTCCAATTAAAGACTCTATTTGTTTTTTTATCATATCTTTCACCTCTTTAATGATTCAAACTTTATCATCACAAACCCATAATAAGACCTAGAATTCAAATTACAAATTTTAAAATTCATATAATAAATTAAAGTCAAATTACGTAAACAAGAAATTCAATTTCATATATTCGTTTATAGAAAAATAGACTCCCCTTATAAAAAGAGAGTCTTGGAAAATTAAACTTCGTAAAATGAGATGCATTTGAAACATTTAAAGCTTATCACAAACAAGAACAAAAAAAACGCACTAAAAACACACTAAGAATAAACCAAAAACAAATCAAAAAAAATAATATCTAAAAAATAAAAACGGACTCCCTTAAATGAGTCCTTAAAAAACATAATTTTATTTAATTAATCTTTTAAGTTTTAGTAAAGCTTGTTTTTTAATTTTCCCTATATAAGTAGGTGACCAATTTCCATCCATACCAATGGCAACTAATGTCTTACCTTCACAATAATAGGATAGCAAAATATTTTTCTCATGATCTTCAAGCATACTTAAAGCTTTTTCTGTGTAATACACATCTAAATTTTTACAATATAATTCATTCTCTAACAATATTTTAGTGTCAGTTAGATCTTGTATTTGCTCTTTCAAAGTATTTGTAATTTCACTTCTTAACTTAATTCTTGCTATTTTATCATCTATAATACCAATTTTGGTTTTTATCAATTGTACCTCTTTTTTATTAATTGCATACTCTTTCAATTCATAAACGACTTCATCTTCGCGTTTCATAAATAAACCTCCGTCACAACGATACTCAGTTAAATTATAAAGATCGTTCTTATCCACAAATAAACTCTAGCAATTATTAAAATTTTATCTTAGGTATTTTTTTAATAAATAACTTTATATGAACATACTCCCGTAATATTTTATAAACCTAAATTTACCATTTGTCAAATTTTAGGAAAATCTATTTAAAAAAAACATATCAAAAAAATTCTATCTCACTACTCTGTTTTTATATTTTTTATATTTATATTTAGTATTCTGTTTAGAACCAACAAATTATATTAATTCAACCAATAAATTATATTAATTCAACCAATAAATTATATTGAGACCCTGCTCTTTATTTTTTAAAGCAAGGAATTTTTTTTGAATTTTAATTGTGTATTTTTTAAATAATATATTAAAATTATTTGTAAACTTTATGAACAAATGTTTAATTTTAAAGAGGTAGTTATGGTAATAAAACAAAAAAATAACGGTAAGTGGGAATATTGCGTATATCTTGGACTGGACGAAAGAGGCAAAAAAAAATATAAAAGAAAATCTGGTTTTGTGACTAAAAAGGCTTGTGTGAGAGAAGCAACTAAAATACAAAATGGTGAGAATATTAGATCATACAAAACATTTGAAGATATCTGTAAACTTTATTTAAAAGATTGTGAATTAAGATTTTTAAGAGATACAACCTTGCAACTTTATAAAAGCAGAATAGAATTCATCAAAAAAAATTTTCCCTACGACAAAGACGTAAACAAAATAGACATACAAGATATAAACAACTTTATCATACGCTGCAAAACAACAACTCGAGGTCATTATACAAGGCATATGGTTGCTCTGCTTAAAACAATTTTAAAATTTGCCATAAGTAATGATTATATGAGAGGTGAGATTTTAAACAAAATACACTTACCTCCAATGTATAAAGGGGAACGCAGGATATGGTCTAAATCAGATGTGGTGAAGTATCTACCAATGTTAGCAAAATTTAAATACTTTGATATTATCATGATAATACTCGAAACTGGTCTAAGACGTGGCGAAGTATGTGCATTAACATGGGATTGCGTAGATCTTGCAAATCGCACAATTAAAATTAATAAATCATATGTTAGCTTTTTGGGGCTAAATACTATCACCTCGCCTAAAACAAACAGTAGTAACAGAACAATAATATTGCTAGATCATAGTTTAGAAATACTCAAAAATAGAAGCAAAAATAGAAAATCTAAATATGTATTTTGTGATAAATACAAAAATCCTATCAAACCTAATATTTTATATGCTTCGTTTAGGAGATTTCTATTAAGACATAACATAAAATATATCACAGTGCATGATTTAAGGCATATACACGCAACACTACTACTTAACAGCAACATTGATTATAAAATGCTTTCAAAAAGACTTGGTCACACTAATGTAGCTTTTACCTTACAAACATATACGCATGTGTTACCAGAACATGAATTTAACACATATAAAGAATTAGGCGATATTATGCTAAAATAAGAGAGAAAGGGAAAACAATATATTAGTTTTCCCTTTCTCTCTTATAAGAATATAGCTTATTAGACTTAAAATCATACAACTAGCAATTTTAGTTGGTAGTATATCATACTTACATCACCATAACTACAAGTACCATTTTCACTAAATGCTCTCTCTAGATCTCTAAAGAATAGTTGTGGTTTAGTTTTCGTGTAAGTGCAGAAAGTAAAGATGTTATCAAGCCTCAGAAACTTTTGAGAGTTTTCAGTGCAAGCCCCAATAGTTTTCCTTAAAAAACTTATATATTCTCTATTGTCAATTTTTAATTTTCTATACTCAGGGTTCTTGTTGTCAAAATCCATAAAATCATTCGGTGCAACCTTTAGACTTTTGCATATATTTAAAAATACATGTACAGTTGGCATCATTGACCTTGTAGGTATTACACTCTTAGCTATCTTAACTCCTCGTATATCTTCAAGCTCTTCAGCTCTATTAAATATATCTTTAAACGTTATATTAATAAGGTTTTCATCCTTTGTTTCCTCTTTCTCTTGATTATTATCTAAAATTTTATATTCCTCATGATATTTACTTGATAATTTATAATTTTCATTTTTTAAAAAGAACTCGTCAGAGGTAATTCCTAATTTATCTAAATATTCAAAGAACTTTTTCATTGAAACTTGTTGTTTACCACTTTCAAACGAATAAATAAATTCTACACAGCCTATATCAATTGCTCTTAAATATTTTTGTTGTCTAAAATTTTTAAATCTTCTTCCTAAAAATAAAAAAAACTCCTCAAATGTTTCAAAGGAATTTTTAAACTCATATGTATTATCATCAAACATTAATAAATTCCTTACATCAATATCTAGAAACTTTGATATCTTAAACAATGTAATAGTCTTTGTACTCCCTCTTTTAATAATTGAAGTTGGATCACCTAATCCGTTATTTCTAAAACTCATATAAGTTAAATTATTAAGTTTAATGTATTTATTAATCTTTTTATCTAAAATAATACTAAAGTTATTCATACAAAAACCCCCTAAATAAAATATAAAATTTCATTACATCAATGTTGACATTGTAAAAAAAATTTTATATAATTCAACTTGTAACACAAAACAAATCGCCTTGAGCCTGAGAAACTTAAGCGATTCACAAAACACAAAAGAAAGGAGTTAATGTATGAATTTATCTAATGTAGTTATGAAATCCAGCTTATTGACAGCCGGCTGTAAATTTTATTACTCTTATCTTATTAAGATAAATAAAGCATCCAGAATAAATAACTGGAAAATTATAGATGGTCAATACAAAGACCATAATTTCGTAATCGTCAAAGATAAGGAAACTGCTGCAACTTTAAAAATAGGTACAGCAAGCATCACTAACTACAAAAGACAGCTAAAGTCTTTAGGATTGATAAGTATTTTAAAGAAGTTTACTACTAGGACAAATCAAGTTAAAAATAAACATTTTTACCAAATAACTGTAGTACACAACAACATTCCAAGAAAATTCATTAGCAAGACACTAACTTTCAATGGCAACATTAAAAAACCTACAATCAGAAAAACTAATAATAATATTTTAGCACGAACTAAATTAAAAATAAACAATTTTAAGATAAACATGCGTAATAAAATTAAAAACACAGTAAACAAGGTTAATAATTTAAAACATAATAATCAAATAAATACTGATGATCCAACAATTAAAATAATCAAAGATATGCTTGGATCTTATAATGTGCGATATAAATTTAAAGATCTAAATAAATATAAACAATTATATGAATCCTCTCCCCAAAAATTTAAATATGTGTGCGAGGCTTGCTCAAATGCATTCATGTATGCTCCTTTTAGTTATTTTAGTAAGGTGTTTGAAAAATACGAAAAAAACTATAAATACAAGAATCCTTTTATTAACTTCACTCAGCGGAATTATGATTTTGATGCTTTGGAAGAACGACTATTTGGATATAGTACAAAAAATCATGGTTATAAATATAATTTTGAAGAATTAGAAAACTCGTAAAATTGTTGGACAATCTTATCCATAAAGGAGAAATTTAAAATGCTTTATAGTAAAGATAGAGATGAATTAGTGAATATATTAAAGGAGTCTATACAATTTTTTAATAGCTTAGATTATAGTAGTCGTATTTACTATACGATTGAAGATTTAGATGAACTTATAAATAATTTCTACCCAATAATAGAAACATTCCGTATTAAGGCAACAGGTATGATAATAGGATATTTATTTTACACGAAAGGGAATATAAAGATACAAGACATCTCTAAAAATCCTAAATTACCAGATATCAAAATATATACTGCTTTAGTTGAAACTCAATCAGAAGAATCCAAAGTTAAATTTTGTTTTGAACTAATGAATTTTAACGAACTAGATATATGTAAAAGACTCTTTGTTAAGGATAGAGATGATTTGAAAAAAGAAATAGAAGAAGCAATATCTATTTTAGAAAGATTAGACTATACAAAACGTTATGTTTATAACCCATTACAATTATTAGAATCCTTGAAACCTCGTACTCCTTACTCTAAACTCCTAGAAAACGCTATGATAATAGCCGGTACTACAGTTAGATTCTATAGTAGTCAGATTAAGCAGTTACCGCATCAAAATGAAATTTAATAAATACATAATTATGTAGGTAGGTTAAAGATGGATAAATTTATAGCAAAACATAATATTGAAAGCAATTTTTGTGATATATTATTAATACTTACTAATTCTACATGTCCTATTTCATCGTTTGAAGAGATAAAAAATATTTTGCCTACTCCAAACAAACATAGGATATTGATTGATCAAATTTTACACATTGGTAATAATAGTGAAAGATTTATTTCTCTTAAAACGTACAAGAAGAATATAATAAGATCTTCTATTAATTTTATAGAAATACCTAAAAACGATAAAATAAGAGTGATATCTAAAGATGTTTTATTAGCCTATGATTTAATAGACTTTTCAATCTTAACTCCTATTCAGAAAAAATTGTTAAATAAGGGAATTGCTATATAAAATATTGCTCTTTAAACTCATCGCTTTCACTCCATTTTTTTAACATATCACCTACACTCATGTTTGAATTTAAACGGTCATTCCAATAATTAATACCTTCATCATCCGGCTCTCTTTGAAAAATATTGTTGTATAAAAGAGTTAATATTTCTGTATGATCTTTTTTAATTATTAGTTCATCTTTAAATTTTTCCCATTCTTCCCAATTATTTTGATTCCAGATATTTGGACAAATTTTACCGCTAGCATCATAGTGCCTAACAATCCTATCTAAAGGGATATTATATTTTTGCATTAGATATTTAACTAACTCTATTGTGCTTTTATAAGTTTTCGAAAAATCTCCGTCACTATTAATACACATTTCAATTCCTATACTATTTTCATTTGTTATCCCATTCTTACCTTTGCCATCTCCACAGTGCCAACTCTTATCTTCATCTCTTATTATTCTCAAGATTTCTGTATCATCCACAAAATAATGGGCAGATGCTCCTCTATCTGCCCTATTGTGCAAAATAAAGTGTGCTTCCGCATTTGCTCCTCTATCTGCATTTCCAGTATCGTGTATAGTTATGTATTTTATCTCTTCTCCATTTCTAGATGAAAAATTATATCTGACTAATTTTTCATTAATTTTAATTTCTATTTCGATCCTCTCCTTAAAAATCAAAGAACCACCCTAAAAGGTGGTTTTTCATTGAAAAAATATTTTTTTAGATTGTTTAGTTTTAAATCAAATTTTTATCAACTCACTAAATCGATTCTAAGCCTCTATTTTTAACGTATTAATGTAATTCATCATCTAATATAAAAAACTTCTTAAAATTGATATAAGAAGGATTTAAATGGTATCACCTTATTTTTTATCCTTTTTATTATTATTATTCAGAAAATCTAAGGCTCTATCAAAAAAATCCGGTATATTTACTCCTAAAAGTTTAGCATTTTCTAAAATTGAAACTAATTCATTAATAAAAAAAGCAGTAATAACAATATCAACCGCATATTTAAAATCGATATTGTATTCTGCTAAATAAAATGTTGTTAAAAAAGACACCCCAACTAAAAGTAACGAGGTTAATTTTTTAAGCAAACCTTTAAATCCAACCTTACTTGATATTTCTCCATCACCGTGTTTAGATTTTCCTAAAATCCCCAGACCTACACCTAGAACATAATCAATACTCATAACTATTATTAAGCTTCTAAGTAACATATTAAATTCTATTAGAAATGCAAATCTAACTAACAATATTAAAATGATTAATAATAATGCGATCTTAATCGAATGGTTCTTCATGTAATCACCCTTTTCTTAGCTACTTAAATAAGTATCAGTTTTATAACTATATGACCATTGGCTATTATCACCGCCTGACAACAAAAAGTTTGATCCTATCCTAGATAAAGTATGATATCTCCATGTTTTAGGAGATGCTTTTTTATTTATAAATACATTTGTCTCCACATCAAATATTTGTGTAGTATTTCCTGTGTCATCTGTGCCACCATTGATTAAAATCAAATTATCACTAATTTTTAGACTTTTGTGATCCTGTCTATTTACAGTGAGATTTATTTTTTGAGTACTTGAATCAGACTCTATATCAAAAATATAATTTACGAACCTATTATTAGTTTCGTTACCACCATTAATTAATACTTGATTATCTTGTATGTGTGAAGTGGCATGACGATCTGCAGCTACTCGCATATTGCTCTTAGCTGAAAATACATTATCATTAGCATTAAAAATATATTGATTAGCCACAGTAGTGGTACTAGAATTAGCTCTTAATCCTCCGCTCAATAAAAACTGATCCTTAGTTGCAACAAATGTATGATTCGACAATCCTATGGGTAAATTAACTTTTGCTGTAAAAGTATCAGTATCTATAGTATAGGCATATGTACTGTTAGCCACCGTACCACTACCCCTACCACCACAATAATAAATTGTATCGCCATACTTAGCACCATCATTCTCCGTTACTGTGTAAGGATAATTTTGTTTAGATACAAAAATATTACTGTTTATATCATACAATTTTTGTATATTATTAGATCCTCCGCCAAATATAATTTCCTTATTATTTATATTAACCGCTGTATGCCCACCTAAAGATTGATACAAATTAATAGGTTGTATCAATTGCATAGGTATCAACTCTATTAATTCTAATAAGGTAAGGTTATCATTAACTTCGATAGATTTAGATATCAAAAATTCTTTTAATTTATCTTTTAATTTTCCTATGTTTTTATTTAGTTTCTTAAGTTTAAAATTAGAAATCGTCATTTTGTCACCTCAACCTCTGTGGAACTCATCCAGATCTAATATATAGGATTCATGTATACTTGGAGCATAATTTCCTCCACTTATTAGTATGTTTTCTTTTGCGTTTACAGCTTTATGCCAATTTCTATTCGGATCTAAATTAGCTTTAGTAGTAAAGCTATCTGAGGTTATATTATATAATTGCTGAGACTTACCTGAATCTGTAGATTCACCGCCACTAAATAATACACTACCTCTAGTATATACCCCTGTATGCGACATCCTGGATACACTAGAATTAACTTTATTTATAAAAATATTTGTTTCCATGTTGTATATTTGTTGTGTATTTTGCGTATTTGTGCCATTGCCAAAACTTATTAATACACTATTACTATTTATTAAAACGCTGCTATGTACTATCCTACCAGGATTAATATTAGCTTTAATTATAAAACTATCTGAATTTATATTATATAACTTTTGACTGGTCTGAAGATTAGGAAAGCCACCACATATCAAAACACTATTATCATCAATAGTTATACATGTATGATCATATGTAGTACCACTCAAATTAGCCTTAGTGGTAAAGCTATCTGAAATTATATTATATAATTGCTGTATTGCACCACCGTTAGGATAACCGCCATTTAACAGAACATTATTATTTACGTTACATCCAGCATGCTCATATTTACCAGGATTTAAATTAGCCTTAGCTGTAAAACTATTTGAATTTATACTATACAATTGCTGAGAGGTTAGATTATTTTTGCTGCCGCTAAATAATATATTCTCATTAACAAGAACTGCTGTATGTCCTATCCTCGGTATACTTAATTGTATAGGTAAGATGATTTTAAAATTATCTGGTATTAATTTTACAAGCTGCCTAAAAGATGCATTTAATGGATAAACTATACATTTATTATCTAATAGCTCTTTAAGTTTATCTTGTACCTTTGTCAATAATTGAGATAAATTCTTTATTCCAATTTGTATATTATACATGTGACATTTCCACGGACTGTAATTTATTAATCATATCTATCATATCGGTACCCTCTACTTCCCAATCCTCCGCTTTTTCCCTAAGCTCTATATATGCAATATCTATATACTTTTTAAGCTCATCAAATTTAGAATATACATCTCGAATACTTACACTCATCTAAACACCACTTTCTAATTTTTCACTTAAAATCTCTTTTATATCAGATAACAATTGTTTCATCTCTATTAGTTCATCTTGTTTTTTAAGTTCTGACATAAATATTGTAGCTGTCTTAACATCTTCAATATCTACATATGGTGTGTTTCTAACCTCTTCTAAGTGCATTGTATATAATTCAGCTACATCTTCAGCTTGGGCTGATAAACTTATATTATGGTTAATCCTTAATGTTTCAACATCACTTACTTCAATTATTCTATTACCTAATTTAACCAAAACTATCTCGTCTGCATGTTCCAAACCCGCATCTTTTATAAATTTCTCTGCACTAACTCCATTTATTGGGCTTGTTTTATCCCATATCTCATATTCATATTGTAACCCTCCGACTCTAGGATCTTGGGTCATCGTTCTAGGTTTAAGAGCTATTTCTTTTATCTCTGTATCACTAATCAAACCTTTATTCTTAAGGTAATTTAACTCTTCATTTCCCCATATACCTTGGTTAAAAAATCTTTTAAAACTTTCCATTTTAGCGTTAATCATTTGTTCTACCTACCTTTTCTAAACATTCGTCTAAACCTGATACTAAATCGCCCATAAATAAATCTGGATCAACCCCAAATTTAAAATTTGATATTTCACCGTTTTGCTTAACAATTTTAAGTGTTTCTTCATCCTCGTCATATGTAATACCATGCGTGCCATTTTCATCGCTTACCTTAGTATTAACATGATTATCTATCAAAGACTCCGCATTCTGCCCTGTCGATATATCTTGCCATGCATCATCTTTTTTAAATTGTAAATTGTTCGAAGTCTCATCAATTCTAATACCATGGATTCCGTTTTCATTAAGAACTGATTGAGTTTTATGTTCATTAAAAGAATCTCTTACGCTTGTAATAAAAGTTTTAACTCCATTATCCAACATATCAATTGTTATTGATCCAGCAGGAATATCTGTATTATTAAATATAACTTCTACATTTTCAGCTCTACCAACAGCTATTATAAACTGTAAATTTTGATTGAATACCTGTCCATCTTCAGCAGGTGTTAAATAATCAAATTTACTGCCTGAGTTAAGATAAGCATACAGTATTTCTTCTCCCTCGATTTCGGCATATATCCCGATCTCCCTAAATTTAAAAGCTTCCGTAATATTAGCAGAATTAATTTTTATATCTACTACAACCTGACTGCCTTCACCTCTTACACTTAATATATCAACGTTTTTTTTGTAATTTATAAGTTCTGTTAATTCGGTAATATCTATACCATCTTGTATTTCACCGTCACCTATTTGAGCTTTAGTAAATCTCATTTGTTTACCAGATATAACAGCACTTGAAAATCCATAACTTTTTTTAGTTAAACAGACGTGTTCGAAAAATACATTCTTTTTATCCATTACTGACCTCCTGTGTATAGAGCACCATATACCCAATCACTGCCGTTATACTCAAAAATAAAATTATACTTACCCGCATTGCCTTGATATCCACTACCAAAATAGTACTCAGTGCCAAAATCAATATTAACTCCATCTGATACATCAGCTTGTACTAAAATCTGACTGAAGGTACTATCATCTATAGTAGGTAAAATAATATTAGTATCGCTACTAATATTAGTCCTATATATTTTATTAGTCTCCAGCGTAATATTACCATCAACCGCTGTTATCTCTATTACATCGGATGCTCTCTCTAGTCTATCAACTTTTGTTTGTATTCCATCTATTAAGTCAACCTTACTTTTATACTCAGTTGTAAAATCATTAGATGATAAACTTTTACCGTTAACTTTATCTACCTTAGTATCTAAAGTAGTATTTAAAGCATCTATACTCTCTACTTTTTGCTTTAACTCATTAGTAAAATTATTATCGGATAAAACCTTATTGCCGTCTTTATCAACTTTAGTGTCCAGTGTCGATTGGATTGTTGTTATGTCTGTTGCCACATTTGCAATTGAGTCAACTTTACCCTTATATTCGTCGGTAAAATCATTAGATGAGAGACCCTTACCATCCTCTTTGTCGACTTTATCTTCCGTCGATGTTGATATTGTATCCTCTAGCGTATCAAGCTTAGTTTTATAAGCGTCTGTAAAATCATTACTAGATAGTCCTTTATTACCATCCCTACTTACTTTTTGAGTATCTAAAGTCTCCAATTGATCCTCAATCTTATTAAGTTTTGCAGCATCAACTATAGTAACATTATCAATCCACTCAGTTTTTGTATAACTCATTTTCTCACTCCCCAACTTTATATTCATTCACACGGAATTTATTTACGACAGATCTATGTATTGTAATATCAATACCATAATCTTTGGCATCTGCTAACACCTCTTGCATTATCTGATCATATGTTAAAGCCTTATCCCAAACTCGTAGAGCATAATGTGTTACATTATCATCAGATCTATTAGCGGATAATCGCCTATTAAAAGCATGAGTGTCTATATTAGCATGTCCATTACCGTTAAACCCTTTTTTATCATCAGGTTGTATAAGCTCATGTGTTTGATTACCATTTACGTATATCTTCACAGGCTCTGTTTTTGACACGACTACAATTAAGTTATAAATTTTATCAACATCAGTTACAAAACAAGGTGGGCCACCTACTATTGATACTATAGCTTTGTTATCATTGTTGATACCCCACAAATAGGTTTCACGCGCCCTATCTCCAGATCCGTTCTCAATCCGCATACCTACTGTAGAGTGTCCCCAAGCTAAATTTAAAAATCCTCTCCATTCCGCCTTGGCATGTATCTTAAATGTGTAACACATTGTAAATTCTTGCCAGCCGCTCATGGCATAGTTAAACATACCATATGTACCAGGTACAGTTTTTATACCATTATCTACTACCTCTGGATCTCCAGTCCAAGATACAGATATGCCGCCACGTGGAAATTGGTCTAAATTTTCTATATTTTCACCTCGAAAATTTAATTTAGGCATCAATCTTACGTTATCACTAAGTAACTTAAAACTATGTATTTGCATTTATTTCACCTACCTTCATTTCTCCAATTCTAAATTGACCTACAATTGATTTTTTTGCTAAGGATTTGATACGCACAATAAGCCGTTTATATCTTTTAATTCCCACTCCTAGATTTACTTTTTGATTAATCCATAAATCTAAATCGCCACCAAAATGTATAGTTATTTTTTTGTTTCTCCTGATACCAGTTCCAATAAAAAAAGAAGATTCAATTGAATCTTCTATTGAAGTCCCGATACTAACTTTTAAACTTTTTTGTCTATTCAATCCAGCACCTATATATGTATTCACATATGATCTTCTTAAAGCTTCTAAATCCATAATTATATTTGCTGGTATCATATAGGAAAGCATGTATTTTAACTCTTGCATTTGGCTTCCGTATAATAAATATACCTCTAATTCCAATCTATACTCATCATGAATAAAGTTAAGATTATAATTACCCTCACCGCATAGTATGTTTAGCTTTTGAATTAAACCTTTATGTGTATAGGGTATAGAATCATTCCATCTACTAAGTACTCTTGTTATTCTTACATATAAATTATCATTCTTTCCTGCAACAATACCTAATAATTTTTCAAATCTAGCTATGCCTTTTTCATCACAACTAAGTATAAATTGATTCTTTAAGAGAGCTTCTATTTCATTATATATGAGTTCGAGTTCTGGATTTTCTGCATCCATTATTTTAACAAGCTCTTTATATTCCTGAAGATATTTAGGAAGCCAAGAAATTAAATCAACGTTCTTCATTCTCAACATCTCCTAATACAGGTATTTGAAACTCACTTAAAACAAAATTAGATTTATCTCCGTTAATTTTAGTATTTAAAATATCTATGACACCTTCTATAGATAATATCCTGGACTCTATTTGTGCAATCCTTACTATACTTGTAGTTTTGCCATGCCACTCTTTTCTTATTTCCAACAAATATTCTGATAAAATACTTTTAATCATACTTTCAATATTATCAAATGTATAATCTTCCCCAAACAATATAGAAACATTTATATTTATTGAAACTTCTTCTACAGTGTCAACAGTTACTATGTGACCTATTGGAGCAATTCCAATACCTGCAGCATCCATAGAAGGATCAATAATACTTTGTACTGTTTCTATTAATGTTTGACTTGCTTTATTAAAATCTGAATCTAAGATAGTTAATTTTACAGTTCCCCCACCATCCCAAACAGGAGTAACTTTTGTACATCCTACTCCAGCAATAGAATTTGTTTTATTTAAATAATCTGCAACATTCCCACCAAAAGCTTTAGAATCAAATGAATTCAAATATCTTTTTCTGAAAACTTCTGTATCTTCTTCATCTTCTCCTGGTATTAATAGTTCAACAATTTCTATTTTTTCTAACCCACGAATATAATCAATCGATATCATTTCACCATAATAACTGTTTCCAACTCGCCCTAAACTTTCACATTTAACTTTATATTCACCATCTTTAATTTTTTCTGTTACAACATAATTTAAAACATCTAAAGAAAATCTTGATCCTATTTTAATATCAATATCTTTAGGCGTAGTCAACGCTTTAAGAATTGCATGGGTTGCTAATTCTGGAGATAACCCTCTTTCCTTAGCTCGTAAAATTAAAAAATCCCTTGAAGCAGTATCTCCAAAGGTTTCTTTCAAAACTGTATTAAGCGATATATACATATTCATTAATTCCATTGCACATGGTGCAAGAGCATCGTAAATAATAGACCCTTCTCTTTTGTCAAAATTATTCGGTATTCTATCTAACATTCTTTTTAAAATGGATTTATAACTAATATCCTGAAACACTAAATATTCACCTCTTTACTAGCTTCAAAATCCCCAAAAATACAATGCACTGTGAAAGTTATACAAAGAATTTTACGTTTAACATCAAAAGAAAATGAATCTACAGATACAATTCTATCATCTTGTACAAGAGCTTCTTTAATTCTTCTTTCTATTTCCGGACAAACATACGCAATTGGCTGACCTATCAAATTTTCTAATTCCGCTCCATAATTTTTAGAATAAATATAGTGGCTGTATCTCTCGGTATTTAGTATTTTAAACACAGATTGTTTAACACTTTCAATTAAATCGTTATATCCTTTAATGTAATCTTTACCAACGTGCATTTTATAAGTTTTACTAGGTTCTGTATAATTTTCTACACTATCTGGAATTTTAAAATCAAATTTAGGAATCATTTAACCACCCTATCTAAAATTAAATATTTCTGTCCTCCTTGCATTCTTAAAAGAATTACTTCATCTCCAGATTTTAAAGCATTATATATTTTTATTTGCCTTTTTTCTCCCTCAATTTCAATTTCAACACTGTAATTACTAAGGTTTTTAGATAATAGTAATTGTTCTTTTCCTAGTTTTAATTTGTTTTCTACGTTTATATTTAAAGGGGAAATACTACTAACTTTACCGAATACTAAATTTACTGGTTTTGCATTTTCAATAGCATTAATTGAAGCTCTCTTAATTCCAATTAAAAGATCATTCACATCAAGCATTAAATATACCTCCCCTTAAATTTAAATCCATGAAATGTTCATCATTTTTAAATTCATGTTTGCATTTCTCAACTACCATAAAATTATTAAGTTTTACATCTCCAAGATCAAGTTTAACTACAATCATTGATCCAGCTCTAACACGCACATCACCAAAGGCATTACTGATCGAAAGAGATTTAGTTTTCTGATTATACAAAGACAATAGAGCATCAGCCTTAGCTTTACCATTTTCCCCTTCTTTGATAGTTTCAAAATATTGTAAAATACCCCACCTATTTATATTATCTCCATCTTGCGATATATAAATATCTCTTTTACCTGTCTTATCATTATCAAAAGTTAGTTTTATCTTATTGTAAGTATTAGAATCAATACTAGAAGTATAATCACAATTTTCCGCTGTTTCTTCATCAATTAATATATCCAAAGTCATAGAAGAAATATTTTTAAGAGTAAGTTTACCAAATTCATCATATAAAACATACATTTCTTTTTTATTTTCAAGTGTTATATCCAG
This sequence comes from uncultured Clostridia bacterium, assembly GCA_948433435.1. GTDB lineage: Bacteria > Bacillota_I > Bacilli_A > RF39 > UBA660 > UBA2730. Next base: position 28,548 of record CAOJDX010000010.1, read on the forward strand.
AGCGTTTTGCACCATATCAAAAAGGGTTGTATTTTCCTCAACTCTTGATTGTATTTTAAATCCAGTATCTTCTATTTCTCCACAACGTAATTCAAAATCATCAGCAATCATTCTTATAAATTCACTAGCTGTTTTATTTGTATAAACATATGTATCTTTATTTTTAAAATATCTTAATTGATCATAAGCTGTAACACTGATGATATTTTCTTTATCATGTTTTAAAATAAATATGAATCCGTAAAATATCTGATTATCACCAACCTTGAATCTAACTGCATTTCCTTCTTCTATTTTTATATTTCCATCATCTAAAACCTTAAAATCCAATTGTCCAGCATAACCTTTTCGTTCAGTTTTCCAAATTATAGAATCCTCAACTAAAGGCAGATAAATTATATCTTCATTCTGTATTATAAGTTCCATTTTAAACTCCTTTGACACTACCCTCAGTAACCCATCCAAGCCAAGCACCTTCTGGTGTAGTTACATGATATGGGTGAGATCCTTTTTTATTTATGAGATTAACCTTACCTTTATAATTATTCCTACTCTGCCCTGCTCCTTTACCATAGCTATCTCTATGTAATACACCATTTACAATAACATCTGATCCAATCATAATTTCTTTAGGATCTGATTCACGTTCTTGTATAACTTCAACTTTTGGTGTATCTTCCTTAGCTTTCTCTATCTTAACAATTTTTGTACTATACACTTTATATTGTTTTAATTTTATAGATAACATAATGTCAAAACCTTCTTCAGCATCTTCACTCATCTCATATTCTTCCAGCGAAACTTTAATATTAGTATTAAATATCGGTATACCGTCCGGTTTAGTCCGAGTCACGATAAACTGAAAAGGTTTTTTATCTGTCTTCAATTTATTTATTTTTTCAATATATTTATCAGCTAATTCAAAACCACTCTCATATATAGAGAAAGGATACTTAGTATTAGGTATAAGAACATCAAAACTAATATCTAATAAACCTGGATCTTTTAATATATTAATTTCTCCATCATTCATTAAATTTAAAGTTTTATTATGACTTTTAAAACCAATACTAAGTTTTGATGGTGCCACAGGCAATAAAATTCTATCTAAATAAAAACTATACATGCACTCCCTCCGCAGCTCTTTCCATAGCTTCATTGACTCCCGTTGTTAATTTATCAATTATACCATCTAAATCCATACTGCTATTTACATTATTTGTAATACCACCCATATTAACTTTAATTTCAGCGGTGGTAAATCTATTTATAACATCTCTCTCAGCCAAATCCCTTAGATATTTTAAATCTTCTGATGAAACATCTAATAAATCTTTAATTGATCCAGTGTTGCCTGCGGTATCTCCTACACCTTGCCCTATATTATCAAGACTATTTTCTATACCTCCAATATCCGGAATGTTTAAACCATCAGTGTTTAATACGGGATTATTAAATCCATTTAATAATCCCGATAATTTATTAGTAACGGAGTCACCCCAAGCAGATCCACTATTAAACGCATCTGAATCCCATCCGTCCTTAAAAGTCTCAAATGTGTTAAAGCCACTATTAAACGCATCTGTTAATGATTTATACTCACCTTTATTCGCTTGCAAAGCAGCGGCTTTGTTCGCATAATCATTAGCCTGAGAGGTTATACCTGAAAAATCAAAGCTGATAAATGGCAGCTTATTTAGCTGCTCGGCAATACTAGCAATTACATTTAGTGCAGTAGACAATAAATTGTAAAAAAACGACTGCACATTTGCAATCGAATTACCAAAAGCGGTTTGAATATTATGACCCAAAGCAAATACAACATTACTGATACCCAAACCAATATTAAGAACAGTTTTAAATAAATTTAAGAAAAATTGTATGGCTACGTTTATTCCACCACAAATAAGAGCAAATCCATTACTTGCTAATCCTGTAAATTCAGCTATAGCATTAGCTGCCATAAATATAACAACTATTACACCAATTATGGCTAAGATTATCCAAGTTATAGGGCAGGCTAAAATAGCAGAATTTAATGCCCATTGTGCGATAGTACTAGCTATCGTCGCCAATTTATATGCAATTAATGTGCCCGCAAGTATACCTAGGGCTGCAGCAACTCCATATACCAGTGGACTAATTACAGACCAATTATCAACTATAAATTGACCAATAGGAGCTATTAAATCATATATCCAAACTAAAGATTTGGATACTGCTATAATAGCCATGTTGATAGAATTAACTAAAGAAGTAAAAGTATCACTGTTAGCTAATTGACTAAGTCTATCGTTTATGGGTTTAAAAGCCATTAAAGCTGTATTTTTAATGGATGTGCCTATTTGAGCAAATGTCTTAGGCATTGACTCAAACTGAGCATTAGTTTTTGCTACTGCATCAACTGATAGCAAGGCATTTTTAACAATATTTGCAGTTACTTTACCCTCTCCAGCTAATGCCTTGAGATCACCTTTAGCAACCCCCATATAATCAGCGATGGTAGCTATAATATTAGGAGCCTGCTCCATGATGCTATTAAACTCCTCGCCCCTTAAAACTCCAGAACCCATTGCCTGAGTCAATTGGAGCATTGCCGCTGAAATTCCAGATGCTTCAGTCCCCGCAATAGTGAATTGTTTATTAAGCTGCTCAGTAAATGCTATTATTTCTGCTGATGAATTAAATGCATCTCCAGCCATAAGACCTAGCTTAGATACCGCATCAGCCGTTTCTTGAAAAGCTCCCCTGGAACGTTCCGCTGAAGCATAAATCATATTTTGCAATGTTTCTATGTCTTGTCGCCCATCATTCATCAGATTAAGTCTTGCAGTAGTAGAAGTTAATGTATCTGATATATTTAAAGTATTTTTTATGCCTTGAATCCCCAAATACGCTCCTACTGCCCCTTTAATCAATCCTGTTAATTTACTAAAATGATTCTGTCCATCTTGGATTTTTCGATTGAACTTATCCTGACCATCTATGTTATCTCGGATATATTGCTCAGTACCATTCATCGTGTTTGATAATCGCATGTACGACTTATTTGCAGAATCAAAATCCATATCACTTACTGCATCATTAAGGGATTGTTGCTCTGATAATATCTCCGCAAGCTTACTTCTTAACGTTTCTAATTGGGCATTAGTTGATTCATTAACTTTCCAAAAAGGTATCTTATTTAACGCAACTATTTTACTCTTAATACCATCAATTCTTGATTGCACAGACGTAATATCAGAAATCATATTATCTGGTAATATATCCATCTGAGCTGCAGTGCTTGATAATCGGTGTTGCTGTTCATGCATTTGAGACAATAAACTACTAGCACTTGCTAATTCTGAGTTAAATCTTTTAATCCCCGAATTAGTAAAAACCTCAAAATTAGGTGATACCCAATTGATATCACCAAACCTAGGAGGATCTATATGTGTGGATCTAATTTGTTTAAAAGCATTATCCAATGCTTGAGCATCTATCGTAGCCTGATTTAAACTATCACGTATATTATTAAATTTTTGAGCATCTAATGGGTCATTAACACTTTTATTTAATGACTCCATAGCTTTAACACTTAAGTTTACGGACTCAATAACATTATGTAGGGTAACACTAAAATTATCATGCAACTCTATTGAAGTTTGTAACAATATATCTCCCCCTTCAATTTAATTTTAGTTATCTTCTCTTTTTAGTTTGACTTTCTATTTTTTTCCGCTCTTTTTTCTCGCTATCGACCTTAATGTCTATACAAGCAATAACAAAAGCTTTTTCATTATCATCCATATCTAAAAATACAGAAGGAAGGATCTTAAGTTTCAGAAGGGCATAGTAAGCATAATTTGCTTCTCCATCCCCTCCTAATATTAGTTTTTTGCTTCTTCTACCTTTTCATTTAAATCTATATCAAACCCATTGTAATCTTGTACAAACCAAGCAAGCTTTTGATATTCCGCTGGATCATCAATCATTTCCTGGATTAATTCTTCTGGAGTATACACTCCGTATGAATCCTGTAAATCTTTATCTAATAAATTTGGCTCTATTACACAAGCACAAATAATTTTTGATATGTATTTATTAGAATCTAATCTTTGTCTAAAAACATTTGGTTTACCCTTTACAGGAACATCTATAGTACAAACCTCTTTAATTTTTTCATTTTCCTTAGTAGTTAAAGCTCTAATAGTAAATTTGACTGGTTCTCCGTGTTCATCCAATAAGGATTTAGTAGGAGCATATGTTGTATTTTCCTTGAGGATTTTGCTTTGCTTCATAAAGCAGCTAAATTTAGACATATTAAATCATCCCTTCTATCGTTTTAAACTCTTCTGGTATTTTAAATCTTTCAAACGTAAAATCCATGCTTTCATCTAGGTATTCTCCATCTGCATCAAACTTTGCTAATATTCCACCATCTATGTTGCAATCATATAAAACTACAGTTTGACGTCCAACAGTACTAGTAGGATCTTCATTTGTAATTTGAATATCAAAATAAATGTCTTCTCCTGTATCTTGATATCTCTCCATTAACTTTCTGAAAATTGAACTATTGTAATGAAAAGTTGCCGACCCTGTACCTTCAAATCCAGTACTTTTATTACCTTTTCCAGTTTTACCTAAAATAGGTACTTTGGTCTTAGTCTTTTCAAAATTTGCTTCAAGGTTAATAGCTTGCATAAAATTATATCTATTACCTTCAATTGTTACGTAGCATTCAGCGAGTGATGCAGTTATTGCATTTCTTGCATGCATTGTTATATTACTCATTTCAACTCCCCCTTTTACCCAACTTTAACCGACATGTATAATTTAGTCATTGTATTTATAACCGTAACGGCATTATTAACAACAATAGACTTTTTATGATTGCCTTGAGAAATTGTTATATCTTTATCGGAGAAATTCTCAATAGCTCTAATATCCTTAAGTTCTTCATGCAACTTCACAATAGCAGACCAAAAAGATATCCTACCTGATTCATCATTAGGAACACTGCCCATAAACTTAGTATTAAATATTGAAGCAGTACCAATTGCTATTTGATCGATAAGCCTTATTGTCTGATTATCCTTAAAATTTTCATCTTCTTCTAAAGTAACAGTAACTTTAGAGTTAATATCATCTAAAACTCTTATATCATCTAAAACTTTATGATAAACAAACTCACCTGACAAAATAGAATCAGCTAATTGGTTTTGAGTGTAATTTGTATCTACTTTAAACTCCCCCTTATAAATTTTATTTTGGTTTGATTTATTAACCGCACACCCTGCAATTAATCCTGTTGTGAAGTAAACCATTGAAGATTCAATATCTCCTAAAACTCTATTTTTTACGTTAACAACTCCCATATAATCAGCTGCACAATCATGTATAACTAATTGAAATTTATTTCCTACTTCATCCCTAAGCCGCCTACAAAAATTTGAATATAAAGATTTTATAGTATCATCTGTTGTAAGAACTCCCATAGCATTAAAACTATAAGACTCTATTTTATTTAAATAAGATTGGTGGGACGCTCCATTTACTGTTCCATTACTTCCTCCAACTAAAGGCACTCCAGCAGTAGCATTTAAAACTAGATTATCTTTAAAATCTACATAATCATTAGATACAAGCTCTTCTTTGTCTGCTACAATTTGAGTATCAACAACTGAATCATCAAACATTGTTACTACATCAAATTTAGATGTATCATCAATATTAACTTTAATCACTATTTTTAAATCATTGCCCCGAATCCCACAATATTTAGCAGTAGCAAAAGCATTAGATGCTTTAATTCCATCACTAGTTAATTTATAGCAATAAAGAATTCTTATATTTTTAAATAAATCCCTTAACCCTTTGAGCTTTTCATGAGTATAGTCATATCCAAAAATTTTAATTGAGTTTTTCATCATGTCATCATAAGTAACTTCAAAAACTTCATTGTCAATACCCCAATCTAACTCTAGGGGCATTGTCGCTAATCCTCTTTCTGATATAATAGGGCTAGCAGAAGCAACAGATACAAAATTTATGTATGTTCCTGGTAAAACTTTATTTTGAGTTACAAAACTTCCTCCACCTAGAGCCATTAAACGACCTCCCTTTTCATAAAAACATCAATAATGTCTTTAACCTCGCTAATTTTATATCTTTGTTTCACATCAAGCAATTCAGTCAAAATATCTCTACTAGAACTAAACATTTTACTGTTTATGATTTGTTCTTTTGTAAACCTAACTTCAACTTCTGTTTCATTATCTTCAACAACTACAGTAGATTCTTTAACTTCTCCTACAACGTCTTTTTTCAACTCTCCTCACCTCTTAATCGTAATATTATTTTTAATATCTTCCATGTAAGTATCACTTTGTGATCTTATATTAAACGTTTTATAGTTAACATAAAAATTCAGCACAGAATCAAGAATATCGTATTTCATATTCCACCCTCTTTGTAAATGTCCATCAACTTCTATAACTTCTAGGCATTTAAACAATCTTTCTCCCACTTCATGACATTCTGATTTTTCATTTCCTTTATTAGGAAAATAATTTATACAAAATTGAAAGTCTCCAAAATATCTTCTGCCTAAAAACACGTTGTTGCTTGAATTAAAATTATAAATAAAAAAACAAGGTTCATTAAAACCTTGTTTTATAGATTCAGTATAAATTTCATATTCATCGCCAAATTCAGAGTTTATTGATATACTAATACCGCTAATAAGTGAATTTACCATTTAAACAATCCCTCTATTTTTTTAAAGCTTTAAGTACAAAATTATGAATAACAATACGCATGACTTGTTTTACATCATTTTCAGCCTTTTCAAGCATAAACTTACCTTCAACCCATCCTCGATGATTTTTAGTTCTGTGCCCTTTCTCAACATAAATCGCATAAGGCACAGCATTATATACATCTATCGTAACACTTTTGGGGTTAGATTTTACTTTTGACAATTTCCAACCACGTTTTAAAGTTCCACCATTCTTCGGACGTTCCGGAGTTCTTTTTACAACATTCCTAAGCACCCTACCACCAAGTTCTTCAGTTATATCTTCCATAAGCGTATAAAACTTACTTGCAGGCAACACCCCTCCAAACTCCTTTTTTAACTTCTTAAGACTTTCAAAATTAAAACTTCCCACATTAACTCCATCCTTTAAATAATTCTAAAATTATCTCTTGGTGTGTTGTATAAACAGCTGCTGCTCCACTGTTTTTATATTCCTGTGTGATTCCATTTTGGTTAACGATAATTTTACTTCCAGCTCTAATAATTACATCTGGAGAAAGTATCAAACTTATAGATTGAGCCAAAACAGAAAAACTCTGAGTATCAGAAGTACTTGTAACATTTTTAAAAGAAAGCTTACAAGGTTCATTTTCTAATACAATCACTTCTTCAAATCCAGTAGTTTTATCTTCGTTTTTAACCTTTCTATATTCAACAACAGTTAAAACTCCAATATACATTGATTCTTTGGCTTTTCTTATTTTTACCATCTGATTTTGCGATAACATGAAAAATCGATCTCCTTACTAATTAAATGATTAATCAATTCATCAAGTATTTGTTCTGGAGTTTTAGCAGCATCTGTAAAAGTTATATTTGTATCTCCTTCTTGTATTTGCTTAATAGGCGTCTCTAAATCTATAAATTCTAAACTCTTAGGATCGATTGTCTTTTTCTCTAAAAGAAATCTTCCAACAACATTATCTACAAGAGAAAGTTTTAAAGATCCTGGTATGTCTGATATATTGCAATCAATTTTAATAAGATTTCCTACCTTCTCAGTTAAAAAACGAATTATATATAAATCATTATGACTAACTTTATATCCAAAGTATTCTAACCTTCGAATAACTAAATCTTCCATGTTTTAACCTTTAGATATAATTCTAGCTATCGCTATAGATTTATGGGATATAGATTTATCACCATCATTAATTAAACTCCAGTTTGCACCATTGGATAAATCATCGTTCGAAGCAGATGCAGTTATTGATGCAGGCTTTTCGAAACTAATCCCATCTACACCACAGATAAATCTATCTCTGACATATAAAGTATCCTGTCCCCCTTTTGTCTTAGGATCTCTAGACATTTCATACGGTACAGAATCTCCTATATCATCTAAAATTATTGCACCAGTACCTAATACATATGTTGTATATGTTGGGGTAGATCCAGCCTTATTCACATCACTTACAGGCATATTATCGTCAATTAAAACAAGTCTTCCATTCCACGTAGCTAAAGACAATTCTCTTTCAATTCCATCCGAATCTGTTTGTGTCATATATTTTAAAAGCTTAAGATTTTCTAAATTTGTTGCTACCTCAGAGTGCATAATAACAAGTTTAAAAATATTTTTGTTATCTCCACATGCTTGCTGAATCGCTTTATTTAATGTATAAGCATTAACTTTACTGTCATCACCTGTCTTAGTACTTAAATCATATGTATGTTTTTCTATAAACTCTTTTGCGGCTTTTTCCTGGACTGTTCCAGTGCCTGTAGTCATAGAGAATATTCCCTTTAACATAGCTAACAATATATTTTGTTTAACTTCCATTTTATAATCAGCTACTTGAGCCGCTACGTTATCCATAAAGTCAACACCAGCAGTTATATTTTTACTAAAGCTTCTTTCTGTCCAGCCGTCCATTCTGCTCGCAACGACAAAGCCTTGTTCAAACGTAGTTGTATTTGTGGATGATATATCTGTTGCTCCGTCATTGTTTTGTGATGTCTCACCTGTTATTCTCCCAAAATACGGTACTCTAACGTATAAAGAACCTGTCTGATTAGATAAAGCACTTGCAGCTTGATCATTCTTTCCAACGGCTGTGCTTTTTATTAATTCATTCTTAGTTACATTTGGTATCCTATCCACATAATGCCCAAAAGCTAATGGATTAAAAGTTTTAGAATCAAATTTCATAAATACCTCCTATTTATTCAAGTTTAAAATCCGGATTATTTTCCATGAATGAAACCAACTCAGAATATGTCATATTTTTCACATCTGTGTTTTGCCTGTCCAATAAAGACTCATAAGGTTTTAAACCTTTTACCATTGTTTCGTGTGAATTAAATAAATAAGGCTCACTCTCTTTTATTTTTTTAATTTGATCTTCAAGTCCTTTTATTGTTCCATCTTCTTTAATATCAAACTTTTCAACCTCTTCAAGTAAAGCTTTAACAGATTTATTATTTTTAGCTCCAGCACTAGATAAAGCTTTATCGATTGCAGAATCTATTTTAAATTTCTTCATTTCTGCTAAATGAAGTTCATCTTTAGCTTTATTATCTTTTTGTAATTGTTCAATCTGTTTTTTCAATTCTTCATTATCCCCACTGGATTTCTTCAAATCTTCTAACTGTTTATTTCTATCTCTAATATCAAATTCTAACTTCTTTTTTTCATTATTAACTTCATCAAATCTAGTTTTAGGTATATATCCTTTAAGTTCCTCAAGTGACGCTGTTTCACACTTCTTAGCAGTTTCTTCATCTAATCCTAATTTAATAAAATCATTTAATTTCATAATTTAATCCTTTCAAAATCATTTTTTAACCCAGTTCAGTCTGGTATTTTTTGACTTGTTCTTTTCCGTCTGCAATACCAAAAAGACGAATAAAAAAACACTACTGAAATTCAGTAGTGTCTTAAAATTTAATTATTAAATCCAAGGTAACCATTCTTTTGCATCTCGTAAAAATTTTTTAGCTTTTGCCATACGTGAATTTTCCTGTAGAAAATATATACCTTCAGGTTTAATTTTAAAATTATCTTGTATTTTAACACCTTCATCTAAAGTAGAAATATATTTAAATAAAATTACACCTTCAACATATCCAGAATAATATAATTCACGAATAATATAATCCCAATAACTATCTGGTATATCAACTTTCAGAATTTCACGTAAATTACACACTTCTACTTTTACTCCATTCTTCAAGCAATTATATAAATAAGATAATATCTTAAATACTATTACGTCAAAATCATCTTTTGCCATTTGTAACATTCCTTCTAACACAGATCTATATAACTTTATCCCTTTTGTTCATCATTCTGATTCTGAGATGCCTTAATACGCTCGTCAATCTCATCTATTATACACCATCTTCTCTCTGCTTCTTCCACCCTCTTCTTTATTTCTTCAGGAGTTCTTTTTTTAAATTCAGAAGCCCAACGTTCCTTAATAGATCTGGGTCTTCTAAACTCTAATCCGTAAGTCCTTTCAAATGCTTCTTTTAACATATTCCTTTCTTCTTCTGTCATGCTAACCCAGTGCTTCTTTTCATCACGATATAATCTTTTCTCAAGTTCTCTATACTCATTTATCATCTTTGACTACCTCCAGAAATATTCTATTGGTTTCCATTTTTAAAACTTTATATTTAAGACCTCTAGCAAGCAATAACTCATTTTCATTTTCGTATACACCATTATATCCTAAATACGCAGACAAAGTCCCCTTGGGAACCTTTATTTCAACCATAAAGTCTGTTCCAAAAAAGGTCGAAAAATCTTCCGCTACACCTTCATCAAATGAAGTACTATAAAAACATTTAATGTCAAAGATATCCCCAACTTCATAATTTTCAAAGTAATCCCTATATGTCCCCTTATAAACTATGACATCATCTAAAAGTTCAAATTTATCTAAAGCACTATCAATAAGCGAAATTTTATTAGCAACTTTCTCACTCATAGCCCCCTCACTAAGGGCACCATTAATATCTTCATATCCATTTTCTGAATAATCCTTAATCACCTTAGCTTCAGCATCACTAAGTCTATTATACCATTTATTACTTAATTTTTGATAGTCATTAATTTCTTGATTATTAAGAACCCTATATTCAATTTCATTCTTCTCTAGATCTGTTCCATCGATGTATTGTCGTTTCCAATCTTTATATCTCATATTAGATGGTATATATATCGTATTTCCATCTCTATCTGTTGCAACACGTTCTCCAACACCATAGTCATCATAATAAGGAACTATAATTGATCTACATCTGGGATGAAATGGCGGAGCATTCACTCCTATCTCCATATCTTTTAAACTAAATACTTGTCCATCAAAATCTTGACAAATTGGAGATGTTTTCGAATCCAATACTGCCACAACTTCATATTGTTCTATATTTAGTTCCTCAAAAGCCTTTTTTTGAGATACAGTATGAAAAAATGCCACCTCAGTCATAACCAGACGGGCAGCATTTGATTTTTGAGTATTAAATTTATTAGCAAAGCGTTCTATTAATTTTTTTGGTGTCCTACCCAAAAAAACATTTTGTATTAGTTCATTTTGTAACTCATTAATTAATTTATCTTTAGAACCCCATATCCTCGCAGAAAAATTTTTCCCATCTCTTGCCCAAGGCTTAGATATTAATTTATCCAATAGAGTTTCATCAACTCTATCTATCGGAAACCCAACATTAAAACCCTTCTGTACTTCGAATATAGTTTGATAATAATTTTCAGCAAATACATCTCTTAAGGTTTTATCTAATTTATCCACTTGATTACCAAAAACTAATTCAACTTCTTGCTGTAATCTTAGTTTTAAAGCTTGTAATCGAGTTACATGGAATTTAGCCGATGCGTTTTCAAGTTCTTTCATCCACCGAAGGTTAATTGCATTTTCTCTACCAGCTTCTATATACTGCTTAACATCCCATTTAAACTCTTCCAATTCTTTTGAATTTAATAATAATTTAGCATCATGTATATCCAATGAATTATTAACAGCAAATCTTCCATACCAAGCTTCAATTTGTTTTTCAATTTCTCTTTGAGCTTTAATCAAACTCTCTTCTATGTTTTTATAGGCTTGGTAACCTTTCTTGTATGAAGATTTCTCAAGTTCAATAAATCTATCTTTCCAATAATTATTCATCTTCAGGCTCTTCTTTTTCAAAACCGTAACTATCTAGTTCTTTAGCCTTCTGAGCTTCTAGTCTTACAAGTTCTAATTCAACATCAGATATCCATGGATGCTGGGCAAGGATTGTTTCATTAGATAAAATTCCCATAGATTTAACACAATTTTCAATCGCTTCACTCTCAGAAATCAAAATATCTCTGTTAAATATAAATTCAACTACTTCATTTTCAAAATTACCTAAACCTTTAATATTAAAATGTACATTTATAAACCATAACAATTCCTCAAAGGAAGCTTGAAATTCTGTTTCTACCGAATTTGTATCTAAATCAATATCAGAATACATAGATAAAATATTCATCTGGTTAGGGGTGCCAGATAATCTATCGTCCTTAGCATCATAACCCATCGAGTTTTCTATAATGGCTTTTTTAAATATTTCTAATATAGTTCTATAGTTTTCTGAATTAACCTCAACATGTAGAGATTCCACGCCTCCATTTGTAGATGAATCGGTTCTAACTTTTACTGCTCCATATGTAGCTAGATTACGTCTGAACTCTCCTAGATTTTCACCGTCATAGTTCTTGATTATAAGAATCGTATTTCTAGAGTCTTCTTCCATTTGGTTTTGAAAATTAGATTCTAATAAATTTAATCCATCTTGAAGTGTTTTAACCATTTTAATCAATGGTATTTCTTTGTGATTATATTTGAATGGGATTATAGGTATCTTATACCAATTGTAAAAATGCTCAACTCCATCTTTAATCCGGATTAAATAATTAGTATGATAGGGTTCAACTAATTTTAAATTACCTCCCACAAATTCATAATGATCAATGCCTAAGTCAGAGTACACTTCAACTTTTTCTACAGTTTCATAAGATCCATTTTTGAAAACTTCAACATTAAAGAATCTAATTAAATATTCTAACTCTGTGTGTTCTGAATCCAACCAATGTGGTATAACTTCATATGGCTTGAATCGCTTAAAACTTAGCTCTCCTAGCTCATTATAATACACAAATAAAAATCCAATACCGCAATTAAGAGAATCTTCAGCAATGTTTTTAATGATCCTTTGAAACCTTTTATTAAAAATAGATTTTAGTAATTTTAAGTAAGTTTTATTTTCACATTCTATAGTTAGCGGTTTAGCCAATAAATAATCAACCTTTTGATTAACCATTTTTTTATACTGATTGTCTATAATTTTATTATTAGGTATGTTATGTACTTCTTTTAATTCTCCATTTTCTCCTATAGCCATTCTAGTTCTTTTCAAAATATCATGAAGTCCTAAATAATAACGTTCTCCATCTATCATCGCTTTTCTTATCATAGAAAATTTAAATTTATTAATTTCACTAGTTAAAAAACTAATATCTCTTA
>CAOJDX010000011.1 GCA_948433435.1 uncultured Clostridia bacterium
ATCTTAGGGGCGAAGATTTAAAATAATGCCTCTAGGATAACTCTGTCTAATTTTAGAAGTATGACTTGTAGATAATACAGTTTTTTTTGTTGTTTCTTAAAACTTGTTTGTTTAAATATTTAAAATAATGGAAAGGAATGAGATTAGCTATGAAAAATTATGATTAAAAATTAAACGAAAGGGGGAATTTTATTGGCTGATGAAAAGAAATTAACACAAATAGAAATTGATAATCTAATTGATGAAACAATTAACCTATCAATTTTATCAAAATTATTAGAATTAAATTTAATTACAAATAAAGAGTTTTATACACTTAAAGAAAAAATAAAGAATTTCTATTAAAGGGATACAGATTCCATAAAAAATATTATATAATGGTTATAAGAACACGACTGCAGTTCGTAAAAAACTAAAAATGAAAGTGAGGTATTAAATGGCACAAGTTGAGATTATTGCAGCTAATCTCAAAACTAATATTAAAAATTCCATTAAAAAAGTATTAAAAAAAGTGTGTGCTTATGCAAGAGTAAGTACAGATAGTGAGGAACAACAGACAAGTTATAATTCACAAATTAAACATTATTCTAATATGATTAAATCAAATCCTGATTGGAAGTTTGTAGGAATATATGCTGATGAGGGTATTAGTGGTACTCAAGTTAAACATAGAACAGAATTTCAAAGAATGATAGATGATGCTTTAAATGGTAAAATAGATATTATTATAGCAAAATCAATATCTAGGTTTGCAAGAAATACTGTTGATACTTTAAATACAGTTAGGAAATTAAGAGAACATAATGTTGATGTTTATTTTGAAAAAGAAAATATCCATACTTTAGAATTAGATAGTGAGATGTTTTTAACTCTTTATAGTGCATTTGCTCAAGCTGAAAGTGAATCAACTTCACAAAATGTAAAAATGGGTTTAAAAGCCAAAATGAAACGTGGTGAATATGTTGGAAGACCTAATCCTTATGGATATGATTGGAATAAAGATACACAAGAATTATCTATAAATGAAAAAGAGGCAGAAGTTGTTAGAATGATATTTAATTGGTATGCTGATGGTATAGGTTGTAAAACAATATCAATGATATTAAATAAACAAGGTATTATTTCTCCTGGTGGTAAAAAATGGTCGCAACAATATGTAAGGACAATGTTAGATCAAGAAAAATATATTGGAGATTTAATGGGGCAAAAGGTTTATACAATTAGTCCTCTTTCTCATAAAAAAATTAAAAACTATGGAGAAAAAGAAAGATATTATTCAAAAGATAGACACGAGGCAATTATTTCAAGAGAACTTTGGGATAAGGTACACGATATTTTGAAAAAAAGAAATGGTAAACCTATGTTAAATGGCAAAAAGCATCAAGAAAGATATAGTATGCGATATGCTTTTAGTAGTAAAATTGTTTGTGGCTTTTGTGGAGCAAATTATTCTAGAAGATCAAGTGGCAAAAATAAAAATGGAAAACAAAATATTTATTGGGCTTGTATGGGAAGAATAGATAAAAACGAATGTGAAGAATCTATCTATATAAAAGAAGAAATACTTGAAAATTTATTTATTCAAATTTATAACTCCATAATAGATAATAAACATAAAACAAAAGATAAATTATTAGGAGCAATAAAATCTGTTATAGAAGAAAACCATGCAAAGACTAAACTAGATAAATTAGAACTACAAGAAAATAATATTCGTACAAAAATATCTAATTTAATTGATTTAAAACTAGAAAACATTATTGATAAAGAGGCATACATTGAAAAAGAAAAAGAACTACAAAATCAATTAAACAATATCTTAGAACAAAAAGAAGAATATAAAAATCTAGAAAATGAAAATCACAAAATAGCAAAACAATTAAAAGATATAGAAAAAGTTTTAGATACCCCATTAAAACTAAAAGAATTTGAACGAGAAGTCTTTGATAATATTATAGAAAGAATAATCATTGGTGAAATAGAAGAAGATGGTACACACAATAATAAGATAATTAGATTTATCTTAAAAACAGGAGCTGAATTTAAAAAAAACTTAAGTGAAAATACAGCTAAATTTAATGGAAATAATAATGTGTCATTAGAGCAAAGAAAGACCCCTATAGATTTTGACACTAGCATCAAAATCTGGGGGCTAAGGTTTGGTCAACCTTAGAATCCACCTGTCTTATTTCGTATTATTTCAAAACTTCGTAATGAAATAAAACTACACAAGACTTTTGATAAAATAGTAAGCATCGCTTATTATTTTATCTATGAAAATTATTCGTAACTTTTATAAACTTCGTAAATAAAAGTTCTCATAATTTTATTCATTAACATTATCTGGTATTGTTTCAAATATATCTCTAATATTTACTTTTATATCATTAGGGTTATTCTTTGTTGCAAGCATTCCCATAGATACCCAATTCTCATTTCCATTGTTATTGTCTTGTAATGGGAATATTCTAATTGGAACTTCGCCATTTTTTAGTGGTAGCATATCTAATTTTTCGGTTTCTTTATAGTATGTTCCTTTATAAAAATTGACCTCGTAATATTCATTTAATCTATATAGATGTTGCATAACTTCTTTAATAGGTAAGTATTCGCTATATCTAACAATAGTATCAGTGCATATTCCATTAAAGTTATAAGTAAGTGGTCGTTTTTTATCAATATAACCTTGCTTATATAATTCTTCAAAATCACTATAAAAGGTACTTCTAAAATTAACTTGTTTTACTGAATACTTGTTATTTATCATTTCAAGTTCTATGTCATCAACATATCTCATAATAATATCTGCTTTAATTTCTCTATCAAGTAAATCCCAGTTTTCATTAAAAGCATAATAAGATATTGGTAATTTTACTTTATTGATAAAGTCCATATCTCTTTTAAGTAATATGTCATCAATAGTAAAGTTTAATTGTTCTGCTTGTTCATTTTCTAATATTTTTGAATTGATTAGTTCGAGTTGTTCTTCAATTATTTTTGTTTCATCTTTAAATTCTTCTTCAGTAAATAATGAATCAATATATGCTTTTTTTATTCTTTCTTTTTTATTATTTAAGTTCTTTATTTCTTTTTCTAATTCGATTTTTGGATTATCTATCTTTGATTTTAAAACTGGTAAAAAGAATTCATTAACAACATTATCATATTCCAAAATATCTGCTAGTAATGCTTTAATTGTTTTTTCTATTTTAGGTTCTTTAATTGTTATTTTACAACTATTACATTGATAGTAATAATAAACTTTACCATTTTTCTTTCTTGTAGCATTACCACCTAAAATACGATTACATTTAGGACATCTTAACTTTTGTAAAAATAAATATTCTTTATCTCGTTTATAATTTCTAGAGTTCTTTCTCTTTTGTACTTGGCATTCTTCCCATAATTCTTTAGATACTAATGGCTCTACAACATTTTCATAATAAGTGGGATGATTTGTCTTTTTTCCATGCACATAATCACCTTTATAGATTTCATTTTCTAGTATTCTTAAAATCGTACTATCACACCAATTTGTTTTTCCAAATACTTTTTCTTCATTATAAATATTAGATATAGTTTGATAGGAATTTCCCTCATAATATAAATTAAATATTCTTATTACTTCATCTTTTGTAAGTGGATCTATAACAAGTTTCTTATTTATATGTTTATATCCAAATGGTGCTTTATTTGGAATATTGCCAACTTTAATGGCTCCAGCAAGTCCAACTTTAGTTCTTTCACTTGTTCTTTCTATTTCATTTTGAGAAACTGTTGTAAGTAGTCTAGCAACCATTCTACCATTAGCATTAGTAGTATTTATATCATCATTTGCACAATCTAAATAAGCATTGTTTTCATCTAAAAATTTCATTATGTTTTCCCAGTCATAAACACTACGAGTTAATCTATCTAATTTTAAAACAACAATAGTATTACATTTTTTGTTTTTAATATCTTCTTTTAATTCTTCAAATGCTGGTCTGTGATTTCCAGTTTTCGCACTTATTCCAGCATCTTTATATACTTTATAAATCTCATAACCTTTGTACTCACACATTGCTTTTAATCTTTTCTCTTGTTCTGGTAGGCTAAAACCCTCTCTGGCTTGATCTTCTGTGCTTACTCTAATATAAATTCCTGTGACTTTCTTTTCTTCATTCATAAATTTTAAATCCTTTCCTATTCTTCATCAAAAAAGAGGCGACAAAGACATTTAATTTTGTTTTATGTCTTTGACACCTCTATAAATTTCATTATGTTGTTTATTAAATTTGTTTTATATTAACCCCACAAAAACATAAAACTTCCTTTATTGCTTTCCTATTATAGATTCTTTTATTGTAAAGTCAAGACATAATTGCCAATTTTTGCCTATTTTAAGGCGATTTTAGAAGAAGTTAGTACAAATGATTATATTTTAGTTTAATGTTTTTATAAAGGTTTCTAAATCTGATAATTTGATTTTATTAGATAAATTCTCAATAAAGATTACATTAGAATAATTAAATACTAGAAATGTAATACCTTTAATAATAATTCTATGAGGTTCTATATAGTTTAAATTTGTCTTATTAATTTTCCTAATATTACCATTGATAATAGTAGGACTAGTATTACAAAAACTACATATAAATTCGATTTTGTTCTTTAATTCATTATCTATTTCTAATTCTTTCTTTGTAATAGTTACCATTTTAAACAATCCTTTCCTAACTTAAACAATTAAAAAGTACCAACTTCTTATTTGAAATTGATACTTATATATTTAAGCCCTGAACTATAAAAGTTCGGACAGATTGCTTACTGGTGCCGACTACAGGACTTGAACCTACAACCTACGCGTTACGAGTGCGTTGCTCTACCAATTGAGCCAAGTCGGCATATAAATCATTATTAATATATCATAAATTTCATGAAATGTTACAAAAAATTTACAGAAATATATTTTTAGTCTATAATAACAAAGGAATAGAATAATTAAATTTCTTAAAAAGAAAGAAGTGAAAATATGTCTAAAATTAAAAATAAAAATTTAAAAAATATTTTATCACTAATAATGATAACTCTAGGTGCTCTCATTGCTAGCTTTGCCTTAGAAAATTTCTTAATACCAAACACTATCCTAGATGGTGGCATAACAGGAATTTCTATTATTTTAAGTAAGATCACTCCCCTACCTCTTAGTAGTCTAATAATTATGATCAATATTCCTTTTCTATATTTGGGATATAAAAACATGGGAAAAAATTTCCTATTCAAAGCAATTTATAGTATGGGTATTTTCTCATTAGGCCTAACCTTCTTCTCACACTTAGAATATGTAACAAGCCAAATGCTCTTAGCTACTGTATATGGAGGAATTCTTTTAGGTGCAGGTTGTGGTCTTGTAATAAGATTCGGTGGCTGCTTAGATGGTACAGAATCCATTGCAATTATAATTAGTAAAAAATATCCTATTTCTGTTGGTCAAATCATCTTGCTAATTAACTTACTAATCTACACCTTAGCTGGTTTAATTTTTGGAGTAGACCGAGCACTTTATTCTCTTCTAACTTACTTCATAACTTTTAAAGTAATAGATATAGTATCAGAGGGCCTAGAACAAGGAAAAGCAGCTATGATTATAACAGAGCATGGAAATGAAATTTCAAAAGAAATATATAAAAGATTAGGAAGAACTACCACCAAAATAAGAGGAGAAGGTCTAATATCAGGAAATAAAGAAATACTTTATTGTGTAATGACCAGAATAGAAGTTCCAGAACTTAGAAGAATTGCTGAAGAAACAGATGAATCAGCTTTTATTACCATTACTGATATTTCTGAAATTATAGGGAATCATATCAAATCAACCAGAAAAATAAAAAAAGTTAACAAAAATTAACTTATACCAAACCAATTAAATCTCTTCTATCTTTTAAATAAGGAAATTCTTTCATAAGAATAATCAATCTAGACTTAAAATAATCCTTATTTTCTACTTCATGAACAATATTACTAATATTAATAAATAAAGATAAATCGACAACATAAGAATCAACCAAGGTAGAAAGAGAGACATACTGATATATTTCCTGATTTTCTTTTACATCTTTAAGCCTATTTTTTACATAATCTTTTAATATATCATTATTAACAAGCAAGGCTAAATCATAACCCATTTTCAAATCTGCTACAATACAATTAACCATTTCATTATGACTCATAAAACACCTTCTTCTTATCAATAAGTTAAGAATATCATAAAAAAAATTGCATTTCAACAAAGGAAAAATTTTTTCATGTAAATTTATGTAATTAATATAGTTAAAATTCCTAATAATTGGTATACTTATAAAAGTAAGGAGATGATATGATGAATGATGCTTGGAAAGGATTTCAAGAAGGAAATTGGACAAAAGAAATTAATGTAAAAGATTTTATTTTAAAAAACTACACTCAGTATAATGAAAACGAATTTTTTTTAGAAAACAAAACAGAAAAAACAGAAAAAGTATGGACTAAGTGCACTGAATTATTAAAAGAAGAATTAAAAAAAGGAGTTTTAGATATCGATATCGATACTATGTCTGGCATAAATGCTTTTGAGCCAGGATATATTGATAAAGAATCAGAAGTTATTGTTGGCTTACAAACAGACAAACCTTTAAAAAGAATTATCAACCCCTTCGGTGGAATCAGAATGGTTTATGATGAGTTAAAAGCCTATAATTACCAATTAAATAAGAACATAGAAACTTATTTTAGTAAATTTAGAAAAACTCATAATGATGGTGTTTTTGATGCTTACACAAAAGACATAAAAATGGCTCGCCATGTTGGACTTCTAACAGGACTACCTGATGCTTATGGAAGAGGTAGAATAATAGGAGACTACCGAAGAATTGCCCTTTATGGAATTGATTATTTAATAAAACAAAAACAAAACGATCTAGACAACTTAACTGGAGAAATGCTAGACGACTTAATCAGACAAAGAGAAGAAGTATCCATGCAAATAAAAGCTCTTCAAGAAATTAAACTAATGGCTGAAAAATATGGCTACGATATATCCATACCAGCAAAAAATGCTAATGAGGCTATCCAATGGACTTACTTCGGATATCTAGCAGCTGTAAAAGAGAATAATGGAGCAGCAATGAGCTTAGGAAGAGTAGACGCTTTCTTTGATATTTATATTGAAAGAGATCTAAAAAATAACAGTATAACAGAAAAAGAAGCCCAAGAATTAATTGACCAATTTGTCATTAAACTAAGATTAGTACGTCATTTAAGAACACCTGATTATGATGAACTATTTTCAGGTGATCCAACATGGGTAACCTGCTCAATATCAGGAATAACAGAAGATAAAAAACATATGGTTACCAAAACAAGCTATCGTATCCTACATACATTAACAAATCTAGACACTTCTCCAGAACCTAATATGACTGTTCTCTGGAGCAAAGAATTACCTGAACCATTTAAAAAATATTGTGCAAAAATGTCTATAAATACAGATGCCATTCAATATGAAAATGATGATATTATGCGTCCTCTTTATGGGAATGACTATGCAATTGCCTGCTGTGTTTCAGCTATGCGTGAAGGAAAAGATATGCAATTTTTTGGAGCTCGTTGCAATCTAGCTAAAGCTCTTCTATATTCAATTAATGGTGGAATAGACGAAATAAAAAAAGACAAAGTAATAGACGGATTTGAAATCATGCAAGATGAAATTCTTGATTATGAAAAAGTTAAAAATTCTTATTACCTAATGTTAAAGAAAATTGCTAAGATTTACTCTAATGCCATGAACATCATTCATTATATGCATGATAAATATGCCTATGAAGCTGGTCAAATGGCTCTCCATGACACAGATGTCCATCGCTTTATGGCTTATGGTGTAGCAGGACTATCTGTAGTAGCTGATTCTCTATCAGCAATAAAATATGCCAAAGTAAAACCTATCAGAGATGAAGATAATATCACTATTGACTTTGAAATTGAAGGAGACTATCCTAAATACGGAAATGATGATGATCGTGTAGACAATATCGCCAAAGACCTTTTACAAACCTTTTATGATAACTTAAAAAATCATAAAACATACCGTGATGCAGAAGTTACTATGTCCGTTTTAACAATTACTTCAAATGTTGTTTATGGTTCTAAAACAGGAGCAACTCCAGATGGTCGCAAAAAAGGAATTGCTTTCGCACCAGGTGCTAACCCTATGCATGAACGAGATGCATCAGGTGCATTGGCATCATTAAACTCAGTAGCTAAACTAGACTATCAATCTTGCTGCCGAGATGGAATATCAAATACTTTCTCTATTCTTCCTGAAGCATTAGGTCAAAAAGAAGAAGAAAGAATTAATAATTTAGTAAACATATTAGATGGTTATTTCACACAAGGCGCACATCATATTAATGTCAACGTTTTAAATAAAGAAACTCTAATTGATGCGATGAATAACCCTGATAAATATCCTCTATTAACAATAAGAGTATCAGGATATGCCGTAAGATTTAATCGTTTAACAAAACAACAGCAACAAGAAGTAATATCAAGAACTTTCCATGAAAAAATATAAAGAAATAAAAGGAAGCATCGGCAAAATAGAAAGTATGGGCTTAGTAGATGGCCCAGGTATCCGTACAGTAGTATTTCTAAATGGTTGTTCCCTTCGTTGTAAATATTGTCATAACCCTGAAATGTGGCATAAAACAAAAGAAAATATGACTCCAGAAGAAGTGGTAAAAAAAATAAAAAGATTCAAACCTTACTATAAAGATAATGGAGGTGTTACCTTTTCTGGAGGAGAACCTTTATTACAACCTGAATTTCTAATAGAAACATGTCGCCTTTTAAAAAATGAAAACATCCATATTGCCTTGGATACTGCTGGTGTTGGCTTAGGAGCATATGATGAAATACTAAAATATATCGATTTAGTTCTTTTAGATATTAAACACACCAACAAAGAAAAATATCAAGAACTAACTAATAAAGAAATAAATGCTACTGAAAATTTTATAGAAGCATTAAATCGAAATCATAAAAAAGTTTGGATCAGACAAGTAATTATTCCCAACTTAACTGACTCAGTTGAATATATAGATTCATTAATAACCTATCTAAAAAAGATAAATCATATTGAAAGAATAGATTTTCTTCCTTATCATGATTTGGCTAAAGAAAAATATTCATCACTTAATATTCAATATCCATATCAAAATTTACCCGAGATGGACAAAGAAAAATGTGAAAAACTATACCAAATATTTATAGAAAAGTATAATAAAAATTCTAGCTCAAAATCGAGTTAGAATTTTTTTTAATGAAGCCATTTTTCTATATAATATCCTTCTTCAAAATCGGCCATAACAATAATTTTAAATGATAAATTATCTAAATCAGCACAAAACTGTTCATATTGAATATGACTAATGATCAAATTTTTAACATCTGCTTGTCTAATACTATTTATATTTTTCACCTGACTATAACTAATATCTAAAGAATCAAGATCAAGATGCTGAAAAACAGTAAAATCATACAAAGATACTCCCGCAAGATATAATCTCTTAACTGACCTCATTTCACTAATAAAAAGAGGATCAAAATCTATGCATTCAATAATCCTTACACTTCTAAGAGCACGTAACTTATTCATATTCTTTATCTTTTTACTAAAAGAACAATTTCTAAAGACAATATTCTCAAGATATAACAAATGAGAAAGGATATTAATAACACTACTATTAATAAAAGTATTAGCTATCTCTAAATACTTTAAATTCTTAAAGTTCTTTAAATCTTGAAAAGAAATATTCTGCTTATTTCCATCTAAATCATAACCATCTATAGTCAAAGTTTCCACTAATAATAAATCACTAATTAAAATTTCTTGAATACCTTTATCAAAAACATCCATAAGAAAATTTCTAATAGAATTTGTAACAATCTCCAAACTACCACATTCTTTCAATATTATTATACATGGTAAATGGCAAGAAATATGGAATTTTAAAAAATAAAATGTAAAATTATGTTAATTAGCCAAAATATAAGATACTAAGAACTAAGTTCTGCTTCATATAATTTCTTATAGTCTTTATTTGTTTTCAACAATTGTTGATGACTACCCTCAGCCTCTATTTTTCCATCATTTAAAAATAAAATTTTATCACTATTAATCACAGTACTAAGTCTATGTGCAATAATGAAAATAGTGTACTCCTTTTTCATATGATCAATTGCCTTCTGAATACTAGCCTGAGTCTCATTATCTAAAGCACTAGTAGCTTCATCAAACAAAATAATCTCTGTCTTTTGAATAAAGGCCCTAGCAATCGCTAATCGTTGACGCTGACCGCCACTTAAACTAACACCACCCTCACCTACTATAGTGTCATATCCTTCTGGCAAATTTTCAATAAATTCATGTAAACAAGCCATTTTACATGCTTCAATCATTTCTTTCTCTGTTAAATCAGCCTTTACTAATTTTAAGTTATCTCGAATAGTTAAATTAAAGATATATGGATTTTGACTAATAATCGTAATATTACCACGAATAGTCTCACGATCTAACTCTTGAATATCCACTCCATCAATAGTTATACTTCCCTCACTTACCTCATACATCTTACACAAAAGATTAAAAATAGTACTTTTTCCAGCTCCTGACTTACCAACAAAAGCCACTGTTTGATTGGCCTTTACTTTAAAGGATACCTGATCTAAAACTTTATGACCATCATCATAAGCAAAAGAAACATTCTTAAATTCAAAGTTTCCTTCTATTTGATTCAAATGCTTATGACCAAATTTCTCTTTTGAGTATTCAGAGCTATAAATAATTGCAAATATTCTAGAAGAAGATAAATTAAAATCTTTTACTCTTTCAATCAGCATACTAGTCCATTCTACAATAGAAGTAACTCGATTCATATAATTATGAATAACCAAAGCACTAGCTACTTCAAGTTGATGATTCATAATGAGAAAAACCAACAAAAAGATCATTCCTGTATCTCCAAAATCTACAAAAATATTCCGCAAAAAACCGTAATTTCTATCAGTTTGTCCCATCGAATATCTTTGCTGATTCAAATCAACGATTTTCCGATCAAGTTCATTCATAAAACTTTCTTCTGCATTTAACATTTTAATATCTCGAACTCCCCGTACCAGTTCGCCAACAAAACCAGAAACTTTTTCATTCTTTTTTCGGAACAATTTATCTTGCTCATTAAAAAGAACTACTCGTTTTCTCTCAATCATATAAATACAAAAAATCATCACAACTAAATAACAGAAAGCTACTTTATTAATGATAAATATCGCTCCAAAAATTCCTATATTGGTAATAATATTAGATAAATATCGATTAAGAACATTAAAAATATCAGCGATCTTACTCGTATCATTAGTAAGTCTTTGAATAAATACTCCTGAAGAATTACGATCAATACATTGATTTTCTAGTTTTAGAATCTCTCGTCCTAAACTTTCTTGTACTAAAGTAAAAGTTTCTCTATAAATCACTTGAGAATAATATCTTGCTAAATAATTAATAATATTTCTAATTAGTTCAACAATCAAAATAATAAAACTAATAAGTAGAACTTGATAAAATTGATTTGCTGTTAAATCAACAATTACTCTAGCACTTAATATAGGAACAAAAATACTGATAATAATAGAAAATATATTACATAAAACATATCCAATTAAACGTTTTTTCTGATCTTTAGCATATTTCCAAGCAAATTTTAAATTATCTATAAATTCTTTCATAAAAACACTCCATTAAACAAATGATAAATCTCTTAAAAAAGGTTGAAAAGCAGTTGGTATCGCATAATCATTCCTAATAATATCTAACGATTTAAAGACAAAAGAAGAATCCGTCAAAAAATGATCAATTTCAATATAATAGGAAATCATCTTCCACTTTTGATGTGTAAAAACATGGGTACTCTCCGTAAACTTTTTCACACTTCGATAGACAATATGCTTTTTAATTAAATAATCTTCTATCTGTTTACTAGTATAAGTTCCCTCTAAATTAGGAAATTGCCATAGTTGATGTAATAACCCTTTATTTTTTCTTTTTTGAATAGCATACTGATCATCACATTTAAAAATAAGGACAGTATATTCTACTATTTTCTTATCTTTCTTTAAATTCTTAACTGGTAATTCTAAATAAATACACTTTTTACTAGAAATACAGTATTCATTTAATGGACAAAGCAAACAATTAGGAACTCCTTTAGGAATACATACCACTTCACCAATTTCCATCAATGCCTGATTAAAAATTCCACTCTCTTTAGGAAGAATAGCTTCCAACTCACCAGCTATTCTTCTTCTAACCTTTAAATCAGAAATATTCGAATAATCACCAAAAAAACGAGTATAAACTCTCAAAACATTTCCATCAACTGTTGCCTTTTTTTCTTGAAAACAAATAGAAGAAATAGCACTAGCTGTATAGTCTCCTATTCCTGGCAAAGTAATAAGCTCTGCATAAGTAGTAGGAAAAATGCCAGCATACTTAGAAACAATAATAGAAGCTGTCTTTTTCAAATTTCTAGCACGACTATAATACCCTAATCCTTCCCATAATTTTAAGAGCTTCTCATCATCAATAGTTGCTAAAACAAAAATAGTAGGAACTTCTTTCAAAAATCTCAAATAATAATCAATAACAGACTCTATTCTAGTTTGTTGTAACATAACTTCTGATATCCAAATATGATAAGGATCCGTATCTACTCTCCATGGCAGATCTCGTCTATTTTCCAAATACCATTTTAATACTTGATCAACACATCTTTTCATCTTCTACAATCTCTACCCTATAAGAAAGATAAAATCTAATTATCAACTTCCTTCATCCATAAGCCATGCTTATTACAATATGCATATAATTTACCCTTTTCTATATTTGAGAAAGTAACAACTGCATCCATTCCAGGTTCTAAATAAACAACTTCTTCCCTTTCGTCAGTAAGAAAACAAATCCATTCAATAAAGTGTTCCTCTTCCATAACATGGTTTACCTTCACAACTAATTGATCATGATCAAACTCATATGTTGGTATATGCTTTTCAAAAGCAGCATCCACTGAATTAGATTCTAAAGTAATCATTTTTTCTTGACAACACAATATACCACAATCAGAACAATCACACTCATTAATAATCCTAATTAAAGCCCCACATTTAGAACATTTTTTAATCACTAACTCTTTTTTCATATAATATCACTCCTATTTTATATCTTTAATAACTCCATTAATTAAATTCAAATCAGATGGAATAATCCATTTTATATTAGCCTTTTTAAATATAGTAAGAGGTATAATAGCACCACTACGTGCACCATCCATCCATTTAGGATTTTGAGGCATAAGCTCATATAATTGATCCATCGTAAAATCATAAAATACTTTTTCTGTTCCCTTTATATAGTCATCAATATGAAGCATATATCGATGAACTCCATCATTGAATAAAGTATTTTCAACTAAATTAAAATTAGTTAAAAGCTCAAATCTTTCTTCTCCTCCAGTAAAAATAGCACAATCATAATCTTGATCTAATTCCACTTCACTAATAATACTATTAACATAAGAATCCATCTCTTCAATCGTATTTCCACTAACAATAGAATTAACTTGATCAAATTGAGATAAAAGATCTCCAACACCAATAACCAAATTTAAAGTTCCAACAACTTTTCCATTTTGAAAAGTAACTAATTCTGTAGTTTTTCCACCCATATTAATAATTAAAACTTTTTTATTATTATAATCATGTTGCATAGCACAAGATAAATAATAGTTTTCAATACCATGACTAATAATATTAAAATATAAATCATACTGATCATTAAATAATTTTACTAATTCTTTCTTTTTAGAATAACTTAAATTTCTAAAAATACCCGTAACATAAATATGAGTATTTTCATATTTAAAATCATATCTTTGTATAAGTTCATCAAAATAATGGCATAACTCATCTAAATTCTCTTTACAAATCCCCAATTCCGAATCAAATCCGTTCTTAAAATAAATAGAATGTTCCTCTAAAAGCTGTAAATTGTTACTGTACTGGTAAACCTTAATAGTAGAAGACCCTAAATCAATATAATAATCTATCATCCCTATCCCTCCAAAACCATTATAGCAAAAAGAAAAGAATAAAACAATTTTGAAAAACTAATTGATTAGTTTAGAATACTAATTTAATAAAGTCTTTAACCATATCACTTGAAGATTTAGAGTATATCCTAACAATAGGATTCAAACTAACATTATGTTCTCTTAAACGATCAAACCATAAACTAAAGTTTATATATATCACAAGTTGATAACAAAACTATAATAGTTTATAATATACCGTTAAAAGGATTAAGCTTAAAATGCCATTAATCCTTTTCAATTAAATTATATGCGCTGTAATAATTGTAAAGCTAGAACAATTAATAGTGATTCTTATTCCATCTACTTCGCAATACCAATTCTTCCCCTGACGATAAATTCTAGAGTTATTATCACTAACTTGATTCTTACAATACTCTACAATATCATCAACATTTAATTTTAAATTATTCTTAATTCTAGTAATCCCCATCTCTGTAGTATGAAGCTTATCTATATTCGATAATAATATATCTCTATCATTCATTCAATTATCCACCATCTTTTCAATATCAATAATAAAATAACTAAATATTCTTAAATAACAAATACTTCTTATTTAACATTCAATTAATTAAATTTTCTTTAAAATACTAAAAAAGAAAAATACCCAATATTATTTTCACAGAAAGTGTAAAACTTTTTCCATAATTTTAGTAAAAAAGGAACTTAACAACTAAATCTACTACAAGAATACTATCCTCTTCTAAAAAAGAGGATATAAATATTAAATTATTAATTACATCAAATTTAAAAAATGTCCTATTACTCCAATAACACTTCCCAAAACAATAGACATAATTGTCATTGCTATTGGACTTTTTTTATCTTCCTTTGCTACTAAAATAATTACGGGGATAGCCATAAGAATAGAAACAACACTACCTCTTAACCACCATAAATTTTCAAACCAATTAATTCCAAAAATAACAAAAGGAACTATTAAATAATATGCAAATGCTGATAATATAGAGTATTTATCAACCTTCATCTTAATCATTGGTAATATATCTATTACTCCTGCAACTATTCCAATTAATAATGTCATAAAAAAATTCATTTATTTCATCTCCTTTTTATATGTTTTATTACAAGATTTACAAGTAATTTTCATTTTATAACTAACCACTTTTTTATCTAGTATTGTAATCAAAGGCTCATTATCCTCAGAACAACAAAGTCTATTTTTTAGAATGACTAATTCATCGTTACACTCTTGACCTGTCTTGCTATCTTCAAAATCTAGTATTGCACTTCCTTGACTTCCACAGTTACATTTATATTTTAACTCTAATCTATCATAAGTTGAATAACATAAATAACCAATATTTTCATTACATTTATCACAGTACATCCAACCACCATAATTAGTTGCTAATCTCATATTTACTAATTCTTTACTTTTTAACATTCTTGCCATAACTTTACTCCCTTTCAATAATTCAATATCTACCAATTTAAATTCTCATTTGCACATAACTATAACACTATCATCATACACCTTTCTAAAGATTTTTAATAGTATATAAAGCAAAAAAATTAGGATATTATTTTCACAATAAACCCTAATATAGCGATATCAATCACTAGATAAGCAAACTCATTATTATAAGTGCAATGAAAATATCCTTATTATCTTATGATATTTGAACACCTAGACTCATTTTCCAATGATAATTTCTATTCCTATACCAGATCTCTAAGCTTCTCACACTAACTTTCATTTTTGATTTCTTTTTAACATCAAAAAAATCCCCCTACTATTTAAACAATAAAAAAAGCACATAATACTAAATACTATGAACTTTCTTTATATTAAATCGCTTAAAAATACGACTTTTAACCTCAATGGTGGACCTATCAATGCCAAAAACAAACTACTTCGTATTTAGTTGTGGATTTGCATTAATTATAAAAATATAACTTACATAGACTATCATTTTTCTAATAAATTGACTCAATTAATTCATAGGTTATATCTTTAACACTATTAACAACACATAAATCTATGTCTTCTACTTTTAGTTTTTTGGAGTTAACAAAAATGGTATTAATGCCATTTTCTTTTGCCTTATCGATATCTAAATATAAATCATCACCAATCATGATACATTCACTAGGTTGGTAAGAGCCACAAGCCTTTAAATATATATCGTTATTTGGTTTAATTAATTCTTCTCCAAAACACTCTAAGAATAAATGACCAATTCCCATAGTATTAAGTCTATTTAATTGAGAACATTTAAAATAATTAGTTAAAAGTACTAACTCATATTTGTTAGCCAAAACTTCAATAGTTTCTTTTAACTTTTTTGCATTCTGTGGAATACAGTTTCTTAATTCTTCAAAAAATATATTAAGAAACATATCACCCAATTCTGTTCCTAAAATATTTTCAAAATATTTTATATAGTCTTTTTTATTATAATTATCATAGTTTTTTTCATAAGTCGAAATAGCCCTTAAAAAAGATTTAACATTGCTTTCATTATATATATTTAGTTTTTTTAAAGTTGCTTCTATTGGTTTAATAAAATTGACACCAGTTATTAATGTTCCATCCACATCAAATATCAATCTTTTTATCATAAAATCACACCTATAAAATTTATCTAAAAACAAACATTTTTGTTTGTTTTATAACCACATGGTGGACCTGACGGAGCCAAAAACAAACTACTTCGTATTTAGTTGTGGATTTGCTCTTATTATCAGTTTAAGTTAGTTTTTGCTTTAAATTTAATTGGTTACTTTATCTCTACTATTTTTCTTTAATTCTAAAGTTTGTTTCATCTTATTTATTATTTCAGGCATTTGTTCTTTACGTTTATCTTGAATTATTTGTTTAACTGTTTCATTTTGAGCTATATTTTTAACACCATATTTATTTAAAGTTGTTCTTTCTCTTAATATCTTAGAACATTCTTTAGAACACGTTTTCTTATTAGATATTATTTTACCTTCAAATTCTTTACCACATACAAGGCAAATTCTTGTTTCATAATTTCTACAATGCTCTGAACAATACATACTAAATCTATTTTCAGTTTCATATTCTTTCCCACAACGTTGACAATTTAAAAATTTTAGCATTTTTCCCACCACCATTAATATTATTATACAAGAAATTTATTAAAATTACAAATAAGTAGGAACTAATAAAAAAGAAGATATGGAGAGATTAAAAACATTCTATATCTTTTATTTTTCTTTTTCTTCTTCAAAATACTTAAATAGTTCAGTGATATATATATTCTTAGTATTTTTGTAATGGTTTAAAAATATTTACTTTCTAAATTTGTAATAAAACTCGTATCATAAGTACACTATTTTCTTATATATTTAAATAGATTAGGAATAAGGATTAATAAAATGAGCACTTTATATGAAAGCATTGATAAATTAAAAGATTTTACAACATTAAAAGAAGATATAGTTAAAATAGATGATCCTTTAATTACACATATTACACTATGTTATGATTCTGATACATCTATGGTAGATTTATCATCTGCTGTAAAAGCATTTAATAAGTTTGATAATAAAGGTTATTTTATAGCAAATATACAACCATTTATGGAAGATGAAATATCTATAGAGTTTTTTACAATACTGAATAAAGTAAAAGCAATAATAGTTTATTTTAGTGATGATAGTAAGATGGAATATGGTATTACTTGGAGTTCACCATTTAATAAGATAGATGATGATATGTATATAATGTTATTTGAAACAAATAATGGGGAATATTATCTAGAGAATTCTAAATCTTAGAGTTCTTTTTTTCTGCTTTGACTTCTAGGTAGCGGGATTTAAGAAAAATTCTTATTTAAAATATTATTAGAGTTATTAAGTAACTCTAGCAAGTGATTATTCATAACTTATTTCGAGTATATACAACTTAAATTAAAAAGTAATATAATTAAGTTGAAATAAGTTAAATTCACTAAATTTCTTGTATTATGAGAGAATTTAGTAAATTTTAAAGAAAGGCGGTTTAAAGTATGATAAGAACTTCAATAAATACAGTTAGTGATGAAGAATTTGATAAAATAGTATTTCCTTTTGATGAAGCTATAACAAAGTATATTGATAATCTTATAAATGATTATATAGCTTATTACTTAGCTATGGGGTATAAAATGAGTGCAATATGGAATTCATCTTTAGAAGCACATTGTAATTCTTCGATTGAAAATTTAACTGATATAAATAATTTCGATTATGATACGATTAAAGAAATTTTAGAGAAAAAATATGGTTTAAAAATAATAAATGATGAACAACTAGAAATTGAAGAAATAAAAAAATAACTATCGAAACAAGAAATAGTTATTTTTTGTTGGTTTTTTTTAATTGTTTTAAATCTTCTTCGCTTAAGTTTCTTAAAGCAAATTCGATACACTCATTTAATAAGCGATTAACTGATATATTAGTTTGTTTTGATAATTCGCTGATTTTATTCATAGTATATTGCTTTAATCTTATGGTTTTTAATATACTTTGTTCTTCATTTAAATTAGGTAAAGTAAATTTTTCCATTGTTGCACCTCCTAATATTAGTATCACTTCTATAACTAAATTATAAAATTATGTATTACTTTTTGTAAGTTACACAAATTGTAGTACAAAATCAAAAAAATATGATATAATTATAAAGAAAGAGGTGTGAAAATGAAAAAAACTTTAATTATGTTGTTGTGTATCTTTATGATTGTAGGGGTGGCAGGTTGTTCTTATGAGGACGAAAAAGAGAAAAAAGGACCAACTGCGTATATGAATACAACTTGGAAAACAACGGATGGGTATGCTTTAGAAATAGGAACAAATAGTTGCAAAGTAACTTTTAATGGAAAAGTGTTAAAGAATAAGTGCGAGTTTACAATAAATTCTAATGGGTCAGGGGTTGGTAAAATTACTGTTTGTAATGAATATGGTCTTAATTGTGATGATTTTACTATTAGTAAAGAAAATTATTTGTATGATCAAATATATGTGTTTAGGTATATATGGTATAGGCAATAGAAAATATTTAAATAATTGAAAAAAAGAGGAGGTTAAATTTTATATGGCTTTAATAAAATGTTCTAAATGCGGGAAAGAAATAAGTGATAAATCGAGTAAATGTGTTCATTGTGGAAATACAACCAAGAAGTTTGAAAATGCAGTAAAATTAAAAAATAGCGAGAGTTTTAATAAAAAAATAAATTGTAAATGGTTTATTAATAAAAAAATAGTTTTGTGCGGTGTTTCGTTAGTAGTATTTGTTGTAGCTATTGTAATTGTTATTTTATTTAATAAAACGGATAAAATAGAAAAAGTAAATGTTGAAGAAATATTATCACGGTATACTTGGATTAGTAATGATAAAAATAAAGTACAAATTAATTTTAATTTTAAAGATGTTAATTCGAGTGATTATTATAGTTCAGGAAATTGCATGTTATATAGCGATTATATTGATAAAACTCCTCAAGTTGAAGAGGAAAATTGTTTTGTCTCTCTAGACAAAGAAAAAAATAGTTTAAAAATCTCTACTTCTGTTAGTGGCAGACATTTAAAAGATTCTAAATTTGAATATGATTTGACCTTTGACCCAAAACTTAAAGAATTAAAATTAATTGATGATAATAAGGAAGAAATTGTTTTAAAAGGAGATAAAAAAATCGATTTAAAAATTACAACAGAACCATACTTTAAAGATTATAGTTTACTCAAAGCTGATAATAGAACTGCTTATTTAAACTTATATAGAAATAATTATTGTGAAATTAGTTTTAAAGAATTTGCTAAAACAGTTCCAACAGGTGGTCTTTATTTATTTGTTAATTACACTGATGGCGATTGTACCTATGAAAAAATAAGTGATTTAGATTTTGTAATTAATTATAAAGGAACATTTAGTACAACAGTAAATACACCAGGATTAAACACCCCACAATATAATTATGTATTTCAAACTGAAAATCAAGAAATG
The DNA here is from genome assembly GCA_948433435.1 of uncultured Clostridia bacterium. Lineage (GTDB taxonomy): Bacteria > Bacillota_I > Bacilli_A > RF39 > UBA660 > UBA2730. The sequence continues at coordinate 20,197 of CAOJDX010000011.1, forward strand.
AAAATAAAATTTGAAGATGATACCTATAAAAAATTCACTATTACTAATGGTAAATACGATTATGTGAATAGTGCTGTTTATTTTAAAAGTAATTAAGTTGAGGTATTTTATATGAATTTAATAGTATGTAGTGAATGTGGTAAAAGTGTACAACCTGTTTGTAGTAATTGTGGTTGTCCATTAGATAATACAAGTAAGAGAAAAAATAATTTGATATTTATTGGTGCTATTATAGTATTAATTATATTAATTGGAATAATGGTATTTCTTTTAGTTAAAAGTGATAATAAAATTGTGGGTAGTTATAAAAGTTTAAATATAAATATTAATCGCATAGAATTGCAAGAGATAACAAATAATACTAGACGAAAAGATATTGAAGCTTTAATATATTTATCGGATAAAAAAGCCATTGAATTTTTGTATTCTAATAAAGTTAAAGAGTTTGAAGAAGAGGCAGAAAATTATGTTAAAAATATAGAAAAACAATATAAGGAAACTCTTGATGGCGATGTAGATAAAGAGAAAAAGTTTTTAGAATACTTGAGTATCTACGGATATGATAATTTAGATGAACTAAAAGATGCATGGATATTAAATGAATATTATCGTTTAATAACTGAAAATTATGTAAAGAAAATTATAAATGAAGATGAACTTAAAGATTATTTTGATCGAAACCATCCCTTTTATAGTGAAGAAAATGATTACAGTGATACGAAGTATGAGGAAGTAAAAGATAAGGTTCTAGAAGACATGGTAAGAGAGCGATTAAACGAAGATCAAACTCTCTACTCAAAAGCTTTAAAGTCATTTAGAGAAAAGAATAATTTTACAATTTATGATGATGACTTGAAGTTAAAGTACGAAAAATATATGGAGAATTTATTAGAACAGGAAGATGGTAAATAGGTTTCAAAACCTATTTTTCTTTACGGCTCGTTTTTTTTATACAAAGTATTCTTATTTTATATATAAGGAAGTGATTTTTTATGGTAAAGAATACAGAAGAAGTACAAAAGGTAATCAAATTTATTAATCGTATTCATGATTTAAGTGATAGTCAAATGCTTAGTAGGTCTCCTCTAGGTTATGAAGAATATAAAAAAGAACTATTAAGGATTATCAATCTTGATAGCAATATTATAAAATATGAGCTTAATGAGGGAGAATTCATTTTTTTAAATACGTTAGAGGCTTTAAATGGGAAATATGGTTATTATAAAAGAGTTTGAAGATATTATTTTAAAATTAATTAATGAATTAAAAGAAGTTGTTTATCCAAAAAATGAATTAAAGTTCTAAGTTTCAAGTTGTTGAGAGAATAACATACAATCAATACAAAGATTAAAGAAGAAAAAGAAAAAATTATTCAATCTTTTTCTTTTTTTGTTGTCGTTGTTTTCGTTTTTTTAAAGCTTCTTTTTTTCTTTTACACTCATCAGAACAAAATACCCTATATTTTCCAGGTTCAAATGATTTTCCACAAATAGAACAATTTTTAAGTTTTTTATTAGCAATAAATTTTTTTGTTTTTTCTTTTACTATTTTATTCATAGCAATACAAAGATTGTTAAAAATGGTTTCCTTTAAATCTCCATCATCAGTTGAATAGTTAAAATAATTATCACTTCCTTTAAAACTATCTTCTTCATAGTAGCTACAGTAAAAACCTTGTATTTTAGAGCTTACTTGATTATTAAAATAATCTAAATCATTTTTTATATTAATAATACTATTACGATTTTCTCTAAAAGGTTTTGTAGTATCAAAACCAAAAATATCTAAAATTTTTTTATCAGTAGTTTCCCATTCAGTATATAAAGAATAATACATATAATTAAAAACACTACTTGTAATTAAAATATTACATGGTATTAATTCTTCGTTAGTATTTGAAGATAAAGTTGGATTATAATAAGGAAAACCATATTTTTTTAACCATAATATTAATATTCTTTTTAAATCTTCTAATTGATTATAAGAATATTTTATCATTAATATTGGTTCCTCATATTTATTGATAATATTAATATTACTAATATCATCTAATTTTTTAATTTTACTCAATGATATTTCTTTCTTTAAATCAAATTTTAATTCATTTTTTTTATCATCTACTACTTTTAATAAATCTTTTAAATCATCTCTACACATATTTAATATTTTTGGAATACTAAAAAAATCTTCTTTTTCTTCTTCAAAAATCAAAATGTATAAACTTTTTTTCTCACTTGTTTCACTTAATAAACCTATAGTTGAATTTAATATATCTAATAATGTATATAACTCTTTAAAAATAGGACAATGAAATTCACTATTTGAAGATATTTTTCTTTTTGCTTCTTTAGATAAATTAAATAATTTAACGAATTCATTTTTAGAAATGGCTTTGCTACATAAAATTAATAAAGTAGTTATAACTTCTTTAGACATATTAATTAATTCATCAATTTCTTTTGCACGACGAGAAAATCTTTTCTTTAATTCCTCAAAAGTTTCAATGCAGCTTTGAATTTCATCTAAAAGTTTTTTTTCTTCTTCATATAAGCCAGGAATATCAAAATCATTTTCTCTTATTATTCTTTCTAAGTAATAATTATTAAGTTCTAAATTATTATCAAAAGAATTATGTATTTTAAAACTCATTTTATTATTTAATAAAGAGAGTTCAAATAATTGCTTTCCTAGTTCTAAATAGTCATAAAAAAATTTATTAGCTCCTATACAGTTATTATTATCAATTCTATTAATACCTTTAATGTAAAGTGTATCAATTGGAAGTATACCTTTATTATTTGATACTTTGTTAAGAAATTTCAAAACTTCTTCTTCATTATTTATAATAGTATACTCTTCAAATGCAGGTAAATTATCAGTATATATGTTACCTATAAGTCTTACTTTTTTCATACAAATCAACTCTAATTAATTATATCATAAATTTTTAAAAATTTTCTAATTTTCCTTTTAAAATAGGGGAAAAAGAAGAAATTGTCCCCATTAAATATAGTTTGAGAATTTTATTCTCAAATCTTTTTTTATGTTTTAATGAATTCAGCCATTCCGGAAAAGGCAAAAAACAAAAGAAAGTGAGGAAATGTTTATGATAAGCATAAACGAATTTAAAAGCAACGATGAATTTGATGACAACATGAATGACATTGATATCAATAATCCAAACAACTATGTCTACGGATGTGATGACATATTAGATTGTGATGAGGTTTATGATGATATTCTCAAAACCGAATTAAAAGATAATGTAGATTATCAATGTACTTTAATAGGAATAGAAAGAAGTTATAGTAGTTCTTCAAACATACCTCAAATCGATTTTAAATATAAGATTGAAATCGATACTAACAATTATAAAGAGGTTATAGATAGTTTTCTAATATTCCAAAACAACAAGGAATATCTAAAAACCACTTATAAGAGGTTAATCCAAGTTGCTCAAAATCTTGGTTTAACACTTACAAGAGAAGATTTAAGAAGTATTACCTCTATAATCTCTGCTTGTGAAACTCTAATTGGAAGAAAAGCAACCATTCAGCAATACACAAAGGGCTACTTTAAAAGATACTTGGTTTTTAAAGCTAAGTAGATTATAGGTTAGTTGGTATTGGTTGCAATTATAAAATTATAGTTGCAATCTCTATCTACTATATTAAGTGAAAAAATGGAAGAAATTATAATAACCAATAAAGAAGCCCAAAAAATTGCTGAATTTATATATCAAAACTTAAATAACTATATAAAGGAAAATCAAGATAAATTTCTTGAATTCTTAAAAAAGAAAGGTATAAAGTAAAATGGAAAATGAAGAGATAAGAGAAAATGAAACTAAAGTTGATAAAGAAACTTTAACTACTGATGAAGAAGAATCAGAAGATATAAAAGTAGATAAAACCACTCTATCTATTGTACAGAAACAACTTGTTGAAATAGGATTAAACGGTAACTTTGTAAATGAAAGTAACTATAACTGGGTATTGGAAAAAGATAAAGGAAAAAAAAGCATTAGTTGTCCTATTCTTTATGAATTTATTAAAAACAACTTACATTACATATTTGTAAAAAATAAAGCAAAAGAAAGTACTTTACGATACTTGTACTTGAATGGATATTATAAATTAGTTGATGATAACGAATTTAAAGGTATAATCAAACAATTTATTCCTCTATTACTTCAAAATAGTAAATATGTAAATGAAACGTTTAAATTGTTATGTCTTGATTTAAAATTTGTTGAAATGAAAAAATTAAATGATAACGAAAATATCATCAACTTCAATAATGGTATTCTATGTTTAGATACTGGAGAATTAAAACCACATTCTCCTAAGTATCTATCAACAATTAGAATTCCTTGTAATTATAAATCTAACGTTCTACCACCTACTACTAACTACTTTGATAGTTTTATGAGTACATTAACTAATCAAGATGAAGAAATAAGAAAATTACTTCTACAATTTATGGGAGTAGTTATAAGTAATGTAAAAGGTTATAGAATGAAAAAATCTTTACTAATGACAGGTAAAGGTAATACAGGTAAATCACAATTAAAAAATTTTTTAACAAAATTAATAGGAGAAGAAAATTATTCTAGTATTGATTTAAGAAAAATGGAAAGTCATTTTGGAAGAATTAATCTTTTAAATAAGAGATTAGTTGGTTCTAATGATATGAGTTATTTGAAAATTGTAGAATTAGAAACTTTTAAACAAGCAACAGGTTCAGATCCTATTCATGGTGAATATAAAGGGGAAAATGGAATAAATTTTATTTTCAATGGTGTTCTATGGTTTTGTACTAATCAACTACCTAAATTCGGTGGGGACCAAGGAGACTGGGTTTATAATCGAATAGTTGTTGTTGAATGTCCTAATGTTATTCCCGATGATAAACAAGATAAACATTTAGTAGAGCATTTACTTGAAGAAAAAGATTATATAGTATCTCTTGCAATTAACGAACTCTTAGAAGTTATAAAAAATGGTTATAAATATAATATTCCTGAAAGTTGTAACAAGTTAAATGAAAAATATAAAGATGATAACAACAGCTTTAGAACATTCTTAAATGAATGTTGTACCCCAAGGGATTCGAAAGAGAAAATCAAAGATAAGTGTACTAAAGGTAAAATCTATAAAGTATATAAAGCATGGTACAAAGATAATTTTAGAGGAGAACACTTTTCTACTACAAGTGAAGTTAAAACTATACTACAAAATCTAGGTAAATATGATGTGATTATGGCTAATCATGGGAATGAGTACTATAGAGATATTACACTTACTGAAAGAATTCAAAAAGAATATTCGAACATATTAGAATATGGAAATTACTCTTTTTCTGATTTAGAAACTCCACAAATTAATGTTGAGGAAATTGATGATGAAGAAGAATTAAATTTCTAGAAGAAAAAAACAAAGAAGAAAAAAGTAACAAAAACCTTATAAATAATAACCAAAGTATTAATTTGAAGAAAAAAAGAAAAATTTATTTGACTTCTAAAAAAATTAAAATAAGAATTAAAAATTTTCTTTTTCTTCTATTAATATAACTACACAATAAATACTTCCTTAAATCAAATTAAAACCTATTCTTTAAAAAGTTATACGATAATCAATATCTAAAACCATATCTAAATTTTATTTAAAAACCTAACAATCAAAATTTTTAAATATTTGGAAAGTGGGAGCGGGATTTTTAAAGAGAAGCCACTTATAATATTTAAAAATGAAAGGAAAGTGATAAAACAAATGGAAAATAAAACTTTTTCATATTTGAGGACCAGTAGCAAGGAGCAAAATATTGATAGACAATTAGAAGCTATAAAGCCATTCAACATTGATGAAAGAGATATCTTTATAGATAAACAATCAGGTAAAGATTTCAACCGAGAACAATATATGCTTTTAAAAAAGGCACTAAGACAAGATGACCTTCTAGTAATTAAGTCCATAGATCGTTTAGGGAGGAATTACACCCAAATTCTTCAAGAATGGAGTGATATTACTAAAAACATTAAAGCAAATATAGTTGTAATTGATATGCCACTACTAGATACAAGAAACAAAGATAATGGATTACTTGGAACATTTATTAGTGATATTGTACTTCAAATATTATCCTATGTTGCAGAACAAGAAAGAAGTTTTATTAAGCAACGACAATCTGAAGGAATTGCTACAGCAAAATTGAAAGGAACTAAATTTGGAAGACCTAAAATAGAAAAACCAGAAAATTTTGATGAAGTAGTAAAAAAATGGAAGAATAAAGAAATTACAGCTGTACAAGCACAAAAAGAATTAAATTTAAAACCTAATACGTTTTATACAATGGTAAAAAATATCAAATAAAAATTAAAAAAAGGAGAGATGAATTATTATGAGATATTTAAATTGGAAAGATGAATATTTACAAATGGGAAAACCTATACCACGACCAAGTATGGTTGAATTAAAAAAAATTAAACTTCAACTAGGAAATAACAATCAAATTGTTATTCCTTATTCAAAAAGAGTTAAAAATGTTTTAAGGTATGACCTTTTTAAAATAACATTTGAACTTGTAGAAGATGATATACCATTAACTAAATCATATTACATTGCAAGAAAAAACAAAAAGAAAAAAAGAAAGAAATGGTAAAAATAATAAGTTAGATATGTTTTAAATTACATATCTAACTTACTTTAAATAATAGAAAGGAATTGTTTTAATATGAATAATGCTGTATTTTATGGTAGATTTAGCTCCATAAGTCAAGACCCTCAAACAATAGAAGTTCAAAGAAAAAAGTGTTTAGAGTATGCTAAAAGAAAAAAATTAAATATAATTGGAGAGTATATAGATGAAGCTCAAAGTGGTAGAAATGGAAATCGACCAAGTTTTAAAAAAATGTTAGAAGATAGTAAAACTGGTAATTTTAAATATGTTATCGTATTTAAATTAGATAGATTTGCTCGTTCTATGCAAGTAAGCATAAATGCACAAGCAGAACTTGAAAAGAATGGTGTTATAGTATTATCTACTTGTGAAGAATTGACTACTAATGCAAGTGGAATATTCATGAAAGGTATCTATCAATTAGTTGCCGAATTCTATTCTAATGATTATGCTGAAAGAATTGCAAATGGTTTGGCTAATAATGCCTCTAAATCATTAACTATTGGTAATAATGTTCCTTTAGGATTTATAGTTGATAAAGAAACAAAACAATTTAAAAAAGATGAAGAAACAGCTCCTATTGTAGAAGAAATGTTTAAAAGATATGCTAATGGATATTCAAAAGCTTCAATAGTAAAATATTTTAATGAAAAAGGTTATAAAACTTCTAAAGGTAAAAAATTTAGAGATAGTACAATAGAGAGAATGTTAAAAAATAAAAAATATATTGGTATCTATACCTTTAAAGGAAATGAAATGCCTATAAGAATACCTAGAATAATATCTGATGATTTATTCTATAAAGTACAAGAAATCATTTCAAAGAATAAAGAAGCACCTGGTAGAAGAAAAGCATTTAAAGAATATCTACTAACTCAAAAAATGTTTTGTGGGTATTGCAATGAAATGATGACAGGTTATTCCTCTAAAAAAGGAAAGTACAACTATTATGGTTGTAAAGGTAGAAAACTACACGATTGTAAAAAACAACCTGTATACAAAGAAATAATCGAGAAATTAGTTGTAGAAGAAACCCAAACATTTCTAAAAAATCCTAAGAATATTGATACTATTATGAATGAAGTTGAAAAAATAGCTAGAAAAGAAAAAGAATATAAAGGAATTAAAGAGTTAAAAAACAAGTTAATATCAGAAAATAACAAGAAAGATAACCTATTAAATGCTCTTTCTACTTGTACTGATGAAGATATAAGAAAAGATATTTATAATAAAATGAATGATATTAAGATTGTTATTAATCGTTTAGAAACTGAAATTTTAACAATAGAAGCTCCTTATGATAATCTATTACTAGATAAGGTAAAATTCCTTTTAGAAGAAATGAAAAATAGTAATATAAATGATTTACAATATCAAAAGATGATTATTAATATGTTTGTAGATAAAGTATTACTTTATGATGATAAAGCTGTGATAGTTTTCTTAACAAATAAAAAGAAAAGCGTTGAGCTTTCCCAATATATTCAAAAGCAAACTGAAAGTTTGTTTTATAACCACATGGTGGAGATGAGGAGAATCGAACTCCTGTCCGAAAATAAATTCATATAAACCTCTACAAGTTTAGTTAACTAATTAATCTCATATATTAAAAAAGTAGTTAACGACCAAATTAATATACCAGTCTAAAAAATTCATTCTAACTTCTAGACAAAAGTCAGATATAACTTGCTAAAATTAAACCCTAAACTACTTCGCAAGTAAAAGTAGTAAAGAATTGCATTTCCTTATATTAGGCAAAGGCAACTGCTTGGTTTCCACCAAACATATTTGCAAATGCATTTTTTATTTTATTTGCATTTATTTTTTTGCATCTGTAACGTAGATACCCGACTTGCCATCTATACTTCAATATTCCCGTCGAAACCATTACATCCCCATGCACTAGATTATAACATAAAAGTAAAATAATGAAAAGACTAATAATAACCGATATTTTTCAATAATTTGATTACCTCACTTCTATACCTTCTAAAAGTACTAACATAAATATAAGTATGATCAATTCTTGAATATATAGTATAAATATTAGTATTCACTATCTCATATCTCTCATAGTTGGAAGTTATAAATCTCTCAATCTTATTATTTTCATTTTTTAAATTTTTAATCTCTCCTTCTATACTTTCTTTTGCAAAATTTTCATCACTAAAATGATAATAATATACCTGATAATGATCTCCTACCGCCAAAACTACTTTTTTCCCTTCATCACTTAAATCAGTAACAACATACTTTTCATTTTCCATTTTTTGCCTAAATTGTACAGAAGAAATTTCATCTTTACTGCAACCACATAAAAGAAAAATAAAAAAGAAAAGAAGAAATTTAATACTTATATTTTGTTTCTTTTCTTTCCGCTCTTTGTAAATCTCTTTGCTTAATTGTTTCTCTCTTATCATAATTTTTCTTTCCTCGACAAACACCTAATTCTATTTTAACCTTATCTTTAACAAAATACAGCTTCAAAGGAACCAAAGACAATCCTTTAAGTTTAACTTCATCATTAAGTTTTCTAATCTCACTTTGATGAAGTAAAAGCTTTCTAGTCCTTGTTTCATTTTCATTAAAAATACTCCCTTCTTTATAATGAGATATAAACATATTTAAAAGGAAAATCTCACCATTTCGCACTATCGCATAACTATCTTTTAAATGACATTTACCTGCCCTAATAGACTTAACTTCAGTTCCCTTTAAAACTATACCACATTCATAGGTACTCTCAATAAAATAATTATGTCTCGCTTGCCTATTTAAAATCTCCACATTAATCACCTTTTCCATACAATAATTTCCACAATAAATGTGGAAATTTTTCTTTATTATAACTTTTTAATAATCTCAAAATCAATAATTTTTTCAACTTTAGAAGCTCGAACAACTTTAACCAAAACTCTTTCACCTATAGTATACTTAACATGACTTCTTTCTCCTGTTAAAGTCATTCTATCCTCATCATAAACAAAGAAATCATTCATATCTTTAATAGGTACAAGACCCTCTATCAAATTGTCAAGCTCAATGAACAACCCAAAACTTAACACAGAGGAAATCATACCTTCAAATTCCTCACCAATATGCTTCTCCATATACTCAGCCATTTTCATGTCTTCAACTTCTCTTTCACAATCAATACTAGCTCTTTCTCTTTCAGAAGAATGTTCACTAACATAGACAAGCTTTTCTTCCCAATGCTTCATTGTAGAATCATCAAGTTTATGCTGAAACAAATAAGTTCTAAGAAGTCTATGAACAGTAGTATCAGGATATCTTCTAATTGGAGAAGTAAAGTGTGTATAACACTTACTAGCAAGTCCAAAATGTCCCAAATTTTCTGGTCGATAAACAGCTTTTTGCATACTTCTCAGAAGTAAAGAAGAAAGAACCTTAAACTCTGGCTTATCATCGAGCATTTTTATAATTTTTTGAATAGTTTTTGGATTATTCTCTTTTAGATTTCCACTAACTTGATATCCAAGTGTTTGAATATAATTTAAAAAACTTCTGATTTTTTCCTCTTTAGGTACTTCATGGATACGATAAATAAAAGGTAAATTCATAAAATAAATATGAGTAGCCACACACTCATTAGCTGCAATCATAAAATCCTCAATTAAAGTTTCCCCAGTACCTCTATTTCTCAATACAACATCTGTAGGAACACAATTCTCATCAACTAATATTTTTGCCTCATCCACTTCAAAATCGATATAACCTCTATCTTCTTTCATTTGACGAAGAATTTTTGCTAGTTCAGCCATTAAAGTTAAAGTATCAACATACTCCTCATAACCATCTGGTATAATATCTTTCTCCAAAACAGAATTTACATTTTTATAAGTCATTTGCTTACAAGAACGAATTACACTTTCAAAAATCTCATAATCTACCTGTCGTCCCTTCTGATCAAACTCCATCACACAACTAATTGCTAAACGATCAACTCCAGGATTTAGAGAACAAATGCCATTAGATAATTCATGAGGAAGCATCGGAATAACGCGATCTACTAAGTAAACAGAGGTTCCTCTTTCCATTGCTTCTTGATCAAGAGGAGATCCTTCCTTCACATAATAACTAACATCAGCAATATGAACTCCTAACTTATAATGACCATTTTTTAACCTCTCAATAGATATAGCATCATCAATATCTTTAGTATCATCACCATCAATTGTAAAGATCATTTCATTCCTTAAATCTCTTCTACCTCTTAATTCTTCTTCTGAAACATTGTCAGGAACTCCTTTAACCTCATTCTTTACATCATCAGGAAAAAAAGTCGAAATATTATACTTTTTAACAATAGATAAAATATCAACTCCTGGATCATTCTTATGACCAATAATTTCCACAACTTGACCAGAATATCTTCCATGATTATCTAACTTCTTCACCAATTTAACAATGACTTTATGACCATCGACTGCATTCATAGCCATATCTCTAGGAACTTCTATTTGCAACTTAACTTTAGCTTCGTCCAAAGTAATATATCCAATATTTTTTTTAAAGTTGATTTCTCCTACAAAACTTTCCTTTTCCCTTTTTAAAATTTTAACGACTCTTCCTTCTAGTCTAGGCATACTTTTTTTACTAGTGATTTCTACTAAAACAATATCATCATGAATAGAGCCATTCATATTATCTTGATTAATATAAACATCACGATCATCATAATCAATATCGACAAAGCCAAAGCCCTTCTTATTAGCACGCATAATCCCTCTTTTTAAATGACTATCTTCAAGCATCATATAACGATCTTTATTGGAATGATAAATAACTGCTTTTTTTTCCAACTCGTTTAAAATATCCTGCATTTGCTGAATTTCTTCTACTTCTATTAAATTAAGCTCATCCTCTAATTCATATATTGTAAGAGCCTTATCACTTCTTTTTAAAATACTAACAATTTTATCTTCCATATTCTATTCACCTTCTATTATATTATAACAGATATGAAGATAAAAAAAAAGAAAAAGACTATTTCTAGTCTAAAACGAAGCTACTAAACAAACAACAAAGAAAATTAAACCAAGTACCAAAGTAATTCTACTAATAACTAGCTCACTACCTCTTTCTTTACGTTTACTAAATAAATCAGAACTTCCTCCTGAAATAATAGAAGTCGGTCCCTCTGCTTTACCACTTTGTAGTAAAACAATAATAATTAATAAAACAGATATAATTAATAAAAATGTCTTCATATTATGCCTCCAAAACTAGTAATAGTCTAACATAAAAGTTCCAAAAAATCAAATTTTTTTAATTCCTTTATGAGAAAGAAAAGAACGATCTATCCGATAATGAAATAAACCTTGTTTTTGAAAACCAACATCTAAAGCTACTTTTTTTGAATAATAATTAGAATTCTCTATATACAATTCTATCTCTTTAATATGTATATCCTTCTGAAATAAAAACTCACTAATTTCTGTTAATAAAAGTTTTCCATAATGTTTTCCTCTAAAAGAATATTCAATAACATAATTTAAAGAAACTCTTTGAAAAGAATCAAGATTAGAAATATATACATAACCTATATTAAATCCCTTTAACGAAACAATATAATGAGAAGAATAAATACTTGCACCATTTCCTGAAAAATTTTCAGAAAAAAGAGGCTTAATAAAACCAGAAAATTCATTATTTTCTAATAAAAGAATTTGAAGTAATTCCAAATGTTTTTTATCATCTAAATCAACCTTTTCTAAAGTTAAACTTCCAATATTAAAACAAGTAGTATTTAAATTATGCACTTAAACTTTCTTCTATTCTCATCAATTGATTATACTTACATATTCTATCTGTTCTAGACATAGACCCTGTTTTTATTTGTTCTAAATCAAGACCTACTGCTAAATCAGCTATTGTAGTATCCTCTGTTTCGCCACTTCGATGAGAAATAACTGTTTTATAGCCATTATTTCTTGCAAGTTCTATGGTTTCAAGTGTTTCTGTAATCGTACCAATTTGATTGACTTTTAATAAAATAGCATTTCCAGCTTTTAAATCGATACCTTTCTGTAAAAATTCTTTATTGGTAGTAAAAATATCATCTCCAACTAATTGAACTCTATCTCCTAGTCTTTCAGTAATCTTTGTAAACCCCTCCCAATCGTTTTCATGAACAGGATCTTCAATCGAAATAATTGGATATATAGAAATTAATTTCTCATAAAAATCAATAAGTTCATCAGTCGTAAATTCCTCCCCTGTTGACCAATGAAATTTATATTTTCCTAACTCATTATCCCAAAATTCTGATGCTGCAACATCAATAGCATAACAAACATCTTTACCTGGTTCATATCCAGCTCTTTTTACTGCTTCTGTAATTAATTCAAAACCTTCCTCATTACTTTGAAGATCAGGAGCAAAACCACCCTCATCTCCAACTCCAGTAGCATAACCTTTCTCATTAAGAACTTTCTTTAAACAATGAAAAATCTCAGCACCTACTCTTACTCTTTCCTTTATAGTCTCTCTCTGTGGAATAATCATAAATTCTTGAAAATCAACTTTATTATCTGCATGAGCCCCTCCATTAATAATATTCATCATTGGATATGGCTCTGTCATTTTTTCAGTACCAAATGTTTCATGAACATATTGATATAGTGGTTTTCCTTCTGAATTAGCAATTGCCTTTAAAGCAGCCATACTAATACCAAGTATAGCATTTGCTCCATATTTACTTTTAGTCTTAGTGCCATCAGCCTCAATCATCTTATAATCAACATCCCTTAACTGACTAGCATCCATTCCCATAACTAATTCTTTTAAAGGCCCATTAACATGATTAACAGCATTCATAACTCCCTTACCACAATATCGATCCTCACCATCACGCATTTCTAAGGCTTCTCTTTCTCCCGTAGAAGCTCCACTAGGTACACTGGCACGTCCCATACTACCATCTTCCAAATAAACATCCACTTCAACTGTTGGATTTCCCCTTGAATCTAATATTTCTCTTCCTACTACGTTCGTTATTTTCATCTTTTTCTTCCTTTCTTTTATGAGTTAATAATACATAATTAATAATTTAACTCACTTACTAAATCCTTAAATTCCTGCCCTCTTACTTCACACTCTGGATATTGATCCCACGAGGCAGAGGCAGGACTCAATAACACAATATCTCCCCCACAAACAATTTCTTCAATTTTTTGAAAAGCATCTTTTAAATATTCAAACATATAAGTAGTAACACTGATCTCATTGCCAAAATCTAATACCCTTTTCCTACATTCTCCAATTGCAAGTATCGCTTTTACATTCTTCATATAAGGCAAAAGCTCATGAAAATCTTGTCCTCGATCCAAACCTCCTAAAATAATAATAGTAGGCCTAGAAAAAGAATCTAAAGCAATCTGTGTACATTTTATATTAGTAGCTTCTGTATCATTATAATACTGAACTCCATCAATAGTACTTACATATTCAAGCCTATGTTCTACTCCTGTAAAACTTTTAATGACCTTACAAATCACCTCATTAGAAACATCAAACTCCTTAGCAATCATAATCGCTCCCATACAATTTTCTAAATTATGAAAACCTGGAATCTTAATATCCTCTATATCAATAATTTTATCTCCATAATAATAAATAGCATCATTCAAAAAATAACAACCATTAATTTCCCTCTTACTAGAAAAATATTTAATATTTGAGGAAATATCCTTTAATTCTTCCATAACATCTTTGTTTTCAATATTTAAAATAGCTATATCAGCTTCATCCTGATTTTTAAACATTTTAGCTTTTACATATTTATAATGTTCATAAGTCTTTAAAAAATCAATATGTGCTGGACTATAATTAGTAATTAAAGCTATATGAGGTTTAAACTGAGTAAAATTTTCTCCCTGTTGACAACTAACTTCCATTACAATAATATCGTCTCTCTTTAATTCATCTAAAATACCACATAGTGGGTATCCAATGTTTCCTGCTAAATGAACACGATCTCCAAAAGCTTCATGCAAAATATCATAAGTAAGTGTTGTTGTTGTTGTCTTTCCATTAGTACCAGTTATTCCAATTAAAGTAACATCATCAGGTAGTAATCGATAGGCAATCTCAGCTTCATTAACTACCTCTATCCCAAGCTCCCTAGCCTTCAAAACATATTGATGATCAATAGGAATCCCTGGATTTTTAACTAAATATTGATAAGTATCATCCAACAAATCATTAGGATGATTACCAAAAATAAGTTCTACTCCTAATTTTTTAAGTTCTGAAATATGTTCTACATTCTGCTTATCTTCACTTCCACTATCATTTAATACTACCTTGTTTCCTCTTTTAGCAAGATACTTTGCAACCTGATAGCCACTTCGAGCCATACCTAGTACCAATACTTTTTTATCTTGAAACATTTATATCACCCACTATCATTATACTACAATTAATCTATTTTCAAAACAATAAGATAATGTTATAATGAAGAAAGTAAGGAGGAGTTTTATGCAAATAGTTACATTAGAACCATATCAGTTTGATACCTTTACAAGTAATCATAAATATCGAAACTATTACCAAACATCAAGTTATGGTAAAACCATGGCTGAAAATGGTTATAACATTCACTATTTAGGAATAAAAGACAATGCCAAAAATCTAATTGGTGCCTCCCTAATTATTTATAAAGAAGTATTCATGGGCCAAAAAATTGCCTATGCACCTAGAGGAATTTTATTCGATTACACAGATCTAGAAAAAGTAAAAGAATTAAGTAAAAAATTAAAACAAGTCCTAGGAAAACAAGGATTTATCATTTTAAAAATGGATCCCTATATCCCTGCTACAATTAGAAATAATTCTGGTAAACCGATCAATATGAACCAGGAAATTAATCATATTATGAAAAATATTAAAGAAGCAGGCTTTAATTATAAAGGTCAAAATAAATATTTTGAAAACGAACTTCCAAGATATGAAGCTATCAAAATTTTAAATGAAGAAACAAGCATTTTATTTAAAAACTTAACTAAAAGAACAAGACATAAAATTAATCGAGCAATCAATTGTGGAATAACAATTTTTAATGATAAAGAAAAAAAAGTAGATAAACTATACGAGTTTTGCAAACATAAAACAAATCTACCACAAAAATACATTAATGATCTAGTGAAAAATTATCAAACAAGTAATATTTATTATGCTCTTCTAAATACAGATTCTTTTGTAATAGAAGCAAAAAAAAGATATGAAAATGAATTAGATAGAAATGACCTTTTAGCCAAAAAAATTCAAAATAAAAGAAACTATAACAATGAAATTAAGAAAAATTATCTAAATGCCAAAATGGAATCCGATAAATTAATTAATACTTATAAAAATGATTTGGTTCTAGCTACAAGATTATTAAAAGACTATCCAAAAGGATTAATTATAGGAGCAGCCCTAACAATTGAGTATAATAATGCTTCATATTTGATTATTGATGGCTTCGAACAAAAATATAGCTATCTAAATTGCAGCTATTTATTAAAATGGTACATTATAAATGAATCTAAGAAAAAAGGTCTAAAATATTTTAATATGAATGCTCTGGTTGGCGAATTCAAAAATAAAAACCCTTTCCAAAATCTAAATGAAATGAAACTAGGATTTAATGTTACACCGACAGAATATATTGGAGAATTTAATCTAATATTAAATAATTTCACCTATACGATTTATAAAAGTTTTAATAAAGATAAAAATTACAAATTAAGTAAAATCAACAATACTGACCAAAAAAATTAATCTCTACCTAAGGGGTTAATTTTTTAATAGTTTATAAATCATATTTAAAAATTTGTTCATTATTAACAACAAATGATAACATATGTGTACTTTGATTATACCCAACAATATTATAATGAAGGGCCCTAATAGTTGCTGTATGACTAACTATTAATATACACTTATCATTATAGTTATTCCTTAAATAATTAATAAATTCCTTCGTTCTTCTAAAAAGACTTTGTATTAGATCTATTTAAATAATAATCCCAAAAGTCTGCTGTATATCTAACATCAGTTGACCCTCCTTCTAAACTTCCAAATCCCCTTTCTGCTAACCTTTCATCAAGCAAAATACCTTCGTTTCCATCTAATAAGATCTCAGCCGTTGCTAATATTCTTTTATACGATGATGAAAAGCAAATATCAAATTTCACATTTTTTAGAAATTGTTTAGTACTTAATATTTGTTTATATCCTATATCGTTTATATTTTCATCGCTTACCCCTATAATCTATTATATCTATTAGACTCCGTTTGTCCATGTCTTATAAATTGCATAATTATCAACCACTTTCTTAACATAATTATATCAAATTCAAATATATAAAAACACAAAAAAAGCAAGAAACCTTGCTTTTTTATAAACTATTCAATAACTTCTGAAACAACACCAGCACCAACAGTACGTCCACCTTCACGGATAGAGAACTTAGTACCTTGTTCAAGAGCAATTGGGTGAATTAATTCAACATCAAAGTTAATATTATCACCTGGCATAACCATTTCTACACCTTCTGGTAAATCAATAACACCAGTTACGTCTGTAGTTCTGAAATAGAACTGAGGACGATAATTTGTAAAGAATGGTGTATGACGTCCACCCTCTTCTTTTGTTAATACATAAACAGAAGCTTTAAACTTAGTATGTGGAGTAACTGTTCCAGGTTTAACAAGAACTTGACCACGCTCAACTTGTTCACGTGAAATACCACGTAAAAGTACACCTGCGTTATCTCCTGCTTCAGCATAATCTAATTGTTTTCTAAACATTTCGATTCCTGTAGCAACAGTTTTTTGGGTATCTTTAATACCAACAATTTCAACTTCATCATTAAGTTTTAATTGACCACGTTCAACACGTCCTGTAACAACAGTACCACGTCCTGTAATAGTAAATACATCTTCAATACTCATTAAGAATGGTTTATCAGTATCTCTATCAGGAGTTGGAATCCATTCATCAACTGCAGCCATTAATTCATCAATCTTAGCTACATATTCACTATCACCTTCAAGAGCTTTCAATGCTGAACCACGAATGATTGGAGTATTATCACCATCAAAATCATACTCACTTAATAAGTCACGAATTTCCATTTCTACTAAATCTAATAATTCTGGATCATCAACCATATCACATTTATTCATGAATACAACCATTTTAGGTACTCCAACTTGACGAGCAAGTAAGATATGTTCACGAGTTTGTGCCATAGGTCCATCAGTAGCAGCAATAACTAATATTGCCCCATCCATTTGAGCAGCACCTGTAATCATGTTTTTAACATAATCAGCATGTCCTGGACAATCTACATGTGCATAATGTCTACTATCAGTACTATACTCAACATGAGCAGTATTAATAGTAATTCCACGTTCTCTTTCTTCTGGTGCCTTATCGATATTAGCGAAATCAACAGCTTCATTACCATTTTTTCCAGCTAAACATTTAGTAATAGCAGCAGTAAGAGTAGTTTTTCCATGATCTACGTGTCCAATAGTACCAATGTTAACATGTGGTTTTGAACGATCATATTTTGCTTTTGCCATAATTTTTTTCCTCCTTATTTATTACAAAATCTATTTTATCTAATAATTGAAGTTTTTTCAACTATTTTGATACTTTTTTCATTAATTTCCACTTTTTTTAATTATTTCCTCAGAAATGCTTTTTGGAACTTCTTCATAATGATCAAAGAACATAACAAAGTTAGCTCTACCTTGAGTATTACTTCTAAGAGAAGTAGCATATCCAAACATTTCAGATAGTGGAACCATAGCACTTAACTTAACAGCACCAAGTTGTGTATCTTGACCAAGTGGTTTACCACGACGTCCTGTTAAATCACCCATTACATTACCAAAATATTCTTCTGGTGTTGTAACATCAACCTTCATAATTGGTTCTAAAATAACTGGCATACATTTATTTTTCATTTCTTTAACAGCCAAACTTGCTGCAACTTTAAATGCCATTTCATTAGAATCAACATCATGATAACTACCATCATGCAAAGTAGCACGTACATTAATCATTGGATATCCAGCAAGAACACCATTTTGAAGTGCTTCTTGTAATCCTTTATCCACAACTGGAATATATTCACGAGGAACAACACCACCAACTACTTTATCAACAAATTCATAAATTTGTTCTTCAAGAGGTTCAAATTCAACCCACACATGTCCGTATTGTCCACGTCCACCAGATTGTTTAATATATTTACCTTCACAATCACCTTTTTGTTTAATAGTTTCACGATAAGCAACTTGAGGTCTACCTACATTAGCCTCAACGTTAAATTCACGTTTCATTCTATCAACAATAACATCAAGATGCAACTCACCCATACCAGCAATAACCGTTTGACCTGTTTCATGATCTGTATGAACTTTAAATGTTGGATCTTCTTCAGCAAGTTTTTGTAGAGCAATAGCCATCTTATCCTGATCAGCTTTTGTTTTAGGTTCAACAGCAAGTTCAATAACTGGCTCTGGAACCACTAAACTTTCAAGAATAACAGCATTTTTTTCATCACATAGAGTATCTCCTGTAGTAGTATTTTTAAGACCAACTGCTGCTGCAATATCTCCTGTATATACATCTGTAATTTCTTTACGTGTATTAGCATGCATTTGTAAAATACGACCAATTCTCTCTTTAGCATCTTTAGTAGAGTTAAGTACATAACTACCACTACTTAAATGCCCAGAATAAACTCTAAAGAATGTTAAACGTCCAACAAATGGATCTGTCATTACCTTAAACGCTAAAGCACTAAATGGTTGACTATCATTAGGATGACGTTCTACTTCATTGCCATTTAAATCTGTTCCTTTAATAGATGGAATATCAACTGGACTAGGTAAATAATCAACAATAGCATCAAGTAATAACTTAACACCTTTATTACCCAAAGCAGTTCCACACATAACCGGGAAAAATTCTGCTTTTAATACACCATTTCTAATGGCCTTCTTAATCATTTCAACAGATACTTCTCCACCTTCAAGATAAATTTCCATTAATTCATCATCAAATTCAGCAACTGCCTCAATTAACTCAGCATGTTTCTCTTCAACAAGAGAAGTTAAATCTGCAGGAATCTCAATCTCCTGAGGTTCTTCTTCTGGTTTACCATCATAATGGTAGGCCTTTTTTGTAACAAGATCAATAATTCCCTCAAATTGATCCTCTGCTCCAATTGGCCATTCAATAGGCGCAGAATTAACACCTAATTTTTGAGTAATAGATTTTAAACTAAATGCAAAATCAGCACCCATTTTATCCATTTTATTTGCAAAAATAATTCTAGGTACTTTAAACTCAGAAGCCTGTCTCCAAACTGTTTCAGTCTGAGGTTCAACTCCTGCTTGTGCATCAATTAATGCAACAGCACCATCAAGTACACGTAAACTTCTACTAACTTCAATAGTAAAATCAACATGCCCTGGAGTATCAATAATATTATAACGATATCCCTTCCAATGAGCTGTAGTAGCTGCAGATGTTATCGTTATACCACGTTCTTGTTCCTGTACCATCCAGTCCATTTGAGATTCACCATCATGTGTTTCTCCAATTTTATGAATTTTCCCTGTATGATATAAAATACGTTCTGTACAAGTTGTTTTTCCTGCATCAATGTGAGCCATAATACCAAAATTTCTGGTATGCTCTAAAGATGTATCTCTTGCCATATTATTCTCCTCCTACCATCTATAATGTGCAAAAGCTTTATTAGCTTCAGCCATTCTGTGAGTATCCTCACGTTTTTTAACTGCAGCACCTGTTCCGTTAGCGGCATCCATAATTTCATTAGCCAAATTTTCAGCCATTCCTCTACCACCACGTTCACGAGAATACTTTGTTAACCAACGAAGACCTAAAGCTTGACTTCTAGCTGGACTTACTTCAATTGGTACTTGATAGTTAGATCCTCCGACACGACGAGATTTAACTTCAAGCTCTGGCTTAATATTTTCCATTGCTTTTGTAAAAACTTCCAATGGATCACTACCAGTTTTTGTTTTAACTTGTTCAAATGCATCATAAACTATAGTTTGAGCTGTTCCTTTTTTACCATCAAGCATAATTGTATTAATCAATTTAGTAACAACTTTTGATTTATATATAGGATCTGCAAGAACATCTCTTTTTACTGCACGTCTCTTACGCATTATAATTTCCTCCCTTCAATATTTAATAATTACTTACTATCTTTTGGTTTTTTAGCACCGTATTTACTACGACCCTGCATACGATCTTTAACTCCCGCAGTATCTAAAGTACCACGAATAATATGATAACGTACACCGATAAGATCTTTAACACGTCCACCACGAATTAATACTACACTGTGCTCTTGTAAATTATGTCCAATTCCTGGAATATAGGTATCTACTTCTTTCCCATTACTTAAACGAACACGTGCATATTTTCTTAAAGCTGAGTTTGGCTTTTTAGGTGTTTTAGTTCCAACACGTGTACAAACTCCTCTTTTTTGTGGTGCAGAAACATTAGTAGTTTTTTTCTTAATCGTATTAACACCAACTTGTAATACTGGAGCTTTACTCTTTCTCTTCTTATCTTTACGTTTATTATGTATTAATTGATTGATTGTAGGCATATAATATATATCTCCTTTCTTGACACATATCCTGGTGTATCATTTTTATGTCTAAACAAAGTTTTGCACACAGCAAAACTCAATTTGACCAGTAATGATACTATATCACTATAGTATGCAGATGTCAACAGATTAAATACAAAACAACAAAATATCCATGTAGAGTTACAATAGATGTGAAACAATTTTATATAAAAAAAGTGAATCAAGTC
>CAOJDX010000012.1 GCA_948433435.1 uncultured Clostridia bacterium
ATACGAGTCACTTTTATATAAAATTTTGTTTCACATCATTTACAAATGTACACTTACAAAAAAATTATTCCAAAACTATTTCCCTTTTTTCTCTTTCTTCAACTGCCTTATAAGCTTCTTCTACATCATTAAAATAAATTGTTTCATTTTTTAATTTTTGATATGTCTCATTTCCTTTTCCTAGTACTAAAACCATGTCTTTAGGATTTGCCATATTAATTGCTTTTTTAATAGCTGTTCTTCTATCTACTTCTATTTCATAATTATGATGGGAATCTTTAGCAGTTGAAATTAGTTGTTGAATAATATCATAAGGATCTTCGCTTCGAGGGTCTTCATAAGTAAAAATAGCATAACTGGCATTATCTAAGACAGTTTGTCCCATAACTGGACGTTTTAAATAATCTCGTTCTCCTGCAGAACCAATAACAACGATTGAACGATTAATATCTAAAGTATGTACAAAATTTAAAAGGTTAGTAATTCCATTAGGAGTATGAGCATAATCAATCATGACATAATAAGGTGTTTTGGTATCCAAAAGCTCCATACGTCCATCTACTATTAACTTATCAATATTTTTCATCAAATCTTCCCAAGTATATGAAAGAGATAAACAAGCAAGCAAAGCTGCTGCTAAATTATATACATTAAACTCTCCTAACAATGGACTTTTTACTTCATACAAATTTCCATCATATCGATAAGTAATATAAGTACATTTAGGATTTACCCTATAATTTACAATTTGAAGAGTATTTTCCTCTCCCTTACCATAAGTTACAATCTTACCATTACAAGCTTGTTTTATTTCCATAAAATGTTCATCATCATGATTTAAAACACAAACACCAGATTTTTTAGTTTGTTGAAATAACATACTTTTGCATTCGATATAATTTTCATAGGATCCATGAATATTTAAATGTTCCTTTGTAATATTGGTAATAACAGATACATCAAAAAAAAGATCCTGCATTCTTCCTCTAAAAAAGGCTTCACTACTCGCTTCCATAGAAACATATTTGCAATTATTCTTAACAAATTTATCTAAATAAGGTTCCAACTTATCAACATCTGGGGTTGTATTACCAGTTTCTCCTTTAAAACTTCCATAACTACGTCCATTTGTTCCTATATACCCGCAAGTCTCAATCCCAATTAAAGTTTGAATAATTGTTGCTGTTGATGTTTTACCATCTGTTCCTGTAATTCCAACCATCGTTAACTTCTTCTCAGGATAATCATAAAACTTACGACAAAGAATAGGCAATTCTTGATTAGTATTATCTACTTTAATAACAGGAATTGGTGCCTCAATATGGTCACGACTTACTACTAAAGCACTAGCACCTCTTTGAATAGCCTCTTCAATATAGTCATGACTCTACTTTCACTCCCATGGTACAAACAAATAAATCGCCTTTTTCTATTTCTTTAGAGTTAATTTTTATTCCTTTTATTAAAACATCACTATCTATATCATATAATTCATTTAATTTCTTCATCTAGACCATCTCCTAATGTTAATTATATCGTAAACTTATGTAAAATCAAAGGAAAATAGTTGATATAGACAGTATTTTACGATATTATAAACTAGGTGATTAATAATGAAAACGGTTCTAATTGGAGCAGG
Organism: uncultured Clostridia bacterium; assembly: GCA_948433435.1. Taxonomy (GTDB): domain Bacteria; phylum Bacillota_I; class Bacilli_A; order RF39; family UBA660; genus UBA2730. Next base: position 1,640 of record CAOJDX010000012.1, read on the forward strand.
AAGTGATTTAGGAGTTCATATTGATGGAGCTAAATTTGGTCCTACTCAATTAATGAATGATATGAAGAGTACTTATCAAGGAGAAATGATTACTCTAAGCCAAAAAGAAAATATTATCAAAAGTAGAAATCTCTCAGATCGTAGAAAAAATGAATACGAAATCGACCAATTTAATACAAAACTTTATGAAATAGAAGTCGAACAATTAAAAAAGGGACTATTTCCCATCACTTTAGGAGGAGACCACTCTGTAGCAATTGCTAGTAGCTTAGCAGACAGCTTGGTTCATGAGGAAATTGGAATGATTTGGATTGATGCTCATACTGATTATAATACTTTTGAATCAACAGTAACAGGTAATATTCACGGACTACCATGCGCTGCTATTAATGGCTACAAGTGTAACGAGTTAAGAAAATTTCATAACGGAAATATAATTGATCCTAGAAAAACAGTCATTGTAGGAGCTAGAAGTATTGATAACTGGGAAAAAGATAATATTAAATACTCTGGCATTACTGTTTTTACAACCCAAGATTTAAAAGAAAAAGGGATTAAAACTGTTATGGATGAAGCTTTTAAAATTGCTGGTAATAGAACAAAATCTATTCATATTAGCTATGACTTAGATATTATTGATCCAGAAATAGCTCCTGGTGTTAGTGTTCCTGAAGTTGACGGTATTAATGAAGAAGAAGCTATGACTATTTTAAAGGAAATTTTAGAACATATCGAAGAAGTATCTTCAATGGATATTGTAGAATTAAACCCTTTAAGAGATATTGAACGCAAAACGGAACAAATTGCTCTGAATATCTTAGCAACTACAATTCAAAAAGTGGAACAGGAAAAAGGAATTAAAAAATTTGAAAAAAAATACTAAAAAACTAAAGTAATCTATTTAAACTTTAGTTAATTAAAAATTAATGAATAAGGATTGTACTATATTTCATAGGAATAATCCTTTTCATTTTGTAGGTTAGCTATAATATTACTAACTACCTAATATAATTAATTTACAGCATTCAAAATGACATAGATCTAAAACGGCTAATGTGTCTTTATTCCAAATATTTGTGTTTGAGTACCATTCAAAATGACATAGATCTAAAACTATATAGCTTAGAATTATCATAATAACTGTGTTTGAGTACCATTCAAAATGACATAGATCTAAAACCTCAAATAATTCTAAATCTATCCCAAAAGTATCATAGAGAAATACTTATTGAATGATACATACTACGTCATCTATCAAAATTATAACATAAATTTAGCAAGATTTATCTATAATTTTTTCATAATAACTAATAACATATATTTTCTAGAATCACATGTATTACTTTTTATAAGAATACAACTGTTTTACTTCCTTTGGATTCAGTTTCCGAAACTCTCCACTTTTTAAAGATTTAACATCTAAAAAAGCAAAATACTCTCTTTTTAATTTAATAACAGGATGTCCTATCTCTTTAAAAATATTTTTTACTTCATGATTATGTCCCTCTCTTAAAATTAAAGAAACATAACTACTATTGCTTTTTTTATCATATTTTCTGACTTTAATATGCTCAGGTCGATACTTTTCTCTTCCAACAATAAGTCCTTTCTTTAAAAAATTAACTTCATCTTTGGTTACCAAACCTTCCACCTTAGCATAGTAACTTCTTTCAATTTCATTTCTAGGATGCATCAAAATATTAGCTAGTTCTCCATCATTTGTTAATAATATTGCTCCCGTTGTATCATAATCAAGTCTACCTACAGGATAAATTCTCTTATCAGTATCAATCAAATCAACAACTGTTTTCCTACCCTTTTCATCATTTGAGGTACAAACAATCCCACGTGGTTTATTTAAAAGAAAATAAACCTTTTCTTCCCTATTAATATTTTTGCCACCAATTACAATATTATCTGTATAGCTTACTTTCATACCAAGAGTTGCCATTTCTCCATTTACTTTAACAGATCCCTCTCTAATCAATTCTTCAGCCCTTCTTCTAGAGCAAATACCTGCTTGTGCAATAATTTTTTGTAAACGTTCCATTTAATCACCACATAAAGTATACCTTATTTCTAATAAAAAAGAAATAATTACTAATAACTTATTTTACCTTTTATCATAAAATACTTTAAAGGAGTGATTTTTTATGTATAGAACTACTAACTATAGCATACCAAACAATGGAAATTATACTTATAGAACTAGTTCAAATAATTCATCTAATGCTGGCTATTATGATGAAAGAGGTTTTTGGATTCCTTTTGTTGTTGGAGGACTTGCTGGTGGCGCTTTAGGATACGGAGTTGCTAATAATAACTTTTTAAGCAATAATAACAATTATAATTCTTTTCCGAGACCATATCCTGTATTTTGTCCAGGACCTGGATGCATGATGCCATATCCATATTTCTAAGTCGAGTTTCTCGACTTTTTAATTGATTGGAAGTTCAATATAAGCATCTGTTCCTTTTCCTTCTACTGATTTATAATACATTTTTCCATCATGTAACCCAATAATCTCCTTTGATAAAGAAACTCCTAAACCTGTACCATTTTTCTTTGTTGTAAAAAAATTCTCCCCTATTCTTTGCATAGTTTCTTTATTCATTCCAATTCCATTATCACTTATTTTAATTGTTACCTTACTACCCTTTTGATAAACATTTAAAGTAATCTCCATCCTTCCCTTCTTCGCTTCTATACTATTCTTAAAAACATTAATAAATACTTGTTTTATCCTATTATAATCCAAATCTAAATATAGTTCATCATCAGGAATATTAAAATTACATTCAATATCATTATTTCTTAAAAGAGGTTTTATCTCCTCCCTAATTTCTTCCAGTAATAAATATAAATCAGTATCTTCCTTGGTTATTTTAACTTTCGTATAATCTAAGAAATCATCCATCAAATTTAAAGTTCTATTAATCTCATTACTAATAATGGGAATATACTTATGATATTCTTTTTTCTTTTGTCCTTCCAAAATATCCAAATAACCTCTACATACTGCTAAAGGATTTTTAACTTCATGGGTAATCTTAAATAGTGATTCTCTTATTTCTTTTTCTCTATTCAATTCATTCAAAGTACTATTATAATTAACAATATTTTCTCCTTTATCAATAATGATAATAATAACATAAGAGAAAAAAGAAAATAATAAAGAACTAAATAAAATATAATAAAAAGTTTGTAAAAAAGAAGCATCTGGCATAATATAAAATATTGTTTGATAAATCATAGATATTGTTCTTATAATAATGAAGCCATTAATAATATTAATATTTCTATTTTTAGTATTATCACAAAGAAAATAGACAAAAAAATATAAGACATATTCTAATATAAGAATAACCAATGAAAAATGTAGTTTATAATAGTTAAATAAAATTAAAATAAAAGCAATAATAAAGGAACTAGTTTTCTGATTTTTAATAAAACTAATTACTAATGGAATATTAAATAAAAGAGCTGGATATATAGTTTTAAACATTACTCCATATCTTATTAACATATAAATAGATGAATACAGGGCTAATTCTAAAAACAATCCCTTTTCTTTCTTATCAAGATTTCTTGTATAAGCAGTATATATAATATAAACGGTTAGTGGAAACAAAATATAAACTGTATTAGTAATTACTCCTCCAAATATTGACATATAATCCCTTCTTTCTAAATTTATTATATCTCTTTTTTTTGTCGTCTTTTGTCGAATTATGATATTTTATGAAAATATATGTCTATTTTTCTAGATTTTTTCTTTATTTTTTTGTTATGAAAGGTAGACATTATAGACTTTTTCTGATATGATTTATTTGTAAGAAATGCGGATGTAGTTTAGTGGTTAGAATACGGCCTTGCCAAGTTAGTAACGTAAGGTTGAAATTAAAACCGTTAAACCTTGAAATATAAAGGGTTTCTGATGTGCGAGCAATTAAAAATAATGAAAAAAGTGATATCGTGTACCAATTCGTGTACCAAAATAATAAACTTTATCTAAATCACATTAAATTATCTTTAATTGTTCCTACATTAAAATCTGCAAAAAATTAATAAAAAAATGCAGGTATAGTACAGTGGTTAGTACATCTCGTTGCCAACGAGAGAACGGCAGTTCGAATCTGCTTACTTGCTCCAATTGAAAGTTAAATCTCTAGTGATAGAGATTTTTTCTTTTACAATTAAAAACCCGAAATATAATAATTATCTCGAGTTAAGTTACTTTATTTAATGGTTCAATCTTTATCTTTTTATATATCTGTTTAAATCCTTCAAATATAGCTTCAATTTCTTCATCATCTAATTGATTATCAATAATTGCTATTTTTCTAAATACTGGGAATAAATCAAATAAATAATTCTGACACTGTTTTAAATCATTTATATAATCAATTTCTTCTATCGGTTTTGATAGCAATTTTTGTATTAATGAATTTACTTTTCTTTTATTATTAAGTCTATTCACACTTATACGGTATAATTCTGAATAAGTTAAACCTAAGGCATTTCTAAATTCTTCCTCAAACTTATTTAAGAGTTTTTTATCTTCTTCAAGATTACTTTGGTTATAAATACCTAGTACTGTACTTACTTTAGACCAACCAAAACGTTTTTTAACTGCTTCAATATTGGTTTCACCTTGTAGCATAAACGTTGCTGCACTATGCCTCAATACTCTAAGAGGTAAATCTTTATAACCTAATAATCTAATGAATACTCTCCATTCGGCAGTATATCGTGATGGTGTTATTAATTCATTATCTAACCATGATGTAAATATAAAATCATCATTAGTAACTATCATACCACATTGTTCTTTAAAGTATCTATAATTATCTATTAAATTTAACGTATACTCACTAATAGTAATTTCTCTCTCACTAGCTTCTGTTTTAAGGTCTTTAATTATTAATTCTCCTGTAAGCCGTGATTTAACCAATGCTCTAACAATTTTAATAGTCATTCTTCTTCTATTAATATCAGAATATTTAATTGCTAGTATTTCTTCAATTCTTAAACCAGTTTCCAAGAATAGGTTGATAAGTAATCTAAGTCTTATATTTTTTTTATCAATTTCATCTAAAACATAGTGAATATCGGTGTTTGCTAAATAATTTCTATCTTTTGCTTTATATTTTGGTTTTTGTTCTACTTCATCAAAAGGATTATCTTTTATTATTTTCAATTTATCTTTAAAATACACAAATGCTTTATGCATTAATTCATAAGGATTATTTATTGTGTTTTCAGATAATGTTTCATTTTCATTTTCTTTAACTGGCTTAGCAGAAAATAATTCATCAACATAATTTTGTGCATCTTCTACGGTAATATCCGTAATTTTTTTATTAAGCAAAACACAATCTCTAATAAAACGTCCTTGATAGATAATAACATCTTTTTCATAAGTTGTTCTTCCTATTCTTTTTCCTGTTTTTTTACCAATTAAAGATTTTCTGTATACAAAAAAGTTTTCAAAGCCCTCTCTTAGTGTTAAATCTTGGAACTCATTATCTTTTTCAACTACTTCTTCTAAACCATTTTGAGAATTTTCACTTTTCTCTTTACCTTGTTTAAGAGAATTTAGGAATTCCCATTTTTTATTAATTGCATTTAATAGTCCTTGAACTACTTTAGTAAATCTTTGTTTATTACCTTTTAAATCGGTATATCTCATGGATATTCGGAATTTATCTGTACCTATCTCATAAATATACTTTAAATCCTCATCAGTAATACCTAAAGTTTTAGCTTTATTAAATGAAATGGAAAATCCTTTTAATCCTTCTTTTGTTAAATTAGACTTGTTCACTTGTTCTCCATGAAGTTACATTATCAATATTACTTCTTTTAGTACTTGTTTGCAGAAAATTCTCAATATCACTTATATAAAAGTGTCTTTCATTTCCTATCCATGTAACTGGAAGAATTTTTTCATTAATAGCTTTAGTAAGAATATATTTAGATAGTTTTGGGTAGATTTTAGTAATCTCATTTATCCCATATAGCTGTTCTTTATCCTCTTTAGCAGCATCAATACTTAGATGTTCCTCATAATTTTTTATTAATCCACCAATTTCAATGAATAGGTCGCTTAAACAATTTATTTCTTTACCCATTAAAATTCTCCTTTCTACTTATTTTTTTATCTAATCTTGAAGTAAGTATTTCTAAAATATAATCTCTTACTTCTTTATGTAATTCTCTTGCTCTATCCTGTGTAAATATTTTAGGTTTTAGGTTATCTTTCCACATATTATTATCAGTACAGTCACTATGATGTCCTATTAAAACTTCCATTTGATTATCACAATCTCTTTCTTGTGGTAAGTAAACCCATATACATATATCTATATTAGTATCATAAGTATCAAATATTTTTAATAACGTTCCTTGCTCAGCACCATTATTAAAGATTTCAATAACACCATCTAAATCAATATTTAGTTTCAATAATTCAGCTGCTACTGATTTAAATATATCATTAGACTTTCTTATTTTATCGCTCCATACTATCATTCAATTTCTCCCCCTGTCTTTTTATTTCATGTATTTTTTTACCATATTGTAATAAGTGTTGGTTTTTAATCCTAAAATTGCTCTCGCTTCACGTGCTGTTATTTCATTTTTCTTAACTTTTTCTACTATCGTTTCAAATTCATCTGGTTTTTTTATAACAGGACGTCCATACGGTCTACCTGTTTTTGTTTTCTTAGTTTTCATTACAATATCTATTCCAGCCCTTTGCCTAGATAATAGTTTTTTCCTTTCAACATCTGCAACATAAGAAAGTAAAGCTAATATGATATCGTTTATTACACTTTTTAATAAATCGTTTTCATTGCTAGTATCCAAAACAGGCATATCAAGGACTTTAATGTTTGCCTTAATATTTTTGGTTATATCTCGCCATTCTTCAAGAATTTGTGAATAATTGCGGCCTAATCTGTCTAAACTTTGAATTATCAACAAATCATTTTCCCGTAATGCATTCTTTAAAACTTGATATTGAGGTCTATCGTTAAAATTTTTTCCTGATGCTTTCTCAATATAAATATCACGTTCTGGAATATTAAAATCTTTAATAGCTTCGAGCTGTCTTGCTATATTCTGGCTAGGGTCTGATATTCTCAAATAAGCAAATATTTTATTGTTCAAGTAAAATCACCTCTTAAATAAATTATATATTTGTTTCTAGAAATGATCGAGCCCGAAAGTTTTAAAAATGTCCGAATAATTTTTAAAATTTTAAAAACTAATAAATATGACTTTTTTAAAATCAAAAATCACTTATTATGAATGTTTGTTTTATGTATACTTTTTTAAAATCAAGTATAGGTAGGGAAGAAAAGGAAAAATAATTGTAGCTTATTACTAAATATGTAATTATAAATTTTAATATTTTATATTTACATAATTTTTGTTTAAGTAAAAAATTTTTTCATTTTCTTCTTTATACGAACCCAAACCATTATTTTATATATGTTTTTTGTAAGTTTCATTCTTCTTTTATTTTTCTTTTAAAAGAAGAATTTTTCTTTATCAAAAACAAATATTAGAAATTTAAAGTATCATCATCTATTCCTTCAAGATGTTCTATAATAGGAGTAACAGGAATTTCTTCTACTTCTCCGTTAATAATTCCCCCTAAAATACTATAATATTCCCTCTGAACATCTTCTTTTAAAGTAATATAAGTATAAAACTCATTTCCTTTTTGAGCATTTATAGTAGCAGATAATCCCATTTCTTCTAGTATTTTCTTTACTTCGCTTTTAGAATCCATGTAATGATTATTGTAACTACTAAGATACCACTCTTTATAAATTTTATATATCTTACCTTTAGTACAATTATCCTTAATCGTACTTCCACTACGGCGAACACAACACTCCTCTAAAAATGTTCTAAAACTACTATTTTTTGTTTTATAATCTTCAAGTAACTTTTTAGAACTTTCTGGTATATCATATCTATAATTATTTGCTATAACTTGTAGTAATGATTTAACCATAAGAGAAACAATATATTCTTTTTCTTCTAGTAGATGTTCCACCAATTCTTTATCTCTCTGTTCTTCTGGAATAACGTTATCACATTTTATTATGACAAATCTATCATAAACGTGTGAGCCTTTATCTCCACCGAATAAAGGAAGTTCGTTACAACAAAACCACATAACACCATTAAAGATAAAATTTATTCCGTTCTCACCTTTATATTCAGCATAAATTGGGTCTCCAGCAACAGCTTGTTTAAAAACTTCTAGTTGTTTAATTTTGGCAAAACTCATATCGTTAGAACCTACCAATCTTTTATTAAAAATATTCATTCTACCAAATCTATCTTCCATTCTTTCTAAATCAATATTAGAACAATTTTTTGAACCAATAAGTTTTGTTAGAAAATTTTTAAAAACAGATTTACCAGAATTTCCTTTACCAACAAGAATTAACGCTTTTTTCATTCTGTAACCTTTAACATTGCTTAGAGCAACTCCTGAAAATTGCAATAGTAATCTTTCTACCTTTTCATCATTATTAGTTAATGATTTAATATAGTTATCAAAATATCCTGTTGAAGGTGCTGTAATATCAGGATTATAATTACATGGTATTTTTATAGTAGTTTTATACTTCGGTGAATGTTTTTCTAAAATCCCTGTATCTAAATGTAAAACACCATTATTAAAAATAATAATATTTTCATCATTATTTAACTCCTGTATACTCACAAATTTATCATCAGTACATAATAAATTAAAAACTTCGTTTATGTCTTTACTCTTTTGTAAAGATAAAGGTATAAACTGTTTGATAGTTCCTTTCATACTATCGTTAGAGGTTAAACGGTAATAACCATTTTTAAAAACAAACCTAAGTATTCCACTTTTTTCATCTTCATTAGCAAAAATATAAGGCACATTATGAGCTATAAAATGATACAGGTTAGGGCAGTTAATATAATCTTTCCCAGATTTACTTTGCATAACCCAATCAAAATTAGCTTCGTTTACAAACTCTTTTTCATATCCTAATTTAGCTATTTGACTTTGAACTACGGATAAATAAGATGTATCGACTTTTGCCTTTTTAATATCATTTTTTGGTAATCCCATTAAATCATATTTAAAATAGTTGATAGCTTCTGTTTTATTCATATTCTTAGTTGCCATAAGATAATCAATAATACTTCCACCTTTAGAACCACTAGAACCAAAACAATAAAATGTATTAGTATTAAAATAATACTTTAAACAGTTTTGATGTCCACAAATACTACAAGTTTTGAAATCTACTCTATCTCCTGATATTACTAATATTTCATTATCTTGTTTCATGTACTCCAGTAAATCAAAATCTTCTATCAAAGAACTCAATTCTTTATCATCATATTTTTTCGGTACAGATGTACTATTCTTTAGATTTATAACATCATTCAAAGTAATAGTAGCTTCTGTATCTAAAATTACAACGTCTTGTTGTTCTCCATTTGTACTATAAAACATTCTAGATAAATCTTTGCAAGCTGTATCTCCATGTATAAATGCGTTTAATGTTTCAACTATGAATTTCATTTTATTGGGTTCAGTTATCACTTCATCTAATAAAAATAATAATCTATATCTTGGTAGTTCCTCTGTACTATTAAATGTGTGATAATATCCTAAAACATTAATTTTATGTTGTTTAAATAATAGTACCGCTTCCTTTGGTGGAATTATTTTTTCCTTATTATCTACATCAATAGCTACTAACTGCTGTTGTATCCAATTTTCATTTTTAGTGCCTCCTTTTAATACCGCGGGTATAAAAGTGTGCCCTGTTTTTATATAGTCAAACAATTCCTCTATTGTTAATTCTTTTATACACTCGACGTTATTAAATCTTTGTTTTATTTGTGCTATTTCATAATCGATAGGTTTCTTTTTAAACTCTATCTTATCAATTAATAAAGAGATTTTTTTCATTTTTACCTGCCTTTCTATGTTAGCATAAAGATTTTTATATAATATTATTATAATTGTGCTTATTATAATAATCGAGCCGTTAAGTTTTTTTAAATAGAATATAGTTAAGACTATGGCTATCCAAACACACAGTCTTAACTTTAAACTTCTATTTCAGATAACTCCTAATCAACAACATTATATTTTGGAAAACCTTGATATTCGTATGGTTTTATACAAATTTCTTTTCCTATATATAGATTGTTTAATATTTCTATTAGATTATCCAAATTATACAATTCGTATAAATCGTAATCTAAAGTTTTAAGAGCTCTTTTCAATTTACCAAAATTATAATCTAGATATTCTTGATTGCTTTTATCTAGAACAAATTCAACTTTTACTTCCTTTGGTGTTATTACTCCTTTTGTAATACTAACCAAAATAATAAAAATTGGTTTTTTGGTTTTACTAGTATAGCCTTTAGCAAATCTTTTAACTATCCCAGAATATTCAACATCATACTTCAATACATCAGTATAGTCTTGCATAAACTTAGAAAATTCATTCCCAAAATTTTCTTCGCTGTTTTCATTGCCATTGAATAAACTAATATTATCTGTATCAAGTTCATTTTCATTTAAAAATGTTTCTTCTCTAGGTAGTCTTCCCGGAATAACATTAGTCATTTTATCACCTCCTCTACTATTATCAAAAGCAAACAATATAATGCTCGAACTAAATTAAAATTATAATTTTTGCTTTTGTATCGCTAGTATATTGCTTTTTTGTATGCTATACTATTCCCTGCAAGATTTAAACACATCCCTGCAAGATTTTGTATCAAAATTAGAGGAGGATAGATAAAAAATGATTCATATTATACTTGTAGAACTTTTCTTAAAAGATGGAAGATGTATTCCTTTACTTATAATAAAAAGAGATAATAAAAATATTTTTCGTAATCTCCATTATCTTATTGAGGAGAAAGAAGACACTGTATATGATCTCGATTTTAGATATGACATATTCGATAGCTTATCTAAAGAAACATTAGATTTTTTTGAAAAAGAAATTTTTAACTTTTCGTATAAAAATTATTTTGATAGAAAAACATGGAATAATATTAAACATCGTTTCAAAATACATACACAGATTAATGAAGAGCTTCATTTGAGAGAAGTAAAAAAATTAATAAAAAAAACTGGTATGCCTTATAAACCAGTAATAAAATACGTTAGCAGTGAGGAACTAAAAAAAATATGGACTAATGAAGATTATAATATTAAGGATAATATAATTGAAGATTTAGGCTACATCATTTATGATAGAAAAACTACAATAAGAGCAAAAGATGATGATAAAAGAACCGAAAAAGATATATTATTATATTTTTTAAACGCAGTTTTTTCATCTTATTACAATTTTAAAATTGTCAAATGTAAAAACTGTAATAAATTTTTCTTTGCACAGAAAAGTGATGCAATATATTGTGATAGAATTTTTAAAGATAATAAAACTTGTAAAAATTTTATTAAATGTGAAAACTTAAAAAAAGGGAAAGGCTTATTTCCAAAATTAAGTAAAAGAATATATGAAATGCAAAAGAAAAAAGGATTATCAACTTCATTCCTTAATGATGAAAACGAAATGTTAAGCAAATACCATAATGATAAAAGTTACCAAGTCAAGTTCTATTTATCTTATTATACGGATACCACTAACGGAAATAAAGCTAAACAAAAAACAATAAATGACTTTAATTTAAAAGCGTATTTAGAACCATATTTAAAAGTTAATACCTTAATTAGAAATGAGATGTTTTCTACTGGTTCTATTGCACTTATACTGCAATAGATAAAATATCATATTTTATTAAGTGCTACTAATACAACTACATTATATTTACTTTCTAAATCTTCAAGCATATTTCTTATATAATAAAGTTTTTTACCTTGAATACGAAAATTGTAACCATCAACCATTATAAAATAATCAACAAATACATACTTTGGTTTATACTGGAGTATGTATTTTTCTATATCCTCAAGTAATAGAGAAGTATCGTTTATTACAGTTATATTCTCTCTATTTAACACTTTATACTTGTTTAATAGATATTCTTTAGAATTAACACAACTCAAGTATAATACCGTTTTATTAATGCTTATGCTCCTTATATGATTAACAAAAGAAGAAGTTATCTTTTTTTCTTTCTCTTGATTATAAAAAAACGTCTTACTTCTCATAATACATATCACCAATTCTAATTATAAAATAGATATTTCTATCGATACAAATTTTATTCATCTTTTACTTTGTTAGATAAGAATGTTACTTTTTCTGCAATTACATTACTATGCTTAACTTTATCAATTATAGTAGTTTCAATTCTACCTTTAACACCAACAACATCTCCTTTATTACAATACTCAGCTGTGTTTTCAGCAATACCACTCCATAACATACAATCAATAAAATCTTTTTCATATTCTCCATCTTCATTTTTGTAACATCTTGGTACTATTAAAGTAATAGTACCAACTTTCTTTCCATTTTCCAATTCTTTAATTTCTGGTTTTTCTAATAATCTACCAACCATTACAACTTGGTTTAACATATTTTATTCCTCCTCATATTTAGCTTTCAATTCATTTAAAGAAATAGGTTCTTTATAATAATTAAACTCCAAACTATAATCTAAATTATAAAGCCCATTAAAGCTTACATATCCGAATTCACTATCAGTTATATGACAATAACCGAAGAAAATAAAATCATCATTTTCACGATTACCCTCTAATATTAACCAATACATATTTTGATGTGGGATAAATATTTCAAGTATTACTTTTTTATCTTCTATATGCTCTTGTGAATATAAAGGATAATCTTTAAACATCATATCTAATTTTTCTTTATTTAATAATTTAACACTACTCATCTTCTAGCTTCCCACAAACATATATTGCTTTCAATTCTTTTGGATTATTAATAATTTTTTTTAAAAGAGTTATTTCGCTTAGAGGTCTTAACTTACTATTAATTATTTCCTCAATAGATTTTATAAACATAGGATAGTGATGATAATAAAACTTTAAAATGCTATCTAAATCATCAATATAATACTTCTTACCCTTAAAATGAAGAAAATCTTGTAAATCCTCGCTTAATTCTTTTGTGTCAAAACCATATAATAAAATATTTAATTTTAAAAATACATGATATAAATCTAAATGTTTATTCAATAATTTAATAAGCAGCTCTGTATCTATTGTTTCATTTTTATTATAAGTTTCTTCAAATCTAATATAATCTTCATCATCAAGCAACTCCCTTTTTAATCTCATTACTTTGCTTACTCCCATACTATTTGCTCCTTTCTAAGTATATAAATATTTTAGTATTCATTTATAACAAAGTCCCGCCATAAAAAGAAAAAAGAACACTTTATTATTGTGTTCATTAACATACAAAAACATAAAATTTTTAATTAGTTGCATTTCAATTCATCAAAAATATTAATTAAATTAGTACATGATTCGTAATCTCCTTTGGGAAAAAGCACTTCTTTGCCATCTATAATAGTATAAACATCGCTTGGGTTATGCTCTATATGGCAATAATTAGCACTACTCTCTTTACCCGAACAAGAATAACAACCTTGTTCTTCATTTGTACCATCACAACAAGGAAACATATTATTTTTATAATTATAGCCTGCTGCTTTTACTTTAGGTAAACACCTTTCAACTCGTTCATTCCATTCCCTTTCGCTTTTTTTAAACACGTTACTCGTTTCATAATTTTTTATAATACTTTCAGCGATACCCAATTTACTAATAATCATATTATCTGTTATAGAATTAGGATATATAAGATTAACTTCATTAAGAGGAATTAAGTACATTCCACCATCTACTTGACATTTTCCATCTTTATATTCAGCATATCCTTGGTCGCATATATCATTATCTAAACTTTCAATTATATTAGCAGTTAACACATTTTTATATGGTGTACCGTTTAATGTAAATAATGGAACATATTTAAATTCAATTCCATTTATAATAACCTTATTATTTTTTACATTAAAATTAAATTTTTTTAAAGTATTAAAAATTTTATTTGTACTATCAGTTAATATAGATTGTAAAAAATTAAATCCCGTATCATCCTCTACATTATAATCACTATCCGTATTAATACCAGTTTGTAAAGTAATATAGCACTTTAACTCATTATTATCCATTTTACAAGTATATACCTTATCGTAATCTTTGTCTTTCTTTAATTCTTCCCATAACTTAGTATAATAATCATCATTATTATTATTTTTTATTTCTGAGTTATTTTTAACATTAGTTAATAACTCATTTTTAGTAGTTTCATTAATAAATTCTATCGTAATATAATCTTTATCCTTTATATCAATTTCAATAGTAGTTTTTACTCTTACACCGTTAGAAGTATCAAAGCCTTTTTCTTTTGCTAGATTATAAAGACTATCTATACTATCGCCAATATTTTTTCCTTTAACATCAATATCATTATAAATACTTACACAGTCATCATTTAAACAAGCAATATCATTTACTTTATTTCCTTTTATAGTTAATACAAAAGATGGATTGATTTCTATAAATACATAATCTATTCTATCCTTAGAAATTTCATTAATAGTATTACTCATTTTCTTAGTATTTATATCTTCTAATTTATTATTAATAAATCTATAACCAAAGAATAATATTACAGGCACAAAAATAATTAATAATATGATTAAAAATATTTTCTTCCATTTTCCCTTTTTCTTTTTTATTTCTTCATTTTTTATTTGTTTCTTACCCACATAAATCACTCACTTTCTAATTTTAATTATAATTAAGAAACCTCTTTATTATATTTTTCAATTACTTCTTTTAATTTATTGTTAGAACTATCTCTATCCACATACCCTCCACTTGATAATTTCTCTATCATCCACTCAAAGAACATTAATACACAGTTATACATTACTTCTTTATCATAATATAGAATATCTAAATTTTCTGTTTCTGCATCTTTATAACACCTATATACTACTGAATGTAAATCTTTATCCCAGTCACAATGTTCTATCATTTCTTTTCTTAATACTTTAACTGATGGATAAGCTCCAGTAGTACGTAACTTAATTAAATGTGGAATAAAATCGTGTATTCTTCTTTCCCAATAATCATAATCAAAAGGTGTATTATATTTCGTAATAGCAAATATTATATATGCTGCTATTATATCAGAACGTGATGTTAAAAGCCATAAAGTACCTTTATCTATTTTTTTATCTCTTATTCTTCTATATAAACCTTTCATTAATTACCACTCTCACTTTTGGAAGTTAATTTAGTATAGTTAGGCATTTCTAAATCTTCATCTACAACCATTTTATAATTATTTTCATGATTCCAACTAAATAGCATATATTCCCAATTATTCTGATATCTTATATTTCTACCTAGCTTTTGTAAAAACTTCATTAAGTTTTCTTTTTGGGTATCACTTAAAACATCTTCATTCCCAGTATGATGATAATATTCTGCTTTATCTAACCTTATGCAAGTATGAAAACTCATCTTTTTTCCTTTTTCTTTTTTTCTATAATGAAAGTGAGGTATATCACTTAACATATAATCATCTGTAACAATAAATACTTCGTACCCATCATCAGTAAAACCAATTCTACCATAACTGCTATGATAATCTTTATTTAAATCTTTTAAAACAAAATCATAAGTAAATGCTTCTTTTTTACCCACTTATAATCACTTCCCCATACATTATTATTTTAAACACGTATAATTTGGTACTGTTAAATTTTCATCAACTTTAGTATCATAATTCATATTCCACATATCCTTTATAAACTCATAATTAGTACCATCAAATTTTTTACTTCTAAAAGGTCTTTCTAATAGCTTTTGTAAATCTTCTGTTTGCTGTTTATTCAATTTACTATTTTTATTAAGAGAATGATTAAGATATTCTGCTTTATCAATTTTAATACAA
This sequence comes from uncultured Clostridia bacterium, assembly GCA_948433435.1. Lineage (GTDB taxonomy): Bacteria > Bacillota_I > Bacilli_A > RF39 > UBA660 > UBA2730. The sequence continues at coordinate 17,653 of CAOJDX010000012.1, forward strand.
GCATTAAATTTCTTACCTTTTGTTTCTACATCAACAAAATGGAAATGTGGATAACTTTCATAATCTCCTACATAAAGATAAATACTGTAACCATTAATACTATCAATTAACCAAGGTTCTGTTTCACAACTACTTAAATACCTATGAATATCTCCAATATCCATATCATCTCTTTCTGTATATTCTTTTAAAAAATCATAATGTCTTTTAATAAAATCTTGAACTCTCTTAAATTCTTCTTTAGGTATCCCAAGTTTAACATCATATACTAATTGTGGATTTTCTTTATCAATACTTACAGTAACATAATCTTCAAATCTTCTATTACTTCTATGAGTATTTTGCATAAGTAAAGTATATAAATCTCTTTCATCATCATACTCATTAACATCACAATATAAATACAAATCTACTGGAAGACTTTGATAATCTCTAGTACTAATTCCATTTACAAAGAAACCATCAATTACAGTTGGTTTAAATTTATTTATATGTGTGTGTTCCATAATAGAGTAATCAATATCTATACCATTAATAGTATCAATTAAAATTTGATATTTTTCTCTAATGAAGTTTAATACTTTTTTTAAATCTTTTTCTTTAACATTTAATTCTACTTCTTCTAGTAATTGTGGATTTTCTTTATCAACACTAATAGGAATTAAATCATTTCCTGTAGTATATTTATTATAGTTGTTCTGCATATAAATTATTTTCTTTTTACCATCATATTTTATCCACAATGTAATAGGTAGGTTAGTATTAGGATAAATCTTACTTCCTTTTTGAGCTAATATAATCATAGGTGTAAATTCCATACTTAATCACTTCCTTATATTACGGAATAACGGCAATTACAATATTTTTATCTAATACTATTACATCTTTAAAATAGTTGTTATCTTCAGTAGTAGTTAATTTTTCTTTAGGGTTATAATAACTTTCTCTATATAAGAATATAATTTTATCTGTATGTTGTAATAATGGAGAATTATCTTGATAATCAAAACTAGTAATACTATCATCTTCTAATGTTTTCGCTTGTTGTTTAGTTAATTGGGATAATATTATTATAGGAACATTTAAATTTGTTGCTACTTCTTTTAAAATTTCTGTTGAATGTTTTAAATCATCCAATACAAGAACGTTAAAAGTAGTTGGGTGTATAAGTTGAATATAATCTATTACTACCAACGATAAACCATTTTTTGCGACTTCTTCACATTTACTTTTAATTTCTTCAATAGTTATCGTTGGTGTATCTATAATTTCAACTTTATCCGTTGCTATTCTCTCTTTTAAACGTTCTTTGCTTGTTTCTAAATTAAAATATAATATCTTATCATTTGTTTGTTTAGCAATATTATTTATTATATTTATAGCAAATGTACTTTTTCCAACACCTGGACGACTTGCAATAGCTTATAACTTTCCTTTTTCTAAACTACCGATAGTATTATCTAAATTTTCATAACCTGTTTTTAAATTCATTTTAAATCACATCTTCATATACTTTTAAATAATTCATTTTGTAATAAGTTAACCATACATATATTATTGCTCTGTTAATCGAGTAGGCTTTAGAAAACAAATATTGTATTTTAGAACAACAATTTATGTACTCATCTTCTATTCCATGCTCTTTCATAATAAAGATGTATTTTTCCCAAGTTTCTTTATAATTCTTAATTCTATGTTTTCCTTTAGCAATAAAGTTCATTATTTCATAAGCTAATTTTTTCTCTAATCCTGCCATTATTAAAAAACTATAAATTGCTTCTCTATATACTGGATAATATATCATAGAATTTACTATATCTAATTTATCAGTAATTGTGCTTCTTTCTAAAGAAATAACACTAGCAACACAATTAACATTATTGATTATAAACTCTTGATTAAATAAACTTGTAGCTATTTTCATTTCACTTTCATCAAATATAGTTGTATTTTCATCGATTAGATACTTGTAAAGTTCTTCATCTTTTAAATCTATATCTTGTCTATGCTTACCTGTTCTTGTTTCTAAATTTTCTAATACAGAACATAATTCGTATGTATTTAAATATAAATTATGACCCTTTAAATCTTCTTCATTATTAATAGTTATACTATATTTCTTACATACTTCTTTTGTATATTCAAAAATAGTTTTAAAATAATCTTCTGCAAATTCTAAATCAAATGTTATTGGTTTAAATCCTTTTTCATAAACTATACAATATTCAATTGGATTTACAAAAGTAATTCCCAGTAAGTATGCAATATAAGATGAACCACATATTCTATCTATCATAATCCTATTATCAGATTTCACTTTTTTTGCTATTTCATATGCAATTAAATACTGATATTCTATTTTTTCATCTATAATTATATCTAATTCTTCTTCTATTCTTGTTTTTATCTCTTGTGGTATATTGTTATTATATAATTCGAATAATTTATCATCTAATATTTCTTTTAGCTTCATTTTAATTTCCTTCCTTTTAATCACTTAATATATGAAATTCATCGATACCAACCAATAATGCTAAAGTTCTACCATTATCCCGTTTCATATGTATTTGCCCCTCATCATCAATTATATCAACATTTTCTATTATTTCTTTAACTTCTTTTTTAATTTATTCATATTACACTCCTTAATTTTACTCATTGTAAATCAATTATAATTAAATTTTTTCTTTTAATATATTATTTTTTGGGAATAATCTCACATTTTTAAATCACTTCCTAATAATACTCTTCATCATAAACATCATCATAAAAACCATCGTCAAATATTTTCTTTTTTATATTTACAGAGTAGATATTTTCTTGATGGAGTATATCTAAATATTGTTTTAAATATTTTTGATAAACTAAATCTTCATTACCACGTACCATAGCAATAAAATTTAATCTACCCTCAATAACTTTCCTTATTTCTAAAATTAGATTATCTCTTTTATTACTACTACAATTATAATCTTTTTCTTTTTTAAAGTAGTATAATGCTATGCTATAAAGACCATCTTTTTCACATCTATTAAGTAATGCTCTAAGCTGTTTTAAATAAACTTTTTTAATATTAACTTTTTCATTTACAATTAAACCAGTTACTTCTTTTCTTTCATTATTCCAACTATAATTAGTTTTCTTTTCATTAATAGTAAAGCCTTGTTTTTCAATAATACTTCTTAATCTATTTCCTATAATCACATAATTATCTTGCGTTCTCGTAACTATTTCTTTTGGAAATGGTCTATTACTAGACAAAGTGATATCGTCAGCATATCTAGTATAATTAAAATCATATTTTTCACTTAAATTTAATAACTGTTTATCTAATGAATAACAAACAATATTCGATATTGTAGGAGAACAAGGAGATCCTTGTGGTAATTCATTATGATAACAAGCAATTTTTGAAAGTGTTGTTGCAACATAATTTGGTAAATTAAACGGTTCACTCATAAATATTCCTCTAACTCTTCCAAAGTGTATAGATGGAAAGAAATCTTTTAAATCAATATTTAAAATGTACTTAGCTTTGTTATGCACTTTAGCATTATCAACTATACTTTTACCTTTAACAAAACCATACTGACACTCTAAAAATTCATATTTTTTTGTAATGTAATTATTTAATTTTTCTTGTACCCATTTTAATCTATCATCTGGAGCAGAGATTTTTCTATAACCACCACTTCTTTTAGGTACTTTAAACGTATGATACTTAGATTTAGTAAGTACATTATCTAAAGTATTTTCTTTTATATCTAAAATATAACAAATAAAATTTTTATAATTTCTCATTTGAATACCGCCTCTTGAATTCTAAACATTAATAACCACCCGAAGTGGTTACATATCGAAGATATGTACAAAATGTAACAATTTAATATTCACTGCGAAACGCCCGTGATATGCAATTCTTTATATTTTAATTAGTATTCAATAAATGTAGATTTTTCTTTATCATATTCTAAATATGTTATACCAACACTACAAAACCGATTTTTAGATACACTAATCTCAGTTATATTCTTATTATCATAATCACGATATAATAAAATAACAACATCTGAATTACATTCTAAATTACCAGTATTTTTTAAATCTACAAGTAATGGTCTTTTATTTTCTCTATATTCAACATTTCTTGATAACTGCGATGATATAAAGATAATTGTTTTATATTTTGTAGTAAGATAACGTAATCTATCTAAAATATCATTAGATAAATCAGTTACAGAAGTAAAAGGTTTTTCGTTTTTCATAAGTTGTATGTAATCAATAACTATAAATTTAATATCCCTATTTTCTTCTAATAATTGTTCTAATTCTAAAATATTAAAACAATCATCTGAAATATAAAGATTATATTTTTTAGAAATAAATTCATTCATACTTATTTCTGAATAATCTTTATTATTCCAAATTTTTACTAAATCTTGTTCTGTACATATTCCAGCAAATTTTAATGCTGCTATCTCTTTACTTGTTTCTAAACTTAAATATAAAATAGGTAAATTATATTTTTTTAACAAATTAATTACTATATTATTTAAAAATGTAGTTTTTCCCATTCCTGGTCTAGAGCCTACTGTTATTATATTTCCATCTTTTAGACCACCTATTAGAGCATCTAAATTTTTATAACCTAAATCATATGATTTTGAGAATTTATCATTAATTTTGATTTCATCTATCTTATTTATTGTTGCCACGATTACAAACACCCCTTACTTAAAATTTCTTGTTTTCTTTCCTTAACACTTTCTATATCAAGTGTTTCAAAGAAAAAATATTTTTCTTGTTCTTTATCGATTAAACTTTCATTAATTCTAGGTATTTGTTCCATTTTTATAATACCCATACCATCATATTTTTTATTAAAACACTCTCCATAAAACCTCCACGAAGAACCTATTTTTATTTTTTCTAAAGTTTCCTCTAAAGAATTATTTGGAATTACTAATCTAGCAATAATGCTATCAGTCATATCACTTAGTTTTAAAGTTAAATAAACTATACCTCTTTCATGAACTAACATATCAATACCAAATATATAAGCTTCAATTAAAGTGTTATCAGTTTCATAATCAAATTTTCTTGGTAAATCTTTAATTTTAGTAATAGGATATTTACATTTTTTATCATCAATAGTTGAAATAATTTCAGTAAATTTACTACTAGAAATATCCGTTTTTTTATTCATTTCATAGTTTCCTCCTTTAAATATTATTATAATGAAGAACAGGAAAGAAAACTAGCCTATAACTAGTAATTTATATTTAATTTTGAACTTCATCAAAATATGCAATATAATCTTCAACACTGCCATCTTTTATCTTATTATTAACATTTATTTTTGGATATTCTAAACCTATATTTAATACAGTTTCTTTTATTCCAACATCTATTAATAGCTTCTCCACTTTACTATTGTAGTGATTTTTTCTAAATTCTATAAAATCGTTCCACTTAGTATATATATCGTTATAAAATTCATTTTCCTTGTTTAAAAAACAATTTAATTCTTTTTCCATTTCTTCTATATGATTTTTTAAAACTTCTTTTGGTTTGATTTTATTTAGTTTTAAAGTTTCTACATATTTCATATCTGTAAATTTATCTTCAAGTTTCTTTTGTAATTTCGGGATTTCATCATCTTTAAACATTTTATACATAAAATAAATTATCACAAGTGGTAATGACATACCTAATATAAGTTGTATACCAAAAAGAGCATCGTTATAATTTGTTAAAATAAGAATTAATAATACTATACTAACTATAACAATAATTATATTTACCATTTTTGTTTTTTCTGCTTTTTTTAGGTTTATTGAAGTATCATAAGCATCAACTTTGGTAAGTTCTTTAGTATATTCTTCGGGGTTATCAATCCAATCTAAAAATTGTTCTCTTATTTCTTCTTCTCGTTCAGAAGATAGTATTTTTTTTAACTTGTTTATTCGTGGAAACACTTCATAATAACGATTAATAATCAATTCATCATCTTTAGATAAATAAATTTTTGCATCTTGTATTTGTTCATCAAGATTATAATATTTTAAATCAATATCTTCTTTAAGTTTCTGTAACTCTTTAGGTGGTGTAAATAAGTAATCTCTAAAACTATCAATAGCCTCTTTAGTAATCCCAACATCATCACACAAATTTAAAATTCGCATTTCTTCTTCGTGTTCCATTTGCTTATATTGAGCTATCATTTCATTTAATCTATTTTTTTCGTTAATTTGATTTTGTTGTGCTATTAACCGATTTTGTTCTTCTAATAAACTTTTTTGCTCTTGATGTTGGTCATACCTTGCGTCTGCCTCACTTCGTTGCCCCCGAGTATCATATACTTCCCCATCTTTCCCTATATATCCCATATTTATATCTCACTCCTTTAAATTATTAATAATTATAATGAAAAATAGATAAGAAAACTAGCCAAAAACCAGTTACTTATCTATTTCATTTACTAGATACATAAAAGTACCTGCTTTTTCATCATTTATTTTACTAAATTCTTTCCAATTCATAGTATAAGATCCTTTTAATGTTATAGGTTCTTCATAACCTTTTTTAGGTGTTTCTCTATTCCAATTTAAAGTACCAGTTTTTACTACGTTTTCGTGAATAGAAAACTCTTTATACTCTGCATTTTCTCTCGGTACATTCAAATAAGATAAATCGTTTGTTAAGAATATTGTATAACCTTTTTTAAATAGTGGCTCGTTATCTCTAAATTTTTCAATTCTTTCAACATCTTTTAAAGCAGAATAACAATTTTCATTTTGAGCATTATCAGTAGATAAATTATATTCAATATTATCTACTATTCCTTTAAAAGCAAGTTTCTTATACTTTAATTCAATAGGATAGTACTCATTATCTCTAATTACTACAATATCAATACTCTTTCTAACATCAAAAGGAGAACGATATTCAGTTTCTATTCTTGTATTTTCATACATATCTCGAATAACATCACGTAACTTTTGCTTTAAATCATCTTCATTACGAAAAATCTTATTTCTTTTCCTTAGTTCATCTAAAACTAAATTAATATCAAAATCTGTATTCACAATCAATCACCTCCATATCTACAAGCGCAACCTTATGGCACGTTAATAACGTGCTTTTTCAACTAATTTTACCACTTAAATGATATAATTGTCAACGAGTTTAAAGTCGATAATTTACGATATTTACAAAGGAGTGTAGATATGAAATTAAATTTCAATGATTATGAACCTAAAGATGTTATCCGTATTATTCGTGAATGGACTGGACTTACTCAAGAAGAATTCGCAAAAACAATTAATAAGAAAAAAAGAACTATACAAGATTATGAAGCTGGTAAGTGTAGATACTATGCAGAAACATTAAAATTAATATGTAAAGTACATAATATAGAGATAACTATTAACAAGAAGTAGTTATCCTTTTTTATCCCAAAATAAAACACTTCATTTGCGTGTACCAATCGTGTACCAAATTAACAAATTTATATGGCATTTTTTGAAATTTTAGAAAAATAAAAACGAATTTAATATAATTTACTATTTTTAAATATTAGAGTATTTTTTATTGTAATTACTAGAAAAAATAATTGAAATTAATAAAAAAATGTATTACTATTAAACCAATGCAAATGACTAGAGTTAAACCTTGCCAAGGCTGTGACGGGGATTCGATTTCCCTCATCCGCTCCAAAAGGTAAAATCGTCGCACCGAGTGACGTTAATGATTAAATCAATCTGAAATATGATTGATTTTTTTGTCGACTAAAAAGGTCTAGTAAAGAAAGGTGTGATGTGATATGATTAAAATCGTAAAAAAGAAAATCAATATGAGTGATGAACTCAAAGACAAAATTAATTGGTCTTGCAAATTTAATAACCTCTCCTATGAAATCATAGAGGGTTACTTACGAATTGTGGAACACACAAATTTAGCATACGTGGAACCACACAAAGTTATTATTGATAATAAGTTATACTTATTCTTCAATGAACAAAAACATTTTTACATAGGGAATCTAAAAAAGAAAATCCCATTGTCTGAATTATCAGAGTACATAGCAAGGCATTAATTGAGAGTTTATATACTCCCACTATATTGATTTATTTTGTCGTGTAAAAATCAATATATTCTAGGTGTCCTTGTTATGTGACACCTTTTTTGGTGCCTTTCACTATTCCAAAAGAGAAAGGAGAAATGATAATTATGGATAATGAAAGGAGTATCGCAGCAGTTTATATTCGTGTCAGCACAGAGGATCAGGCACGAGAAGGATTTTCTTTAGGGGAACAAAAGGAAAAGTTATTACAACTCTGTGCATTTAAAGGTTATGAAGTATTTAAAATTTATGAAGATGCAGGAATAAGTGCAAAAGATATGGAACATAGACCTGCATTTCAAGAAATGTTATCTGATATGAAGAAGGGTAAAATCAACTATATTGTGGCTTACAAACTAGATAGAGTTACTCGTTCAGTTAGAGATTTAGAAGAACTTATATCTGTACTTGAACAATATCATTGTTTTCTAGTATGTGATAGAGATGATGTTAATACCTCTACTGCTAATGGTAGATTCTTTGTTAGAATGCTTACAGTATTATCACAACTAGAAATTGAAATCGTATCAGAAAGAACAAAATTTGGCTTAAATGGAGCTATTAAGTCAGGTCAGCTCCCTTGGAACAAATGGCACCAATTCATTTTTGGTATTATCACTATTGCTATCACTTGAGTTGTTAGATATCTCAAATTTGTATTCTTTGCCTGTTTTTAGAACAAATCTTGCTACTCTAGGTAGTTTGTTACCATCTTCATCAAAATCTCCTACAATGATACATTCAATCATATTTTCAAAAGCTTCACGATTGAATTGTTTTAATTCCGTAAAATTATCAAAATATTCATCAATAGTCTTTAGTTGTTTAGATAAACCTTTATTTTCATCAACTAACATTTCATAATGATTGATTCTATTTTTGATAGTATTAAGTTGTTCTAAAAGTTCTTTTTCTTTTTGAATAAATAATTCTTTTCTATCAATATCATCATCTAGTTCCATATCAATTAATTTTGATAATCTTTTCTCAATGGTTTCTTTTTCAGTTAGTAAGCCATTTAGTTTATCTTGATAATCGTTATCATTCACAACATCTTTAATAGCTTTTAGTAAAACTTCTTTTGTCTTATGCTTGTTTTTAATGATGTTGTTATAAATCATAACAAAAGTCTCTTCTAGCTTTGTTTCACTAATACCAACTGAATCAGGACAAGCATCAGAATGTTCTCTTTTCTTAAAACAAGTCCAATAAATATTATATTTAGGGTGTTTTTTAGAATAAGAACTATGCCTTCTACAAAAGTTAGTGCCACAATAAGCACATTTGATTTTACTACTAAAAGCATATTTTCTAGTATCTCTACTTGAACCTTTTAAAGTCATAGATTTACCTCTTTTAGAGGCTATTTCTTGTGCCTTATCCCAAACTTCTCTTGAAATAATTGGCTCATGATGATCTTTCACATAGTATTTTTCTTTTTCACCATTATTTCTAACATTCTTATGAGTAATAGGACTAACTGTGTATGATTTTTGTTGTAGTAAATCTCCAACATACTTTTCTTGATGTATCATATTGCTAACTGATGAAGTAGACCATCTAGCACCTGTATAACTAGGAATATTCATTTCTTCTAGTTTATTAGCTATTCTTCTACAACCTAATCCATCACAATACCAATTAAATATCATTCTAACAACTTCTGCTTGTTCTTCGTTAATATCTAGTTGTTTTGTTTCTTTGTTCCAATCATAGCCATAACAATCAGGACTTCCAACATATTCTCCACGTTTCATCATGGCTTTTAAACCTAATTTAACATTTTGAGAAGTTGATTCACTTTCAGCTTGTGCAAAAGCACTATAAAGAGTTAAAAACATTTCACTATCTAAATCAATTGTATGAATATTTTCTTTTTCAAAATAGACATCAACTTTCTTATCTCGTAATTCTCTACAATATTTAAGAGTATCAAGTGTATTTCTAGCAAATCTTGAAATAGACTTGGCTAGAATAATGTCTATTTTGCCATTTAAGGCATCATCTATCATTCGTTGGAACTCAGTCCTATTTTTAACTTGTGTTCCACTAATACCCTCATCAGCATATATTCCTACAAATTCCCAGTCAGGATTCGATTTAATCTTTTCAGTATAATATTTAATTTGTGAATTATAACTTGTAATTTGTTCTTCATCATCTGTACTTACTCTTCCATAAGCACAAACTCTTTTCTTTTTATTTGCAATAGTAATATTATTATTTTTTTCTTTGAGATTAGCAGCTATAATCTCAACTTGTGCCATTTATACCTCACTTTCTTTAATTTCTATTTTTTCATTTTGAACTACTGCTTCGTTCTACAAACATTATATCTTATTTTAAAATTTATTTACATGATATTTTAATAAAAACATTTAATTTTTTCTTTTAGTATATAAAACTGTTTTTCAGTTATTAAGTTTAAATTTAATAAATCAAAAATGATTGATAGGTTAATCGATTCATCAATCATATTATCAATTTCTATTTGGTTTAAATTTTTTGTATCTTTTTCTTCAATCACTTTATACAATAAGCATTCTCCTTTCTATTTTAGGTTTTTAATTCTATTTTTTTCATAACTAATCTCAAATTCCTTTCTAATATTTTTGCAAATAGTTTATTTAAAATCTTTTAGTAGGTTTTCCATTTCAGCAAGTTCTTCTTTGGTAGGTGGAATAGATTCACATCTTTTGCCATTCCATACCATAACACCATCAGGATCATATCTAATATGTGGTGATTTTCTGCTACTTGTTATATCACTTGGATTATTAGATATATCAGTTACTGTAATGAAACTTTGTATTTTTTTATTTTGGTCTATATAAGAATTTAGATAACCTTTAACAAATACCTTATTACCTTTAAAAAATAAGTCTTGATAGGTATTAAATAGTTCTCTTGAAATATTTAAACTAACATAGACTTTTTTATCTTCATTTAAGGTATATTTATTTGTGGTTAATCCAAATTTTATATATTTACCATTTGTATCAGTAATAACGTTGATTACTCCTGATATTAAAACTTCATTATAATTTATATCATTCATTTATCAATTCCTTTCATTTAATTTTTTTAGTTATTTAAATTACTTAAAATAAATTTAAATATAATTAAAATATTATCTATTATACTTATTTATTATTCTTATATATTTAGTAGAAGTATCGTGCTATGGGGTATAGTAGTATTCTTCCATTGGGTATAGAAGAGCTTTGCTATACAACACTCGTTAAATAGATGTTTCTTTGATAGTTAATTGTTTCAACTCTTATATAATTTGCTTTTCTTAAATTGCTAATAGATTTCGTTATTGTCCTTTTAGATAGATTTACTTTTTGAGAAATATAATCATTACTTGCATAACAATAACCTAAATTATTCGTTAATGCTTTAATAACTCCATATACAAGTTTATCTGTTGAATTGATAGAATTACTTTTAACTATGGAATCATCTAATACAATGCACCCCATAGACTTATAATCCTATTTCATAATCGTATTCTTTAATCTTTAATTCATCTTTATAATTTACTTCTTTGGTAGAAGAATCATAGTTAAAATATAAGTGGTTATCTTCTTTATCAATTACTTTGATATTATCTCTATCGACAAGATAGATTTTAAATTCATCTATATTTAGATTTTTCTTTAAATAATCTAAAATATGATATTGTGAGATAGTATCAACTTTGTTTTTTAAAATATCTTCTTTATTTAATAATCTCAATTGGCATTCTCCTTTCTTTTAAAAATTTAAGCAACAAAAAAACTTGTATCATCTACAAGCCAATACTCTAAAAAAGGCATTACGAAACATGGAACTTTATTTTAAATCCTGTCCCCATTGGATTATATTATTTGAAATAACACATATATATTTCTTTTTAATCGTTCTTTGAAATATGTCTTATTTCAAACTCATTCATTCTATTACTAGAATAGGTACTAACATAAGCCTTTCATCTTACTGTACCTTACTTAACTACGTTCTTATAAACATTTTAGTTAAGTGTTATTGTGTACATTCCTGTTGCATACTCTTGATATACTAGATATTTTAATTGCTCTAATATATCTAAACTCTTTTTCAAACCCTTATTCTTAATTTTAATGGTTTGTTGTATTTCTCCTATATTTATATCAGTTATAATTCTGTCAAATCCTTTGGTATAGATATAAGAGTAAATATACTTGGTTTCCTTTGGAATTCTTTTATCTTCCCAAATCTTCTGTGGTACTTCTAGATGTCTTTTATTCATTCATAGATTTCCTCCTTTCTTTTAAATGATTAACATTTTAAAATAATGTGTTAAATTTAATTAACACCACTAATATACATAATAATTACTATCTTGTCAATACTTTTTGAAACAAATATATCTAAAATGTTGATTTTATTTAACATATATGCTATTATTAGTGCAAGAGGTGTTCATTATGCAAGAAAAAAAGATTGGTGAAATTATTGCTGAAGCTAGAGAAAAAGCAGAACTTTCTCAAAGACAACTTGCAAAAATTGCAAATATTAGTAATGCTCAATTATCTAAAATTGAATCTGGAGAAATAGAAGTACCAAATCCTAAAACATTGAGAAAAATTAGTCGATATATAAATGTTAATTATAATGAGATGATGTATAAAGTGGGTTTAGGTCTAGAAGTTAGTACATTAAATCCATTCATCAAAGATTATTATGAGAAGATGAATTTAGATGAATTAAATGAGGCAGAAATCAATGTTTTAGGTAGTATCTCTAATTCTAATGCGTTAGTTAGATCGTGTATAGATAAATTAAGAGATAAAGAAAAAAATAACATATCGGAAAAAGAAGAAGAATTACTTTTACATACAATAGAAGATACAGAATATCAAATAACTACATCTAAAGCGATAGTAGAATTGATACAAAGTTTAAAAATAAAGGAGAGAAATAAAAATGCAAAAAAGAAAAAACATGATTAGAAATATTACAATCGTATTATTAAATATTTTTATGGTAATTAGTCTAGTATTAGTTTTAATACTTAAAAATGATTATGGTTATAATCTATATTGGGTTATAACACCATTCATAACTGTTCTAGTTGTATCTGTAATTCAAAAATGGAGTGTGAGGGGATTAAATGTTGATAAAGAAGAATCAAAAGTAATACAGAGAACATTTGATGATACAACAACTTTATCAACTGTGTTCTTTGGGGTAATATATTTATTTATTCAGGGCATTGAATATTGGAAAAAAGATATAACACATAATCCGATTGTTATAATAGGTTTCTTTATAGTAATGGTAGTATATGAATTGTTTACATATTTATCGATATATGTTGCCAAAAGAGATACTGCTAGATTATTAGAAAAAACATATCATCATAAGAAAAAATAACCTTTTTGCTTTTCGTAAGATTAGCAATTAGGTTATTTTCATTCAAAAAAAGCTATCACGTTTTGTCAGCTATGCTGATAGTCTTTTTTTGCTTTTTATGAAGTCGTAAGACAAATAAAAAGGCAACAATATTACATTATAAAATTTTGTAATATGTTGCTTAATAGGGTTTCCAAAGGGAAGTTTCCCTTGGCACACATCGTTATTGGCTTGTCCAATATCGTAGTGTGTTACTTATTTGGATATCCAGATAAGTAACCTTATGTGGAGTTTAATATTATCTGGAGTTAGTGAAAAGAACCCTTATTTTACTTAGGTTCTTTTTGTTTTTACTCCACATAATTTTTTAACCAGTTTAATAAATCATTCTTATTTTTTGAACTATACTTATCACTAACTTTGATGCTTTGACTATTATTTTCGATTGCTTTTCGTTTTATTTCAGGATTAGTTTTTGCATAAATCTCAGTTGTAGTAATTGATTTATGACCTAATATATCTCTAATGTAAACGAGGTTAACCCCAGCTTCTAACAAGTGCATTGCTTTACTATGGCGAAATGAATGATTTGTTATCTTTTGATTATAGTAATTTGGATATTTTTCTTTTGCTTTTTTGATATAACTATCAATAATATATTGAACACCATCTCTAGTAATTTTTTCATTAAATTTATTTTTAAAAATGTAATCACTTTGCTCAACAATATTAAATTTATTAAGATATACTTTTAACATTTTAGACACATCTTTTGCAATAGGCACAGATCTAGTTTTATTACCTTTACCATGTAAAATAATATAAGGTGTACTATTTAAGCTAATATCACATAATTTAATATTAATTAATTCACTGACTCTAGCACCTGTTTCATATAGTAAAGTTAACGTCATTAAATGTCTATATTCCTTGTTATCATTGATATTAAATACTGAAAATAAACTTCTTACTTCTTCTATACTTAAGTATGTTACAATAGTTACTGGAGTTTTCTTATATTCAATAGATAAAATTTGCGAACATTTATCGAAATAGGATAACTCTCTTTTTTGTATGTATTTAAATAAGGAATGAATAGCAGATAATCTCTGATTTCTACTTTGAACTGATAGACTGTTTTCTTTTTCTAAATGTAATAAAAAGTTATTTACAACATCATAATTAATATTTTGAATATCAGAATAATCAATTTTATAAATTTCAAAATAATTGATTAATTGAATTATAGTTTCTTTGTAAGATTTAACAGTATTACTAGAATAGTTTTTAACTTTTGGAAGATATTCTTTAAAATAATTAGTTACATAATAGGAAAAATTATTATTCATGAGACACCTCCAAAGTTCGGTAAATATTTCCACAATATCTACTAATAGAATTGGTAACATCATCATAATATTTTTCTATAAATCTTAGATAATATTCAGTGGATTCAATCCTTTTATGTCCCATATATTGTGAAAGTAATGGAAGCGAAGTATAAATATCATATCCTTTTTGAACCATTTGATTTAAAGAATTAACAGCAAAAGTATGCCTTAAATCATGTATTCTAGCTTTGATATTTAAAGTATCTAAAATTTTACAATAGTTTATTCTTACTTTTTTATAACTATATTTTTTACCTTTGGAAGAAAATAAATATTTAGTATCAAAATATATTTTAGAATTGATATATTCTTTTAATTTATCATTCATTGAATCACTTAATACAATGATTCTACTTACGTTATTTTTTCCATTAATTATATTAATTTGGCCATCGTTTAAATTGACATTGTCTATTTCTATACTCAATGCTTCAGATATTCTTAATCCTGTACTATATAGCATTTTAACTATTACTTCAAAAGTTATATCAACATCAGCAGATAATTTAAATATGTCCACAATTTCGTTGTTTGTATAAATATGTGGAAGAAATTCTTTCTTATATTTGATATTATACTCATCAGAATAATAGACGTTTTTATAATTATTTTGAATTAAATAAGTACAAAATTGTCTTATAGCAGTATATCTTAACGCATGAGTATTATTAGATTCATTCTTTCTTTTCATTAACCAGTTATTGTATAATTCTTCACTTATTTCTTTTTTGGTTAAATTATTATCATTAAAGTATTTATCCAGTTTGTCATACCAATAAATTGTTTGTCTATTATAATTATATCCCATGCTTTTCTTATAGTTAACAAACTCATCAAATTCATTTTTAAATATACTTATAAAGTTCATAGATTAACCTCTAAAGATAATTCTTTTAAATTATTTACATCAATAGTTAAATATTTTTGCGTTGTTTTAATAGTAGAATGACCTAGTACAGAAGATATTGTAGTTATAGGTGTATTGTCTTTTAATAAATTACTAGCAAGGCTATGTCTTAATGAATGAGTTCCATGATGCTTATTTGAATAATCAATATTTGCTTTATCTAAATATTTTGTAACCATCACTCCAAAACTTTTTGAATGATATTTTCCCTTTGGAGCATAATTGGTTGTGAATATATAATTATCATTCATATCTTCTTTTGCATTTTTAAGATAATCTAATAATGGATATTTAACTTCATCTATTAAGGGTAGAGTTAATATATTTTGTGTTTTTTGTTGAACTATATTTATTGTATTTAAATTCCAATTTATATCACTTAATTTTAAATCAATAACATCACTTATTCTTAGACCTAGATAAATTAACAAAGTTAAGATTAGATAATCTCTTTTTCCAGTTGATGTGTTAATATCCACACAATCTAATAACTTTTCAAGTTCATCATTATCATAATAAGAAATCAAATTGCTTCTTGATTGACCAACTATCCTTGGAAATAAACTATAACCATCAAAATTAATTTTCTTAGTATCATAAAGCCAATTTACAATTCTTCTTACTTCATATGTTAATTCTTCTTTGTATCGTAGTGAATAATCTAAATTATTAATAAAATCGTAACAATGTATTTTTTCTAATTGACTAATATCATTAATTTTAGTTAAAGAATTAAGAAATAATTTTGTTTTAATTAATTTACACTTTTTAGTAATAGGTTTGATATCTTTGGTATTCAAATAATTTTCGTAGTCCTTATAAACATCACAAAACTTATCATTTGAAATAATTATATTAGTGTGTTTCTTTAAATAATTTCCAGTATCTTTGAATTCTAATAAATTTTTAAGATATTTGATTTTATCTAATTGATTATTATTGATCGGATTATAATAATTGAAATTATAAGTTTCTTTAACAAAATCAACTATAATTATTTCATTTAAAGAATTTGAATTATTATCTAATAAATATTTTAAGAGTTTATTCATTTGTCCTCTGATTCTTGAAATTCTAGATTCACTATATCCATCATTCACCATCCTTTCAATAAAATCTAGAATAATAGTATTATATGTATTCAATTCCATCATCTCCTTTTTTTGAATACCACAATACTATACACAAAAAATTATGTGGAGTAAAAACAAAAAGAACCTAAGTAAAATAAGGGTTCTTTTCACTAACTCCAGATAATATTAAACTCCACATAATGTTACTAACTCGTTTAAAGAGTTAGTTTATTGCAGAAATCCATTAGTTACGAAGTTTCTTTTGGATTTCTGCTTTTTTATTAATTATTATGTAAGTTGGAGTTAACAATTTTGATTATTCTTTCTAATTCATCAGGATCATCTAACTCAACTATTTCATCGTTTTCTAATTTACCATAAATAATATTTGCATTGTTATTTATATCTACTAAATACACATAAATATTGCCATTATCATTAAATTGGTCTACAACACTATATTCATTATTGTCTGCTAATGTTAAAATATTACCCTTTTCAAACATAATTTTCCTCCTATCTGTGTTTTGCTTGAGATTCAACAATATCTTGATAATCTTCAGGTTGATTATCCATCATATCATAAAATTCTTGATTTGCTTTATCATAATTTTTTTTATGCTTAATGTATTTTGATAAACTTCCTGCAGTTGCAATCATAGTTCCCCACATAGCAGGTGTAAATGTTCCCAAATATTCCTTAAGTGCATCGAAAGAATTTAATGCCTGAATTTCAGTTTGAATTGCTTGGTTCACATCCACTCCAGAAAAATGAGTAGCAACCATTAAACCAGCAAAACAAACACCAGAAGCAATAGCAAACATACTTTTCTTTTTATGTTCCTCTGACAAAGTATTATTAATACTTTTAATTTTTAATCTTCTTTTTGATTCATTCTGTGCAGCTACTAATCTAGTATAGTCTTTTTCAGTTTCATTATTCATTGATTTTAACCTCCTCTTTACTATATTCTACCATAATTTTATAAATATTTATAGATACTTTACATTTTTTTATAAACTTATCTCATAATCATCTTTATCTTTTTCATAAGATTTCTTACTTGATTTTAAATAACTTGGGACTCCTGCATAATCAAATAGTTCATCTTCTTTTGTTGTTCCTTTACAAATATCTTTAACATCAATCATATCAAAATCTTTATTATCAAAATATTCCTTTATTTCGCTTGTAGTAAGGTCTTTTGTCTTATCATTACCAATTTGTAGTAATTCTCTAAAAAAGTGCTTAATTGCCTTTAAAATGGCTTTAATATATGATTTTAAGTTATTATTTTCTTTTGTAAGATTTTGATTTCTAGTAGTAAGTGATTTTACTTCTCTTTGAAGATTATGATTTTCTTTTTCTAATGTTTGATGACTTTTAGTGTAAGTATCTACTTCATTAAATAATTGCTCTAGTTTAGGTTGAAATTCAATTGCTTTTTTAGTTTCTTTAATCACTTGATTCATACTATCAAAAGTTTCTTTTGGGGCAAGTACATGAGTTTTATTAAATGGTATATTTTTTGTAGTTTTCATTTTTTCTTCAAAGTCATTCATAGCATTATCTAGTTTTTTATTGATAGTACCAACTTTGTTTTCATAATATCTAGTAGTCTTTTTTAGTTCCTTTGTCTTTTGATGTTTCACATTACTTCCTTTGATTCCTCTTTCTAAATCATAGCCTTTTTCAGTTAATCTTTGATGATATTTGTCTTGTAATTGTGATAAATGGATTTTATCTTTAATATATTGCTTTTTAGAAATAGTAAATCTTTCAGTATTAGTCCTTTTATCTATTTTTTTAACAAGTGGTACAACTACACAATGAAGATGAGGTGTTGCTTCATCTAAATGAATTACAGAATGAAGTATTTGATTCTTTTTATAACCTAAATCTTCATAAACAAACTGCATACAAGTATTTGCCCATTCAATAATATCATCTCTTGTCATATTATCAAAAAACTTATGTGTAGCAGTAAATAATAATTCATCAGCAACAACATTTTTAGATTTATTTAACATCTCTGTAAAAGATTTTTGTCTTTCTTTTCTTTCATTTTTCATTCGTTCGTTGTGTTCTTTTTCATATTCTTTGGTTAATTCTCTAAATCCTTTAGTATATTTACAATTAAGTGGTACTAATTCAATATTGTTTTTACTTAATTCTATCTTAATATCAGGATTAGAATTATAAGCTTGTTTCTCTCGTTTATTATGTGATCCAATCCCTCTTAAATCACTCATAGTCATAATAGGTTCACTTCTAAATATTGCATAATTCATATTTTATCAATCCTCGCTTTCTTTTTTTTGAACATCAAAAAAGATATGCTCATCACATACCTTGCTTTCTTTTTTTTGAACATCAAAAAAGATATGCTCATCACATACCTTTAACTGCTAATCTTTAAAATTTAATAATATTTACTGTTGTTAGTCTTTCTTATGTATTTGTTTTTAGAACGAAACAGAATAACTTATTTTAAAACAGATACATATATATCAAAACCTATATCATTTGCTTTATAGTCCTTTGAATTTAAGTTAATAACTTGGTTATTTATCTTTCCCTCAAAGTGTATTAAATCTATTGTATTTCTAATTGGTGTCATTATGTCCATGGTAGACACTTACCAGGAGTTTTGCCATTAGGATATAAAAAAGATGGTAATAAGAAAACAATTATTGATGAAACTACCAAACCAGTAATTGAAAGAATATTTACGATGTATTTAGAAGGAAAGAGTTTTCAGCAAATATCTAATATCTTCAATGAAGAAGAACTTTTAAAACCCAAGAAATGGAAAGATACCACTATTCAAAAGATTATTGATAACAAAATTTATATGGGTGATTATGAGCAATTTAAGAGAATTGCGAAAAATAAGCAAATTGAGCCAGTTGTTTATATGAATGTTGTAGAACCTATTATCTCAAGAGCAGTATGGGAAGAATGCCAACATCAGAAAGAGAAAAATCAAAGAACTTATACTAGAGATAGAGTTTATCTATTCTTTCAGAAAATAAAATGTCCTACTTGTAGCAGAATCATGAAATGCAAAGGCTCTGGTGGTAAAAAGAAAAAGTATATGTATTATAACTGTGAAAAGTGTCACTTGAATTTTAGAGAAGATAAGATTGAAGAATTACTAACAAGCTTTATTTATGATATGGTTGAGTATGATATGGCAGTTAAAAAGTATTTCTTACCTATTTTAGCAGACAACAAACCAACGAAAACTGATGACATAGATAAAGAGATTAAAGGGCTAGAAAAACAAAAAGAACGTATAAAAAAAGCCTATATGAGTGGCATTGTAGAAATGGAAGATTTTTCAGCTGATTATAAACTAATTGAAGATAAATTAGAAATACTAAAACAAAAGAAAAATGAAATATTAGACTTAGATAGTATTACCTTTAACCCACAACAACTTATGGCTGATCGTGATATTGAACGAGAAACTATGATTAGACTTGATACTTTAAATAGTGTTGTTAAATCTAATTGGGAAAATAAATCAAAAGAAGAAAAACAAGAATTTATTTCTAAATTAGTTGAATCAATCAATATTACTCAAGATAGTAACAAAGTACTTCATCTTGAAAAAATAAATTTCAGAAAAATTTTTGTAGATATGTTAGCAAAACTACTAGATAAAGGTATTTTTGAAGTTATGATACCTTGTGAAATTAATGGTAAAGAAGATGTTATATTAGGAACTCCTAATATAAGCGATAAACAAGTACAAGATTATTTAGACAGACTAAATGAGTATTATGAAACAAAACTATATCTACTTTATGAAGAAAATGATGGAAATGGAGAGTTTATTCCAAAAAAAGACGAACAGGTTATTAAAATTTTGCCAATATCATCACAAAGTAGTACAACAAAATCACCTATTGATAAAGAAGATAATTATATACAATATGGCATTGTCACTTATAATCCTAATAAAACAAAGGCAAGAGTTTTGAATGGAGAGTGTGATTATGCAACTTCTTAATAAAGAGAATGTTATTAAAAATCAAGTGAATACTATAGAACAATTTAAAGTTCTCGACTATCTAAAAAAAGAGTTTAATACAGATGAAGTAAGCCTTTATTTACTAGATAGATTTACTATAAAACTTGTTGATAAGAACAATGATGTAGGATATTTCAAATATAATTCTAAAACAAAATCGGTAGATTTTTACGAAAAAAATATAAAAAACAAAGAAATAGAGAGATAAAAAATGAAATTAAATTATACAAAAGTTGGAGATTATTTATTACCAAATCTAACTAT
>CAOJDX010000013.1 GCA_948433435.1 uncultured Clostridia bacterium
TATGAATATACAGAGAAATCTTCTCTTACATTAGGTTGATCAACTCTATTTTCTGTCATCTCATTAAAAGCTTCCAAAGTATTACTCATAGGCATTTCTTTTTCCCCTACAACACTATGATGGACTAACTTATAAGTTCCCTTTCCAACAAAGATTGCTGCAACAAGCGCTCCTGCTACTATTGTAAATCTTCTTACTACCTTATTCTTTCTTAATACCTCAAGTGCTTTTTTGAAAATATTTTTCTTTTTCTTCGGTTTTTCCAGGTCCTTTGGTTTTTTAAATTTATTTTTCATTGCCTGTTGACAATAATCTTCATAACAACTCAAAATCTTAGATTGCTCAACACCTTCAACAATTCCACTATTAAATAGTTTTTCTAAATCATCAATCTTACGTTGATGAGCATATTTTAGACACTCTTTTGAAGCTTCCTCTTCAGAAACATCTTTTGACTCACCATTTGTATAAAATAATACAGCCCTTCTCTGAAGTTCATTATTATCATCAGCATAAGCATAAAATACAATTTTCCCAACATCTAAAGGTTCTTTAGCTTTTTTACTCTTGTATTGTTTATGAAAATTATCTTGAAAAGCACTCATAAATTTAGAATTTTCTATCCATTCAATAAGTCCCTTCTGAACTAATTCTTCCTTTGTCTCGATACCATTTTCCGCTAAGCATGAAATAATTTCTTTATCTAGTGTTTTTCCTGTTAAATATTTTACATCTCCACTTGTATAATAAACCATTCCTACTTTAATTCCATCAATTTGACAAAGGTCAATTTTTTGAATACTAAGCTTATCTGAATGATTATCTTGATCATTATGATCAATTTCTTGAGGCTTTTCTGTAAAATCTATTGAATCTAATGTCTTTTGCAATAATGGTAAAATACCAGCCTCAAATAAATCTTTCACAGCATCTGCTACAAAACATATTCCTCCATTTTCAACTAATAAATCCTTAGCATTATGAATTTTCTTTTCTTTGGCATAGATCTCTAACATATTTATTATATCAAATGCTGGAAAGTCTTCATTAAAACTAATAGTTGACTCTTCTTTTTTTCCATCCATAAAATATTTATAAGAATATTTCATTTGAGTTTTCAAGAGATTTTTCTTTTCTCCTTGAATGAAAAGAATACCTTTCCAACCCTCTTCAGTACGTATTTTTTGGTACCTTTTAGCATGCTTTTCAATACTTTTTGCCATACCCTTTATTGATACTTTTTTCATTCCCTCATATTGCCCGATTACATTAGCAGCCATCAATTCTTTATAATCAACCATTTGGTTTTCTTGAAAATATCTTGCTGCTTCGAACATAGCAGTTCGAACACCAACCTTAACTTTTACTCCATTACTATAAGTAAGTACTGCAAAATCTTGATAACCCATTGATGCATAGTCTTCGTCATTAATCGCACTATAAAAATCAATACGTTTAATTTTTTCCATTTTTCTTCACTCCTTAATTTACTTTCTTTCTAACTCTTGTACTCTGATAACAAGCCGTTGCATACAACGGTTCTTCTCTCTTAGCCGTTTCCAGTTTTTTAATAATTTGATAAACATTTATATTTTTTTGGACAATATTATTGCAATTTTCAGTTGTTGTTGAAACTTTGGTAATTGCTTTATTATATTCATATACATCATAATAATATGCTGGTGTACTAGAACATGTTTCTTGACAATTTTTAAAATCTGCTCCAACATATTTATAATATTTATTCGCTCCGAAATTTGGAGTTGTTGCTGTACTAATAGTTCCCTTATATGTCCAATTAGCTGTTGATGTTCTATTAAGAGAAAGGATTTCTTCATAATTTCCCAAAGTTCTATATATACTTCCCTGAATGATTACATAATTATAATTACTAC
Organism: uncultured Clostridia bacterium; assembly: GCA_948433435.1. Lineage (GTDB taxonomy): Bacteria > Bacillota_I > Bacilli_A > RF39 > UBA660 > UBA2730. Next base: position 1,896 of record CAOJDX010000013.1, read on the forward strand.
ATGCTTTTGTTTTTATTATTGCCTTTTTATTTAAATCTAAAGAATAAGTATGATAATTTTTAGTATATGTCCCAACTTTTTCCGTTTGTTTTTTCATTCTTATCTCTGTCAAACAAGAAAAGTCACTAACATTACAACTAACTTCAGTAGTATTACACGATGTTTTAATATATTCAGACCAATTACTAAAATTAGACAATTTTACTTGTGCCATGTTATTAGTTGATAAACTAGAATCAACTTTTTCTATAACATCTTCCTTTTGCTCACTATTTACTAATACTGGCTCTTCTTCCATTTTTTCTTCTTTTATATCATCTTTTGTATGATCCTTTTCACAAATAGAATTAGTACAATAACTATATTTTCCAACATGAACTAAAGAATAATCTTTCTTCTTACCGCATTTAACAAATAATTTCAATAAATAATCATCTTCTAACTTTGTCAGTTTTGCATAGGTCTTCTTCCCATCACAAACTTGATTATTAGAATCCACTAATTCAGAAATTAATTGCTCTTTTTGTAATTCCTTTAAAGTTACTAAGGCAATATCTTGATTTTCCTTTGGCAATTTATCTTCTTTATAATATGTCAATGCAGCAACCTTTAATTTCGACAAATGATCAGAAACAGTACGATCCTGTGTATTTTCTTCTGTAATCTGAATTGATTTTTGCTTACTATTACTAGGTTTATACGAAATAAGTTTCGGTAAAAGCCAAACAACTAGAAATATTACAGTAATAATTAAAAGTATTTTCAAAATAAATTTTCGAAAGAAAAAACCATTATGACGATATTCTTCTGTATACACAATACCTATCCCCCTCTCATATTGATTGCTATTATAACACATTTACCTAATATTGTCAATTATTTTCTTTTTAATCTAACAATTGTTTCTCCAGAATTAAACATATTTAACTCATACTTTTCCACTAATGAATTTCTTCTTAAATCATCCTGAATCTTTTTTCGTAAAACTCCACTTCCATTTCCATGAATAATTAAAACGGTTTTAATTCCCATCATGTGGTTATCTTTTATAAACTCTTTTACACAAATACTAGCATACTCTCGATCAAATCCATGCAAATCAATAACTGGAGTATTTGATAATATCATAAAATCACCTTTCTCTCACATTGCTATATATACCTTAAAACCTGTTAGTCAAGATGATCAAGTATCATATGTTTCTCCCAGATCTTTAGAATATTCTTAATAAGAACAAAAAATTTCTTTTCTGTATTGAAATATTATAACACAAAAAATTTTCTATCACTTAATAACATCGAAAGATATACAATATAAATTACATCTAAAAAAGTCATGTATCATACATGAATATACTAAAAATAACATTCAAATCGATATTAATAAATACAAAAAAAAGATATTTTACTTATATCTCTCTTCTTTTGCTAAAATTACCGCCTGACTAGCAGCTAATCTTGCTCCTGGAATACGATATGGAGAACATGAAACATAATTCAACCCTATCCTATGACAAAAATAAATAGATTTCGGATCACCAGCATGTTCACCACATATTCCAAGTTCTATATCACTTCTAGTTTTTCGGGCAAGTTTACTGGCCAAATCAATTAGTCTACCAACCCCTTCTTCATCAATCGAAGTAAAAGGATCCTGAACAAAAATATGTTTTGCATAATAATCTTTCAAAAACTTAGCAGCATCATCCCGAGAAAAACCATAGGTTAGTTGAGTCAAATCATTAGTTCCAAAACTAAAGAATTCAGCTTCTTTAGCGATCTCATCAGCAATAATTGTAGCTCTAGGAATCTCTATCATCGTTCCAATTTGATAAGAAATTTTCCTATTTCTTTCCCTTTGAACTTTCTCTATTTCATCAACTAATACTCTCTTTACATAGTTTAGTTCCTTCATATCTCCTATCAAAGGAATCATAATTTCTGGTTTTACTACAATTTGCTTCTCTTCTATATTAATAGCAGCTTCAATAATCGCTCTTGCCTGCATTCTAGCTATTTCTGGATAAGTTACATCTAATCGGCATCCGCGGTGCCCCATCATTGGATTAAACTCCTTTAAAGAAGCGACCTTATTTTTTAATTCTTCATAACTTAAATTTAGTGTAGGCGCAAGCTCTCTTAACTCCTCATCTGTATGAGGTAAAAATTCATGAAGTGGTGGATCCAATAATCTAATAATAACAGGAAGATTATCCATCACTAAAAATAACTGCTCAAAATCACTTCTTTGATAAGGAAGTATTTTATTTAGAGCATCATTTCTAACCTCTGGTGTTGGCGCTGTAATCATTCGTCTAAAATTAAATATTCTTTCCTTTTCAAAAAACATATGCTCAGTACGACATAATCCTATTCCTTCAGCTCCAAATTTTCTTGCCATACTAGCATCCCTAAAAGTATCAGCATTAGTTCGAACTTCTAATTTTCTAAGCCGATCAGCCCAACTCATAAATTCTTGAAACTCACCAGTAATCTCAGCATCTTTAGTAGCTAATTTTTGTCCATAAACATCACCTGTAGAACCATTAAGACTCAAATAATCACCTTCATAGTACACTTTCCCATCCATAGTCATTATCCTCTTATGTTCTACATCTACAATAATTTCATTACAACCTGAGATACAACATTTTCCCATGCCTCGAGCAACTACAGCAGCATGAGAAGTCATTCCTCCTCTAACAGTTAAAATACCTTCGGCTAAATTCATTCCCTCTATATCTTCAGGAGAAGTCTCTTCACGAACCAAAATGAATTCTCTTTCACCCATTTCATATCTTCTTTGGACCTCCTCAGCTGAAAAATAAATTTTTCCAGTAGCCGCCCCAGGAGAAGCCGCTAAACCATGAGCAATAACGGTAGCACTTTTTAATGAAACATCTTCAAAAATAGGATGCAACAGTTGATCTAATTGTTTTGGATCAATTCTTAATAAAGCCTCTTCCTGACTAATCATTCCCTCATGTACCATATCAACAGCAATCTTAATAGCAGCATGGGCAGTTCTCTTGCCACTTCTTGTCTGTAACATATAAAGTTTCCCATTTTCAATAGTAAATTCCATATCTTGCATATCTTTATAATGTTCTTCTAGAATATTACATATTTGTAAAAACTCCTGATAACATTCAGGCAGAACTTCTTGTAAAGTTGAAATGGGTTGAGGGGTTCTTATTCCTGCCACAACATCTTCCCCTTGAGCATTCATTAAATATTCCCCATATAAAACCTTAACTCCGGTAGCTGGATCTCTAGTAAATGCAACTCCTGTTCCAGATCGATCCCCAATATTACCGTAAACCATACTTTGAACATTAACTGCCGTCCCCCAATCCTCAGGAATGTCATTTAATCTTCTATAGGTTTTAGCTCTCGCTGTATTCCAACTTCTAAAAACTGCTTTAATTGCCTCCAATAATTGAACTCTAGCATCCGTTGGAAAAACGGTCTTTGTAAGATTTTGATATTCACTTTTATATCTAATAATCACTTCCTGTAAATCTTCTGCTGATAAATCAGTATCTTTGATGATTCCCTTTTCTTCTTTGATTCGATCAAATAGTCCTTCAAAAGATTCTTTAGGAAGATTCACAACAACATCACTAAACATCTGAATGAAACGTCTATAACTATCATAAGCAAAGCGAGCATTATTGGTCATTTTGGCAATTGCCTCACAAACCTCATCATTCATTCCTAAATTCAAAATAGTATCCATCATTCCTGGCATAGAAACTCGTGCCCCACTTCTTACTGATACCAAAAGAGGGTTCGAAGGATCACCTAAGCGTTTACCAGTTAAATCTTCCAATTCTCTTAACTTCTCCAAAATTTCTTGAACCAAATCTTGCTCCAAAGTCCCATGATCTTCATAATATTTTGTACATGCCTCTGTTGAAATAGTAAAACCTTGAGGAACAGGTAAACCTAATCCTGTCATTTCAGCAAGATTAGCTCCCTTTCCACCTAATATTTCTTTCATGTTTTTATTTCCCTCTTTAAAGGAATAAACATATTTCATCTTATCAACTCCTATTATTCTTCATTTAGCGGTAGTAATGTATTATTAGTAGTATTCTCTATTATCATTACAAGTATAGTAAATTTAAGAATAATTTACAAGAGCTTTTAATCTTTTAATCACTTTCTTTTCTATTCTTGAAATATAAGATTGACTAATTCCTAAAAGATCAGCAACCTCTTTTTGAGTTTTCTCTTGCTGCCCCATTAAACCATATCTTAAAATAATAATATCTCGATCTCTTGGATTCAATCTTTGAATTTCATTAATCATTAACTTTCTTTCATCTTCTTGTTCAATTTCACGAGTTACAATATCACTATCAGTTCCTAAAATGTCTTCTAAATGAAGTTCATTTCCCTCTGAGTCATAACTCAATGATTGATCAATACTTACTTCTGTTTTTATCTTTTTAGTCTTTCTTAAATACATTAATATTTCGTTATCAATACATCTTGAAACATAGGTAGCTAACTTAATATTTTTTCCCCGATGAAAAGTATTAATTCCCTTAATTAAACCAATTGTCCCAATACTAACCAAATCCTCTAAATCAACCCCTGTATTTTCATACTTTTTAGATAAAAAGACTACTAATCTTAAGTTTCGTTCAATCAAAATATCTTTCGCAGCTTCATCTTTGTCTTCAAGTCGTTCTAAATAATACTCTTCCATCTCCCTAGAAAGAGGTGCAGGTAAAGCATCAGTTTTCCCCACAAAAAATAAAACATTACCACTTTGTTCAACTATTGTTCCTATTAATAATAATATACTAATCATTTATAATTCCTCCTTAATGATATTTGGTAAGATTACATCTACTCCCTCTATCTGAAACTTCTTTTGCGATTTTCCAACTAAAATATTAGTTAATTGTATCTTTTGATCAATAATAACCTTTTCTACCTTTTGACACTTCAATAAACCTTCATTTTCCAAAGTTTTATAAGGAACTAAAATACTATTTTCATAGGTAAAGTCCAACTTTTCATCATACACCAAAATAATTGGTCTTTTTTTATAAGGATCTTCTAATTTATTGCCAGTATCCAAATAAGCAATATAATGATACTTTTTTTGATTCAAATAAATTTCTATTTCGTGTTTTAGGCTATAGTTTAACTTGAATTTTCTTTGTTCTTTTAAATATTTAAACAATAGATATGGGGCAATAATCAACAAGATTAAAAAATTAGTTAATAAATCTGTACTAGAAATTTGAAAAGTCAGTTTTAAAAAAAAGACCATTCCACCTAAAAGAACACTTAATAAATAAAAATACACCATATTTTTTTTAAAGTAAGAAAAGTCCATATAACCAAAGGCTGTTATAATCATGAAAGTACTAGTTAAAAGTTTAACTAAAATAAGAGAGATAGTCGAAAGAGGTAAAAATAAGGCAACACATGAGATTTCTCCTAATAAAGTTCCTAATATTAATCTTATTTTGGATATTCTTCTTTTCAAAAGATTTTTTACTCCTAAAAGAAGAATTAGATCAAAGAAAAAATTTAATGTAAAAATCACATCTATATATACCTTCATTTTCTCTCACCAAATTAATTATAAAAAAAAAGAAAACATAAATATGTCGTCTTTTGGCACTACCCTTTCTTTTTCCAGAAAGTTTTTATAATATAGGTCTCAAAAATAATAAAGATTACAATATAACACCAAATAAAAATAGTATATGGTATTCCTGTAATGTATTTTCCGACTAAAGAAGGAATACTTGCTGGAATATAATTATCAATTACTGCTGCTATATCTTGAAGAGGAATATTCAACTTAATTAAAGTAAAAACTCGCAAAAAAATATCTACAATAGCAAAGAAATAAATAAAACTAGAAAAGTTTTTAAAAAAAACAATTACAATAGCAATTAAAACAATTAAGACAATTAAATCTATATACATCCTATAACTCCTTTAAATACATATTATTTTCTAATTCATTAGCAAGTGTAGTTGCTTCTCCATGACCTGGATATATCTTAGTTTCTTTAGGATAAGTAATAATCTTTCTAAGACTTTCTTCCATTTGTTTTATGTTTCCTCCTGGAAAATCACATCTACCAATAGTTTCTTTAAAAAGAAAATCTCCATCAAACATAATTCCTTCTTCTTCAAAATAAAAAGTAACTTGATCACTAGCATGACCTGGTGTATCAATAACTTTAAATCTAAAGTCACCAATTTGCTGCTCTTCTTTTGATAAAGTACTTTTTTTCAAAATCTTAATACTTTTTTTGGTTAAAAAGTTACGAAGAGCTCCTACATGATCAAAGTGAGAATGAGTAATCAAAACTCCTAATACTTTACAATTACCAATTTGCTCTTTTATCTTCTCATAATCATCTCCTGGATCAATCACTAAACATGTTTCATTTTTCTTTAATATATAACAATTCTCATCAAGAGAACCAGTAACAACAGTTTCAATTTGCATAACTTTCACTCCTTACTATAACCTATTGTAACTTTTTCTCCAAATTATTTCAATAGAACAAATCACTTTTTTCGAATTTTAATCACATCATCAGATGCCAATTTACCAATAAGTAAGGAAGAATTTTCGTAATGGTTTTGACTGTTTTTTAAAACCTTTTGTTCATCAAAGTTAGCATAGCAATATTTACATAAATGATTACAAGAATTATAAGAACCAATATCAACCATTTCTACACAATTACACTCTTTTTGCTTTCTAGATCTCCATTTAGGATAACTTTTTCCCGTTAGATGAAAAGCCACCTCATGAGAAAGACAATCATTCTTTTGAAACCCAAATTCTACTAGATTTCTTTCTTCACAACACGTTTGAACGACCATACCATTATTCTGTGCAATTGTACTAAAATGTTTTCCAATCATCTGATAATCTATTTCAGTAAAACTTCTATGCTTTAAAATATAACTATTTTTTCGAACATTTTGATAATCATCCATAAAAGAGACAATGATCGTTTTTACATAACCCTTTAATAATTGACATAATCTTTCAAATGCTCTTATGTGATATTCTACAGTATATTTGGGACTAATCAAAATAGGATCATAACGAACATATAACTGATCGATTCCTACCAAAGAAGATAATTCTTTAATAGCCTCTATAATTTCTTTTTTAGATGGAACATTGGGTTCAATGTCCTTCTGATAAGAAGTCAAAGTAACATGAAATATAATAGGCTTCTTAATCTCTTTTAAATATTTTAAAATAGGAATAGGATTTTTTGTACAAAATAAGATAGCATCTACATCTTCAAAATAAATACGACTTACTAATTTAGGATAGAAAGGATTCCTGACATCTACATATCCTTCTTGATAACGTCTCATAAACCAAGAAGCATAAAAAGCTACAATATCTGTTCTTCCACTGACATTTAAAATCATTTACTACCATCCTTAAATATTTTTAATCTCTCCTACTTGAAATCCTAAAGACTCTATTTTCTTGATTATAATAGAATGTTCAATATTTTCTTTTAAATAAACTATACATTCCTGTTTTTCTAAATTGACTTTCACCCTTACCACTACATCAATTTCCTTCAATATATTTTCTATCCTTTTCACACAATGTTGACAATTAAGACCTTCAAGATAAATGATTTTTTTAATCTTTTTTCCTAACATTTAATTCCTCTTTTCTAATTGAATTTTTCTTAATCTTAATGTATTAATCATTACCATAATGCTACTAATAGTCATAGCACAACTAGCAACCATAGGATTCATCATAAAATGAAAGGGGTGAAAAAGCCCTATTGCTATAGGAATCATACATATATTATAGAAAAAAGCCCAAAAAAGATTTTGCTTAATATTAGTTATTGTTTTAGTACTAATTGTTATAAGATCTACTATTCTTACTAAATTATTAGTCATCAAAATAACATCAGCAGAAGAAGTAGCAATATCGGTACCACTACTAATACTTACTCCAATATCGGCCATTGCTAAAGAAGGAGCATCATTAATACCATCACCAATCATCATCACTTTTCCACCATCTTGCATTAAACGGCGAACAACTTCCGTTTTCTCCTTAGGCATAACATTAGCTATAACTTTTTCAATCCCAATATTACTAGATATTTTCTGAGCAACCTTTTCATTATCCCCAGTCAACATAAGCACTTTCTTATGCTTTTTTTGAAGGAGTTGAACTACTTCTCTTGCAGAATCTCTGACCACATCACTAACTCCAATCAATCCTATGATTTGTTGATTTTCTATTACATATACTATACTATTTCCCTGTTCTAGTAATTGACTTTCGTCCTTTTTCTTAGTATTTTTCAAATTAAGTGTTGTAAATAATTTATCACTACCAATATAAATATCTTTCTGAGCAATAACTCCCCGTAAGCCAATTCCTGCCATATTTTGAAAGTTCTTAACTTCTTGGAAAGATAAATCATTTTCGACAGCATATTGAAGAAAAGCTTTACTAATCGGATGTGAACATTTTTTCTCTATACTAGTAACAATCGCTAACAATTGACTATCTGAATACTGACTATAATTATATACCTGAGAAATTTTTAAATTTCCATAAGTTAAAGTTCCCGTTTTGTCAAAAACAACAGTATCTATTTTGTGAGCATTTTCTAACACTTCACTGCTCTTTACTAAGATACCATTTTTAGCACATAACCCTTCACTAACAACAATTGCAAGAGGGGTAGCTAAACCTAGAGCACAAGGGCAAGCAATCACCAGTACACTAACAAAAGAATTAAGTGCCCTTTCCAGTTCATAACCTAACAACAAATAACCTCCTAATGTTAATATAGCACTGACTATAATAAAAGGAACAAAATAGTTACATACCTTATCTGCTATTCCGGAAATAGGTGCCTTTGTATTAGTCGCCTCCACGACTAATCGAACAATTTCTGAGATCGTGGATTCTTTTCCAATTCTTTCAGCTTTATACTCTATATAACAATCATAATTAATACTTCCAGCAACTACCTGACAGGTTACTTCTTTTTTCACAGGTATAGCTTCACCTGTAATAAAAGACTCATCAAAGTGTCCATTTCCTTTTACAACGATTCCATCAACCGCTACTTTCATTCCTGGCTTTGCAATTAAAATATCACCTTTCTTAATTGTATCTAAAGTAACTTTTTTTTCACCTTTCCCTGTTTTTAAAAGAGCATAATTGGGAGTTATTTGAACTAGTTCTTTAATTGCTTCTTTAGTCTTTTCCTTACTTTTTAAATCAATAAGTCTTCCAAGTTTAATAAAAAAGATAACCATAACAATAGACTCAAAATATAAATGATTAACATAAGATAATTGACGATTACTAATCATTATTGTGCTAAAAATACTATAAGTAAAACTAGCTCCTACACCAATGGAAACTAAAGTATCCATATTTGGTGTTCTATGAACAAAATTTTGATATCCGCTTTTTAAAATATCAAAACCATATATAATAAAAGCAATACTAAGAATTCCCAAAGTGATTGCATATCTCAAAGGATACATATGCATATTTAAAAAAGGAATAATTGGTAAATAAATCATATGAGCCATAGAAATATATAAAGTAAGTCCTGCTAAAATTGCTGCAAAGATAAATTGTCCATCATTTTTTTGCCTCTCTTCTGTCATTTGCCTGCTATCATAAACACCTAAATTTTTAAAGCCCGCCTCTTTAATGTAATCACTAATTTTCGCAACAGAAATACTTTCCTCATATTCAATCATCGCTTGAGCTAATACTAAATTAACAGTAACATTCTTAATTCCCAACTGCTTTTTTAAATACTTTTCTAACCCTGCAGAACAAGCACTACAACTCATTCCTCCAATATTTAAAATCACCTTTGCCATTTTCTACACTCTCCATAGTTATTTTATTTTGTTAAATAAATCAATTACTTCATCTATTACTTCTAACTTTTCATTTTTTATATCTTCTACTACACAAGTAGTTAAATGATTTTTTAAAATTTCATTACTTAAACTTTTTAAAGCCCTATTTATAGCAGCTACTTGAATTAAAATATCACCACAATATCGATCATCAATAACCATCTGTTTAATTCCCTTTACTTGCCCTTCTATAATATTAATTCTTTTTGTTAACTTTTTTGTCATTTCCTCCGAACGATATGTTTTTTTTAGGTCCGTTACCTTCATCTAATCACCAACCCTATTATATACCCCTGGAGGGTATATGTAAAGTTCAAAATAATTAAATCTTACTTTTTAATCTTATTAATTTGTAAAACAATATTAATTACAACTCTACTAAAAAAGTAAATCATACACTTTCATTGATTTACTTTAAAAAATTAATATTTTAATATTTTTTACTAATTTTAACACCATAAATAGAAATTATTTATCTAACTCAACTAAAGAATTAATTAAAGTAATATAATATCTATTAAATAATATTGAAAAAAGTCTATTTTTAATAAATATACAAAATAATTTTCTTAAACTCTGGCCGCTCCATCAACAGATAAAATAACTCCTGTTATATAACTAGCCATATCACTCGCTAAAAACAAAAATGCATTAGCAATATCTTCAGGTTCCCCAATTCTTCCTAGTGGAATAGTCTGAATTAAAGGTTCGATCACTTCTTTTGATAAATTTTTAACCATATCAGTTTTAGTGATTCCTGGGGCAACAGCATTCACTCTTATTCCATATTTTGCTAATTCTCGAGCTAAAGATTTAGTCATTCCATTGACTGCAAATTTACTTGTAGGATACATAACTCCTGATGGTTGCCCATAAATACTAACCATTGAACTGGTATTCAAAATAACCCCTTTACTTTCTTTTAAATAAGGAATAGCTACTTTTGAACAAATAAAAACAGCTTTGATATTTAAGTCACATAACTTATCATACTCTTCCTCAGTGTAATCTTCTATTGTTGTTTTAGAAGAAGTCCCAGCATTATTAACCAGAATATCAATATGTCCAAACTTATTTTTAACTTCCTCAAATGTATTTTTAACTTCCTCTTCCTGAGTTAAATTAGGATAAAATCCTAGTACCTCATAATTTTCATTTTCCTGTTTTAATTCACTAATAGCTTTCATTACTGTATCCTCTCGAGAACCTAATAATGCAACTTTCGCTCCCTGCTCTAAAAACTTTTTTGCCGTAGCGAATCCAATTCCCCTTGTTCCCCCTGTAATAATCGCAACACGTTCCTTTAGCATCTAAATCTCCTCTTTTATTATAATTAAATATTTATTTTCATCATTTTCTTAAATAATCTATTTTTTATCCTTCCAATACCACCATTTTAATTTTTCTGGATCATGCTTTTCGTTTTCAGCATAATATACTGCCATTCTAAAAAGATATAACTGACAACGATCTTCTTGAAAGCCTTTTTTATGGCAATCTTTTTGATAAAGTTTTTCTGGATCTTTTCCCTTTAGTTCTTGAACACAAGTTATTCCAATATTGAATAAAGACTTTTTTGTTTTTTTTCCAATATTAGGAATAGTTAATAAATCTATTTTTTCTTTTTCCATTTTTCAATAAACCTATTTATTTTTCTTAATCTATGAACAGCTAATAATAAAACTGTTGATTTGAAACTTATATGTACTACATTTTGCTTGAATAATCATTTTACTCTCTCCTTTTTATGATTTTCTCTATTATACAAATAAATATTAGTGTTGACAAGACAACAATAAAATAATAAATAAGACTATTCTCGATTATTACTTGTAAACGAAAAATCTTAAAAAGAAAACGAATAAGTACAATGAATAGAGGATGCAATATATACAGCCAAGTAGCCATGTGACAGACCTTCTTATTTCTTTTCCATTCTCTTTCTCTTAAGAAACTAAACAAAAAATATGCAGTAGGAATTAAAAAGAAATACATACTGGTATGTCGCGGAATTTTGAACTGATATAAAATCATTCCCTCAATCCCCATTAAAATAAGACTCACAAGCAATAAAGAAAAATTTTTCTTTACTGATAAAGTTCTATCTGTACAATAAATAACATACCCTATATATAAAAATATTGGAATATAAAAGAAACCATTTCTTGTATAATCAAAAAAATAAAATAAACAATCATAAAAAGATCTTAACACAGAAATTTTACTAATAACCCCATAATAACTATCTCCCAAAAGACCAATTAAAAATAATAGTAAAATTAAGAGAAAACTAATCTTTTGCTTTTCCTTCGTAAGGATAGCATAGTTAAGCCATAATCCTAATAGTAAAGCTGGAAAATACCATAAATGATAAAATGTTCCATCAAAGAAAATATCTTTAATAAAATTGAAAAGACTGAACTGATGAAAGTAACCCATATAAATATTAAGTGGTAAATAAATTAACATACTAATCATATATAACTTCACTATTTTTTTAGTATACCTGATTAAAATCCGCTTATCTTTTAACATTTTAGGAATTAAAAAGTAACCAGTTAACATTAAAAAAAATGGTACCGCAATTCTAAAAATGACACGAGTAAAAAAGTAATCTAGCCGCGGACTAATAGTTTCAAAAGGATACACATGAATGGCAACAATCATAAAAGCTGCTAACAAGCGACATATATCCATATTAATGGCATTCTGTTTTTCCATAACTACCATCTCCTCTAAAAAGTTTTAATTGTTTTCTATCACTACATCCTCAGCCAATTCATAATTAACTTCCACTACTTCATCATACAATTTTTCTTTTTTAATAATTTTTCCCGTCTTTCTATTTTTTGTTATTTTAACTACTGCTACACTTTCGTATATTTTATTGTTTTTCCTAATATATCTAAAATTCTCATTAATAATGTGCCACTCTTCTTTAAAATTTTGATTAGATAAAATCTTAGCATACATATATTGATCATCAAAATCAATTACGATTTGATAAACCGCATCTGTATCATTTCGCACTTTTAAATCTAACCACCCCATATTAATAGTAGCATCCACTCCTTCTAAAGAATCTTGATCAGGATTGGGAAATGATTTAGTTTTATGACCATGTCTTTCTACAATCGTCAACGGACTCATTAAAAAACTATAATATAATAAATTACTTAAATGACATATTCCTCCACCCTTCCTAGGAACTATTTTATTATCAACTAGAACTAATCCCTCTTTATAAGTTCCGTATTTTTGACTATGTTTTGCTAAATAGTAAAATGAAAAGGTTTCGTTGGGCAAAATGATAATTTTATTCATCGTCTTACTAATAATTTTCAAGTTGTCAACCTTATTTTTTTGATAGATTATATCTTGTCCACTATTTTCATTGATCATCAGTGTTTTTGTATGACATACCTCGTATGGTAACAACTCATCACTTGTTTTTGCATATTTATTTTTATCGAAAAACATTTTTAGCTGATAAACTACATTTCTTTGCCATATCCTAAGTGGCAATAAAAACGGCATTATCTGAGTTACTCTTTTTCTAGACATTGTATCACCTCTGAATAGATTATAACACAAATTCACAACAACAACCTTACAATATAGAAAGGTTTAATTAGTTAATACATTTTATATAACACTAAAAAACTGCACAAAATACATAAAAAAACAAATCAGTTAGATTTGTTAAATATTAATCAATAGATATTAATTCATACTCCCTAGAACCCATACCTTGTCTTTCTGCACTATCTATTGTTAAAAGACCATTACGAGATTCTATTCTTTCAACTAGCTTATCCCTTCCTGGATCTTCTGAACGATATACTAAATCAATACATACCTGATCTAATGCCACTGGATCAGTAGATGCTAATAATCCAATATCCTGCATACATGGATCTTCAGCGACTTGACAACAATCACAATCAACAGACATATTAACCATAGCATTAATATAAACAATTTTATCTTGATAAAAATCAGTAATAGTTTTGGCAGAATCAGCCATAGACTTTAAAAAAGAATCATGGTCAGCCGTAAACATATCCTCAAAACTAGCATTTTCTGCACCAGATGTATGAATATATCTTTTCCCCTTACTAGAAGCAAGCCCAATTGAAAGATTTTTAATTGCACCACCAAAACCTCCCATTGGATGTCCCTTAAAGTGAGACAATACTAACATAGAATCATAATTTTTCATCTTAGCACCAACAAAATTTTTCTGAATAACTTCCCCACTTGCATTTTCTAAAACTTCATCTTGCTCACTGTCTAAAATATCCACTGTAAAGTGTTCGCTCCAACCATGCTTCTTCATCAATTCCATATGCTTTTCTGTCGTATCACGAGCCCCTTCGTAAGCTGTATTACATTCTACCACTACTCCATCTACATACTCAATGATATCTTTTACAAATTCTGGCTTCATATAATTTTGATTACCCTCTTCTCCAGAATGTAATTTCACAGCTACTCTACCAGGTAATGAAATTCCTAATTTTTCATAAAGTTCAACTAAACTTTGTCCTTCTATTTTTTTAGTAAAATAAACCTTAGCTTTTTCCATATATTTCTCCTTTTTCACTTCATCTTCTATCTTTATTTTAACACACCACTATCTTGAAAAACAATGTATTTCTATACAATAAAATTACATATAATTTCCAAAACTGACTAATAAATCTAATTAATATACTTAATTTGTTGATGTTCTTCCAAATCAAAAATACTTAATTGATAACTATTTTTATTTTCTTCAGTCATTCTAATTGCTGTTATCTGACTATTGTTATAAGTTTTATAATAATAAATACCTTTCGTCGTATTACAACAGCAAGAATAAGTCGTAATATTCCATTTTTTATCAGTTGTCATTGTAGTTCCTTTTACAACCAAAACAGAATCTAAAATATGAAAAAATTGTGATACAGAACATTCTTCGTTATCTCCACAAACGGAATTTAATTTAGTAAATGCCGCTCGTACAAATCTAGATGAAGGGGAATTATCACCTGGTAACCCTATCGCTCCCATTCCCAAGCCATAAGCAGACAAGTCAACTTTACTAGAAAAACGATTATTAATCATATCAGGAGTTAAATTAATATAATTATTAATATTAGTTTGATGATACAGAAATGGAGGATTATTTGTTAATACTCCTATAGGATTATCATAAACTTTCAAACCACTCTCTACTGCCTCCAAGACAATACATTCCTCTTCATCACTAATCATCCAGTGTAGAGGAGATAAAGGAATATCATCCTTAAAAGGCATACTAAAAATATTCAAGCTTTCTAACTCTACCTTTAACTCTTCAACACTAGAAAAAACACCCAAAAGCCATGGAATCAATTCATAAGGAGTAATATTGATTTTATCTAAATTAATAGGATTATAATGTGCATTATCTGGAAACTGCAAACCTGCTATTGATAATCCCTTTTCATTAGTCGCCTCTGCATATAAAGGATAATCATCAATTACCGTAGCCACTCCTATCATGGCATACTTCGTATTAAAAAGACCTCCTGCCTTTAAAGTAAAAGGATAATTTCTAGGAGTAATTACCACCTTTTCATTAAATCTATATTCCAAATCTAAATTACGTCCAAAATAATTATCTTTAGTCCTAAAAGTAATACATGTACACATATTCCCTCTCCTCAATCTTCTCTTTTATTATATGTAAAAATCTCTAAATTAAAAATAATCAAAATAATTATTTAAAATCAATTTACTATTTTCTCTTATAATAGACTTAATTTAAATTATATTTCTCTCTAAGTTGATAAACAATCTGTTCAAGTTCTTGTATTCCAGCATCTTTCGTCATCTTTATCCAAAATATCAATCAGTACTCGCAATAGGAAAGTTTTATCTTTGAATCTTTTTATATTTTGTTAAGAAAAATATTTTAAGGCTCCTATATATAGGCTTAGTATAATCTCCTATTAGGTATAAATAATCAAATTTCAAATCTTTAACTTGTTCATGAACTCTGGAAGTATCGTCCTTTCCATTCGCTCCAAATCCAATTGTTCCCAAAACAGCAATTTTTCTGTAGCTCGACATATTATTTGAATCTTCAAGAAAAGTTATTACAGATTCAAAACAGGAATTATAGGTATCGTCGATAACAATAATGCTATAATCAATATTTTGAAGCACTCTAAATCTGCCATCTATTGACTGAAAATCATTTATAGCTTTTACTATATTTTCATATTTTATGTGATATATCTCTGCTATTTTTACTACTAAAATTATACTTTTATTTAAAACAATTTATCTAAGAAGAGTCATACTTAATCTATAAAACTCATTTCTTAAAAAATGGAAATGAGTTTTTTGATAATGAATCTATCTTTCTACTTTCTAATTCTTCTAATTTTTCTCACTAACTCAATTTCTACAAAAAAATTCTTTAATATTCTTTTTTCATACAAATAAAAATTGTGATTCGATAAGAGAAAAATAATACAACAAACATAACAATAGGCACTATTACTAAGTAATAATGATTAAAAAATAAAAACAAGTTTTTAGGAATAGAGATATTTATTTTTTGAATCAATAAATTAGTAATTGCTACCAATAAAATAATGGCTACAAAAATACCAAGTCGCCCTTTTTCTACCCCATATTTAAAAATAATAGGATACATCACGGCAATAACAACTCCTATGCTGGCAAAACAAATCAATAATTCTGGAATAATTTCAACTAGTTCAAGATGTTGATGCAAAATTCCGGTACCAATAAAAAAGATTATGGAAATAATAGATGCCATGATGGCAAGAAGAAAAGCAGTTAGATATTTGGCTTTGATCATATTTTTCCTTCCATTGGGAAGAGTCATGGCATAATTATTCCAATGATTATACTCATCATAACTAAAGGTCGAAATTGACAGCATGATACTAACAAATATAGGAAAAAAAGAAAATTCATTATTTTGCTCCATCGCCATTAGACCAAAGATAATTGAAATAAAGAGCATTGATTTTAAGTTTCTTTTAATCATTAAAAGATCTTTTTTCACATAACCAAACATTATTTTTCCCCCTTTATCATTAACAACATCAACTCTTCCAAAGTGATTTTATCAATTACAAAATCTTGATATTTCTTACGAAGTTCACTTCTATTTTTTACTAAAATTTCCATATTATATTTATTCTTTTTCATATACATAATATCTTCCTTATCTATTTTACTCATCTCTTTTATATCACATCTTAAAACTCCATATTGATCCATAATCTCATCTCTTGCTTCATTTAATAAAACTTGACCTTGATCAATAAAAACAATATAATCAGCTATACTTTCTAAGTCGGTAGTAATATGAGTAGAAAATAAAATAGTATTGCTTTCATCTTGAATAAACTCTTGAAAAACCTCTAAAACATCTGCCCTAGCAATAGGATCCAAACCACTAGTTGCCTCATCTAATATTAAAAGTTTAGGATGATGAGCTAAAGCTGTTGCAATTTCTAATTTTTTTCTCATTCCTTTAGATAAAGTTTTAATCAGTTTATTTGTTGGCAACTGAAATCTTTCTAAATATTTATAAAATAATTCGCTATCCCAATGTTTATAAATTTCTCTCATACAAGCATTAACATCTTTAGGAGTCAAAATTTCTGGAAAAAACATATTGTCTAATACTACTCCGATATCCTCTTTTATCTCATTTTCCTGTTGTCTAGAATCTTTATCAAAAATCTTAATTTCTCCCTCATCAAGAGTTAAAAGGTTTAATATAACTTTAATCAAAGTCGTTTTTCCAGCTCCATTTTCGCCTATTAAACCTGTAATCATACCACTTGGTATATTAAGATTAAGTTCTCCTAACTGAAACTTCATATCATATTTTTTAATCACATTCTTTATTTCAATAGCATTTTTCATTTTCCCTCTCCTTCCATCATAAATTGGAATAAATCCACTATTTCCTTTTTAGAAATATTGCATTTAGCTGACAATTCGATAATTCTAATCATATATTCCTCTATTTCTCTTTGCAATTGTTCTCTAATCAACTCTAAATTTTTTGAAGCGATAAAACTGCCTTTACCCTGTCTAGTAACAATATATCCCTCTCTTTCCAACTCATCATAAGCCTTCTTAATTGTCATAACACTAATCCGAATATCCTTAGCTAAAGATCTAATAGAAGGTAGAGCTTCATCCTCTCTTAATTCTCCAGTTATAATTTGATTAATAATTTCTTGTTTTATTTGTTCATAGATCGGGACACTACTACTATTACTAATAATAATTTTCATACGACCTCCTTAACTGTTATAATCATATTATAACAGTATATAACTTTTGTCAATACTATTACATTTTCTTATGGTCGCTCTATTTTATTTAATATAGTAATAGAAAATAAATTTATAATTCTCTAACTGAAAATTTAAAGGCACAAAAAAAGTAAGAATTTTTTCTTACTTTCTAATAACCGCCATCAACCTTAATTACTTCACTATTAATATAATCAGCATCACTGCTAGCTAAAAAGGCAATTACTGTAGCAATTTGTTCTGGATCAGCAAATCGTTTTAAATAAATTTTTTCCGTTTCCTCCTCTATCAAGTTCTGAGGTAAATCTTTATTCATATCTGTATTTACCCAACCAGGTGCCACTGCATTGACATGAACATAAGGAGCAAATTGGATAGCCAAATTATGAGTTAAATTAATAAGTGCTGCTTTAGAAGCATCATAATCAATACTAGTTGGAAAAAAAGTATTTATTCCATTTGTACTAGAAACATTAATAATTCTTCCTTGTTTATTCTTTAACATTTCTCTTCCTACATATTTACTTGCTAAAAAAGGGCCTATTAAATTAGTTCTTAAAGTATCCTCAAAATCTTCTACTGTTCGATCAAAAAACTCTTTATCCATGGCAATACCTGCATTATTTACTAAACAATCTATTTTGCCAAATCTTTTGATAACTTGAGAAACCATCTTCTTTATTTCCTCTTCCTTCCTAATATCTGCTCTAATTAACATGGCATTGATAGAATAGTTCTCTTTAATATACTCTTTTAAAATTATAGCCTCATCTTCCCCCCTTAAATAATTTATGACAACTTGATAACCTCTTTTAGCAAACTCTATGACTGTCGCTTTTCCAATTCCACAGGAACTCCCAGTTACCAAAACTACTTGTTTCATAATTTAATCACCTCATTGAAAATTACACTCTTTTTTATTTTAAGAGACTCATCCTCATTTTGTTAAACAAAGTTTATATTACTTATTACAATCAGTACACATAGAAACATTCACTTCTTTGATCATTTTAGTTAACTTCTTCTTTAACTCTTTAACTTCTTCTTTTGTCCAATATTCCTCTGGTTCTTTAAATCCTTTGGTATCATATGCCGTCTCATCATCAAAACCAACGATTTTTCCATTTTTAACCGCAATAATACTAGGAGCATAAATTCGCCTATTTCCTTCTTTATCATATTGTAAATTTTCTTCTAAAAGAGCAACTAGTTTCTGATAACCTTCTGTATTTTTTTCTCTAGCTTCTTTAATGTTATAATAATATATATCTTCTAACTCTTCTGCTTTGGCTACTTCATTTAAATAGACAACGTATCTCTGACACCATGGACACTCTGGAAAACCTAAATAAACAACACCTGTTCCATGTTCCAAAATTTTAATCACTTCATTCATACTTTTATAAGTATAAACATTATCTTCTGTTAATTCTTCATATTCCTTACTAAATTTTTCATGCTCACTAATATGATTGTTTTTTTCTCCTTTATCATCATCCAAGAAAATTACCCCCGCAATAGCAACTGCTGCTATTATAAATATTCCTATAGTCATTATTTTTTTCTTCATATACTACTTCCTCCACTACTTCAGTTTAACTACAATCAAAAAAATAAACAATAAAACTATAGTTGAATTGCTCAACTTAAGGTTGAATTTATGGTTCGACACAACCATCCTCTAACTTTAAGGGAATCTTATAAGTTATTGTTTGATTTTTCTGGTTAATTGCATTGATTTCTAACTCTAGACTATTCTCAGTATAAGATTTACAAGTTTTCACATAATCATGAACATTAAACTTAATATTTTTCAATAACTCCTCTATTGTCGCTCCTCCAATTTTTTCATATACGTAATCATCTATTTTAATTTTACTATTTTGATTTTTTTCATAAAGAGTACATTTCATATTTTTATAAATATTAGTATCTTTTTTACCACAATAGTTTATATTAGATATATGAATTGCTGTTTTATTTTTATTATAAGCAATACTTCCTGTTATCGTAAAGTTTTTACAGTTAGCAGATAACTCTCTTAATTCAAAATTATTTTCTCTATGAAAAGAAAAGATTACTATCAAGACTAAACCAAAAAAAATAAAAACTAGAGATATTATTTTCTTCATATCTTTATTTTTTTTCTCTTCTTTCTGAACATTAACTGATAAAAGTTCATTAATATCAAGTTGATAAGTATCACATATTTTTCTTAAAATCATGATATCTGGAATATTTTTATTATTTTCCCACTTTGACACCGCCTGATAAGTTACACCAAATTTTTGGGCAAATTCTCGTTGAGTTAAATTTTGTTTTCTTCTGATTTCCTTAATTTTATTACCTATGTTTCCTTGATCCATCAAACTCATTCCCTTTACTTTCCTTTATTAAAATTTTTCATCTATTTATCCCAATTATATCATGAATATTGTACAAGATAAAGTCACCTCTTTAAAATAAAAAAGTAGATATTAAAATCTACAAAACAAAAATTAAGTATTAGCCTCTTCTGATATTTCCTCAATAGTCTTTTGACTTTTTTGTAATAGTGCCCCACTAGTCCAACTAGAAGTTAAACCAAAATCGATATAAATGAGTTGCCCAGACATATAAGAGCAAATATCGCTACCAACTACAACCATAGGATAACCCATCTCTTTGGCTTCTGCTGCATATCCATTCCAACTTTTTAAAAAGATATTAGAAATTATCTCTTCACCTTCTTTTACATTCCCATTAGGACTAGTAGAACGATTAAAGTCTTCCGTTAAGCCTGTGGTAGTATCTCCTGGATTAATAGCATTAAGTCTAATTCTTCTATCAATAAATTCTTTAGACATACATTTATAAGTTACATAAGAAGCCAGACATTGTTTAGCAAAAACATAAGCATTTGAAATAAGTTCTGGATGTTCATCATACCATTTCATTGCCTCTTCCCATGTAGGTAAATTAATAAGTTCCACCGCTTTGTCATATACCTGCTCCCATCCAAAACCTCCAACTGAAGAAATATAAGTTACCGAACCGTGATCTGCTATTTTAGAAAGTAATTTCTCTGTCATGTATTTTTGACTATAAAAATTTACTTTTTGAACTAATAGTTCTTTTCCCTTAAAATGAGCAATACCATGACATAAAAATAAAGCATCTATTTTTTCAGGTAAATCAGCAAGTACTTGATCAATTTCCTCTTTTTTACTTAAATCCGCTTGATATGCTTTCATAACTGGTAAATCAATCGAATTAATATCAATTGCATAAACATTAGCACCTAATTCTAAAAGCAATTCTGTTGCAGCTCTACTCATTCCTGAGGCCGCTCCCGTAATCACAACAGTTTTCCCT
The DNA here is from genome assembly GCA_948433435.1 of uncultured Clostridia bacterium. Taxonomy (GTDB): domain Bacteria; phylum Bacillota_I; class Bacilli_A; order RF39; family UBA660; genus UBA2730. The sequence continues at coordinate 23,530 of CAOJDX010000013.1, forward strand.
TCATATCCAAATAATTTTTTTAATTCCATCAAACAACCTCCTTTATTATTTGTTATTTATATTATAGCACAATTCTTCCATTTTATTTTTACTATAATTTTTTGGAATAACAAAAATTTACAAAAGAAAAGAAAGATAAATTTTACCTTTCTTTCCCAACATATTTAAAACTCCTATTGGTACAAAACCTTCACATATAAAACTAGAACTGTTACCTTTTGTTATAATAATGATCCTATTAAAAGACTTTACTTTTTAAAATTTAATTCAAGTTTTCCAATTCCACCCTCTACTTCTATTTTATGACTACCACTTCCATAAACAGTTTGGTTAGAATATTGTTGACCATTAATAGTAACATTCCCTAAACCTTTTTCGGCAAAAATTGTATAATCTTTCTCTTCTCCTAGTAGCATAATACTAATTTCTCCTACACCACACTCAATTTTATTAACTCCTGTAATATAAGCTTCAATATCAATCTTACCAACTCCACCATCTATATCTAAATGATTTAAGACCGAAGACCTAATTTCAGTTTTACCTACACCACTATCAATTGCTGTTGTTAAAAATTTAGAGTTAAGTATTTTAAGATAACCTACACCACAATCTATATCTAGTTGATTAGCCATAATACCATCAAGTTCTATTTCTCCAATACCACCATCTATATCTAAATCACCCATCTCACCTCTAGGTACATAAATAGTTATTTCTCCCTTTTGATGGTGACCAAAAAGCCATTTTTTCTTTTCTTCAATTTCTAAAGTGTTTCCTTTTTTTTGAACAGAGAACCCTTGATCAATACCATTTGCTTCTACTTTCCAAACCGTTCCTTCTTGAATTCTAATATTGGATTTAGTTAAATCTACATCAACATTTTGAATATTTTGATAAATTTCTGAAAAATTTCTACTTTTTTGACGTTCTCCAATATGAAGATCTGTAAAAAGACCAAGCACTAGCATAAAAGAACCAGCAATACTAACGATAATAAATATCGCTAAAAAAATAGCAAATGCCTTAATAATTTTTTGTATTTCTGTCATTTTATCTCAATTCCTCCAAACATACAAAAAGCTTCTATATAAATTGTTTTCTTAGATTCTGTTGAATTTAAAGCACTATTAGAAACGCCTCCAAAAATCGGAGTTGCTTTAACTTTGATATTAACATCATGTGGCACCAAAATAACTGCTCCTCCAAAAATAGCGCTAGCATCAATAACCATTTCATCTTCTAGTTTAGCCTTTCTTAAATCTAATACAATATTTCCAAAAACTGAGTCAAGATTAGCACCTTTAAATTTCTCATTATCTTTATTAATTCTCTGTTCTGAGAATGTAGCAACAATTGTTTCTAAACCATTTCCTTTTCCTTCTTTTACCTTTTTAGAAATTGTACTTTTAATTGTGCTATTAAAAATCATCGATAACCCTATTGCAATAAAGATAAGTGGTACAATCATTTTTACAATCACTTCAAAATCAATAACCCCTCTTGCTGCTAGTAATAAAAGAAGTCCAATAATAAAAACAACTAGATTTCCCATCTTTCCTTCATGTGTATCAAACAAACTAATAAATGAAGGAACAATAATAAATAAAGTCCACCATCCTTCAAAAAAAATATCAATATTAGTCAAACCAAAACTATTAGTAGCTATCACAACTCCTATTAAGACAAAAACCAATCCCCACAAAATTTTACTAAAATTCTTCATTTTTTCTCCTTTACTTAACCATTTAACTTTTTCACTTATTGACATCAACCATCTTACTAACTAGTAACAAATAATAAATGAATGACTATATTATATCATACTTTTTTCAATATTTTCTAATTATATTTTAGAAATAATTCAAATCTTCTAATCTTAAAACAATTCAATAAAGAAACTATAAAAAAGTAAAGCAAATGGTTTTCCTAATAAAATAATAAAAATAAACTTCCTTAAACTCATTTTACTAACTCCCGCAATATAACATAACAAATCATCAGGAAATCCTGGTAGAAAAATTCCTAAAAAGAAAATTTTATCAAACTTATTTGTTTGAATATAACTTAAATACTGATTAAGTGTTTCCTCTTTAAATATTTTTTTGACTAATTGAATCCCATATTTCCTAGAAAGAATAAAAGAAATAATCGAGCCTATAACTAAACCAATATAATTATAAATAAAGCCCATAACAGCTCCAAATGCTAAAACCCCTGCAAGACAACTAGCTCCTCCTGGTATCACAGGAAAAACCACTTGAATAGCTTGTAAAAAAAGAAAAAATATTGGCGCAAATATACCTAATTGTTGAATATATTGAACCAAAATATTCTTATCCTCAAAAATCCCTAATTTCAAAGCATAAACAATAAAAATTAAAAGCAACATTGTTACTATAACAGTTATCACTTTAAATATACTTTTTAATCTTTTTCCTTCCATACTACACTCCCTAACTACATTTAATCTATAATACTTTCCTCTATCTTATCTATTAACAATTGACAACGAACTAGTAATTGATCTATTGATATTCCTACATAACTCTTATAATAGTACCATCTTCTCAAAACATAATGTATTTTGATTTTCCCCCTTTAAGACTGTTCAACTCACAACATATAATATTTCTAAAACCTCTTTCTGAGATAATTTTTTCTTTTTCTAAGATCATACAACTTTTTCACCAAAATTCATTTTTTTCTCTCCTCACCTAAAATTCTACTATTTTTTTCAGTTGCATTCTACCAACTTTAAGAAGAATTTTGTCAACTATCGTTAACATTTTTTAAATAAGAAAAGAAAAAAGCTGATTTCTTTTTAAATTTTTCTTTTTGAGCAATAATACAAATATATTAAGTTTTAAAAATATAAACTTATAAATAAAGTAAAATGAAAGAACAATACTAACTAGAACGAAATAAAATCATGATTTTTCAATTACTTCCTTCTAACATCAAATAAAATGAGTCTCTATAATTAAAATTCATTAATAAATAGTACAAAATAGAAAACAGCAATTAAAAGAAAAAGGATAATTGCTGTTTTAATAAAACAATTCTTTAGGAGAAAAGATTAGTTTTAACCTAACTTTCATCCTTTCTCTTTATACTGGCAAATAATATAAAAATAGTAAATAGAATCATAAATGGTAATAAGATCAAAAAAATATCTTGAATAACTTCTAAAAAGTCTTGCATATTCATCAAATTATCGATCTTTAATAATATTTTTACTACAAACATAGGTAATTAGGAAATAACCTCCATAAATAATTACAATAAATACTGCCGTCATAATAATAGATGGTAATAACTGATCGTTTCCAAAAGTTTCTAATATAGTATTACAAAACATTATGCCAAAAATTGAATGAATAATTGCAATTACTAGAGGAAACATGAAGAAAATAGCTATCTGCCTAAATAAAGCTTGATGAATCATTTTCTCATCTGTTCCTATTTTTCTTAACATTCTAAATCTTTCTTTATTATCACTACTTTCTGATAATTCTTTTAATGCCAAAATAGCTGCACTACTAATTAAGAAAATAATTCCTAAATAAAGACCAATAAAAGTAACCAAACCACCTAACCCAATACTAGCTTCAGCAATTTCCAATTTTGTATTGATACTAATTAAACTGGTATTATCCCAAATTTTATCTACTACATCACGTAATTCTAAGTCAAACTTACTTCTTTCTTCTTTTGCTGTCTTCACATAATTTGCTAATAAACCCTTATATCCAATATTCAAGTCTACTACTGCACTATCTGGTACTATTATAATTCCATCATTAATATGATTTGAGGAAATTTCAATAAATCCTATCTGACATTCCTGATATTTAGGATAATAAGAAACATGACTAATTACTAATGGTTGATTCCTCTTTAATGCCTCATTCCTAATCTCTATCATACTATTAAAATCAGCAACAATCATATATTCATTTTCGTTTAACTGATACTGCTCATTACCATATAACTTGGCAATTTTATTATAATCGCTAATCTTAATAATTCTTTCTAATTTTTCATATCCTAAATATTTATATTTAGTAGAAACTTCAGCAAAACTATCCCCTAACATCCTTCCCAAAGTTACAGTAACATCTTCATAAATGTTAAACTCAATAACATCTTTTAATTTTTCATCAATATCATAATCATTTTTTTTCAAAGTTTCCTTAATAGATAAATCATAATCAGCAATAATATCTGGTTTATCAATATCTGTTGCAATAATTTTAGTCAATTGAACATCAACAGGGGCTAATTCTTCTAGATTACTAGTCATAGAATTTTTTATAGATAAAGATGAAGAAAGTACACATATTGTAACGAATAACATTAAACAAATAATAGTCATTGAAAACACAGTAGTATTAATCTTACTACTAAATTGCCTTAGAATAAAACTGTTTAAGCCCTTATAATAAACTTTTTTCATATTGGTAAATATTCTAAGAAGTAGACCTGATAATGACCAGAAAATAAAGAAAGTGGAAACTACTCCCATAACCATAGGAATCAATATCTGATTAGCATTTTGAAGCTTCTCGACACCTCCTGTCACTAAGTAATAAGCAACTCCTAAAACAGTCGCAAAAACAATGAAAATAATAGTACAAAAAATAGGATTTTTTAGTTTAATTCTTTCTGAATGTTTATGACCATGTAATAAATCAATTAATTTACATTTACTAATATTTACTGCATTAAAAATCATTACCAGTAAATACATCAGTCCAAAATAAATCAAGCATTTAATACAAGCACTCATCGAAAAAATAAATTGAAATCTAGTAATATCAGCCTCAAACATATTAGCAACTAACATACTCATAAATTGAGATAATATAAAACCAATTACCAGACCAACTATTAAGGAAATAATACCAATTACCAAGGTTTCTATAAATAGAATAAAGGATATTTTTCTTTTACTCATCCCTAAAGTCAAATAAATACCAAACTCTTTTTTTCTTCTTTTGATCAAAAATCTACTAGCATAAATAATTAAAAGGCCTAAAATAAAAGAAACAAAAACACTAACCCCTGCCAACATATTATTCATCAGTTTAATGATATCATATGTTGATTTGGAAACATTCATCATCACCGTTTGACTATCTATAGCATTAAAAACATAGAAAATAGCCACTCCTAGTATTAAGGTGAAAAAATAAATAGCATAATCTTTTACACTTTTTTGAATGTTTTTTAAAGAAAGTTTAAAGAGCATCATTTAAATCACCACCAAGTAAAGTTACTACATCAATAATCTGATCAAAAAATTCTTTTCTAGAACTATTTCCCTTATTAATCTCATTAAAAATCTTTCCATCCTTAATAAAAATTACTCGAGAGGCATAAGAAGCCGTAAAAGCATCATGAGTTACCATCAGAATTGTTGCAGTCAATTCTTGATTTAAATAATGAAATCTTTCCAATAACATTTTTGAAGACTTAGAATCTAAAGCCCCAGTAGGTTCATCAGCTAATACTAATTTAGGATTTGTAATAATTGCTCTAGCAGCAGCTACTCTCTGTTTTTGACCTCCACTCATTTGATAAGGATACTTTTTTAAAACATTCTTAATATCCAAGTCTTCTGTTACCCTTTTAATTCGCTGATCTATTTCTTTGATATCGATATTTTGAATAGATAAGGCTAAAGCAATATTTTCATATGCTGTTAATGTATCTAATAAGTTAAAATCTTGAAAGATAAACCCTAATTCCTCTCTTCTAAATTTATTCAAGTGATTTCCTTTTAATTTTGTAATATCTTCACCCGCCACATAAATATGTCCACTTGTTACTTTATCTATTGTCGAAATAACGTTTAAAAGAGTTGTTTTTCCAGAACCACTCGCACCCATAATGGCAACAAACTCTCCTTTGTCCACTTCAAATGAAATATTGTCAATAGCTTTTGTTAATGAAGATCGAGTCCCATAATATTTTTCTATTTGAGATATTTTTAAAATATTTTCTTTCATATTTTTCCTCCTTACATACCATAATAGATTAAATATTTTCTGTTGTCGTTTGTTCGATATTACTCTATATTACAATTTTGTAAGTTACTTTACTTAATCACATCATAATATTTATTTTTAGAAAAGATAATCAATACTTTAGTGTAATTATTTTTTTGAGATTCAATCTTTATTTTATGCCCTAATTTATGACATAAAGAATGGACAATAAATAGACCCATTCCTGTCGATCTTGATTTAATTCTACCATTTTGCCCCGTAAATGACTTTTCAAATACTCGTGCTATATCAGTCTCAGGAATTCCTATTCCGTTGTCTTTAATTACTAAAGTTACCTGCTGCTCATCTTCCACTACAGATATTTTAATATATGAATGAATGTTCTCTTGTCTATATTTAATACTATTATTGATAATTTGATTCAAAATAAACTCTATCCATTTAGAATCAGTCAAAACTTGACAGGAAATATCCTCTACTATCAAGTCTATTTTGTATTCCAGAAGATCATCTTTATTTTTTAAAGCAACATTATTGATAATCTTATTTAAATTAATCGCCTTAATTAAATAATCTTTTTCTGCATTTTCACTTCTTACATAATATAAAACCTGTTCTAAATAGCTTTCAATCCTCCTAATTTGCTCACTTAAAATTTTATCATCTGTTTGATTATTATGTAACATTAAAATTAAACTAGCCAAAGGAATTTTTACTTCATGAATCCACATTTCAATATATTCTTTAAAATCATTCATTTGTAATTCTAATGTTTTTACAAACTCATTCATTGATTTATTAATATCATATAAAGCTTGATACAATATTTTCCCTTCATAAAAAGTGGGTTTTTGAATTACCTCTAATACTAGATAACTTTTTTCTAATAATTCAATATTTCTCAATAATTCCCGATAAAATTTTTTCTTTTGATAATAATCAATCAATACATACAAAAAATTAGTTACAACTAAAATTAACAAAACAGCAATTAATAGACTTTTTTCTACTTTAAAAGCTAGTAACATTAATAAAATAATGAACAAACTTAAAATAAAAATTCCAATAAGAAACATTTTATCTTTAAAATAATCCTTAAAATTCATACTAAAATATAGCCCTGTCCCTTTCTTGTCTGAATAATTTCTTCATAGCCAACTTCTCTTAATTTCGTTCTTAATCTACTAATATTTACAGTTAAAGCATTATCATTAATATATTCATTATTATTCCACAAATCAGTCATTAATTCATCACGAGTAACGATTCTATTTTGATTATTCAATAAATAGTTAAAAATAATCATTTCATTCTTGGTAAGAACCACTTCCTGACTACCTCTGATAATTATTCCTTTTTGAACATTGATACTTAAATCTTTATATGTCTCTACTATAGAAGGTTTTTCCATTCTTTTAAATATAGCACCAATTCTTAAAAGCAGAATAGTTGGATTATATGGTTTAGTAATATAATCATCAGCTCCATAAGAGATAGACAATACCTCATCTATTTCTGTATTTCTACTAGTAACCATAATAACTGGAAGATTAGACTCCTTTCGTATTTCCTGGAGTAATAATTCTCCATTGATATAAGGAATATTAATATCTAATAAAATTAAATCTGGTAATAATTTAAATATTTTCTCTTTAGCATTGTGAAACTCTTTTAAAATAAAAGGTTGATATCCTGAATTTTCTAATAGTGTAGCTAGCTCTAGACATAAACTCTGATCATCTTCTATAATTAAAATCTTTTTCATACCCTATCTCCTCATCTATTTCAATTATATCATAACCAAAAAAAGAGGAATATTACAAAATAGAAAGATTACAATTGATTATATTTCTAAAACTCTTTACCCTATCAATTATTTTTTTTTATCTTAAAAGTATAGTATTTTTTAAGTAACTTTTTATAAGTTCTTAAATGATGTTATATTCTTATTTTATGAGGATTTACGACATTTTATTTTTAGAAAATGTTTGAATATATTTTTATAATTTCTTATATTTTTGCTTTCAAAAGTAGTAAATTAGTAGTAAAAATTTAAATATTTTTTGAGACATTAATTTTAAATATTAAAAATGCTGTGACATTGTACATTATTAAAGTATAGTCTTATGAGCGAGACTAGTGGCGTAGCCACAAAGTCCTCGCCATAATAAGGTATAGTATTACCCTTATTATGTAGCGTGTAGCATGTAGCAAATTTTTTATTTAATTTTAGTTTTAATTTCTTTTAGTCTTTCGACAAATTCTTTTTTATTATTTAAAAGATTGCGTAATTCTTTTAAATAATTGTTATACTCCATATCTTCTACAAAGAAATTAGCATAACCACCGTTTCCAAATTTTTCTAATGTATGTTTATAACATTCCTCAATTGTTTCTTCCTCACTAAGTTTATTAAAATGTGTAATGCTATAAAGATAAATTCGTTTTAATGAATCATCAACATCGATATTTCTATCTGCAGATGATAATATTTTTCCATAAATACTTCTAGGCTCTCGATTTAATGAAGCCCTATGATCTTCTATTGCCTCTTTCATTATTATTAAGTTCTTGTCATTAAAAAAATTATTTAAGTTCGTATCATTATACATAATTTGAGCAGAAACTTTTTCATGATTTTTATAATCTACATAATAACCAATATCATGATATGCCGCTATTACATAAAGCATGTTATTATCAATATCCATATTTTTACTTAATTTATAGCATCTATTGATAACATAGTTAATATGCTCTATTTGATGTCCTTTATCATTTAGTTTATATCGTGGAAATATGTTTTGTTCAATATATCTTTTTAATTCTTCATTCACATTCATTAACTCATCTCCATAATACTAATTTATAATAAACGACTTTAAGTTTATAAAAATTAGCGTGTTCGCTTGTTTAATAAACTAACTTATAGTATAATTCCTTTAGGAAATATCAGTTGTTGAGTGTCTACCGAATCTCTAATAGAGAGGAGGTTTGATAAAAATGAAAACTAGGACTTTTATCATTAAAGCTCTTAAGCTCATTGCTATCATTTTATTTCTCCTTATCATTATGATAGTAGTAATAAAAAAATGACACTTAATTCTTCATTGAATTAAATGTCTTCACAATTCATTGGGTAGACATTCAACTCGCAAAAACTGAATGTTCCCTTTTTTATTTTATGCAAGTTCCCTTGACATATTCATAATAACACATTTTATAATTATTGTCAAAAATTCATATCAGAAAAAATGTATCATTTTTATGTAATTGTATGAAGATTTTATATAAAGTAGTAAATTAGTAGTAAAATAAGATATTAGATTATTCATACATCGTTTAAAATAAAGAATTCACATCGAAAATCAAAGTTTTATTATAAAAAATTATACTTTATACAAAGATTGAAAAATCATTTTAAAAAATAATAAAGATATGTTATACTTAAATAGTACAAGTTATATCCCCGTAGCTCACCAGGATAGAGCAAAAGTTTCCTAAACTTTAGGTAGTAGGTTCGAGTCCTATCGGGGATACCAGATTGATACCAAACTCCAATTTATATTGGAGTTTTAATATAATTGGCAATAATTAAAATGTTGATAAAAATTATACCAATCGAGGTAATTCGTTTGATGAAAAAAGAAATATTAGAATTTTATAAAGGAACTAGTCTTTATACAGACTTAGGATTATATAAAGACTTTGCTAAAAGTTTACCAAATAACATAGAAAAATTGAAGACAAAATACATATATGCTGTAGAGAACAAGCAATTTTATTAGCTAGCATCTTAAAAGCCAAGAATTTTTCAACCAGAGTTAGAAGTGGCTTTACAAAGTATGTTAATACTTCGGGGAAAACAGCTGGCGATCATTGGATTACCGAATATTACGATTTAGAAAAGGAAAAATGAACCTTAGTAGATGCAGATATGTATTTTAATGCAGATGTATTAAATGAATACCACATAAATTTTAACTTATTAGATATTCCCCGTGATAAATTCATTTTTGGTGCTGAAGCATATTTAGGCCTAAGAACAGGCAAATTTAAGGACAAAGAAATCTATTATGCCTCTTCCCCATTAACCATCGGTATTAATGCCTCAATCCATGGGTTATTTTATGATTTTCATTCTTTAATGAATAATGAAATCATATTTTTACACTTACCAAAGTATATTGTTGATAAAAACTTCAAGTTATCTGAAAAAGAATATAGAGAATTAGATCAATTAGCAAATCTAATGTTAGAACCAGATAAAAATTTCGAGAAATTATTAGAAATATGGAATAAACAAGAAAAATTTAGAATCATGCAAGGAGGAATGAATTAAAATTAATCGTTTTCTTTAAGAACTTATATTAAGGATCAGCCATGTTAATAAATAGGAGGCACTTATGACATTTAAAAAATATAATATATCACTTCCAAATATGCAGTCAAATTATTTTCACTTCACCTCTATATCTAATTTAGAATCTATAAGAACAAACGGCTTACTTCCCCATATAGGAAAACATGCCAAATATATTGAGAAAACAAAAAAAGTTTTTTCGTAGAAGACTTAGATAATCTATTAATATTATTCGATTGCTGGATTAATATCTTTTATTATATGACTAAAATACCAATTATTTATACTTTAGGAGTCCATTTTTTAAGACAGAGATGGTTTCCTCAATTTATAGCAGATGGATATTTTTGGTTTAAAAAAAAACTAAAATTCATAGAAAAAGAGCCTATAAAGTATTTGACAAATTGTTAAATGAATCTATTCTATTAAATCTCAATTTAGAAGAAGGTGTTGATTTCAAATATGATGATATAGATGAAATCAAGTCTAAAAGTTATCAAAAAAGACATCTAAAATTAATGGGATACTCAGAAAAGTATTCATCATTAATAAACAATAATATGGACAAATGGAATTTGCATTGTATAACTAACCACATTATAACAAGCAATAAAATAAATTTAGCCTATATAAAGAACTCCTATAAAATGGATGATATTTTTCAATATGCAATACAAAATACCACGATTGATATTGAAAAAATATGTCCAGTATTATTTGACTATTTAACTAATAAAAATAATAAATAAGAGATAAACAAAAACAACTAGCGAATAGTTGCTTTTAAAAGAAAGAAAATAAATTACTTAAATAAAATTCATGAATAAATAAGTCATGGTCAAAAGTTAAATTTAATCTTCTACTTGTCTCACGAATCTTATCATTTCTATCTTTATATTGATAATGCACAGTAACATTTAAAACAGCATTTTCATTTTCACCTAGTTTTATATGATTAATTGTAATCTTACCAATTACAAAATCACTAACTGCCTTGCTTTTATACTTTTCAATTAAACTATGATAACTTTCTTCAAATAAAGTATCTTCTTTTAAACTTTGACTATACAAAGAACTTTCTCTTACTTGTTGAAAATCACTGCCCTTAATAGCTCCCTCTACAATACTTTGAATACTTTCTTTAATATGATAAACTATCTTTTCATCACTTTTTGAATCAAGCTCTGAATAATTCAGTTTTTGATAATCTATTTCTTCATTAGTAAATACCGATTTAACATCAGTTATAGTCATTCTATTATTTAATTTTAAAGAAATTTTAACATCTTTTTTTAAAATAGAATCAATCTTATAAGTAACCATAGCCTCCTTGGTAGATATCTTATCTTTATCAGACAATTCTACCCCATCTATTACTAACTTTGAATCTTTAGGAACAGTAATTTTAATATTTTCAGCTACTAAATCAGAAGATGTAATGACATAATTATGAAAAATCAAAAATCTACGTCCTGCACTTTTCACTCTTAAACTAATAATACTATTAGCATTATCCGTTGTATATTTAACTGTTCTCGTATGCTCTCCTCTACTATTGTTTGTTGTTAATATTTTAATATCTACCATTCCCAGCTTACTACTCCCATATTTCCTTTGAATATTTTGTTTTGTAATAAATTGATTTTTTTCTTTACCAGATAGTTCAATTACTGTCATATAATCTTTATTAGCATAAGCCTTTACATATCTTCTAATAACTGCTTCTTCACTAAAAAATGTGCTGTTCAGAAAATGATATACTAAAACAATAATTAGTAATACAGATAAGCCTATAAACTGCTTTCTATATTTTTTTTCCAAGTTTTTAAAGTCAATTAAAGGTTCCTTTTTAACTTTAACCCTTCTCCCACATTCTGGACAGAAAAAATCATCCTCTTCTAATTTATAACCGCAATTTCTACAATACATACATCTCATATCTTCTAATTATCATTAATTTGATGACTAGATCCTTTCCAATTATTTATAAAGAATAAAAAGCACTCAATAAGTGCTTCTATCTAAGCTTCATTGTAATAAATATAAATAAAAATATAGAAGCTGTTTGCATTTGTTTTCTAATACTATATGTTCTCTCATAACAAGAGCATATATCATCAATTAAATCCACTAAATAACTCTCTTTATAATGTGGAATTGATATTGTAACAGGAAACATATGATTTTTAATAATATCCTTTTCTAGTTCTGTTAATTCAAAATGTTTAGAAGCATTCTTCAATGCATAATCTGGATGAGTTTTTAAAGCTTGATGAGCTTTATCCTCTTTTGTTTCATAAAAGAAAAAGTCATGAAGTAAAGCTCCCCTAGTTGCCTCTACATATCTTAAACCCAATTTTTTACTTATTATATAAGTATAATAAGATACCCTTAATAAATGATTATATCTAGTAATTCCATGATGTGTAATTTCCTTCAATTTTTGAAATTCTGGGTTTTGTAAAATATCATCTACTATATAATAAAAATTCTCATTTTTCAAATCATAATTTTCTTTTATATTTTTCATACTTTCCACCCTTTAACTCTAACACTACTTAATAATATCATAAACTATTCAGTCTTTCAAGTGAAATATTTGTGAAGTTTACATAATATTTCTTAGTAATTGGTTAATTTCTTCTTCCTCCTCTTTAGAGGTTTGTTCCTTTTCAAGTTCTTTATCAAACCACTCAGGTAACACTTCCTCCTTTTTAGAAGATTTACTATATTTAGGAATTTCCTTCTTCTTTTCAATCATTTTTAGAATCTTTTTATGCTCTTTTTCTGTAATTAACATAGCATCCTCAACCGTTTCAATATTTAATCTTTTCCATTGTCCTGCTATTGTTTCAATATAATTCTTATTCAATTTTTGATTATTAACCTTTAAAACATAAGAAATTAAGACATTCACCACTCCTGGATTTAATTGTTGATCAATTAATAAAGATTCTATTAACTTTAAATCTCTAGAAGTTGGTGTTGTTCCCTTATATTTGGCTTTAAGAAAATAATATGGACTTGTATTTTCAAAAGTATACACCATTTTAGCCCACTTAGAAGAATCTCCCAATGGTTTTTTTAAATAGGCTGGTTGTGTTCTATATACAATAGTTGGTAATGTACCATCATTTTCAAATTGATAAAAGTTCCGACAACTTTTACGCAATAAAGTCTTATCAATTAACCCTTTCTCATTTAAACAATCTTTTACAAGATTTTGCATGGTAAAGTCATCTATATTATATGTAAAAATCAAAGAATTAATTAATTTTTTTGTCTCTTTAGTAAAACACTTTTCATGATACATATTATTGGGAATACCAGCTATTAATAAATCAAAGTCAATCTGATCCTCTAATTGCAAACTGTTAGTGGATTTAGAGGCTATATCTGGAACAGAGAGTTCACTTTTTCCTGGAACCGTTTTAAAGACATTGGAAAAACTCTTAGTAATATCTTGATAATCTTTTAAATTTAAACGTGGAATTTTATAAAAATTCAGTAATTTATCATATTCATCTTTTCCTAAATTGTTATATAAAACAATATTTAGTATCGGATGAGAAAAAAAATCATTAGCAGGAAGAGGCGAATATAACAAATAAATATAATGATTAATGCTATCTCTTTTTAAGTAAGTCTTTAATAAACCCACTGCCTCCAATTTTTCCCTAGCAACCACAATTTCATCAAGTCTTAATTGCATAGTAGCCATCAAATGATGATGTGTATAATCATTACTCATGATCATCAACTTATCTAAATCATTAATTAAAGTTAAATACAAAGATACTGCTGTATGTCCAATTATTGGCTGATATAACATACTAATAATATTTTTATCTAGACTATTAAGAATACTCTTATTCACTACAGTATAGCTATCAGCAGGTAAAATAGTTACTTCTTTCATACAATCACCTATATCAATAATACGACATATCTTTTAAAAATAAAAGGAAAAGAATCTTTTTCCATTTAATAAATAAAAAATTGTTTTTGATACATAAAGTTTTCTTTTGCATAAATTACTATAGGTGAAGAATATGTATTTTGAGAAAGAAAATTTTGAACTATACTATGAAAAATATGGGAATGGAGAAAAAAGTATCGTAATACTACCAGGTTGGGGAGAAACTAAAAATACTTTTTACCGATTAATCAATTATTTTAAAAATGACTATACTATTTATATTATTGACTATCCAGGTTTTGGCAATAGTCCATTTCCTAATATAGATTTAAATATTTATCAATATAGTAATTTAATTAACACCTTTTTAAAAGAACTTAAAATAGAAAACCCTATCCTTATTTGTCATTCATTTGGAGGAAGAATCGCTACTATTTTAACTAGTATTTATCATCTTAAAATTGATAAAATGATTTGGATAGATGTAGCTGGAATAAAACCTAAAAAGAAATTAAAGACTATTATTAGGGAAAAAATTTATAAACTTAAAAAATTTATGATTAAAAAATTTTATAAAAAAAATAAAGAAGGAAAATTAGATAACCTAAGAAAAAAATATGGTTCAACTGATTACAATGCTCTACCCAATAACATGCTTACCACATTTAAAAATATTGTTAATGAAGACTTAAAAGAATACTATAAAAAAATAGACAGTGAAGTATTATTAATATGGGGAGCAAAAGATAAAGATACTCCTTTAAAAGATGGTCAATATATGAATAAAGTAATTAAAAATTCTGCCTTAATCATTTTTCCTGAAGGAAGCCATTTTACTTATTTAGAGTATAGTGATGCTGTTAATTTAATTATAGAAAGTTTCATAACTGAAAAAGATGTTATTTTTTAAGTAACATCTTGAGTCTGTAAATAAATTTGTGTAAATAAAAAATCTTTCCATGATAAAATAAAAGA
>CAOJDX010000014.1 GCA_948433435.1 uncultured Clostridia bacterium
CTGGTTCTAGTCAGGGTTATCGTTATGTGATAGAGGTATCAAAATAGTATAATCAGGATAAGTTTTATTTATTTAAATAGAGCTTGTCTTTTTTTTAGTTCAAATGAAAAGGTAAATGCAATTTTAATAATTTTACGATCGCATTTAAAGTTACAAGTGAGATCTTTTTTCTTTTATAAATACCCTAAAAAAATAACCTTTTATTTTCAATTCTTTTATAGTATAATTTATTTATAATGGGAGGAGTATCAGAGTATGAGTAAATTATATACAGGGATTGATATAGGAACTAATAGTATTAAAATTATAGTAGCTCAAAAACAAGAAAATCAATTTCATATTATTGCTAAAGAAGAAGAAAAAACTGAAGGGTTAAAAAGAGGAGTTATTATAGATGTAAAAAAAGTTGCAGATTGTGTATATCGTTGTGTTCAAAAAGTTGAAAAAATACTTGGTATTTCTCTAAAAAAAATTATTACTTGTATTCCTGCAGATGATTGCCTTTTTAATATTGTTAGTAGTAAGATAGATGTTTTGAATGAAAATTGTATTACAGGAGATGATATTAATCAATTATTAAAAGAGGCTATTAGTGGGAATATTAATGAAGGATATGAACTAGTTACGGCGATGCCTATAGGTTTTAAGTTGGATGACGCTAAAATGTTAAAAGATCCTAAAGGACTTTCTTCTACTACTTTAGAAAGTAGAATTGTAATTACAATGATTCCTAAGAAAAATTTATATAATTTATTAAATGTTTTTCAACTATGTAATTTAGAAGTAGTTGATATTACCTTTAAGACAGTAGCTGATTATTTTGAAGTTAGAAATCATAAAATTGACAATGAAGTAGGAGCAATTATTAATATTGGAGAAGATACTACTAATGTTTCTATCTATAATAAAGGTATTATGATTAAAAATAGTATTTTAAAAGTAGGTAGTTATTATGTAGATCATGATTTTTCTTATATTTATAAAATTGACTTAAATAAGGCTCGAGAATTAAAAGAAACTTTTGCTGTTGCTTCTGTTAGATATGCTGATCAGTATGATGAGATGGAACTTGTTAATGAAGTAGGAGAAAAAATCTTTATTAATCAGTTAGATATTGCTAAAGTAACAGAAGCTCGGTTAGCAGAAATTTTAAAAATTGCGAAAAAAGAGATAAAAAACTTAACAAATAGGAAAATAAGTTATATAATCATATTAGGTGGGCTAAGCGAAATGACAGGATTTCAATATTTAGTTGAGGATATCCTAAAGAGTAATGCAACTGTATACAATAGTACCACTGTGGGTATTAGACATAATAGATATACAAGTGCTTTAGGAGTTATTAAATACTTTGATAATAAATTAGAACTTAGGGATAAATCTTGTGAGATGTTTAGTGCCGATGATGTAAGTAAATTAATTGCAGTAAGTGAAAATAATAAAGATAATGCTATGATAAACACTATGTTTGAGCAATTTCTTGATCATTAAGGAGGAGAAGGTTATTATGTTAGGCGGATTAGAGATGGACCAATTAGCAAAAATAAAAGTAATAGGTCTTGGCGGAGGCGGCGGTAATGCCATTAATCGAATGGTAGAGTCTGGCGTTAAGGGTGTTGAATTTATTGTTGCTAATACAGATTTACAAGTATTAAATAATTCCAAAGCTGATGTTAAAATTCAAATAGGGGCAAGTTTAACTGATGGCTTAGGAGCAGGTGCTAAACCTGAAATTGGAAAAGAGGCAGCAGTAGAGTCTAAAAAAGAATTAGAAGATGCCTTAACTGGGGCTGATATGGTGTTTATTACTTGCGGAATGGGTGGTGGAACAGGAACAGGTGCAGCACCTATTGTTGCCGAAATTTCACAGGCATTAGGAGCTTTAACTGTAGCTATTGTTACAAAGCCATTTTCATTTGAAGGTAGAAGAAGGATGGAAAATGCCCTAAAGGGAATTGATGAGTTAAGAAAACATGTAGATACGTTAATTGTTATTCCTAATGATAAATTAAGGGAAATTATTGATAAATCAACCCCAATGTTAGAAGCATTTAAAGAAGTTGATAATGTTTTACGTCGAGGAGTTCAATCTATATCAGATTTAATTGCAGTTGTTGGACTTGTTAACTTAGACTTTGCGGATATCAAGTCTATTATGAAAGATTCTGGTAATGCTGTTATTGGAATTGGAATTGGAATGGGAGAAGATAGAGCGATCGAAGCTGCTAAAGAGGCCGTAGCATCTCCACTTCTAGAAAATAGTATTGATGGTGCAACGGATGCAATCATTAATATTACAGGTGGTGTTAATTTAACTTTATTTGAAGCAGAACAAGCCGCAGAAGTTGTGCGAGCAGCTTCAAAAACAGATATGGATACTATTTTTGGGGCAGTTATTAATGAGAATTTAACTGATGAAGTTATTGTTACTGTAATTGCTACTGGTTTTGATAAAAGAGCTAAACAAAAAGCTTTAGAACAGGAACAAGCTAGAAAACCTCAAGAGGTTTTACAAGTACAACCAGAGGTTGTTCAACCACGTCGTCGTAGCGAAGAGGTGTTAAGAGAAGTGCCAATTATTAAAGAAAGTCCAAGTGAAGAAGATGAATTTGAACTTCCACCATTTTTACAGAATAAAATTTTTTAAGTCTTTTTAAGACTTTTTTCTTTGCCATAAAAGTTATTTCAAAATAAAGAGTTTTTTGTTATAATATACTAACATGTAGGTGGGAGATGCTTTATGAAATTATATTGGCAGTTGTGTAAATTATTTATTGATAAAGTTATTTTAGGAAAAGATAAAGGAACAGTAATCAAGAATTTTTGTGAGCGAATGGGAGTTGTTTATATTAAATTTGCTCAGATGTTAGCTACTCAAAATTATGGTAATCTTTTTACGGAAGAAGATAGAAAATCTTTAGAAAATATTTGTGATGAGTGTAATCCTATTTCTTATGAGAAAGTGGAAGTTATTTTACGAAGAGAATACGGAACTAATTTAGAAAATATATTTACTTTTATTGATCCTATTCCCATTGGTTCTGCTTCAATTTCTCAAGTTCATAGAGCTATTTTAAAAAGTGGTCAGGAGGTTGCACTCAAAGTAAAAAGAGGTGATGTTGTTGATTATATCCAAAATGAAATAGCAAGATTAAAACGAATAGTTCATCGTTTTGGTAAGTTTGTAGGATTTGGTAATTTTGTTGGTAGTGATAGAGCATTAGAATTATTTGAAAAATGGATAATGGAAGAAGTTAATTTTTCTCATGAAAAAGAAAATATAAAACTTTATCAAAATTTTGCCGATAATATTAATGGAAAAGTAGAAAATACTAAACAGATAAAAGTTCCACAATTATATGAACAATACTGTACTGAAAATATTATTGTAATGGAATTTATTCATTGTCAAACAATTAATCATATGGAGCTTTCTGAGGATAATAGAAATAAAGTTAAAGAGGCTATTAACAGCTATTTCAAATTAAGTTTTCATGCATTATTCAATGATCAACAAGTTGTCTTTCATGGAGATCCACATCTTGGCAATATTTATATTGATGATCATGGTAATATTGGTTTTTTAGATATGGGACTTTTATTTGCTTTAACTGATGAAGAAGCTCAATTAATAAGAAATTTCTTTTTATCGGCATATTCAGGAAATGTTGAAAAATTATATTCTTTTTTAATTGATTATGCACATATTGATGGAAAACAGATGATAAAGTTTAAAAAAAGAATGTCAGAAATATTGTAAAGAAGTTAAAAATAAAGATTATACTTGTTATTTTACAGATATGATTAATATTTGTATTCATTATGAATTTTTACCTCCGGATTTCCTATTTTGTATGGCTAAAGCTTTGGTTTGTTTAAATGGTATTAATCATTTTACTAATAATAACATCAATGCAACTTTGCTTGTTAAGGAACAAGTTATGGAATTTTTGGTGAAGAGGAGTTTATATGATTGTAAAAATATTGCGATTAGAGGTTTACATCTTGCTCCTAAATTGTTTCAAGATTCTTTAAAATATGGACTTGTAAAAACAATAGCTAAAGAAGTATCAACAAATGATGAATTAAATGATGATGTAAAAATTCTTTTAGAAAATGCTCGAGAAATGTTAGAGTTATATATGGTAAATGATGAGGAAGAAAATATTTGGGATAATCCTAAGCAAAAAAGAAAAATTTAATTTTTAATATCATTTTTGTAAAATTTTCTTAACTATTTTAGTAAATCTTTTGTTCTTGTTAAATTTGTGTTATGATAGTAATAGATCATAATGGAGACGATAAAATGAAAAGGATAAATAATAGGGCATTTACAATTGTTGAGTTAATAGCATCTGTAGCGATTATGGGAATTATTATGCTTATTGCAGTTCCTAGTGTTTTTAGTATTGTTGAAAAGAATAAGAAAACTACTTACTTAAATGATGCTAAAAAAATGATTTCTATGGCTAAAAGTAAGTTTGATGCAGATGCTACTATTACAGAGCCTACAGATTCTTTATGTGTTGTATTTCGATTAAAAGATTTAAATAAATCTGGTTTGGAAAAAGGTCCTAATAATGGTAAATATAATCCTATATATTCTTATGTAACCATTAATTATAAAGCAGGAAAGTATATTTATGGAGTACAGCTTTTAGAACAATATAAAGCAAGTGGAAATTATAGTTACCGAGGAATACCATATACCAAACAAGATGAATTAGAAAAAGAAAAAATCGATAGAGCCTCTAATTCTATTGATAAGTATATAGATTTAGGTACTTTAGCTGGATCTAATTCTTTATATTGTCCTAGTGGATTAGTTTATGCAGATGGTAGTGCAGGGGATGGATCCTCTAATGGTTCTATTAATGAGGGAGATATTTTATCTGTTTCTTATCAAAAGGGAGCTAATGTTGAACGAATAGAAGGGTCTAAGGGTTCTTGTGTTGTATTAGAAAGTAAAAAAGGTTGTACAGTTACTCCTCCAACTATTGTTCCGAAGGATGGATATAGTAGTGTTGGTTGGTCAGTATTAAATGGTTCTCATACAGGAGAAAATAAGTCATTATATTTGAATAAATTGCAAACTATTTATTATGCTAATGCTATTGATAATCTTCCTCCTATTATTGAATTAGAGCAATCAGAAGATCAACATTTTTCCTCAGAGAAGAGAATTAAAGTAAAAATTAGTGATTTAGGAGCTGGTATAGCTTCAGGAGCTAAGTTTAAATATGGATGGTCTTTATCTAAGAATAAGGAACCAGATGATTATACCAATGTTGAACCAGAATATCATGATGGTGATAAAGAAATTACTTTTGAAGCAGTAGGTAGTGGTTTTAATGGTAATTATTATTTGTGGGTGGTACCAACTAATTTAAGAGATAAAGAGGGTAATTCTCAAGTAGAGATGACAGTTTCTAATGGAGTATTTAAGTATAATAGTACGAGACCAGTGTGTCAGATTGTTAATGCTCATCATTTACAAATTAGTGAACAAACTACTTTATTATTAACTTGTATAGATAAAGAGTCTCCTATTATTAAAAAAGAGTTATCTAGTGAAGACCTTTCTGTTTCCACAGATAGTGGAAAAGTGGTATCTGTTAGTGAGGCTAAAGAAGTCGCTAATGGTTATGAATATCAAGTTGTTGTAGAAGCCGTTGGAACAGGACAATTTAGACTTATTTTACCAGAGGGAAAGATTGAAAATGAAGCTGGTAATACTAATGATGTAGATGTAGTTAGTGATGAAATGGTAGTAAGTGGAGCAGTTTATTATGTTCAATATGCTACAGGAAATAATATTCTTAAAATTGAAGGCGGAGATAACTTTTGCATAACTTCTGGAAAGGAAAAGAAGTGTACAGTTACATTACCAACTATTACACCAGCGCTTGGATATGAAGTTGTTGGTTGGTTTAATGCCAGTAATGAGAAAGTAGGGGAAGCTGGAACTTATCAGTTAGACTCTAATCATATTCAGTTAACTGCTAAAGTTGAAAAAAAGACTTATAAAGTCTCATATGATTACCAGACGAATGGTGGAAATCGGATGGATAAGGAGAAAGCTGAAGAAGAGATCGCATATAATGATCTAGTTTTGGGTGAGGGTATTATCAATAATGCCTATAAAGAGGATTGGGATTTTGTTGGTTGGAATACTGATCCAAATGCAACAATTGCTTTATCAGAGTACCATATGCCTGCACAAGATATTACCTTATATGCTATTTTTTCAAAGAGTTCAACTGCAACTATTTATTATTATAATATGGATTCAAAAAGAAAAGAGAGTATTAATACTACTTGTTCTAGGTATAATAATGATGAGAATTGTCATTATCCAATTCCTTATGAGGTTACACATTCTACTCCTGGAATTTCTCCACAAGATGAGGGTAGTCGGGAAGTAGAGATAGACAATGTTGTAGATGGTGAAGCTAATCGGATAGGGCCTAATGGTTCTACTTATGTTGGTTTATCTATTGATTTAACGGATGAGGTAGTTTCTTCTTATACTAGTGAAAATCATATTTTTTATGCTGTTTATTATAATGAATATACTCTTAATTATCAGAAAGAAGAAAACAGTATTGATTCAGTAGGAAGTGAGGAAGTAAGTTGTGGAATTTTTAGTTTAGCTAGTTTTGATTATGAAAATATCTCGTGTAAACAAATATTACCAGAGATTACTACTAAACCTGGATATTCTAATGCTAAATGGGTTACTAATTTAACAGATCAGAGTGAAGACTCATGGGAACCTAACACAGAATATGATTTGCAGGAGGATACTATTTTGTATGCTAAGGCAACTGATGAGGAGTTACCTGTTTGGACGGTGGCTGGTATTAGAAGGCCGGATTCTGAGGTAACTTCTAATTCTACTATATCTATTTTATTACGAGGAACTGATACAACGGGTAGAGTTGAGAGTAGTTTATCAACTGATAATATAGAAGTACTTATTGATGGCGAAAAAGTGAATCCTCAAATAACAGAAGTATCGCAACCTATGGAAGTTATGAATGGGTTACAGTATACTTTTACGATAACAGGAATTCATGAAAGTGGAAGTTTAAGTCTATTAATTGCTGAAGGTACTTTAAAAGATTCGTCGAATAATTTAAACGCTGTTACTTCTATTATAACGGGAATTACTGTGAGTGATAGTCAGTTTGGTCTTACTGTCTGTAAAAGAGCAACTTCTTTACATTCTTCAAGTGATAATTTAACTTATGGAAATTTAGGAACAGCTGGTGTATTAAGTAGTGGAGATGCTTTTGATTGTGATGTTAATACGGATGGTATTTTTGATGGAGAATTAGAAAGATTTTATTATTTAGCTAATGCTAGTGACGAAGTGGGAATTTTTATTTATTATAGTAATGTTTTTGAGGGAAAACCTGATAATATGATTAAGGTAAAATACCATCTACCTGATGATGAGATTGAAGGGCCTGCATCTGCTATTTTAGAGCTTCCAACAATTGATCAATGGAGTAATGTTAATTTATTGAATAAAATAAGAAATATTACGAATCAAGCTGGAGAGATTGTTCAACCTGAGTTTAGTTATATGGGATATGCAGCTAGATTATTAACTCTTGATGATATTCAAGCAGCATGTGGTTCGAAGGAAAATGTTAGTAGTTGTTCTTATTTATTAGAAGGAGGGACTGACTATTTCTTGGAAAACTGTGAGAGTGGTATGTCAGCAATTTATTATATCAATAGTGAAGGTATTGTTAAGACTTCTATTGGAGGAGCTGAGGAGATGCATGGAGTTCGTCCAGTTATTGAAGTTCCTTTCTCTAATATTTCATATTAAAGTGAAAGTAGGCGAGATGTCTACTTTTTGTCTGCTAATGATAAAAGTCTTTATCAATAAATGTGATGCATGTTATAATGATATAGAATGAGGTGTATAAATATGGCGAAGAAGAAAAAGAAAAAAGAGGTCAAGAAAGGTTTTGAACATAGTGCAGAACTTTATGGTATTTTATTTGTTTTGATGGCAATTTTAGGAGTTGGAAAGTATGGTCCTGTTGGACGAGTTATTGCTTCGTTTTCGTTATTTTTAGTAGGTTCTCTTTATATTCCTTTATTAGTTGCTTTATTTGTTATTGGTGGTTATTTGATCGTTAAGCGGAGTTGGCCAGATTTTTTTACTACTAAGTTAATTGGTACTTATATTGCTGTTTTAGGGTGTTTAATTTTAATGCATAAAGAATTTGTAGTACAAAATGATGGTAATATGATTACTATTTTTAAAGAGACAATTAACCAGTTAGTGGCAGCATTTAACAGTATTATGAATAGTGGTTCTTTAAGTGATGTTTTTGCCGTTGGCGGAGGTATTATTGGTGGAGTTTTTGCGATTTTATTTAATAAATTATTTTCTATAGTTGGGATGGAAATTGTGGCTTTTGTTATGGTAGCTTTAGGAATTCTTTTATTTACTAGTTTTTCTATTTTGGACGTTATTCAGGAAAAATATCAAGAAGGGAAGGAGAAACATCGTGAGAAAAAGGAAATGCGAAAGCAGGCTAAAAAGGAAGGTCAAGAAAATGTTTCAGAAAAAAGTTCTGTTATTATTAGTGATGGTGAAGAGGAAGATGATGGAGCGACTAATAAAAAGGTCATTACTAGTATTACTGAGTTAACCAATCCAGTAAGGGATGAAGTAGTAGAGGAAAATAAAGAAGTTCAAACAGTTGTTCCTACTGTTCATCATAGTCATAAAAAATATATTTTGCCCTCTATTGAACTTTTAGATAAACCAAAGAAAAAGCAAGGGAAAACTGATCAGACTGCAATTGAAAATAATATTGTTAAATTAGAGGCCGTATTAAAAGAATTTGGTATTAGTGGAAAGGTAGTAGAAGTGCATGTTGGTCCAACAGTTACTCAGTATGAGTTAGAGATAAAGTCAGGAACCAAAGTTAGTAAAATTTTAAATATTAATCGTGAAATTGCTTTGGAACTTGCTAAAAAAGATGTTAGAATTCAAGCTCCTATTCCTGGGAAGAGTACAGTTGGTATTGAGTTGGCTAATGATGAAGCGGCATCAGTATCTTTTAGAGAAATTATGGAAAAGGTACCAAAGTCTAAAGCCGATTCTAAATTGTTAGTTCCTCTTGGCAAAAATATTATGGGTAATATGATTTCTTGTGAAATCAATAAAACTCCCCATTTATTAGTAGCTGGTTCTACAGGTAGTGGTAAATCTGTTTGTATTAATGGAATTATTAGTTCTATTTTAATGAGAGCCAAGCCAGATGAGGTGAAACTTGTTTTAGTTGATCCTAAAAAGGTTGAATTTTCTATGTATGAGGGAATTCCTCATTTATTGTGTCCAGTGGTAACAGATCCAAAAAAAGCTAGTGTTGCGTTAGCGAAAACAGTTGTTGAGATGGAAAATAGATATGAGTTATTTAGTCAAACGAAAACGAAAAATATTGCTTCTTATAATGAATATATCGATCAGAGAAATAAAGGATTGCCAGATGATGAAAAAGAAAAAAGAATGCCTTTTATTGTTGTTATTGTCGATG
Source organism: uncultured Clostridia bacterium (assembly GCA_948433435.1). Taxonomy (GTDB): domain Bacteria; phylum Bacillota_I; class Bacilli_A; order RF39; family UBA660; genus UBA2730. The sequence goes on from CAOJDX010000014.1 coordinate 9,570, forward strand.
AGCTTGCTGATTTAATGATGGTAGCTAGTAAAGATGTTGAGGCCAGTATTATGCGTATTACACAGATGGCTCGTGCTGCTGGTATTCATTTGATTATAGCTACTCAAAGACCTTCTACGAATGTTATTACTGGTGTTATTAAGGCTAACATTCCTTCTCGTATAGCTTTTGCGGTTAGTAGTAGTATTGATTCTCGGACTATTCTTGATGCTATGGGAGCAGAGAAGTTATTAGGAAAAGGAGACATGTTATTTTTACCAATGGGAGAAGGAATTCCAGAGCGTGTTCAAGGGGCTTTTATTTCTGATGATGAAATTAAGAGACTAGTTGACTATTCAATTGAGCAACAGCAAGCTGAATTTGATCCTGCTTTTGAAAATTTAGAGGTAGCTTCTACTGATAAATCAGCCTCTCAAATTGAAGATATGAAGGAAGTTGAAGAGTATGATGATCCTTTATATAATGAAATTGTTGACTTTGTTGTAACAAGTGGAAAGGCCAGTGCTTCTTTATTACAAAGAAGATTTAAATTAGGATATAATAGAGCGGCTAGAATTGTTGATTTATTAGAGGAACGGGGAATTATTGGGCCACCAAATGGTTCTAAACCAAGAGAAGTTTTAGTTAAACTTGAAGGGCAAGAGCAGCAAGAAGAATAATCATTTTATCTTAGAGGACAGTAAATGATAATAATGTCTTCTTTTCTTTTGTTCTAGATGTTATAATTAGATAGAGGATGGTGATAAAGATGGCAACGCCACATATAGAAAGTAAAAAAGAAGATATTGCAAAGATTGTTTTAATGCCAGGTGATCCGCTTAGAGCAGAGATGATTGCAAAAAATTATTTAGAAAATTACCGAGTAGTAAATAAGGTTAGGGGAATGAATGCCTATACAGGTTTTTATAAAGGAAAAGAAGTTACTATTTTTCCTTCTGGTATGGGAATTCCTAGTATGGGAATTTATTCTTATGAATTATTTCAGTTTTATGATGTTGAAAAAATTATTAGAATAGGAACGACTGGAGCTTATACTGAAAACTTAAATCTTTTTGATCTTGTTTTAGTAGAAAATAGTTATTCTAAATCGAATTATGCTTTAGATTTATATGATTCTGATGATCATATGATTAGTGCAGATATCGACTTGAATGCTAAAATTAAAAATGTAGCTTTTCAGAAGGATGTTTTATTACAATATGGGAATGTTTATTCTACAGAGACCTTTTATGATAGTCATTCGAATATTAAAGATTTATATGAGAAATATCATTGTTTAGGGGCAGAAATGGAAAGTTATGCACTTTTTCATAATGCTAAATTTTTAAATAAAAAGGCTGCTTGTCTTTTGACAGTATCTGATAATCTGATTACAAAGGAAGAAACAACAAGCGAAGAAAGACAAAATTCATTAAATCAAATGATTGAACTTGCTTTAAATTCAATCTTATAAAAAAAATAAAATGGATCATACTAAAAAGGAGGGATAATATGGAATATGTGAAAAAAAACTTAGGATCTTATCATTTACACTTAATTAAAAATACGAATTTTAAATCGGTTATGGTGAAAGTGTATTTTAGAGAGCCTATTAGAAAAGAAAAGATAACTATTCATAATTTTTTAACGACAATGCTAACTTTTTCATCAGAGAAATATCCAACTAGGAGAGAAATGTTTTTAAAAACACAAGATTTGTATTCTTGTAGTATTGCTAGTAGTGACTCAAGATTGGGAAATTATCTTAATACTTCTTTTCGTTTATCTGTTTTAAAAGATAAATATACAGAAGAAGGTAATTTAGAGAAAGCTATTGAATTTTTAAGTGAACTTATTTATCATCCTAATGTTGAAAAAAATAAATTTGATGAAAAGTCATTTGACATTGTTATGAATCAGGCTTGTCTTGCTTTGAGTAGTATTAAAGAAGATGCTAGTGGTTATAGTATGATTCGAATGTTAGAAAATATGGATGAGGATTCTCCTATATCTTATCGAGCTTTTGGGTATTTAGAAGATTTAAAAAATATTACTAGAGAAAATTTGTATGAGTATTATCAAGAAATGTTAAAAAATGATGATATGGATATTTTTGTAATAGGAGATATCGATTTTGAAGAAATGGATCCCATTATTCGAAAATATTTTAAGCAAAAAACTTTTAAAAAGACAAAGGGAGATTTTTTAATTCCTGCCAAAAAGGCTTCTATAAAGAAGAGAATTGTTACAGAAGATAATGAGGCTACACAATCTAAATTAGCTATTGGGTGTCGGGTGATGAATTTAGAAGATTATGAAAGAAATTATCCTTTAACTCTTTATAATATTATTTTAGGAGGAGGACCCGATTCTAAATTATTTAGTGAAGTTAGGGAGAAGAATTCTTTATGCTATTATATTGGAAGTACAGCTAATAAACTGGATAATCTTCTTATTATTAGAGCGGGAATTTCTAGGAATGACTTTAAAAAGGCTATTAAAATTATAGAGAAGCAAATGAGTGATATTGCTAAAGGGAATTTTACTGAAGAAGATATAGATAAGGCTAAGGAATTATATCAAACTGCTATTGAAGAAATTCAGGAAAGTGAATCAGAGATTATTTCTTCTTATTATATGATTGAGCTTTTAGGAGTAGATGATATTGAAACGAAGGCAAAAAAAATGAGGGAAGTAACAAAGAAGGAAATTATGAAAGTAGCTAAGAGAATTAAAATTGATATGATTTATATGTTAGAGGGGGTGCAAGAATAATGGAAAAGATAAATTTTTCTGAGGAATTGGAATTAGAAGGCTATTATGAAAAATTAGATAATGAGTTAGAAGTTTATTTAGTTCCGATGGAAAATAAGGATAAATATTTTTTGACTTATGCTACTAAATTTGGTTCTACTACTACAACGTTTACTCCAGGAGATTCTAAAAGAGAGGTAACAGTTCCAGATGGAATTGCTCATTTTTTGGAACATAAAATGTTTGAACAAGAAGATGGTGTAGATCCTTTTACCTTTTTTTCTAAGAGTGGAACAGATGCTAATGCTTCTACTAATTTTGAAGGAACACGTTATATTGCTTCTGGGACTAAAAATTATGAAGAAAATTTAAGATATTTAATTCGTTATGTTAATAGTCCATACTTTACCGATGAAAATGTAGAAAAAGAAAAAGGAATTATTGCTCAAGAAATTAATATGTATAAGGATGAAGCAGAGTATGCTATTGAGAATACACTGAGAAAAAATACTTATCATAAAGATCATCATCGGATCGATATTGCTGGTGAAGTGGAAGACATTGAGAAGATTACAAAAGAAGATTTATATTTATGTTATAATAACTTTTATCAGCCAAGAAATATGTTTTTATTAGTGGTGGGAAAGTTTAATGTTGATCAAACAAAAAGAATTATTGACGAAGAATTAAGACCACTAGTGAATAAGACGGAGACTATTCCTATTATTAAAGAGATAAAGGAACCTCAGTCTATTAAAAAGAAAGAGGAAACTATTCCTTTTAATATTACTATTCCTAAAATTATGCTTTCTGTTAAGACACCTATTAGTAATTTTAAGATAGATGATCAATTCAAATTAGATTTTTATTTAAGAGTTATTATGAGTGTTGCTTTTGGAAATGGTTCTCTTTTTAGAGAAAGAATTACCAATCATAATTTGATGACTAGATTTTATACAGATTTGGAGTCTGTTCAACAATATAAGACCATTTATATATATGCTGAAAGTATTAAACCAGATGAATTGTTACAAGAAATCTATCAAGAATTTGATCATATTGTAGTTACTGAAGAAGATTTGGAACGTTTAAAGAAAGTTTTTATTGCTCAGGAGATAAAGCAAGCGGATTATGTTGATGGTGTAACAATGAGTATTACTAATGATTTAATTCGGTATCATCGATTAATTCATAATCCAATTGAGCTGTATAAAAGTTTAAATATTGAGGAATTAAATAAAGTATTAAAAGCTATAGAGTTTAAAAATCGAGCTTTAGTAACTTATGTTCCTAAAAATATGCCTAGTTTTGATAAAAATTAAATATAATTGTTTTAGTAGAGACCTTTAGAGGTTTCTTTTTTTATAGGGTGATTATAATACCCCTTTGACAAAATGACTTGGGGGGGGGGAGATTAAAGCATATACCCAAAATGTTGGTAAATGCTAAAAATGCCTTATAATACAAGGCTTTGTGGATAGTTTAATAAAATTTGTTTTATAGATGAAAAATGATTATTTGATAAAAAGTATTAAAATTGTATGTTTATTAAAGTTCTCAAACAATGAGAGCTTTTTATTTGTTGTAAAAAAGAAAAAGGGGGATTGATAAAATGACAAATAAAAATATAATTAAAGTAGGAACTTTCTTTAGTGGAATAGGAAGTCCAGAAAAGGCACTAGAAAGATTAAAAAATGAAGGAGTTATAAAAGATTATGAAGTTGAATTCTTTTCAGAAATTGATAAAAATGCGATTAAAAGTTATTGTGCAATTCATAATGTAGATGAAAGTTTAAATCTTGGTAGTATAACAGATATTAAAGGGAATGATTTACCATATTGTGATCTTTGGGTTGGAGGTTTTCCATGTCAAGATATATCATGTGCAGGTAAAATGCGTAGCTTTAATTTTGAAAGTTCAACAAGATCATCACTTGGTTGGGAGATGATTAGACTACTTAGAGAAGTAAATATAAAACCAAAATACGTTATATTTGAAAATGTAGCTATGATTACAAGTAAGAAATTTAAAGATACATTAAATCTATTTAAAGAAGATTTAATGAGTTTAGGATATACATTATATGATGAACTATTAAGCGCTACTGATTATGAAATACCTCAAACTAGAACGAGGTATTTTTTAGTTGCAATATTAGGTGATAATAAAAGGTTTAGATTTCCAGATAAGATAGAAAACAATGCAATGTTAAAGGATTTACTTGAGGAAGAAGTAGATGAAAAATATTATCTAACTGATTCAAATTATATAGAAAAAGATAATAAAAGGATATTTAAACATAAGAATAGAGATGATATAGAGTATGAAGTTGATATGTATAAATATTTTAATGGCGGTGTATGTGGGGTAGATAAACATACAAAGTTTGCTATTTCTTCACGATTATTTTCTATATATGGAAATTCACCAACTTTAACAGCAAGTAACACTTCTGATAATAGCAAAATTGTTATAGAAAGCGAGGAAAAATAATGAGAATAAGAAGATTAACACCAAAAGAATGCTGGCGACTAATGGGATTTGATGATTCAGATTTTGATAAAGCAAATAAAGTATGTAGTGAAACAAATCTTTATCATCAAGCAGGAAATTCTATTGTAGTAAATGTTATGTATTCTATTTTAAAAGAATTACTAAGATAATTATAAATAAAAAAGATGCTATTTTGCATCCTTATCATTATCCATAAGTTTTTCGTAACCATCAAAAAATTTTCTAATATCAAAATTATATTTTTGAGCCAAAAAGAATAGGGTATCTAGTGAAATTCCTGTATCTACATTTGGACTTTCAATATGAGATATAAAACTTCTACTCATATCTGTATCTTCTGCCATTTTTTCTTGTGATTTACCAATTATATCTTTTCTTATGGATTTCATGTTTTTCCCTATAAGGGTAAAAAGTTCATAAGTGTTTTTCACAGCAATACCTCCTATATATAATTTTATAGGAAATACGAGTTTTATACTGCTCCTCTGTAAGGAGCAAAATTGTTGTTGATATTACTATTTTTATGTTATAATTAAATTGGCACAAAAAAGAATACTTTTTAATTGTATTCTTTATCGCCTAGGAATGCGACGATTTTCAATATTTTCTCTTTTCTCAAATAATTGGAAAAGTTCAACATTAAGCACAGCTGCGATGTGATCAATATAGTCGATTCTAGTATTTCTTTTAGCATTTTCTAAATTAGATACATAAGTAGGAGTAGTTCCAAGCTTATCTGCAAAATCTTCTTGGGACCAACCTTTTTGTAATCTATAGTAAACTATATTATTTGCTAGAATACTACGAGCATCAGATTTTAATTTAATTGTCATCACATCCTTCCTTTACTTACTACTATTGTAATAAGTTTGTAAAAAACTAACCATACTTACTATGTAGTAAGTTATATAAATTATAATGGAATAAAAAAGGGAAAAATGTTGAGTTTTGTGCTAAAACAAAAAGGTAGATATTTTAAAAGATAAGGAGCTAGATATGAACAAAAAAAATACAAATGAATATGTAAAAAAAATATCTGAAGTTTTAGATGACAAAATTAAAACTATTACCTCAATTCAATATTATTATGATTTAGAAAAAATTACATCATCTTTAAATAATTTATCAGATGCTGATGCAGAAAATGTTTTAGAACAAATAATTAATGATAAATTAGAAGAAATTAAGAAAAGCGGTAAAGCAGAGAAATTTAGAGAAAACAATAGATTAGTAGATGATGTAACTGAATTTTTCTATGACAATAATGAAAAAGATGGTGCTATTGTTGAAGAAGGAAGTTGCGTAGCATCAGATTTGATTTTAAAAACAATAGGAATAAATGGCAGAAAAATTGAACTGCCAGTAAATATTTCATATATAAAGGAATATTGTATAAGTAATATTATTGAGGAAAAAAGTATAAGAAAAACATTGTTATGGATAGTTTTAGAACTATCAGTTGTAAGTTATTTTTTAAATAATTAAAAATGACTTCTATAAGTAGTAGTAATTAGCAGTACCTAAATCTACCTTTTTAAGACACTTCTAATTCTATGGGAGTGTTTTGTATTGTAATTAAGTTAAATATATATAAATAAGGTCGTGATATTATGTTACAAGTTAGTAGAGCAAATAATTTGAAAATTCCTAAAACATTAGAAAATGTAAGTGGCAATTTAAATAGTTTAGAAGATAAAGTTGCAGTAAAACAAGCACTTGCAACTGCTGATGATAAAAGATTTAATAAAAAGAAAGTTATAGAGTCAATTGAAAAAGATAAAGAATTAGAACAAATTAATAAAATACCAACAAATGCAAATGATTTAATGGTTATAACAGTTGTAAAAAAATTAGGTGCTTATATTATTGCAATTACTGAAAAATCTCCTTCTAAATTTAGAGGTGTATTTGTTAATCGTATGCAAAATTTAAGTTTAGCAACATTAGAAATACTGCTGAATGCTAATTTTATTAGAATTGATAGTGAAGATCATAAAAAAGAAAGAGAAGAATATCAGAAAGATGCAATAATAAAACTTAAAATGTTGGGCTATATTTCTATGATAGCTGAAAATTCTAACTGTATATTAATGCGACAATATAAACAAATATCATTGCAAATAGGGGAAGCAATAAATCTTATTGCAGCTTGGAAAAAAAGTGATGATGAAAGATGGAGAAAAAGAAATTAAATTATGGATTTTAAACTGAAAGGTTTTTAATTAAGTGGAGGGTTTATTTAACCATTTTACTCGTAGCTGTCGGCTTCTGATGGCGATGGGGATGTTCGCGGCGTAAATAAAGATGGTTCTAGGTATAACAAATATAGATATAAACGCAATGGCGCCGTCCGCCCAGATTTGCTTTTGAAGAGATTTAATTTTAAGTCTAGAAAACAGGTCAGAGAAATATATTTTATGTAAAATATATCAGAACTTTAAAGCAAAGGAATCTTCCACTTTTCTAACCGCTATAAAAAGTGCGGTGGATAAATTATAAGCACTCACACAAACAACGATAATTGGTTATCTTTGCAAGTTATAAGGGGTGCTTTTTATTATTATTTTGGAGGCAATTATGAAACTAGAAGATATATTCACATTTAAAAATATTTATGAGGCACATAAAAAATGTAGAAAATCAAAGCAACATAAGGGAGAGGTAATAAGATTTGAGGTTAATTTGTCTGAAAATATATATAAGCTAATTAATGAGATAATAACGAAAAAATACAAAGTTGGTAAATATAAGCAATTTATTATTTATGAACCTAAGAAGAGATTAATAGAAGCTTTGCCATATAAGGATAGAGTATTACTTATGTGTTTTTGTGAACATTCATTAATACCAAAAATTGATAAAAGATTAATATATGATAATGTTGCATGTAGAAAAGGTAAAGGAACATTATTTGGTATGAATAGATTAGAGAAATTTTTAAAAAAAGAATTTTTTAAAGAGAATAACAATAGAGTATACTATTTGAAATGTGATATAAGAAAATATTTTCCAAGTGTAAATCACAATATTTTATTAGAAAAATTACGAAAATTAGATTTTAGTGAAGATGAAATGTGGTTTTTAGAAAAAATAATAAAGGAGCAACCTAATAATATTGATAGGGGATTACCATTAGGTAATCAATCAAGTCAATGGTTTGCATTATTCTTTTTGGATAGAATTGACAGGTTAGTAAAAGAAGAATTAAGAATTAAATGTTATATTAGATATATGGATGATTTTATATTGATACATCGAGATAAAAAATATCTGCAATATTGCTTAAAAAGAATAAATGAAGTTTGCAATAAAGAACTAGATCTTGAATTAAATCAAAAAACACAAATAGGAATAGCATCTAATGGAATAGATTTTTTAGGTTTTAGACATACTTTATCAAATAGTGGTAAAGTTATAAGAAAGCTGAGATTATCTTCTAAAAAGAGGTTAAGAAGGCATTTAAAAACGTTATCAAAACTTCATTCAAAAGGGATTATTGATAAAGAATACGTGGATATTAGAAAAAATGCTTTTTATGCCCATATTTTATATTCTGATGAAAAATTTTTTCAAAAGATGTGCTTAATTGATAAATAATGTTAATTTACAAAAATAAATTTGTAAAATTAACAAAAAAAGTGAAGAAATGTAGGGAAAATATGATAAAATGATAATGGTGGTTTAAATGAATTTCGATAAGGAATTAACTTTACTTTCTGAACAAGAAGTTTGGGGAGTTAATGGTGGCAGACAATTAGATGTTTTAGAAAAATATGGAACTAGATCTGCTATTACTGATTTAGTAATATTAACAGGTGGATATTGTGAGGATAGTTGTTCTTACATGGCACCAGATGATAATAGTTTAAAAGGAAGAACAGGATGGGTTTATACTAGATCTTCTGATGGCTATGGTGATGTTCGCGGCGTCTATGAAGATGGTTCTAGGTCTGACGACTATAGCTATAAACGCAATGGCGCCGTCCGCCCAGCTTTGCTATCATCTTTCATTTTCTCTCAAATCTCCCCGAACAGAGTGAGGGGATACAATGGAACAGAAGAGGTTGAATATGGAGAATATCCTCAATATGCACCTGATTCAGATGTTCAAAGAAGATTAGAAAATGAATATCAAAGAGGGAACCTAAGACAAACAGGTAGAGACTACACTTTTGATAAAACAGAATATGATGATTACTCACAATATTTTCAACCAGTAACATACGAAGAATATGATTATAATGGAAAAAAATACATTCGTATTAGAGCTAATTCTGATTATGGGAGTAATAGCTTTAAATTATCAAATGGAGAATCATACAGAAATGGAGATTACGTTTGGGTAGAAGTATCACCTGTAAAATGGTTAGTTGATGACAAAACTCAAACTTTAGTATCTAAAAGAGGACTATTAGCAGGAATAAGATTTCATACTGATGATAAAAGTTATAATGGTGATTTTTCAACAACTGATATGAAAGAATATCTTGACAAACATATGCTAAGGGATTTAACTCAAACTGCAACCTTCACTCGTGTTGAAGATATGACACCAGAAGAAAAGAAAGAATATGAAGAAGAACAAAAAAGAGCTGAGAAAAGAAGAAATCCTTATGGACTAAATTTTGGACAAGTAAGTGAAGAAGAAATCATTAAAGGGGCAATAGAAAGCGGTGTAGCAGTATTTTTGCATGGTCAATCTAGTGAAGGTAAGAGTGCAAGGGTAAAACAAATAGATCCAACTTGTGAAATAATTTATCTTCGTAATGCAACACCAGAAAGTTTGAATGGTAAAAGTGTTTACAATCAAGCAACAGGAGAAATGATGGATGTTCCTCCAACTTGGCTAAAAAAATTACAAGAAAAATGTGAAAAAGAACCAGATAGATACCATATTGTATTTTTAGATGAAATAACAAATGCTCTTCCTAGTATTCAAGGTATTGCATTTAATATAGTTTTAGATAGGGAAGTTAATGGTATTTGGAAATTACCAGATAATGCTAGAATTGTTGCGGCAGGAAATGATATGAAAGATTCACTAGCTGCAAATCAATTAGCAGAGCCATTATTTAATAGATTTGCTCATGTATACATAAAAACAACAACTGAAAGTTGGTTAAAATGGGCAAGTGAAAATAATATACATCCTGCTATCTATTCTTATATTGCTTATAAGAAAGGCGAAACACTAAGAAGTAAGTATGATGGTGAAAAACCTAATGCAGATCCAAGAAAGTGGGAAATGGCTTCTAAAATGCTATATGCAACAGGTAGTCCAGAAATGTTAAGAGCATTAGTTGGTGAAGATATAACAAGAGAATTTGTACAATTCTGTAATCAACAAGTTATTACATTAGATGATGTTATTAATGGAACTTATACTGATAAAGACATACAAGCATTAAACACTGCAGAAAGATATGCTACAACTATGGGATTATCACAAGTAGATGAAGATAATCTTGAAAAAGTAAGAGGTTTTGTAACAGATTTAGGTGCAGAATTTGGAGCAATTTTTGATGCTTTATGGACACATGGCGATGAGGAAAGATTAGAAAGAATTGCGGAAGCAAAGCTTGCTGATATGCCAAGAGGAGGTATAAGAAGATAATGGAAAAAAGACAAGAATTATTAATGTCATATATAAGAGCGAATGTTGCACCTATATTAGTTGATTTTATCTCTGGTAAAGATGTTAAGGGTGCAGTTGTAATACCTGCTAATATTGATAATAAAGAATTAAATGGTCATTATGATGGAATAGATTTTATGCCACCTAAATGGCTTAGTGAAATAACTCAAACTAATGAAAGTAAGTTCTTAATAATAGATAAGATTGATACTATTTCAAAAGAAGACCAATTAAAGTTTTGTGAACTATTAGAACATAGAAAAATATCAACTTTTGAATTACCAAAGAGTTGCGTCATTATTGTAACTGCTAACGAAATTAATAAGGATAAAATAAACGAAGAAATATACTCATTAGTTGCACAAATATGAGGTATAAATTATGAAATACGATATAGAAGCTTTAAAGAGAAAAATGCTTGTTAAATATCCTTTTTTTGGTAGTGTAGTAGCAAGTATTGATTATAAAGAAAATCTAGGAATACCAACTGCAGGTACTGATGGAAAAACAATATATTATAATCCTGAGTATTTAGATGGATTGGGGCGCGATGAACAAACATTTATATTTGCTCATGAAGTATGTCATATTGCATTTAATCATATATTAAGGAGCGAAGGTAAAAATCCAGAGTTATGGAACATTGCGACTGATGGAGTAATCAATCAATTTTTAAAAAAGGATGGTTTAAAATTAGCTCCGGGTGGAGTTGATATGGAAGAAGCAATCAATTATGATGCTGAGCAATTATATGAAAAATTATTGCAAGAAAAACAGCAAAGACAACAACAAAATCAAAATGGACAAGAAAATAGTCAAAATCAAGATCAAAAACAAAATCAAAGTGATTCTAGTAGCGGAGAATCTAGTCAAGAACAGACTCAAAAAGGAGATTCTGAGAATCAAAGTCAATCTGGAAGTCAAGAGCAAGAAAATAACCAAAATGAACAACAAAGTTCTAGTGAAAGCCAAGGCGATAGTGATGAACAGCAAAGTGATTCTAAAAATCAAAGTAGTTCTGGAAGTAATAGTTCTCAAAATCAAGAACAAAATGTGCAACAGGATCAACAAAGTGGTGGAGGTAGTTCAGATTCTGAGCAACAAGAAGAACAAGATTCTTCAAAAAGAGATGTGGGACATGATACTCATAGTTTATGGGAAAAGGCAGTAAAAAAGCATAAAGAAGAGCAAAGTAAATCCTCTGATAAAAAGGAAAGTTTATTAGATAAAATACTAAATAAGCAAAAAGATAAACAAGAGAAAACTAAAAGTGAACTTGAAAAGAAACAAGAAGAATTAGAAGAGATGGGGGAGAAAGATGCTTTTAAGAAAAATCGTGAAGATAAGAAAAAACAACTTGAAGAATTAAAGCAAGCAATAGCAAAACAAGCATCTACAGCAGGAACTTTAACCAATAGAGATATTAGAACAATTGAAGATATAGGAACTGCTAAACCACTCATTGATTGGAGATATGTTTTAAGGGAAGCAATCAAATATGATGTTGATTGGTCATATAAAAATGCCTCTATAGAAGATGGAATCGTTGTAGCTAATTTGGAAGAACAACCTATGCCAGAAACAGAAATAGTATTAGATACAAGTGGTTCAATTAATGAAGTTTTATTAAAGAACTTTTTGAGAGAATGTAAAAATATATTACAACATTCCAGATTAAAAGTAGGATGTTTTGATACAGAGTTTTATGGATTTCATGAGATAAGAACAGAAGAAGATATTGAAAATATGACATTTGAAGGCGGTGGCGGCACTGATTTTGATGTTGCGGTCGGTGCTTTCTCTAGAAGAGTTGAAAATAAAATAATTTTTACTGATGGAGAAGCTTCCATGCCAGATATGCCAATTGATGCCATTTGGATTGTATTTGGTGGCGAAAAGATTAATCCTAAAGGTGGTAAGGTAATTAATATTACTGCGGAACAATTAGATAGATTATATTCTTATGAAATTGTAAATGAGACTAAAGGTAGAGCAAGATAATGTTAAATTAACAAAAATTGTGAAATAAATAATTAAAAATAGATAATTGGTGTGAAATATCTATTTTTTTTTACGGGTTGTTATTCAAATATAAATATCTAATATTGACAGTTATTTATATTTGTGATAATATAATGTCAATTTCAAAGGGGGTGTTCTTATGTATGATTTAAGAAATAATCTTTCATTACTATATGATTTTTATCTTGTTGCTAAAAGTAAGAGTTTTTCAAGAGCTGCAGAAAATTATAATGTATCACAACCATCACTTAGTAGAAATGTAAAACTTTTGGAAGATACTATGAAAATGAAGTTAGTTAATAGAAACAATAAAGGAATTGAATTAACTAATGATGGTGAAGAACTATATAAACAATTAGATACAATGTTTAGTGTGTTTAATGATTATAATAAAAATAATTTAAATGATTCTGATGAATTAGTAGGTAAATTAACTGTTGGAACAACAAGAAATATTGCAGATAATAGATTATCTGAATATCTTTCAATTTTTAATAGACAATATTCTAATGTTAAGATAAAAATTGTCACTGATAGTGCTAGTAATTTAAATAATTATTTATTAAATCATAAAATCGATGTATTAATCGACTATGTTCCAAATATGAATTTTACTGAAAAAGACAATATGGAAATTAAACAAATAGGTAATTTTGATACTTGTTTTGCTTGTTCTAAAGAGTTTTATAATAAATATGGAGCAAAGATTAAAAGTTTAAATGATTTAGCAAAATACAAATTAGTTATATCTGGAGCTTCAAGAAGAAGGCAAATGCTAGATGAAATATTAACATCATTAAATATAAATTTAGATCCTAGCATAGAAATGCCAGATAGTAAATTAATGGCAGACTTTGTAAAAGAGAATGAATATATAGGATATTTTGTTAAAGAAGAAGTGGAAACTTTTGATTTAGTACCTTTAATATTAGATGTGGAAATGCCAAAAAATTATATAGGGATGATTTATAGCAAAAACACTATCAATCTTATTACTAAAAAATTTATAGAATTAGTTTTGGAAAATAGATAAAACTAATTCTTTTTTCTTTAAAAAAAAGGTATAATATTTGTTGTTGGAGGTATCTTTATGATTTGTATAAAGAAAATAACTGATGAAGATTTTGGGATTAATAGTATACCTTTCATAAATCCACGACATAGATGGGGAGCAAGAGGAATTGTATTTAATAATGAAAATAAAATTGCTATCTTACATAAGAGTTTAAAAAACGAATATAAACTTATTGGCGGTGGAATTGATGAAAATGAAGATCCTACAAAAGCATTTAAAAGAGAATGTTTAGAGGAAGCAGGATGTAAGATAGAGATAGATGATTGCTTAGGAACTGTAGAGGAATTAAAAACACTTGATGATTTTAAACAAACTTCTTATATCTATATAGCTCATGTATTAGAAGATATAGGCCATACTGATTTTACAGAACAAGAAAAAGGTGAAGGATCTGAACTATTATGGTTAGAAATAAATGATGCTATGAGTATAATTAAAGATTCGGAGGATAAACTAGTTGCATCAAAATTTGATAGTGATAAAAGTGTTTATCATACCAAATTTATTGTTAGAAGAGATTATGAGATTTTAAAGTATTATAAAAATCATTCATAATCTTTTTGTTTGCTATTCAAAAATGAATAATGGTATGTAAAATTGGTATTTTACTTATTAAGACAATCTCAATATAATAGAAAGCAATTATTTAGTTGAGGGGGATTATCTTATGAATACACAGGATTATATGAAAACTAAATTAGATAATTGGTTAACAGAACCATTAAAGAAAAAAACTAATAGAAAACCTGTAGTTGCTTTAATAGGATTAGGTCCTCATGCAAAGCGAATTTATTTAAATTACTTTCAAAAACATAAAATTAATTTAGCACTTTTAGTTGATTTAGATTCTAAGAAAGAATATGCTAAAAACTATTTAATAGAAAATGACTTTAAAAACACAAAGATCTTTACAATAAATGATTCACTAAAAGATAACGAAAGATTACCAAAAGAAATATCAAGTAATTTACTTGCCATTTGTGAAACTTTAGAAATAACACATATTATCATTGCAACTGAACCAAAAGCACATAATATGTATATTCATTTTGCTTTAGAAAATAATATTGATGTTTTAACTGATAAACCAATTACAGTTAGTAAGAATATGACTAGTATGAGAAGTATCAATAAAGTTAGAAAACAATATTATGATATTTTAGAAGCAGCAAACAATTCAGAATCTATGTGTAAGGTAATGTGTCAAAGACAATATCATAAAGGTTATGAATATGTTAAAAAGATATTGTCAGAAACAGTACAAAAATATCAAGTTCCAATAACTTTCGTAGATATTTTTCATTGTGATGGAAACTGGGAAATGCCTCATGATATGTTAAAAGAAAATCATCCATACAAATATGGATATGGAAAACTTTTTCATTCAGGTTATCATTTTATAGATTTATTAAGTGATTTTATAAAAATAAATACTGAATTAACTGGAACAAAAAAGATTACTAATGCAGAGGTTTATAGCAGTTGTTTAACACCAAATGATGAATTGAATATTTTTAATGTAGAAGATTACAAAAGAATTTTTAAGGATCAAGAAATTCCTAAATATTATGAAGAAAATCCAAATCCAAAATTTGATAAATTTGGTGAAAAGAATTTTTATGGATCATTAGATTTTAAAAACAAATATAATCAACTTATTACTCATGTTAATTTAAATTTATTACATTATGGTTTTTCAAGAAGGGGTTGGATTGAATCTAAAGATTATTATAAGAGTAATGGTAGAATTAGACATGAATGTATTACAATTGAAGTTGGAACTTTAATGTCTATTCAAATTCATAGTTATCAATCTAAAGAAATTAAAGATCGTACAACTGATTTAAATTTAGAAGAACAAGTTGGTGGATTAGAACACTTTGATATTGATATATATAGAAACAGTGATATTATTGGTGGAAAACCATTTGAAAGAATAAAATTAGGGGATTTATATACTGAAAAAGAAAAGAAAGATATATTAGGTTATAATGAATTATCAAGGGAAGTTTATATAAGTAACTTCTTAAAAGGTAAATGTGAAAAAGGGGATATTAAGGATCAAGCACTTGCTATTGAAATATTGCATGGTTGTGCTACAGGATTACATAATTATTACAATAATAAAAAAGTTCCTGTAAAAATTAATATGAAAAATAAAGAGATAACACCTTTTAAAATAGAATCTTTAAAACAATTTAATAATTTAAATACTAAAAATGAATCAAAGAGGATATTTAAAATGTTAGAACTAACAAAAAATGAGTTTGATATATCTGTTATGATGAATTATTTAAAAAGTAGGAAATCTTACGAAGTATATTTTAGTATTGATTCTGGAAATAATGTTGCGAGCGGTTTATTATATAAGCAATTTTCTAATAAAATAATTGCAACATTATATTTTAATTATTTAAGGATATTTATTAAATATAAGAAATTTACCAAGATTGTAAAAACCATTGAAAAACAAGGAAAAAAATAGAATAATTACAGAGTGATTTACAGTATGAATTACAGAGTGATTTACCTGATGAGTTACAGAGCAATTTACAGTGCAAAGTATCTAGACAAGTCCAAATATATGAGTATAATGGAGTAAAATGGATTAATTCTGACAAAGGAATGATCCATTTTTTATTAGTTCTAGTGATGTTGTTCTTGACATTTGTAAACTTTTCGATTAAAATAAATGGCAAATTTTGGCAGGGGTGTTGATAGTTATGATGTATCTATACTTAAATTGTGAAAATACTGTTATTTATGAAGAGGTTATGAAATAGACTTAGAGGGCTTTCTGTGGCTTTTTGAGTCTTTTTTTTGAAGAGAGGAGGTTGTCTTATGGATTCAACTTTAACATTAGATATGATTTTTAATTTACCAAATGAGATTTTGGATACTTCAAAAAAATATAAAGAAATGTCTGAAATGCTTTCTATTAGTATCTGTAATAAATATGATACTAAAGAACTGACTGGTAAGATTAATAATATGTTTGTTAGATTTAAAAATGTAAAATATTTTTATAACTTTTTAGTTGAATCATCAATAAAGATTACTCCTACATATCAATTAAGTGAAGGTTCAAGGCAAAGAAGTAATGCAAGTCAAGTTGAAAGTATCGTAACTAGAGAAGTTGATAGTATAATTTGGGCCACTAAATTTTATGATACTGTTATATTTGCTGCTAAAAAACTTACAGAGGAAGAAGCTACATATTTAGTAAATTCCTTAATAAAGAACAAATCAGAATCAGCTATAGCAGATATTCTAGGAGTATGCACTAAAACAGTTCATCATATTAAGAAAAGTTGTTTAATTAAAATATGGTCAGAACTTGAACCACTAGAAAATGAGAATAACATTTAGTTATTTTTTTTAATGGGAGGAATTTTATGCTTTTATTGATTTTAGTAATAGTTACAATTCTATTACTTTTTTTGTGGTCTGCTTGTAAAGTATCAAGCAGATGTTCAAGAATCGAAGAACAATATGAACTAGAAGGAAAATAATTTATTGGAGTTATAGCTCTCCATAAAAAAAGCTGATTTTTTTATTATAAGGGGGTGAAAATTATGATTGAAGTCAGAACTTATATGTCTCGTGAGTTAAATGATGAAGTTGTAAAACGTAGTAAAGAATTAGGTATGTCTAAATCAGAATATATGCGATTATTTGCTAGTCTTGATATTGCAGTTCAAAGATATCAAGAATTAACAACTTATATTAATCTATTACATAATAGAATTAATGAATTTCATCAAGAACTTGGCATTTATGCGACACCTTTAGAAGATGTTCCTATTATTAATTTTAATTAAAGTGCTGACATTTTTAGAAAACTGCAGTATAATAATATTAATAAATGAGGAGGAGTTTTCTATGAAGAAAAAAAAGAAAATGCCTCTTGTGATTTTAACTTTAATGGTATTAGTTTTAATTGCTAGTATTAGTATATTTATCTTTAATACAAGAGAAACAAAAAATAAAAATAGTGTTTTATTAGAAGAGAAGAAAGTAGATGTAGTTAAGGATAAAAAGATTGATGAAGAAACAAATGGCAAAGCTGATGAAATTGAATCTGTAGATAAAACAAAAGAAGAAAATAAGAAGAAAGAAAGTAATAATAATATTTCTTCTACTTCATCAAATAGTAAAAAAGAATCTACTGCTTCAAATCATAAATCAACACAGTCATCTAATAACACAAATATTACTGATAACTCTAAAAAACAAGAAGAACCAGTAGTTAATCAATCTCAATCTCAAACTAATAACACACAATCAAATAATACACAGTCATCAAATAATGTTACAACAGATCCTTATAACTATATTACAGGTGGAGTAATAGATTCACCTACAAAAGAAGCTTGCTTAGCAAAAGGAGATGTTATTTTAAATAGGCATTTAGATGAATTGATGGATTATAATAGTACGCACATGGATAATCAAAAAAGTCAGGATATTACTAACTTAGAATGTTATCCAGTACATAAACCAGATCAAGATGGGTGGTTTTTAAACATCTTGTGTAATTCTGGGAATTGTAATAGCAAATATAAATAGAACCTGTGTGTTCTTTTTATTTTGCTTATAAAATATTTCAACAGGTACTAATTCGATATTAGTGCTTTTTATTTGCCTTATTATTTAGGCAAAAATTAAAGAAGGGGGAAAAATTTTGAAAAAATTAACGAAATATTTGTTAGTTGCTGTTGGTTTACTTATTGGTGCTACAGTTAATGCACAATCAGTATCAGCTGCAACTTTAAACTACGATTTCTCTGGTTATTGGTATGAACGTCAAAATGGTGATGGTTCAGATCATTCATCATGGAAATTAGAAAATTATTATGTAGATGGTCAAACTGCATATTGTATTGAACCAGGAGTTCCAGAAGGTAATCCCATGTATCCAGCTGATTGGAATGCAACAGGACTTAGTCCTTCCATTAAAGATAGATTAACTTTAGTCGCTTACTATGGATACACCTATCCAGGACATCAAAATATTAAATATCATGCTGCTACACAAGCAATGATTTGGGAAGCAATTTTAGGTGAAGGATCTTGGGTTAGATTTTCAACAGCAAGATGGAATGGAGGTACACCACTAGATATATCAGCAGAACGTGCTGAAATTGAAAATTTAATTGCTCATCATAGAGATTTACCTAGTTTTAGTGGCCAAGTACATAGATTACAAGTAGGTGAAACATTAGTATTAACAGATACAAACAATGTTTTATCTAATTATGAAGTAAGCGTTAACAACGCTAATGTTAGTGTGAATGGAAATCAATTAACAATCATTCCTACTGAAAGTGGAACAATTGATTTAAATTTAACAAAAAAACAAGTTTATTCTGGCGAATATAAATTATTTGTTGGAGATAAAATTCAAAATATGATCGTACCAGGAGCTGTTGATCCTGTACGAACTAGAGTAAGAATTAATTCTTATAAAAGTATAGTAAAAGGACATAAGTCTGATACAGAAACTGGTGTAGCACAAGGACAAGCTACATTAAAAGGTGCAACTTATGGAGTTTATGAAGAATCAACTGGTAAACTAGCAACAACTGTAACAACTAATGAAAATGGATATTTTCAAAGTGCTGCAGTTTTAACATATAAAAAATACTATTTACAAGAGATTAGTCCAAGTGAAGGATATTTACTTGATACAACAAAATATTATTTTGACATGAGAAATAAAGATAGTATTGAAGTTAATGTAAAAGAAAAAGTTGTAAAAAACTTTATTAGTATTCTAAAACAATATGATTATGTTGATGGAAATACTACATTTTTAAATGCAGAAAAAGGTATAACTTTTGAAATATATTATCCAAATGGAAATAAATGGGGAGAAGTAACTACAGATAAAAATGGTTATGCTACTATTGAAATTCCTTATGGAGTATGGAAATTTCATCAAGTAAATTCTAATACTGGATTTGAAAAAATATATGATTTCTTTATAACAGTTGATTATGATAGTGAACAAGAACAATATTATAATATTTTAAATAATAAATTATCTGCATATTTACAAGTATTTAAAATTGATTCTGAAACAAATGAAAAGATTGCAATACCTGATACTACATTTAAAATATATAATTTAGGTACAAAACAATATGTATCTCAATATGTTGGTGGTAAAGTATATGATACTTTTAAAACTGATGAAACAGGTAAATTTATTACTTATTTAAAATTAGAGGCAGGAAATTATAAATTAGTTGAAATTTCTAGTCCACACAATTATTTATTAAATAGTGAAGGAATGACTTTTACAATTGGAAATAATACTCATTATAATTACACTACTTATGGTGCTTTTGTAACAGTATATTTTGAAGATAAAGTTATCAAAGGACAAATTGAAGTAAATAAAACTGGTGAAGTTCCTGTAATTAAAGATGGTACATATACTTATGAAGTAAAATCTTTAGAAGGTGTAACATTTGAAATTTATGCTAATGAAGATATTTTATCTGCTGATGGTAATCATTTATATTATAGTAAAGGTGAACTAGTAGATACAATTACTACTAATAGCGAAGGTTATGCAAAAAGTAAAGAATTATATTTAGGATCTTATTATTTAGTAGAAGTAAAAACCTTAGATAATATGGTTTTAAATCCAGAAAAATTTAATTTTACTTTAACTGAAAAAGATAATAAAACACCTATAGTATATGAAAGCTATAGTGCTTTTAATTATTATAAAAAAGGTGAATTAGACTTTAGTAAAGTTGATCTTACAACTGGAAAAGGTATTGCTGATGTAGATGTAGAAATATATTATGTTTATGGTAAAAATGAAAGAGAGTTAGTATTTACTGGTACAACAGATGATGAAGGAAAGATAAAAATTACTGATTTATTTGTTGGTAAATTTGTAATTGTAGAAACTAATCCAGCAACTGGATATAAACTTAGTGATGAAGAAGTTTTCTTTGAAATCAAAGAAAATGGAGAAATCGTAAAAGCTGAAATGACTAATGAAAAAATAACATCAACTGTAAAAATCTATAAAGTAGATGAAGAAGGTAATGCAATAAAAGGCGTTACTATTGGTGTTTATGATTTAGATGGAAATTTAATTGATTCTGGAGTAACAGATGAAAATGGAGATATTGAATTTGTTATGGAATATGGATCATATTATTTTCAAGAAATTGCTACATTAGATGAATTTGAATTATCAGATGAAAAAGTTTATTTTGATGTAACAGAAGATGGTGAATATATTCAAAAAACATTAGTTAACGAACTAAAAGAGATTGAAGTACCTAATACTTCATCAAATAGTTATATAGATATTATTGCAGGTGTTATTGTTTTAACAGGTGCAGGTTTAATTATAATATCTAGCAAAAGAAAAAATAAGAAAAAATAATAAAGAATTAAAGGGGTTTGGTTTTTTATATAGATTAGTTATTACTATAATTATTAAAAGAAGGGGGAATGAATAATGAGTAGTATTAATAAATTTTGTGTTATGGGAAGATTAGTTAGAGATCCAGAACTAAAAGAATTAGAAAATGGAAATAAAGTAGCTAATATTTCCTTAGCGGTAGATAGAGATTATAAAGATAAAGAGGGTAATAAAATTACTGATTTTCTTAATTATTCTCTATGGAATAAAGATGCTGAAAGAATCTGTGAGTTTAGTAAAAAAGGAGCAATTGTATGTTTAGAAGGATCATTTGGAGATAAAGAAATTGAAATAGGTGATGGTAAAAAAATTCACACTTTCAATCCGATTGTTGAAACATACAGACATATTGCTAATGCTAAAAATATGGATTCAGAAGTAGAAAATACTAAAGAAACAGAAATGGAAAAATAGTATGATAGATACTAATAAAACTTATACTTTAGCTGAGTTATTAAACTTATATAGCTTATATAATTTAGAATTTAAATTTTATGGTAATAACGACAATGGAAGTTTAGATATTTATATGAAAACAGGTATTGATGAAATATCTGTTTTCTCATCTATAACTCCAAATATGACTAAAAAAGAATATATAGATCTTAGTGAAGAAGAAGCTAAGAAAATAGAATTTAAATTTGATAGGGAGGTATCAGATGTGGAATTAGATATAGTTGCAGTTGTATTAAGAACAAGTGATGTAAATATACCATCAACAAAATATTCACTTGAAACTTTAGATAGATTAACTAAAGAACAAGATCAAGAAGATAGAAAAAATAAAAAAGGTGAACAGGATGGTATTTGCTATTTTATTGTAGATCACAATACTGGTTGCAACCTTTATGATGGCGTTTATCTATTTGATAAAAATAATAAAGGGCTAATGGAAGATTTAAAGAATAAATACGATCAAGAAGAAAATCAATTATTAAAGAATAATTTGAAATTAATACTAGATTATTACGAACAGTTAGAAGAAAAAGAAATAACTAAGTAGTATTTAAAGAAAAAAGGGGGAATTGTTTTGAAAGAAAAATTTAATAAAATTAAAGATAAGATAAATTTAAAAATGATAGCTATATTTACATTTGTACTTGGATTATTAAGAAGTACACCATCAGTTTATGCTGTAGAAAAAATTGAAGGTGGAAATATTACAATAGATTCACTTGGTACAATAATCAAAAATCTTGCTACAAAGGTACAAGTTTTTGGAATTGTCATTTCTTTTATTGCATTAGTTGTTTTTGTTATCCAATTTATTATTGGAGATGATGAAACTAAGCAAAGAAGAAAGAAAACGATTCTTTATACATTAGGTGGAGTAGCACTACTTATTTTAGTTCCTAGTATTATCAATTTTGTTATTGATACATTAAAATAGGAGAATAATATGTTTTATACATTAAGTATTGCTAGTGATATTAAATATAGTGTACTTGATATATTAAGAGGACTAGGAATGGGAATTATTAATATTGTATTTAAAACAATAGATGTTTTATATGATGTTGCACATAGTATAAATAGTTTAAATTTTATAGAAATGCTTAAAAATGTTGATAATTCTCCATTCACTAAAATTTTTAATGCTTTTTTTATACTTGCCTTTGTCCTTCTATTTTTGTTTTCAGTTTGGAAACTCACTTTTAGAATTTTAGATGCAGATAGTAATGAACAACCATTATTTGATTTAGTAAAAGAAATTGTTAAATGTGGTTTCTTAATATTTTCAGTATATTTAATATTTAATACAACTATTAATCTAGGAATAAATTTATCAAATGTTATCTATAATAATTTTAATGCAAATAATTCTACGATAGGCGATAAGATGAAAACAGCTTATTTATCTATTAACGAATCATGTTATAAGGTAAGTGGTGGAGATTCTGTTGATGCTAAAAATGTCAAAGGATTAAAAGAGAAACTAAGTGGATATTCCAATGCTTCATCTGCTAATACTATGAAAGATTTTGAAGGTCTTATTAGAAACAATACCATAACTGCAAGTCATGTCTCAGATAGTGGAGCTTTTTCTTATAGATGTGGTATATATAAACCGGGAATTTGGAATGATAGTGAAGATTATGCTTTTAATTATAATTTCTTATTTGGAATTGTAATAGGAGCAATATTCTTATTTGCTGTTGGATTTTCAGTTTTGATGCTCGGTAAAAGACAATTAGAACTTGCTTTTTTAATGGTTATATCACCACTTGTTATAGCAACTAGTGTAGGAAGAAAAGAACAAAGATCAGCTTTATATCAGCAACTTGCTTCACTCATATTACAAGCTGGAGCTATTATGCTTCTTATTGGATTAATTTTTATTATGTTTAATGCAATACAAAATAGTGCAGATATTAATAAGTTAAATTATTTTACTAAAATTGTTGCTCAATCAGTTTTATATTTAGGTTGTGCAATGATGTTAATGACAGGTTGTACTTCACTTAATAGATTTATTGGTGATAATGTTTCTGCCAATAGTGGTCGAGATATGATGATGGCTATGAGAGGTTTAGGTGGCGGAATTGCTACAGCTACTGGAATGGGAATTGGAGCAATTGGTGCTACTGCAGGACTTGCTAAAGGTGGAGTAAAAGCTGGAAAAGGAATAGGACAGCTTGCCAAAGGTGGACTTCAAACTGTTAAAGGAATGTATCATGGTGTTGCTAGCGTTTATCCAAAAATGAATTCGGGAATATCTAAACGAATGAATGAAAAAGTTGGTAAAGGTTTAGGTCAAATGATGAAAGGAACTGACTTACAACAAAGTGGTAATCCAATTGCTAGAGCTTATGGAAGAATGTTTGAATCTCGTGGAGAAGGAAATGTAAAAGATGCTGCTAGCAAATGGGATTTTTCTAATGATAAATATAATGTAGATTATGTTAGAGGTGGTGTTTCACTTGCCAGAGAAGGTCTTAATAACATCAAAGAAGGTTTTGGTGGAGCATTTAATGGTATTAGAAATATAGGAAATCCACATAGTAGCAGGTATCATTCAAGACCAAAAATGACTGATTATGGAAATGAATCAGATAGAATTTAAGGAAGGAGTAAATTAATATGTATATTACTCTAAAAAGTATTAAGAGAAATTTAGGATTATTTAATTTAGAGTTTGAAGATTTAATAATTGGTGGAATATTTATTTTAATTTTTACAATATTATTTTTGCTTAAGCTATATACTATGGCTATTGTGGTTATTTCTTTTGGAGTTTTATCACTTGTACCAATGGACTTTAGCAAATGTAATCGAATGTATAAATTATTTGTCTTATTCGTTAAATATTTAGTTAAAAATAAAAATTATTATTATTTTAAGTAGATATGAAAAAAGGGGGTTAAATTTTGAAGATAAAAACAAAAGAGGAAAGAAAAAAATTAAAAGAAGAAAAGAAGAAGAAAAAAGAAGAGAAAAACGTTTTAAAAGCTAAATTAAAAAGAAAAAATGTATATCTTAGTAAAGATATATTAAAAAAGAAAATGCAAAATGCTCAAGTATTTAGCAATGTAAGTGAAATAAACGATAATGGTTTAATTAAATTGAAATCAGATCAGGTAGCTTTATTTTATAAGGTAAGTCCAATTGATTTATCCTTAACAAATGATAATGAACAAAAATTATTTTTTCATACCTTATCTAAGTTGTATAGATTGCCATTTGTAATAAAGGCATATAAATTTGATGAAAAAATTAATTTGAATATTAATAAAGAAAATTATGAAAAGTTGATTGAAGAAAATTCTAGCAATAAAACAAGAACTAATTTGCTTATAAATAATCATAATTTTATTGAAATGATAGAAGAACAGAATATGACATCTGCTTCTTCTTATTATTTTGCAATCATTTGTAAAAATAAAGAGGCACTTGATAAGGCAAAGGAAGATTTTGAAAGAACATGTGATGCAATTATTCCTAAATTAGATATAGAACTTGTTGATAATAAAAAATGGTTAGTCAAAATATTAACTAATCTTTATTATTCTAATACTAATTTGGATCAAATAATGTATTATGATTTTATGGATTTATTATCACCACTTAGAATTTCAGAAATGCCTTCATATTTAAAGGTAGATAATGAAGAAATACAAATGGTAAGTATTAAGAATTATCCATTATTTATAGAACATGGATTTTTGGATAGAATCATCAATTTGCCAAATGTTAAAGCAAGTGTTACTATTAAAGATACAATAGAACAATCAAAATTATTAAGTGTGTTAAATAGTAGTTTTAAAGCGGTTCTTGCTGATTATAATTCTTCTAAAAATTTAAGTGATGTTACAGAGATGCAATCACTTATGAATAATTATAAATTATTAATTGAGCAAATATCTGCTAATGATGAAAAGGTAAAAGAAGTTTCTATCATTTTAGCTATTAGTGGTACGAAAAAACAAAGAGAAGAAATTTTAAAAGAGATTAAAACAAATGCAGAATTATATCAAATTAAAGTTGATGTACCTAATTTAAGACAAATGAGTGCATGGCAAGGTTTTGAATTAACAGATAAAGGTTTACCTGATTATGCTATGTATTTACCAACATCTACTTTGGCATCTGCATTTTTCTTTACTGAAAATTATCATAATGATTCTACTGGTTGGTTAATAGGAGAAGATTGCAATTATGGTTTGCCTACATTCTTCGATCAGTTTACTTTAACTAAGAATAGAACAGGCCATAATATGTCTGTTATAGGAACAACTGGTAGTGGTAAAAGCTTTTTACTTAAATTACTTATTACTAATGAATTTGCAAGAGGTACTAAGTTATTTTTATTTGATATAGAAAATGAACTGGAAAAATTAACTAATAGATGTGGAGGAGAATATATAGACTTATCTAGTAAGAGCTTAATAAATCCTCTGCAAATCAGATATGTTTCAACTGATGATGATAACGAAACATCTATTCTTGGAAAACATTTAGGATTCTTGGAAAATTTCTTTATAACAGCTTTTGAAGATATATCTGAAAAAGAATTGGTTGTACTTCTTGATATAGTAGAAAAATTTTATAATTCAAGAGGTATTACTAAAAAAACTACATTAGAAGAATTTGAAAATATGACTGCAAAAGATTATCCTATATTTAGTGATCTATATGCTTTTTTATTGGAGCAACAAAGAAACACTAAAACAAAGGAATTAGAAAGAATTTTAGTTAATATTGAAGTTCTGCTTAAAAGAATGGTTACAGGTCAAGATGGAAATTTATATAATGGTATAACGACTATTGATTTAAGTAATAATCTAGTCGTTTTTAATTTACAAGAATTATTATTTAATTCTTCTCGTAGATTAATTAATACACAAATGATTAATTTACTTACATATTTAAGTAATGAGATCGTTGATAATAAAAAGAAAAATGATAAGAAAAATAAAAAACAAAATATGCTTATTGTTGTAGATGAATTTCACTATTTTATAGATGAAGATAATCCAACATTATTAAAATATTTTGGACAGATGGCAAGGCGTTTAAGGAAATATAACGCAGGAATTGTTGTAGCAACACAACAACCATCTGATTTAACGAGTTCATCAGGTGTTTTAAGACATGCTTCAAGTTTATTTGGAAATTGTCAATATCAGATTACTGGAATGTTAAAAGATAATGACTTACAAGCTATTGAAAAGATATATGCAAATATACCTCTTACTGAAACTCAAAAGAGTTTTTTAAGTAAATGTGGGCAAGGACAATTTTTAGTTAATATAACGAATAAAAATAGACTTAGAATTAATGTGTTTGCAACACCACTTCAACTTTACTACATGGGTGAATCTGATGAATTTCCTAGTGGTGAATAATGGGAAAATTATTAAAAATTAAAGCATTTTTAATTACTTTAATAGCTGGTTTTTTGATTGGTATAATTTTAATTATTGTTATGGCAGTATGTGGTTATAAAGTTGGTGAAGCATATATAAATGAGCAAGTAAATCAAATGAGATTAAATTCATCAGTAATTAATAATCAGTTATATGCTGAAAGATATAGAAGTTTATTAAATAAATATTTGCTTAATAAAGGTTATGTATCACTTGAAAGATTAGTCTTTTATTTACAACATACTAATAATGTTTTAGATACATCTACATTAAGTTATGATGTTTGGGATAAGGCATATTTAGAAAATATAAACGTGGAAGAAAAGCAAATGATTCCAATTAAAACAGTTTGTAATAAGTTAAAAAGTGATACATCTATACCAACTTTTACAATAGAAAGTGGTACTAATAGTAATGGGGTACAAATTGATGTTATAGATTTGTGTACTGTTAATGGAGTAGATATAACTACAAGTAGTGATTATGATGAAGTGTATTATCCACTACCATTTACATTTCCATTAAAAAGTAATTTTACTGTTACATCTATTGTATTTGAACATAGAAATGTAGATTTAGGTAATATATCAGCAGAAGCACAAGCAAGTACCAATTATCATTCTGGATGGGATTTAGCTGTTCCAACAGGAACAAATTTTTATAGTATGTGTGATGGAACTGTATCTAATATTACAAATACACAAGCAAATGATTTACCTTTTAAACAATCTGGGAATTCTATAGGTAATTATATGATGGTTACTTGTAATAATGGTTTTACAGCAATGTATTGGCATTTACAGTATAGAAGTCAACCTTTTTCGATTAGAAAAGGTACAATGGTTAAAAAAGGAGAATTGCTTGGTAGGACATCTACTACAGGAACTTCAACAGGGCCACACTTACATCTTGGATTGAAAGATCCAGAAGGCAATTTATTAGATGCAATAGCTTATATAGATTTTACTGAATATGAAGGAAACTAATTTTATTGGTTTCCTTTTTGCTATTCAAAAAAGGGGGAATATAAAATGGAATGGATAGAAAATTTTGGAAGAATGTTAAAAAGAGAACGATTATCTTGGGGAATGTCGAGAGGTAAATTACAGAGATTATCTCATGTAGATAGAGAAACTATAGCAGATATAGAAAATGGTAGGATATTAAATCCAGATTTTTATGAAATGTTAAATATTTGTGATGTTTTAGATACCTCTGTTTATTTTTATCTAAAAGAAAATTCCAGAAAGGATAAAAAACATGATTAAAGATTTTTTAGAAGATTTAAAAGGAAATAATAGACTTACTAATTGTGTGTTAGATCATTATATTGATGAAAGTGTAGATTATGAATCAACAGATGATTTGCTTAGAAGTATGGAAGAATTACAGCAATATGGTTGCGTTTCTGGAATGATAGGAGAATTAATCTACTATGATGATACAGAAAAATTTTTTGATGAGTATAAAGAAGAAATAAATGAAATGCTATCTAATGTAATTGATGGAACTGGTTGTTCTATGGAAGAATTATTTGGAGATAAATTTGATAAGGAAGATCCACTTGTAATAGATTATTCTAATAAGAATTTACTTGCATGGTTTGGATTTGAAGAAACAGTTAATAATTTATACGAAAATATTAGAGAAAAATTAAGAGAGAATACTTATGACTACGAATATTAAAAAAGAATCCAAAGAA
>CAOJDX010000015.1 GCA_948433435.1 uncultured Clostridia bacterium
TATTTCCACTTCCTGATCCTGTTCCAGTACTTGGGTTATTTGTTCCTGTGTTTCCGCTTCCTGATCCTGCACCAGTACTTGGTTTGCTTGTTCCTGTATTTCCACTTCCTGATCCTGTTCCAGTACTTGGGTTATTTGTTCCTGTGTTTCCACTTCCTGATCCTGAACTTGTATTACTTACTACTTTAATTAACAAAGTATAATTAGATGTGTTATTATCAGAATCCTTAACACTATAAACTACATTATAAGTTCCTGGTTTTTGAGTATTGATATTTGAAGTTATTTTTGTATTTTGGCTATTGATGATAATTTTGCCATCTTCGTTATCGCTCGCTTCAATTAACTCATATAAATTAATTGGTTCATTTATTTTATATTCTAACTTCCCAATTGTAGTAATAATAGGTGAACCACCATTTTTTATTTTATTTATTAAATTCGTATATGGTGAACGATCTTTTTCTGTTAAGCCATTGTAAGCGGAAATGACTTTTTCCTTTTCCTGAATATTTAACTTTTTATTATTTAACTCTGCTTCTGTTACTTTCTTTTGATAGTTATTTAATATAGTTAATAATTCTTTCTTTTTTGTCTCGTATGGATCACCAGGTTGGATATTACTTTTATCCATTATTACACCATTTTCTGTGATAATATATCTAATAGTAGTACTATTTGGAGTTAAGTCTGTTACCTTCTGGTTAGTTCCTGTATTCGTCCAAATTACCTTTTCTTGAGCATTAGAGTGTGTCACTTCAATAATATATCCTGGTTTTACATCTAACATATAATCTGGTTTTCTAATATTATAGTATGGTCCGTTATTTATTAAATTTCCATTAGCATCATATCCTTTACTCTCTTCTGAAATTATATTTTTCTTATCATCATATATTTTAACTGAAGAAAAATCAATATTTTGGAATGGTGCTCCTGCTAATTCTATTTTAACTTTTTTATAATCATCACTAAAAGTTAACTTATATCCGAAATCACTATTATTAGAGTCTCCTTTTACTTGGAGAGATAAATAGTCTTGTTTCTTAATTTCAGTAGTGTCTAAATAATCATACTGATATTCTGCTGTTTGATCTTCTTTTATTAATATATTTATATTAACATTCTCATCACTGTTACTATATTTTGGCATTTGCAAAATATATGAACCAGCAGTTAAAACCTGAGTAATTGTATCAGATTCAATTTTGATACTTTTGATTTCCTTTTGTCCATCTTTAATAATGATTGTTTTTCCCTTAATTTTATTAATATCGTCAATGTTAATTTTTAAGTTTAAAGTTCCATAGGCTAAGTATTTTTTATAAATATCATTTTTTACTAACCTATATTTAACCTGGCTTTTTTCCTTTTTAAGAATAGTTGCTAAGGTTTCGTCAGTTACTATATCTTTTAAAATAGTAACTCCCTCAGGTTCTTTACTATATATATTTTTCTTTGTACTATCAGAAATTGTTAATCCCCAAGCTTCTAAATAGGGAATAATATTTACTTTATAATCTCTATTAAAACTTAGAGCGTACATATCTTGATTTTCTATATTATTAGTATGAGTTAAAGTTTTACCTAATTCTGTACGATAATAGCTAGACATTTTGGCATATGTATTGGCACCTTCAAATGAATCTAACAAATTAACTAACATGTATGCCTTAGTAGATTGATCCATTTCATTAAATTTTTTTCCTGTTTGTCTTGGAATATTTTCTTTATCTTCAATATCTTCCAAAAGTCCTATTTCATTTTTAGTATTTTTATGTAATAATTTGTCAGTTTCAATGTAATGATTTAAAACAAGACTAGATATTCCATCTAATTGCATTTGTCCTTTACCATAGTTAATTCCTTGGTAGCCATAAGCAAGCTCTAAAAGACCATTCCAGTTTGTTTGAAAGAGTGATGAAATACTTTTATCACTTATACCTATATAATTTGTATTATAATAAACATCTTTTTCATGATTAATATCTGCCCTTATTAAATGCTTAGTATTTACATTTTGGTCTGTTAGAGTTTCAGGATTTAAAGAAACTCCTATATATTTGTCCATTTTCTTTATTACTTTTTCATAATAGTTAAAGAACTGATCTAGTGTATCAAAACCATATTCATATAATTTATTTCCCACCATTTTATCAATATCTCTAAACGGTACTATAACAGATAATTCTTCACTCTCAATCACTGAATAATCGGCTTTGCTTTTGTTCCAGTCATCAAAATATTTTTCTTCATCGTCTTTTTCATGATAGTAATTCAATTCTTTTACTGAATGATCATATTCTATTTCTATTTTATAAGTTTGATTGATATCTTTTTCATATCTTCCCAAATAAGATGTTTTAACAAATGGAACTGCAGCAGATACTTTATTATCCAATTTATTCTGAATAGTTTGCCAACTTCCGTCGTTGCTTAATTGTTGGGTGATTTCTTTTTTAGGATCATTTGTAATGAACGAAATAGTCATATGATCAGGTGCATTTATAGCTCTAACTTTTATGCTTGAAGAAGCTGGCATATAAACTCCTAATATTTGACTGTCAGCTAAGTTTCCTCTATTGGTTTCAACCATATCTAAATTCCAAATAGATGGTAATGTATATAATGTTCTTTCTACTGTAATTTTTTGGTTTTCTTCCTCAGTTACCATTACTTCAACATTCATAGAAGATTCATTGTTATGTGAGTCTTTTACCCTATAAGTAATATAATATGTTCCTGGCTTTTTAGAATCTACATTACCATAATGTGTTATCTTATCTGTTAAATCTCCATCCTCAAAATCTTTAGCAAAAACTCTAAATCTAGCATCATTAATATCAAATTTTTCTACACTATTTTTAGCAATGGTTATCTTTGTTGCTCCATAAAAAACTGGTTTATTGGTGGTATTCCAATAACTATTAGGAAGTTTCTTCTTTGATTGAGTTGAACTTTTTACTTCCTGACTTCCCGTTTTAGCAGTAATTATTTTATCATTTATATTACTATTTAGTATGCAACCTAAAAGTACTAAAACAGTACCAAATCCAGATATCATTGTTAGTAATTGATTTTTTTTCTGATATTTCATCAGTATCCCCCCTCATATTGCGACTATTATATCATATTTTAGAGAAAAATACAAGTTTTTTTGATTGTCTATAATGATGATAGGAAGGGATTAATGATATAGTTTTAATTTTCTAATTAAATTATTGAACAGTGAAATTAATAATACTTGCTTCTACTATAAACGATTTCTATCTCACTGATTAATTTATAGAGAATTAGAATTAAAAATATATTCTTATAGTATATAGTATAATTTCTTTCTAAATACTTGTATTTTTAGTATTTGATACTCAAAAAAATTGATAACCTTAGGTCATCAATTTTCCTTTTCTATTTTTTAACTTTTATTTTTTCTTCGCTATAGATTGCTTTTACTCTTTCTAAAAAATCATCGAAGATTCCATAGATTTTATAATCAGAAAAATCATAAGTAATTCTATCAAATACATCAAAGTAATAATTAAAAACATCTTCTGTTTCTAGTTCTACCCCAGAGTAATAAGTAATAGTATTTTCCATATCTGTTTCTTCATGAAATCCTGGATTTTCATTAAAATGAATATATTCTACATTTTTTAAATCTTTTAGTGCAGATAAGTTAATTTTAGGCACATACTCTAAAAGAACATGAGCATCATCTGGTAGGGAAAAATGTGTATTTTCTGTAAGTTCAATATTGTGCATATATAAATTAAAATCTGGACAGGATGATTGTATTGCTATATTTCCTAATTCTAAAGAGTTTATACCAGGAGCAGCAGTTTTGGATATCATCATAGTGTGAATATTTTCACAAGTAGTTAAATCTAAGTTTAATAAATCCATTGACCATAAAACTTCAAGATCAACTACTTTGGCATTCAAACGTTCTAGGATATTTAAAACTTCCTTTGAGTTTTCATCTGATATGGATAATTTTATAAAGTTAATAGGAAGGTTTAAATATTTGGTAAGTGTTTCAATATTACTATTTTTACGAGTATTGATATTAATTTCTGTATCTGTTATATCACAATGTTTAATAAGTTCAAGAGCTACTTCACTAGATTCACCATCGAAATTAATTCGATCGTATTTTTTGACTAGTGATTCAACATTAAAACCTTGCTTACATTGATAAAATTGCAAATGTTTTATGTTCGATAAATCAACTTTTGAAAAGTCAAATTCAGAATACATATCATGTAAACTTAACTCTTCAATATTGTTTTTTTCAATTAACGATTTCAATCTAAGATAAAATTCATCCGATACTTCTTTCCCATTATTATTACTTTTTTCTATAAGAGTTAAAGTATTATCAAAAACATCAACATAGTAATTGCTTATACTAGATAAAATATTACAATAATCCTCAGAATTTTCTGATTCAAGTAAGGATTGGTAAACGTGATCATCAATATCAATATTAATATCTGAAGCATCTAATTTATAGTTTATGCTTTCAACTAATGAAACTAAGTTAGAATAAGCGTGATCCAATACCTCTTTTTTTTCACTATAAACATGCGACTCTTCATAGTTAATATCTTGAGTTTGATCTTGACATACAGATATATATTTTTCTAAATCAAGACTTAAATCAGATATAGTACTGACTTGTTCTACAATTTTATTGTCATTTTGTGAAAACTCACGATTAAGTTTACAGCCTGAAAGTATAAGAGCTAGTCCAAGTCCTAATGATGTTATGCCGATTTTTTTCTTTATTGATTCTTTTAATTTCATACTATAAAATTCCCCCTTTTTATGAAATTGGCTATATTATATCCCCCCCCCCCCATCTAATTTTGTCAAGCTTTTTTATCTTTTTGGTAGTGCAAATGATTTGGCTAAAGCATTAAAAAAAGAGAAATCTCTATTAAACCTGTAAATATTTAACATAGATTTCTCATATGAATACTTTATTGTGAAACTAAAAACTGATTTGTAGAATTCATCTAAAAATCAGTTTTATTTTGCTAAGAGTTCTCGTTGTCTATACTTATTTCCTTTAATTTGATCAGTTCAACAACAGCACTCGCTCTTCCTTTTACACCTAATTTTTGCATTGTATTAGATATATGATTTCTGACTGTTTTTTCACTAATCCCTAGAGATTGAGCTATTTCTTTAGTTGTTTTATTTTTTGTTAATTCTTGGAAAATATTTTTCTCTCTAGGTGTTAGAATCTCTTTTGACATAATTTTCTTCCCTTCTTTATTTTTACTAAGCTAGAGTATTATATGAAGGGAGTTTTTTTATGTGTAGGTTATTTTTTTTGAAATTTAACAGTTATATACATTTTCTCAGTATATTCTTCTTGAAGAGATCGCATAATGTTATTTGCCAGTTGATTGTCGTGTTTTGAGGAAATACAAACAGCCTCGATATTCGTCTCGTCTATTTTTATAAAACAATCTAGATTATGTTTTTCTTTTAATTTTTTTTCTAGTGTTTCTTCTTTTCCTTGTAAAGCATTTAAGTATTTTAATTGCTCATAGGCATTATTTTTTTCATCTGTTGTTGTTTTTTCATTTGTTAATTTCTCTTGTAAGACATTCATTTCTTCTGTTCTTTCTTCTTCTAAGCTAACTCTCATTGCTTCTAGTGAATTTAGCTCTTTACTGGTAGTTTTTACTGTTGTCTTTTTATCTTTTGTTTTACTCTCTACCTTTGATAAAAGAAGTTCATTAGGCATTGTTACATAATATACTCCAAGTACTAAAACTAAACTAAATAATGTTAAAAACCACAAGTTTTGTTTGTTAATCACTATTTATCCTCCTCACTTTAGTAAATTATATGAGAAAGTTTTTGTTATATACCTACTTGTTTTCTTTTTTTAAATATTCTAAAGTATTGAATAAAGCTATTTTACCATAGTCATAGGTTAATGAACCTTGCATGTATGCTATGTAAGGACTTCTTACTGGACCATCACAACTTAATTCGATGGAAGAACCTTGGGTAAAACTCCCAGAAGCCATTACCACTTTATCGGTATACCCAGGCATATCCCATGCCTCAACACTACTATTGGAATCTATTGCTGAGGAGTATTGAATTCCTCTACAAAAATTAATTAAATTTTCGGCAGTATTTAGGGTAATACTCTCCACAATATCAGCCCTTTCCGCTGTTGAAGTTGGTTCTACACTATAACCTAAGTTTTCCATAACCCTACTAGTTACTATTACTGTTTTTAAAGAAGAAGCAACAACTGAAGGCGCTAGATATAAACCTTGTAAAAATTGCTTATTAATTCCTAAAGATGGTCCTACCTCTAAACCTTCCCCTGGTAAGGTTAAACGCTCTCCTATTAGATTGAGTAAATCACTTCTTCCTGCAACATAGGCACCATTAGGTGCAATTCCTCCTCCTAAATTTTTAATCAATGATCCCACAGTAACATCAGCTCCTATCATAGGAGGTTCGATGGTTGTCACAAATTCACAATAGCAATTGTCTACCATAATAATCACTTCTTTATCTACTTTTCTTATTTCAGCAATTACTTTTTTTAATTGATTGATTGTAATACTCTTTCTCGTAGAATAACCTTTTGAACGTTGAATTTCTATTACTTTTACCTTATGTTCTTTTAAATAAGAGACAATTCTTTCATAATCAAAATCATCATTTACTAATTCAATTTGGTCATAATGAATACCGAAACTTTTTAAACTAGAGGGATTTTCTTTAATTCCAATTACTTCTTCTAAGGTATCATAAGGTTTACCCGTAATACTTAAAAGTAAATCATTAGGACGAAGAAGCCCAAATAAAGTGACAGTTAGGGCGTGACTTCCTGATATAAATTGACTGCGAACAATGGCCTTTTCACTACCTAAAACTCTAGCAAAAATTCGTTCTATTTTATCACGACCTACATCATTGTAACCATAACCAGTAGTCATATTAAAATCACTTTCCATAACCTTTTCTTCTTGAAAAGCTTTTAAAACTTTCTGACTGTTTTTAAAAGAAATTTCATCTACTTTTTTTAAAATATCTTTTACTTCTTCCTCGGCATTGTTTATTAATGCTAAATTATCCACGATAACCACCATCCACTCTAATTACTGATTTATTGATATAACTTGCTTCATCCGTTGTTAAAAAATAAACTACTTCAGCTATTTCTTTAGGATCAGCAAAGCGATTTAAAAGTATTTTCTTTTCTTCTTGTTTCATAAATTCTAAATCTAGATCTTTTGTCATATCTGTCTTAATCCAACCTGGAGCAACTGTATTTACACGAATATTGGGAGCTAACTCTTCTGCTAGATTAGCAGAAAGAGAAATTACTCCTGCTTTAGAGGCATCATAATCTGCACTATATGGATAATTAGTATCTAGGGCATTGGTTGATGAAATATTAATGATACTACCTTTCTCCATTATTTTAGATGCATATTTACTAACTAAAAACGGACCAAGTAAATTTGTCTCCATTATTTTTAGAAAATCTTCCTTTGTTTTATCAAGAAATATTGAGTCATTAGAAATTGCTGCATTATTAATTAAAATATCAATTCTTTGAAATTTTTGTTTTATTGTTTGAATCATTTCTTTTACTTCTTCTTCTGATGATATATCACATTTTAAAGCCAATGCTTTAATCAAATATTTTTTTTCTAAAGTATTTGCTAATTGTATGGCTTCTTTCTTGCTGTACAAATAATTAATAATAACATTTATTTGGTTTTTGGCAAATATAGTAGCAATTTCTTTACCAAGTCCCCTACTTGCACCAGTTATTAAGGCTACTTTGTTTTCCATTTTTCCTCCTAAAAATAAAAGAGCATGATTATGCTCTTGATACATATTTTCCATCTTTGGTTGCAACTAAGATTTCTTCATCTTGATTAATGAATAACGGAACCTTTACGACATAACCAGTTTCCAGTTCAGCATCTTTCATAGCACTATTTGTCGTATTTCCTTTTACTGCCTGTTCTGTTTTTACCACTTTTAAAGTAACTTTGTCTGGTAAATCGATTCCTAGAACTTCATCTCCAAAGAAAATAATATAAACTTCTAAATTTTCTTTTAAAAATTTTGATTCTTCTACAAGATTTGATTTGTCTAATTCAAGTTGATCATAAGTTTCCATATTCATGAAGTAATATGTATCTCCCATAGAGTATAAAAATTGTACTAGTTTCTTGTCAATTCTTGCTAAGGCTACTTTCTCACCAGCATTAAAAGTTTTCTCGATAATAGAACCTGTTCTTAAATTTTTTAATTTTGTTTTTACAATAGCTGCTCCTTTACCAGGTTTTACATGTTGAAACTCTAATATAGTAAAAATGGCATTTTCTGTTTCTATTGTCATTCCAACTTTAAAATCATTTGAGTTTGTCATTTTCTTCCTCCTTTAATTCAGAACAAAAGAATAAAGTAAATTTTATTCTCTATAGTTGTATTTTTTATTTCTTTTCCTTATGTTGTGTATGTTTTCTACATCTTGGACAATATCTATTTAATTCTAAACGTTCTGTTGTATTTTTTACATTTTTTTCAATACGGTAGTTTTCTTCACCACAAACAGTACAAACAAGAGTTTTTCTTTGTCTATTTCCTACTTTTTTTGCCATAAATTCTCCCTCCTTACGTAAACGTCTGTATACATTATAACAGATATTTTACGAAATGCAAAAGATTTTCATCATTTTTATTGGAAAATCTTTTTATCTTAATTACCTTATCTAATTATTTTTTTATTTTTTGTCTTACCATAATAGGAAAATCTATTCCTATAGTAGTTGGCCAATCGATAATCTCTACTTCATGACCATACTTTTCTCTATAATCCATACAAAAATCTTCTGCCCAATATGTTCCTAACCACTTTGGATGCTCTTTGGTAGAATGATCACAGCTACAAAATGCTAATAGTAAATTTTTATCTTCCTCAAAAGCTTTTTCTGCTATTGTTATAGATGCCTCACAAGGAAACATACCATATATTGTATCAATGTGATTTATATTAGTACTCTTTTTAAATTTATCTTTGATAATCGTTACATTATCTATTTTAGTAAATAAAATATTTGGTTCATAAATTGTTAATGTTCCTTTTTTAAGTTTTATTTGTGGTGCGGTTAATTCTGCTAAGCGCGGATAATTCCCCGCTCCTACTTCACAGCAGTTTCCTTCTAAAAAGGAATATTTTTCTAATAATTTAGCCAATTCTTTATATGGATCATATCCATCACTATAAACATTAAACTTAGATAAAATTTGCATTAAAACTACGGGTGTTTTATTGATAGAACGAGATAAAACCAAATCATCTTCTATGAACTCTTTCATCCAATTTCCCAGAGTAATATATTTACCCCTATTTTTCTCAATAAAAGCTAATATTTTCTTTTTATTTTCAAAATACTTTTCAATATTGATATTCATTATATCTATAGCCCCCCTTTTTTGAACGGAACTATTATATTATATTTTTTTTTAATATTCAACACTTTTTTTCTTTTCCTCTAATTTTAATGTCATTATGATTATGATAACAAATTAATATTATTTTTATTAAGTAAAAAGACTTTTTTATTATTAAAGTCTTTTAGAGTATTAATTCATATTTTATTTCTTTATAATGGATACATTTCAAAATATTTGTTAGTAATTGCCTTAGTAATATGAAGAGTTACTAAACTAGCATAATCTGTTTTCGAGTTTGGATGTGATGAATCGGGAGAAGTTACAATAATAGAAAACTTTGGATTGTTGGCTGGAGCATAACCCACATATGAACTGGTAATTGTTTCCGTATCTATCACCCCATCATTATCAGTGTCTAAAAAACTTTGGGAAGTTCCTGTTTTTCCTGCAGAGTCAAATTTTTCATCAATATATCCTCTTCCATATCCACCTGCTTGGTGCATAACAGCATAAAAACCTTCCTTCATTCTAGCCATATATTCTGGAGTCGTATCAATTGTATTTAAAACTTTTTTTTCTACTTGTAAAATAGTCTTTCCTAAAGATTCATTATCTGTTGCCTCATGGACTTCTTTTAATAAATGAGGAACTAATCTACTGCCTCCGTTAGCGATGGTTGTAATATATTGGGATAATTGCAAAGGAGTGTAAGTTTCATATTGACCCATTACATAATCTAGTAAGTTTCCTGCAGCTTTATCTTTTGAAGAATATCCTGTACTTTCCACTGGTAAATCGATACCTGTTTTTTCTCCAAGACCAAATGAACGGTACATCTTTCTATAAGTGTCAAAGGCTGATTGATTAAAATTTAGTTTAATACCATTAAAATATTCTTGTCCATTCACTCTAATAGCTGCTTTAAATTGATAAACATTACTACTTTTGGCAAGAGCAGTTATATCATTAATTCTTCCTAAAGTATGGGAAGAACATTTTTGAGGAGTACCCGCTACTTTTATGCACTCATCTACCATATATTCCCCTATTTTTACAGCTCCTGTATTATAGCCAACTAACATAGAGGCACCTTTTACAACAGAACCTGGAGTAATAGGAGAAGTTAAAATACTTGTTGTATTATCTATTATTTGATCATTGACAATCTTTTGAGAAGACATGGCCAATATTTCTCCAGTATTAGGTTCCTGAATAATCACACTAGAATGATCATAGTACGTAGTATTCATTTCCGTTTTTGCTTGTCTTACTTGTTCTTTTAGAATTTGTTCTATTTCTTTTTGAAGATTAATATCAATCGATAAAACTAGATCGTTTCCTCTTTTTCCTTCTTTTAAAAGCTTTAATTCATGAGAATTTACTACTTGATATTTTTCTTTTGTCCCTTTTAAGTATTCTTCATATTGTTTTTCAATATAACTTAGTCCAACACGATCATTTAAAGAGTATCCTTTTGATAAGTAATAAGCTTTATCGCTTGCTGGCACTCCTTCTTTAGATGTAGAAATCGTTCCCAAAACACTTCTAAAAACTTCTCCATAAGGATAAGTTCTTTCCCAATCAAGTTTTGTACTAAACCCATTTAGTTTTTGTGTATTTTCGGCAACATAGGCATATTCTTCTTCAGTTAAATCATCCCCCGTTTTAATGGTCTTTTCTTCATAAGTGTATCCGTTATTCATTAAATAATATAAATATGCTGCCTTATTATCTTCTTCTGTAAAACCATTTAATTCTTCTTCTGTAATTCTTTCCAATTTTATTTTTTCTAATTCCTTTGAAGTTAATTTTCGTTGGTTATACTGCTCCCATTCTTTCTCTGTGATTCTTTTTTTTAATTGCTCAGAATGCTTTGCTAGATAAAAAGTTCTTTTTTGATTCTCTGTTAATCTAGAAAGATCTAAATTTAAGTGCTTACTAACAGTGTAAGCAAGTTCTATTTCATCTTTTGTTTTTAGAGCCTTGTTTTTTTTATAATATATCGTTTTAATAGCTTTATTATCTACAATAATATTATAATTTCTATCATAGATTCTGCCTCTTGGAGCAGAACCACCTTCTACGATGGTATAGTTTAATTTCTTAAGATTTTTTTGATAAGTTTTATTTTCTAAAATCATCACTTGAAATAATCGAATAAAAATTGTGAGGAATAAAATAATTGTAACTACTAAAAATACTAATAATCGTCTATTTAAAATTTTTTCGTTATCTTCTTTTTTAATACTACATCTTTTCTTTGCCTTCTTTTTTCTTTCTGGCATAGTAATTCCTCCTTCTATTAATAGTTTATCACATAATTAAAAAGTTATTTCATATATTTTTGATATAGGAGGAAAAAATGTACGAAAGATTAATTAAAAATAATATTAACTATTTAAATAAACATATGACTCGTGGTTTTTTAGAAAATAGAAAAATTTATGTTAGTGATAGTGAGGCTGAGTTTATTACTAATCTAGTAAAGGATAATTGGACAAAATTGTATCACAAAGATTATGAAGAAGTTTTTAAAATATTACAAACAAACGTAAAAAAAGAAACTTATGAAAGTTTACTTAATCTTTATTTAACTTCAGTTAGAGATTTTCTTTAATTTGTTCTAGTATTTTTTGATTGAATGTTTTATTTTTAATCATTTCTATTTCTTTTTTATATGGAGGATATCCTTCTACGTATGGTGTTTCTAATATTTTAGGAATATCTTTTATTTTATCATGAAAAATTATTTTGATTAATTTTTCAAATCCTATTGACCCAAATCCAATATTCTCATGACGGTCTTTATGAGAAGACATTGGATTTTTACTATCATTAATATGAATACATTTTAAGTAGTTTAGTCCTACTATTTGATCAAATTCTGTTAATATTTGATCAAATTCTGTAAGATCATAGCCAGCATCATTTAAATGGCAAGTATCCATACATACACCAATTAATTCTTTTTTTTCTACTTGTTCAATAATTTGTTTTATTTCCTGGAAATTACGTCCAATCTCAGTCCCTTTACCAGCCATAGTTTCCAAAAGAATGGTTACTGTTGTATCCTTTAAAACTTCATTTAAGCCAGAAGCAATATTATTAATAGCTTTATCTACTCCTAAACCCACATGACTTCCTGGATGAAGAACTAAGTAGGACATTTGTAATTTTTCACATCTTTTTAACTCTTCTTTTAAGAAGTTAACTGCAAATTCATATTTTTCAGTATTAGCCAAATTAATAATATATGGTGCATGTACAATTATTTTATTTTTTTGAATTTTTTCTTCAGTCATTTTTTCTAAAGCCTTTTCTAATAATTGGTCATTAATTGGACTACGAGCTGTATTTTGAGGTGCTCCTGTATAAAACATAAAAGTATTAGCTCCATAATTTAAGGCTTCTTCTAAACTTCCTAATAATCCTGTTTTGGCATTGTAACTTACATGACTTCCTATTAACAACATAACTTTCTCCTTCATCTATTTATGACTATAACATCTTAAAAAAAAATCGTCAATATTCCAAAGAAAAAAGTACCCTCTTGGATACCTTTATTCCCTATTCTTCTTCACAAATAGCATCTAAAGTATAGGTTTTTCCGCTTAATTGTAATGTTCCACTTCCTACTGCTGCTATATTAGTTTCTGTAGCATTACCAGCTTTAACAGAAGATCGATTTAAATTGTTTTCTTCAATATAGTTTTCTACTCCATTTTTACCTGTATCGATTCCTACAAAGTAATAAGTAAATTTATCAGTTTTAGTAGAATCTGTTTGAGTATTAGCCACTATGACATACCCTGATTTGTAATTTTTTCCGAAGGAACTGGTTTTTCCTCCTCGCTCTAAGATTACACTAGTGATTGGAACTGCTACATAAGTACCATTGGTAGGGGCTTGACAAATTGAACTTGTTTCTTGAACACCACTTTTTACGAATAAATCCCCATCAAATAAATCAGTTCTAACAGCATCAATAAACTTTTTAGCATTTGTCGCGAAAGTATCTCTTCTAGATCTGGCAATTGC
Source organism: uncultured Clostridia bacterium (assembly GCA_948433435.1). Classification (GTDB taxonomy): domain Bacteria; phylum Bacillota_I; class Bacilli_A; order RF39; family UBA660; genus UBA2730. Next base: position 13,495 of record CAOJDX010000015.1, read on the forward strand.
TTGAGTTACAGCTGGTATTGCGGTCATCATTAATACAGCTAGAATAACGATAACTGCCAGTAGTTCGATTAAAGTAAATCCTTTTTTATTCATATTTTTGATCTTTTTTTTCTTATTTATCATTACACATATTCTCCTTACTATTTCTAGTATTAATTGTAGTATTATTTATCTATTTCGTCAATAATCATATTAATATTTTACACAATTTGACTTATTCTAAACTATTATTTATTAAATTTATTTGGGTACTTACCTGAATATTTTTTGTTTTTGGATCTATTTCCCTTGAATACAGTTTAAATTCTGGTAAGTTGAGAAACTATTTTGATCTGCTTTAACATAGTTAATTTTGGCAGTCTCTTTTGATAAAGAATTACTTTCTGTTAGTATTACTCCTCTATGATAAGTTGTCCCATTAACAGAATACTCTTCTAATAATTGAACATAGTATTTATATTGTCCATCTTCATATTTTATTTCTACAAAACTATAGTTGTCCAAATACTTTCCCTCATTTGGAGGAGATTGAAGGTCTGTTTTATCTAAATCTGTAATTTGATATTTTAGACAATCTGTACTACTGGGATGTCCCTCTCTTGTTTGAGAAAACTTATATCTAGCTAATTTGGCTAATTTTTGAGCATCTTGAATATAAGCTGTTCTCTTGTTTTTATCTACCATACTAGCAATATTAGGAGTTGCTACTAGCATAATCAGCCCTATTATAGCAATTGTTACAATTAATTCTATCAATGTGAATCCTTTTTGATTTTTCATTCTATCACCTTATATTTATTATACTCTTTCAAACTAGGTAATAACAGGAAAATTTTATTCATTTACATTATTTGACTTTTAATACTTTTGTTAAATTTGCCAATTCTTTTTCAGTTGTAGCTGTATAATTTTTCTTATTAAATAAAGAGTCATATCGAAATAAAGAAAAGCCACTATATTTCGTTGCATTTCTTGCAAGAATAATTTGTTTTCTCATCATATCATTATTTTCAATCCATTCATTTCTTCCATCTCTAGCATATACGTCCTCTTTACCAACTTTATAAAATGCTAAAGCATAATAAACTTTTTTTTGCTTATTCGTCACTAAATTATTCCATTCATTCATAGTTTCTATAAATGGTTTACTAGTATTATAAAATCCATAATAAAGTTGAGGCATAATAAAATCAATGTACCCTTCTTTACTACACCATGTCTTGACGTCTGCATAATTTTTATGATAATTATTTTCAATATTCCCATCAGGGGAAATCCCAAATAAAACATTCGAATTAATCTTTTTTATTTCTTTGTAAATTTTCTTTATTAGATTGTTAATTACTTGTAAATGATAATCTTGTTTGGTAATATTTTTTTCTTTATTATAGGCTGTATATTCTAAAATATCAATGTCATCATTAGGATAAAAATAATCATCAAACAAAAGACCTTTGAATTGGTAATTCTTTACTAACTCTTTGATTCCATCCACAATATGAGTAGTTGTCTCTTCTCTGGCAGGATTATAATAATAAATATTATTTATCTGTTGAACCACAGAAGTATCTTTATAGTTATAGGCATATGTATTTTCTATTAAATCTTCATTTGGTCTAGTTATTCTAAAAGGATTGATCCAAAGATAGATATCAATTTTTTCTTCCTTAGCAGCCTTCAAAAAGTAGTCTAAAACATCATAAGAAGAACCATCTTTTAATATAATACTTTTACTTATAGGAAACAAATTGGTTTTATAAATCGCATCATCATAACTTCGTACTTGTAGTATTAGGGTATTAAAATTATTATTTTTAGTAGTAGAAATTATTTTTTGAATATTAGTTTGAGATTCTTCTTTAGTCTTATCTTGAATATAGGTATTTAATTCCATATAGGAGAGAAAAAGAGCTCTCATCTCGTCTGTTTTGTGGATTTTTTTCGAACTTTCTTTTTTTATAGCATCTTCTTTTAAGGAGATAGATTGTTGTTTTTCTTTACTTTCTATCACAAAAAAAGAAAATAAGACTATTACTAGAAAAAGAAAAACTATTTTTTTCATATGATCACCTAGGTTAATCATACCCTATTCTTCTTAAAAAAATTGTTATTTTATATCATTATTTCTAATAATAAATAATTTATTATCATGATAGAAGGCATAAAACACTTGATCTTTTGTTAATTTTTCTTTTTTTAAAGAATCATCAATCCAAGTAGATGATTTATCAATTTCTTTTAATGTTTCCTCCATAATTACTCCATCTAAGATAATTGGTAAAGGAAAACTCCCAAAGTTATTTCCTTCTTTAGTAAAAACGGATAAATTACCATTTGTTTCCAATACAGCATAACTAACCTGTTCAATAGATTTAATTCCTTTATTTCTAAGTTCAACTAATAAATCGCTAATGTTATATCTTTGTTTTAACATTTCTTTGAAATTAATTTTTCCTCGATTGATAATTACTGAAGGATTACCCTCAAAAATATCACGAACTTTACTATGTCTTAAAATCAATCTAGAAGTTATAATTTGAATAAAAACAAGAGAGATTAAAGGAATAATAGATTGAAGAATGTTGGCCTCATAATTATCAATAGACATTGCAGCTAATTCGGCAATTAATATAGAGACAATTAAATCCATAATACTAAGTTCTCCAACTTCTCTTTTTCCCATAAAGCGATAAGCAATGTTGATTACAATGTAATAAAAAAGGGTACGAGCAAGTACTGTTAAATATACCATAATAATCACCTAATATTATTTTGATATAATGTATATTTTTTTATACATAAACGTATATTTTATTAGAGGTGAAATATGTTTTCTTTTAAAGATTTTGGTAAACAGTTATTAAGAATTTTGATTTATTTTCTTATTTTTAGTTTAATAACAACAGTTTTTTATTATTTTAATGTGATTGGAGATAAAGTTTGTAGTTATATTCGTTTGATTGGTTTTATTGCCATTATTTATTTTAATAGTAATACTTTAAGTAGAAAAGTGAATGCTAATCATTTTCTTCATGGGGTATTATTAGGACTCAGTATTATTTTCATATTTTTTATCTTAACATTAGTGATGAAATACCAATTTAATTTTAGATTTATTATTTATTATTTACTAATACTACTTGTTTCTATTCTTGGTAGTGCTAAAAGAAGAAAAAATAAAAAAAGATAGTTTAGTTCATTGATTATAACTTATCTATAAAAAGAATCCCTAAGCTTATTGAATTTAGAGATTCTTTTCTTATTTTATTTATTAATTACAACAACAGCTCTAGTTCCTGTATATTTGCTCGAAGTCCTAGCAGCAAATAGACCTGACTCACCATATAAATGACCATAGCGTGATACAACAAAAACAGAAAGTGAATCAATCAGAGATGCAGACATTGTCCAATAATCATAATTAGCTTTAGAATCATTTACTGTTCCTCCATGTTCTGTTGAATCCAAAAAGTAATTAATCATCCATATTGGACATGAGTGGCCTACTCTGCTACAACCAAGTGCCGTTGCCTCTTGCACTGTAATCATTCTAGCCCTTGCTGTTTTTTCTGATAATGTATAAATATTTGTTGTACACGATAAATTTTTATTACAACCTGTATAAGCATTATATTTGAATATTGTTGTGCCCATAATGTATGTTTGAGTATTTACATTTGTCCAAGAAGCTGTAGTAGATTGCAATGCTGGCAATACTGTTGTTGGGCCATTTTTATTATCTGCAGCTGATTCATACCATGGGGTATTATAAAGAGTATTTTCTCTTTGTTGTAGGGTCATTGTTTTCCCATCATCATGTACTACATGAAAATATTTTTCTTCTTGATCATTTACAGCATATTTAATAATAGTGCCCGCAGGGCAGCTACCTGTACCTTCATCTTGAAAACAAGTTGATTTTTTACAAGTGACTTCTTCCCCTGTTACACAATAATTTTCAGCATTACTATCTTCATTGTAGGTATATATTTGTTTAATATTTTTATTGTTAGGCATTGGCTCTAAAGTAATAGTTCCTTCCTTACCATAAGCGTTGACTCTTATGGTAAAACTTTTGGCTTCACTACTTAATTCATAACTTGAGTCTACCCACATTCTTAATCGGTAGTAATAGGTTACTTTCTCACTTACTGTTCCTACATCCATGACCATTTCTCCAGCTTTCGCTCCAAACTCATCGTCAGCGTCTAGTGGTGTATAGGGACTTGGTTCTAACACTTCATCATCATAGTTTGTACCATCTAAAGACTTTTGTAAATACAACCTAACATCTTCATTACCCATAGTTGATGAGTCATCCTTTACGGCTGTTACTTCATAGGATACTGGCATCTTTGGTCCTGTTTTAATATCAATCGTAAAATCAAAAACATAATTCTCATCGCTTAATGTTCTTCCAACTTCCTCTGTTATCGGAACTGCATTGTTAATGCTGATTTGATTATCCCCTTCTGTATAGATCATGGTAACAGCACTCGTTGTGATCGCATTTTCTGTTACACCTGTTTTACTAAAAGTAAAGGCAGCATAACTTACTCCTACAATTACTAGTACTAGTAATATAACTAAACCTACTGTAATTATCTCTTTATTTTTCTTCTTTTCTTCCATATTTTTACTCCTTTATTTTATCTTTATACTTTGATTCTACCCCCCCCCCCGGCAATTTTGTCAAGTGGTATTTCTAAGACTCTGCCAATTTACTGATTTATTTTATAGCAACAAAAAATGATACTTTGCTGTACCATTTTATTTATCTTAACTCTTCTTTTAATAATTTTATTTCTTTCTTGACTTTCCATCTTCGTAAATAATAATTTTTAGGAAGTAAAGTTAATAATATTTCCCTAGACTTTAATTCTCTTTGATAATATTCATTAAAAAGATTGCCTTTTTTTTCTAATAAAAGAGGTCCAAAGAAAAATTCCTTTTTTGTATATTTCTTTTTACCTTTTACAAATTTTAATACTTGATAAATTATTTTACCTTCTTTTACTAAATGTTCTTCTTTAACCTGATAACCTATACTTACTAAAAATCTTTTAACATCACTTTGATAGTTATTAGGTGATAAAATCATTGTTTTTATGGTTTTGACAGCCTCCAAATGATTTTTAATAATTCCTATCATATTTCTACCACCCATCCCAGAAATGATAATGGTATCTATATCTTCAGTATAAATGTCTAATCCTTCTCCTAAACGTAATTCAATTTTATTTTGTAATTGATACATTTCAATATTTTTTTTAGCTTGTTTTAAAGGACCTTCCTTGTTATCACTTGCTACTATTTTTTTAAAATTCCCATCTTTTTTTCTAGCTAAGTAAATATCTAAAAAGGCATGATCACAACCTATATCTAAAAAAGATGACTCAGCTTCTACTAAATCACCTACTTTTTTTAAACGATTATTAATCATCATTAATCGGTTAAGAAGTCCTTTAACTTTCTAGAACGTGATGGGTGACGTAATTTTCGAAGTGCCTTTGCTTCTATTTGACGAATTCGTTCACGGGTAACCCCAAAAATTTGTCCTACTTCTTCTAAGGTTCTACATTGTCCATCATCTAGGCCAAATCTTAGACGAAGAACTTTCTCTTCACGATCTGTCAGTGTCAATAATGCATTGTCTAGTTCCTCTTTTAACATCTCCTGAGTGGTAAACTCTTCTGGCCCCATAGCTCTTTCGTCTTTGATAAAGTCTCCTAAATGAGAATCATCTTCTTCACCAATTGGTGTTTCTAAGGAAACTGGATCTTGGCTAATTTTATAAACTTCTCGAACCTTTTCTACTGTAATCCCTAATTTTTTAGCAATTTCTTCATCTGTTGGTTCACGATTTAATTCTTGAGTTAGTTGACGTTGAATACGAGCTAGTTTATTAATGGTTTCTACCATATGTACAGGAACTCGAATTGTACGAGCCTGATCAGCTATAGCACGAGTAATAGCTTGTCTAATCCACCAAGTTGCATATGTTGAGAATTTATACCCTTTAGTAGGATCAAATTTTTCAACAGCTTTCATTAGTCCAATATTTCCCTCCTGAATTAAATCCAAAAATAACATACCACGACCAACATAACGTTTTGCAATAGAAACAACTAAACGAAGGTTGGATTCTGCCAAAGCCTTTTTGGCTTCTTCGTCTCCTTCGACTGCTCTTTGGGCATATTCAAATTCTTCATCCGATGTTAATAAATTAATTCGTCCGATCTCTTTTAAATACATTCTTACAGGGTCATTAATTTTAACGTCTTTGGATAATGTTAAATCTTCTACTTGTGTATCTGTAGTGATATCAGATCCATCGGCATCATCAGTTCCATCTTCTGATACAATTTCAATACCATTTTCAATAAAAGTATTATATAATTCATCTAAAGTATCACTATCTATTTCTAAACCTTTAAGGCGATCTGCTAATTGTTCATATGTAATATATCCTTGCGTTTTTCCTAGTGCAATTAGTTTATTTTTTCTTTCTTCAAATGTCGTAATTTCTTCAACCATTTATATTATCTCCTATCCTTAAAGCCCTAATCTCATTCCCTATTATTGCTTGCTTTTTAGGATCTAATTCCTCTTTTAACTTCCGTTCTAAAACTTTTATTTGCCTCTTTATTGTGTCTTCTTTAATCACTTTAAAATACAAATACAATGTTTCCTTATTTACTTGGTCCATATAAGCTTCATTTATAATAGAATTTAGTGAGACTAATAACTCCTTTTTATCACTTAAATAAGTCATAAAATCCGCAATAGTAATACTTCCATATTTTTGATAGTAATAAATTATTTCTTTTACTAAAATTCTGACATCTTCATCTGATATTAGAAGCCTTTCTTTTGAAACTTCACTAATCACCCAATCATTTGTTAACATAAAATAAATTACTTGCTCTATTGCTTTTCGATACTTATCTTTTTGTGATATACTTACCTTCTTTAATTCTTGTTGTGGTGCCTGTTTTTGACTATTTTGCCTTAAATTCAAAAACTTTTTTTCCACAGTATTATACTCTATATTAAAATCTTTTGCAAGTTTTTTTAGAATAATTTCTGTACGAATAGAATCATCTATAGTACTAATCTCTTCAATTACTCGATTAATATAGTTGGAAGTTTCCTCTGCACTATTAAAATTTATATTTTCACCTAATACTTTTATTTTATAATCATTGTAATTAACAGCATTTTCAATGTAACTTAAAAAAGAGTCCTTTCCTTCTTTTAAAATGAAACTATCTGGATCATCGTTGTTAGGTAAAGTAATTACCTTTACTTCGATATTTTCCTTTAAGAATAGTTCACCTATTTTATAAGCGGCATTTTTCCCTGGTTGATCCCCGTCTAAACATAAAATAATATGATTAGATAATCTTTTTATTAATCTAAGTTGCTCGTTGGTTAAAGCTGTTCCCATAAGGGCAATAGTATTTTTAACACCGATTGTACTAGCTCTAATAACATCCATAAAGCCTTCCATAATAATTACTTTTTTAGATATTCGAGCTTCTTCTTTAGCAATATGATAATGATATAGGCATTCTCCCTTAGTAAAAATAGGAGTTTCTTTGGTATTGACATATTTACTACTTTTATCATGACCATATATTCTGCCAGAAAAACCTACCACTTTTCCAGAAGGATCATGTAATGGAAACATAATTCGATTTGAATAAATATCATGTCCATAGTTTGATATTCCTATCGTATTTAGATCGGTTAAATCATATTTTTTTAAGGTTAGTAATTTTGTTAAGTCATCACTGGAGTTTAAGGATAGACCAATTTGGAACTCTTTAATTATTTCTTCCGTAATTCCTCGTTCTTGTAAATAATTGCGAGCCTCTACCCCTACTTCAGTAGATAAATTGTTCTGATAATACTTTACACAGAAATCATAAATTTCGTAGTATTTATCATATTTTGAATCTTTTTTTTTCATTTTGAAACTTTTTGTTTCAATGCCAATTCGCTCTCCTAAATAGTTAATAACTTCAGGAAAAGTCATATTTTCGTAATCCATTAAAAAAGTATACACTGTTCCTGTTGCATGGCAAGAAAAACAAGTATAAATTTGTTTTTCACGAGAAATCGATAAAGAAGGCGATGTATCATCATGAAAGGGACAAACCGCCCAATAGTTTTTTCCTTTCTTCTCAAGAGGTATTCTTTCTCCTATAATATCTACAATATCTACTTTCTCACGAATTTCACGTATTAAAGATTGATTATCCATAGAAAAAACACCTCCTACTCATATCAAATTATCTCACAAAGTAATTTACTTAGCAATCATTATAGTCTATTTTACCACTATTACAAATACAAAAGAAAAAAGATACTTTAAATTAGTATCATTTAGTAGTCTTATATAATTTTTATAAAGATTATCCTTTTAATATTGAATTCCCCAAACGACATGATGTTTAGCCTTCTCACCACAGCAAACACATTTTTCATCAATTGCTTTTTCATCTTCTAATATACATCTTGACTTACAACCCTTTATTTCCTTGATTTTTTCTTCACAAGCCTCATCTCCACACCACATAGCATGAATAAATCCAGGTTGAGTATTCAAGATTCTTTCCATATCTTCTAAATTATGAGCTTCAAATGTTAACTGATCACGACGTTTTTTTGCTCGCTCATACATCTCTTTTTGGATTGTATCTAACAGGCCTTTCGTATATTTTACAACATCAATATCTTTGGCTACTTCTATTTTTTCTCTAGTATCTCTTCTTACAAAGATTAACTTATTTTGTTCTAAATCTCTTTTACCTATTTCTATCCGAATAGGAATTCCATTTACCTCACTTTCGGCAAATTTATAACCTGGAGATTTATCACTATCATCGATATAAGTAGTAATATTATTAGCTACTAACTCTTTTTGAAGTTTTTGAGCTAATTCTAAAGGTTCACGAGCATCTTTTCCGATAGGAATTAATACAACCTGTTTGGGTGCAATTTTAGGAGGTAGCACTAGACCATAGTCATCACTGTGAACCATAATTAATGCACCAATCATTCTTGTGGTAATTCCCCAAGATGTTTGATAAGGATAGTCTTCTTTATTTTCCTTTGTAGTATATTTTACATCATAGGCCTTAGTAAATTTTTGTCCAAAATAATGGGATGTTCCCATTTGTAAGGTCACTCCATTATACATTAAATCTTCATTGGTTAATGTGTATTCTGCTCCAGAGAACTTTTCTTTTTCTGTTTTCTTTCCCTGAATAGAAGGTATAGCTAAAATATCATGATGAAATCGATAGTAAACATCCATCATTTGTTTAGTCTCAGCCTCAGCTTCTTCACTAGTTGCATGAATGGTATGCCCCTCTTGCCATAAGAACTCTCTACTTCTTAAAAAAGGTCTTGTTTCCTTTTCCCATCTTAGTACATTGCACCACTGATTATATAATTTAGGTAAATCGCGGTGTGATTTTACATGTTGATGATAGTAGTCACAAAAAAGAGTCTCACTTGTTGGACGAATACAAAGTCTTTCCTCTAATTTCTTATTTCCTCCTTCTGTTACCCAAGCAACTTCTGGAGCAAAACCATTCACTAACTCTGTTTCTTTTTTTAATAAATTCTCAGGAATAAGTAAAGGCATTTGACAATTAACATGGCCTAACTTTTTAAATTCTTTGTCTAATATTTCTTGCATTTTTTCCCAAAGAGCATATCCATTTGGTTCAATTACTATACACCCCTTTACTGATGAATAATCAGCTAAATGGGCATTTTTCACTACATCAGTATACCATTTGGCAAAGTCTACATCACGAGATGTTATTGCTTTATTTTCTTTTTCCATTTCTACACCTACTTCATTTAAAAATTATGATTTATATAACAAAAGAGAAATATAATTACATATATTTACTCATCGATTTCATCATTTGATTTACTTGTTTTTGATTAGGTTTCCTTCCCATTTGCATCATTAATGTCTTAATCATTTCCTCATTAATTGGAGGATTCTTTTTCATATACTTTTTAATAAAGAATCTTGCAGTAAAAAATCCTATGATTATTCCTATGATTAGACCAAGTATAATCATTAGTATATCATGCCACATAAACATCATCTCCTTAGGTATTATTCTACTAGAATTTTATGAATTAGACAAGCATTTTAAGACTACTTAGAAAAAAATAATCTTGATTGGTAAAATCACAAACAAAATAATTTAAGTCATAGTTTAATAATACTCTAAAAAAGTAAGAAAAATCTTTATTGCTTTTAATTTTAATATAATTACTTTTGATTTCCATATAGGTTTCTTCATCTAAATATAAATTATTATAAATATGTTTATCCTTGTCTTTTTTATAAGGCATTTCTTGATGTAACTCTAAAAAGATTTTCCGATCTAGACTTTCCTTATCGATTCTATTATTGACCTGATAGAATATATTAGTGGCATACACTAGGTCATTAGGCATTAAATTATGAATTTGTTTTAGAATATTGAACAAGGAGCTAGGTGTATCTTTATATAGAGTATAAAAATTGTCATGGATATTAAAAATATAAAAAGTTCTCATATGATCACCAATATTATGATAACTATATGAGAACTAAAATTTTGTCGAATTTTGTTAAGATAGTAATTTTTCTATCTTTTCTTCTAAACTGTCTATATCAAAACCATATTTTTTTAGAACATCATCTTTTTTTCCACTAGCTCCAAAATCATCTTGACTAATAATATATTTATCATTAAAAATAATTTTATTCCAGTTATAAGACGAAGCCATTTCAATTACTATTTTTCTTTTTTCTACTGGTAAAATTTCGTCAATATATTCAGGAGATTGTTTTAAAAATCTTTGAAGATTAGGCATACTTACTACTCTTAAATCAATTCCTTTAGTAAACAGGCGATTTGCAACAGCTAAAGCATAGTGTACTTCTTCTCCTGCAGATATTAAAATTCCATCTAAATGTCTTTGTTCATATTTTAAAATATACCCACCTCTACTAACTCCAGTTATTGAAGCATTAGCTAGAATTGGTAGTTCATTTTTAGAAAGACAAATAGCTGCTGGTGATTCTTCTTTTTCCATAATTGCTTTGTAAGAACCTAAAACTTCATTTGCATCAGCTGGCTTAAAGACATCTAAATTGGGAGTCATTCGTAAAGATGTAATTTGTTCAACTGCTTGATGAGTTGGTCCATCTTCCCCTACTGCTAAAGAATCATGAGTAAAGATATAGATTACTGGTAATTTCATTAAAGCACTAAGTCTAATGGCAGGTTTCATATAATCACTAAAAGCTAAGAAAGTGGATCCATAGGGGCGAAAACCAACAAGAGCTAAACCATTTAAAATAGCAGCCATAGCATGTTCTCTAACACCAAAATAAATATTTTTTCCTAAGTAATTATTACTAGAAAAGTCTCCTTGATCCTGTATATAGTTACGACAAGAAGAAAATAAGTCAGCACTTCCTCCAAAAAGAATAGGATACTTATTTGCATAGGCATTTAAAACATTTCCAGCAGTATCTCTTAATGACTCTCGATCGTTAGGTAATGAAAAATCCAGATTAGCAAAACTAATTCTTTTATTTTTTAGCATTAATGAATTTAAAATAGTTTGTTTTTCTTCTGGCAGTAATTCTTTTTGTTCATTAAAAGTTACCTCTAACTCTTTTACTCTTTCATTGATTAAATACTGAAAATCTTCCATAGCTTCACTAGATACAGCGAATGGAATATCTCGAAAATTTAATTTTGTTTTAATATTAGTAATATCTTCTACATCAAGCGGTTTTCCGTGAACACTAGAAGTTCCTTGGAATTTTGAGTATTTGCCTATTGTTGTTTTAATTTCTATTAAAGTAGGTTTCTCCTTTTCTTCCTTAGCCTCTTCTATTGCTTTATTTATTTGAGTTAAATCTTCTCCATCTGTAACTAAAATAGTATTCCAACCCATTGCCTCATAGCTTTCTCTTACTTTTTCTGTCAAAGAAAGACTTGTTTTTCCATCTAATGAAATGTCATTAGAATCATATAATACGATTAATTTATTTAATTTGTGAATTCCTGCTAGAGAGGCAGCCTCATGAACAACTCCCTCCATAATATCTCCGTCACTTGCTAATACATAAGTGTAATAATTGATGATTTTATCCTTTCCATCCTCTAATAAAGCCTCTGTATGAGCTTCTCCCATAGCAATACCTACAGCACTTGCTAAGCCCTGTCCAAGTGGACCAGTTGACATATCTACTCCTGGTGTTATTTCATATTCTGGATGTCCTGGTGTAATCGAATCTATCTGCCTAAATCTCATTAGATCTTCTAGTTCAACATCAAAACCCGCTAAATATAGGGTTGCATAAAGTAAAGCAGAGGCATGACCCGCACTTAGAATAAAGCGATCGCGATTATAAAAGCTTTTATTTGTTGGAATTACGTTTAGATGATGAGCAAAAAGAGTATAAATCGTTGGAGCAATGCCTAGGGCAATTCCAGGATGACCACTATTAGCCTGATGAATCATATCAATTGCTAATACTCTTAACTGATCTACTATTTTCTGTTCATTAATTGGATTATCATTATTTTTTACCATTCTCACAGTAAACACTCTCCCTTAATTAAAATCTATTATAGCATGAAATAAAATAGCTGCAAAGAAAAAGACACAACGTGCCTACTTCTTAATGTATAAATGATGATCTTTATAATCAAAGATTATGATATCATTTGGTTTAATATGATTATTAATTAAGTCTTTAGCTAAAATTGTTTCCAAAGTACTTGTAACTAACCTCTTTAATGGTCTTGCTCCATAGATTTCGCTATATCCTTCTTCTATTAGATATTCTTTAGCACTAGGTGTTAATTTCAAGTGAATATTAGAATACTCTAATCTTCTTTCAAGTTCATTAATAATTTTATCTAGTATTTTGATGGTCGCTTCTTTCGTTAGACAATTAAAAATAATTACTTCATCAATTCTATTAATAAACTCTGGTCGAAAATATTTTTTTATATCTATTAAAACTTTTTCTTTATTTCCTTCTAAAATATCTTCACTACCTAAATTTGAAGTCATAATAATAATGGTATTTTTAAAATCCACTGTCCGCCCATTGGAGTCAGTCAATCTTCCCTCATCTAAAATTTGTAATAATAAATTTAAAACTTCTGGATGAGCCTTTTCTATTTCATCAAATAATACAACGCTATAAGGATTTCTTCTAACTGCTTCTGTTAATTGCCCTCCTTCATCATATCCTACATATCCAGGAGGTGAACCAATCAATCTAGATACAGAAAATTTTTCCATATATTCACTCATATCTATTCTTACTATATGATGTTCATCATCAAAAAGTTCATAAGCAACACTTCTAGCTACTTCTGTTTTTCCTACACCCGTTGTCCCTAAAAATAGAAATGAACCAATTGGTTTGTTAGGATCTTTAATACCACTTCTACTACGTAAAATAGCTTCACTAACTAGCTTCAAGGCTTCATCTTGGCCAAGAACTCTTTTTCTTAAATTTTCTTCTAAATTTAATAATTTTTCTTTTTCGCTATTAACGAGTTTGCTAATCGGAATATTGGTCCAACGAGAAATTACTGTAGCAATATCCTCTTCTTCGACAACATCACTGATAATCTGATTTTTTGTATTATTTCTGAGTTCTAATAATTCTTTTTCTAATGCTGGTATTGTACCATGTTTTAGTCTAGCAGCAGCTTCTAAATCATAGTTTGCCTCTGCCCTAGTAAGTTCAAATTTGGCTTGTTCAATTGCACTTTTTTTATCTTTTATCTGATCAATCACTTCTTTTTCTTGATTCCATTTTTCTGTTAAAGTGTCTACTTCTTCTTTTAAAGAAATTAATTCTTCCTCAATATCAGCTAATCTTTTTTTACTTAATTCATCTCTTTCTTTTTTTAGAGCCTGTTTTTCGATTTCTAAACGCATTGTTTTTCTAGATAATTGATCTAATCTTTCTGGAACACTATCTAGTTGAATACGGATCGTGGCACATGCCTCATCAATTAAATCTATTGCTTTATCAGGTAAAAAACGATCAGTAATATATCGATTCGATAAAGTAGAAGCAGCTACTAATGCTTTGTCTTTTATCGTTACTCCATGATGAATTTCAAAACGTTCTTTTAGTCCTCTTAAAATAGTTATTGTATCTTCTACTGTCGGTTCTGATACTTTAATTTTTTGAAATCTTCTTTCCAAGGCACCATCTTTTTCAATATATTTACGATATTCATTTAATGTAGTTGCTCCAATAACTCTTATTTCACCACGAGCAAGCATTGGTTTTAAAATGTTAGAGGTATCCATACCTCCTGCTGAATCACCACTTGATACTATTGTATGGATTTCATCAATAAACATAATTATTTCACCATCAGACTTTTTGATCTCATTTAAAACTTTTTTAAGTCTTTCTTCAAATTCTCCACGATATTTTGCTCCTGCTACTAAAGCAGCCATATCTAATTCCCAGATCGTTTTATTTTTCAAACTATTGGGAATATCACCTTTTATTATTCTTTCTGCCAACCCCTCTACAATAGCTGTTTTTCCTACACCTGGTTCTCCTATTAAAACAGGATTATTTTTAGTTTTGCGTGACAATATCCTAGTAAGATTTCTAATTTCTTCATCTCGACCAATTACAGGATCTATTTTATTTTCCTTTACTGCTTGAGTAATATTACGTCCATATTTTTCAAAAATATTTTCATCATTTTGATTATTATACATAATACCATCTCCCTTTCACGTTTTATTATACTCAAAAATTAGCACTTGTCAAGTAAGAGTGCTAAAAAGTTTTTTAATTAATAGTTGCATGATAAAAAAATATATGATATTATTAAATGGCAATGGACCCTTAGCTCAGTTGGTTAGAGCATCCGGCTCATAACCGGACGGTCGATGGTTCGAGTCCATCAGGGTCCACCATTAATATTTTGCGAGTATGGCGGAATTGGCAGACGCGCTAGACTTAGGATCTAGTGTCTTAGACGTGCAGGTTCAACTCCTGTTACTCGCACCAGAGAAGAATCTGCTCGAACTTTTATAGTTTTGAGCTTAATGATAAAAATCAATTCTAGAAATGGAATTGATTTTTTGTTTTGTAGGAAAGTGAGGAGATTCTTAAAATAGTAACAATAAAGAATGGAAGAAGCACTTAAAAATAAGATAGAGTTTATTTGTAGTACTACATCTACTATTTATACTGGAAGTATAAAGATGATAGAGCACATAAATTTGCAATATGTAGAACCTCATAGAATTATTATTAAAGGTATTATCTTTCTAGTATTTAACTATGAAAATACTCTTTATATAGAAAATTTAAGTCATGTTATTTCACTTAACGATTTAGAACAATGTATTAAATCAATAAACTAATAAAAGATTATCAATTCCTTTTCTACTAATTTCTATTTATTAAACAATAAGTAATCATACAACCTTTACCCACTTTTTTTGCATGGAGTTCGCAAGAATCTTTGCTAGAATTTGCATACTTCCCTCACCCCGCTAACAAAGAAAAATAATAGATTTGTTTACTAAAGTTTGGTACTATTTTCAATAATACTTTTTAACTGTTTTAACGATTTATTGATATATTTTCTATTAATTCCTATTATTGGAATATTGTAATTTTTTGTTTTTTCATATAATTTTTCTATAAATAATCCTTTTCTATTTTCATTACCATGATTTGTATAAATGTAGTTAACACAACACGATGGAGATTGTTCTATTCCTAAAATTGCAATAATTTTATAATTTGAAGCAAGTATATTATTAATTTCTTTAGCAACATTAGTTGCTAACTTTTCGCAATGATCATTAAAATCTTTATTATTATATTTAGATAATCCCATCGGTTCTCTTATTAAGTTATTGTTGAAGCTACTTTCTGCACAAGGCATTTGAATTATATTGATATTGTTATCTAAAAGTAATTGAACAAAAGGTTTTATAGAACTTTTCCATTCATATTTAACTATTCCTTGAGCTTGATATGCTTGGGACAATAAGCAAAAAGGAACAAAAATAAAATATTTACTTCTATTATCAGGTGTCATAGATATTCATCTCCTATTTTAACATTCATGTATTTTTTAATTAAATCATTGGTTCTTGAATAAAGAAAATTTTTGTAAATGTTTATGGAAGCAATTAAAATTTCTTCATCATTAATATTTAAAGGCATGCCTATTAAACATTGAGATTCACTAACTTTTGGAATTATACCACGAATGAGAAATTCATTTTTTTCTTCAAAATCATCTTCTAAATTCTTAACCGGTAATAGCAAATCAATTTTATATTCTTTGAATAAATCTTTAAATAGATTTAACATAGCATTTTGTTCAATTGCGAATAGTTGGCTTTTTCTAGCACCATCAGCAACGAAAGATATGTGTAATTGCTTACATAGAATAATTGTTGCAACATACATTGATAATCTGCAAGTAAGACAATTAAATTGAGAAAAAGATATTTTTCCATATTCTTTTAAGATTTCATCAACTTTTAAATTATAAAAATCTTTAACAAACATTCTGAATATAGCATCAATTTTCTTTACACCAAGATATTTTACAAATGTACATTATGGTGTATTTTCCATTTGTATCGTTACAATTGATGTAATGCCACCAAACTATATAGTAGTGGTTACTCTTTTTCCTTAGTTTGTAGAAGATATAAAATTTCTAAATTTTCTCTTAGGAGATGAAGCAGAAATTTTAATGGCACAAAAGAATCACTAAGAAATAATTGCCATAGACCTCTATCTCCTATCCTAATAGCCATATTGATTTAGAAATAAAATGGGCTAAAATTTAATAAGAAGAACCCTCATATTTCTAGGTATGAACTTTATGGTAAATTAAGAAGTGAAAGAGGACACTCAAGATCTGCTCCAACTTTAGTTAGAGTACTTAGAAAACTTAACATTTACATTGATAAAGAAAAACATAAAAAAGTATATTCTTAAAAAATATGATTCTCCTACTGATGTTGGAATTAAATAGCAAATAGACGTGAAATATATTCCTGAAAATTGTTATTCTGGAACTAATCCTGATAAGTTTTAGCAATATACCATAATTGATGAGGCAGCTCGTGAAAGATTTTTTTATCCATACAAGGAACAATCCTCTTATTCTATTGTAGAATTCATTAAAAGGACTATTTTATGGTTATCAACCTAAAATAATTCAAAACGATAATGATCAAGAATTCACCTATACTATGAAAACAAATAAAATTCATCCACTAGATATTTTATTTGATCATTTAAATATTAAACATCAACTTGAAAGATGAAAGTAAAATAAATGAAGCTAAAACTATCGTTTAGCTTCATGAATTAATATTTTTTGTTATCACATCATTGACAACTACACACTTTCTAGCAATCTGGTACCCTTCAAGAGAGCATATAACAACTCCTTAGACAAAGAAAATAGTTTGTAATAAGTTTAACTAACTATAATATAAAACTTTTCTTTAGACACTATTTTTTCTGCTTTTTTCTAATTTTCTTTGTAATCTTAATTGTTTTGCCTCTTCATTTTTAATTTTCTCTATATCAACTTGACTAGCTAATACATTGACCATTCTTTGGTGTAATTCGGTTTCTTCAGGAGTATATTTGATAACACAATCATTGTGTATAAATTGAATTAATTCTTGCATTGATACTATATCTATTTTTTCGTTTTTACTTGTTCTTGAAAAATAGTCAACATAACATAATAAATCTTTAGATCCTCCAGCTTTTATATATTCGTTCATAAATCTTCCTAATCCAGGATCAGAATAATCTATACCATACATTATTGGGATATCTATATTTCTTCCAAATTCTTTAGCAAATAAGAAGGCTCTACGAGGTCCAATTCTATTTCCACCTCTTTCAATTATTCTATACATAACACAATTAAGCATTTCTTCTTTCTGGTAACTCCTATTTTCTACATTATTAATTGTTGCTTCTAATTCGTTATTGATAGGCAAAATAATCCCATTTTCTTGTAATATTTTAACTACATCTTTATATTCATTCCTTTTAAGTCTTTATCTTTTATTTTAAATTGTGTATATGCTCCTAATCCTTCTGACTCTTCAACAATTCCGTTGGAAGTTAAATGTAAGTGTGCACTCATACGATTAGGCTCTAAATATACTAAGTTTCTATATCTTGGTTTTTGAAATAAGTGCCTTTCATCAGAAGGTAATGAATTAATAAATGCTTTAGTATTATAAAATTCATCCCAATCCAAAGCTCTTATATCTGATTCTTCATCCAATAAATCATTTATATATCTATTACTATTAAACATCACATCATTAATTTCAACATTTTCCTGACTAGATCCAGGCATTAACCTATTGATTTCATAGTCTGGATATCTAAGTTCATACCATACTGCCATTTTCTCTATAAAATTTCTCATTTCTATTGGTTGAAGATATTCTACAAGGCCCGTATAATGCCCACTAACCATATTTTCAAAATACCAATTTATAAATTCATCAACTTTATCGCCTAAAACTACAGGGATTGTTTTCCTTTGTTCTTGTTCATATTTTAATAAAATTTCACGCATTAATTTCCAATTAACTTTTCTTTTTGGTAATAACATATCATAAATCTTCCTTGTCAAAAATATTATACTATATTTCTTATAAAATTTTAAGAGTTATTAATGATTTAAAACAAGTTATTGTTTTCACATGTTCATTGATTATGTCAATATACAAGTGTGTTTTTATTAAATTGACAAAATTCAATTTATTTACAAAAATATTATATCAAAATTTAGGGTATTTTAAAACTCGAAACATAAAAGTTCGAGTTTGGTATCAATCTGGTGTGAGTAGCAACCCTGTTTACAACTTTTAAGCATTAAAAAATCAACAATCTATTCTATAGAAAGTTGATTTTCACTTTAAACTTCTAATTTAAAAGTTAGAAGGTATTTCCTACTGGTGCGTGAGTAAACCACATTTGGAAATTCGCATACAGGCTAATTTCTAAATCAATTATAACATCATTTATATAGTTTTGCACCTAATAATCTAATCTTTGAGAGAAATTGTAATTTTTAATAATAACTTATTTTTTTTGATTGTTTTCTTTTTTCTTTTTACTCCACCAAGTACCAGTAAGTGTACAGCCTCCACCAATAAATATAAATAGTATCATAAATATCCAAAATTCCATATTCTACCTCCTAAAATCTCTTTTTACTATAATTCTTTCATTATGAATATTTCAATTATAAAAATAATAAATGTTATTAAACCTGTCAAAATCGCTAACAATATTTTTTGATAATTTCTTTTTCCAATTTCTTGTTGTACTTCTTCATAAGATAATGATTTATTTTCCATAAAAGCAATAATCTCTTTATAAGTTTGAATATCATTCTTCTTTTTAAATTTCTCAATGACTATTGCTGTTACAAATGTTATTACAAAAAATAATGCCCAAATAATAACACCAATGTATCCATCTAAGGTAAATAATGGATATGCACTAAACATAACAATTAGCATTTCTACTAGGAAAATATAACTCATTATATTAAATTTTTCTATTTTTTCTTTACTTACTATCCTTTTCATCTCCTCTATATCTCCTTTTATAAAATCATCTAGAGTTACATGAAAAATGTTAGATAACATAGTTAAACTTTTTATATCAGGATAACTTTTATTTGTCTCCCAATTAGATATTGTTTGTCTTGAAACAAAAACTTTCAATGCTAATTCATCTTGTGAAATATTTTGTTTTTCTCTGTATTTTTTAATTCTTGCTCCAACATTCATTTTGCACCTCCAATTACATTTTATATGAAAGAAATATTTTTGTCTGTCAAAAGTCTTTGACATCTAGTTATTAGTAATGAATTATAGTAAATTATTTTTCTTAATTGTAGCAAAAAAGAGTAAATCTTAAATAATCTACTCCACAAATTGTAATTTGAGTTACTTTTTAATAACAAGTTTCATTCCCATTAATTTTTTTTCTACTTCAACATTATACTTTAATTCGTATGATAAAGTCCCTGACATAAAGGCGTCTTTTATTCCCATAATTTCTTTTGACATTTGCTCTTTATCTTCATACCAACCTAAAAAAGTATTATTAACTCCAAAAACAGTATTATTACTTTCGTCAATTCCAAATAAAGCATACTTTGGTGAATCTTTTCCACCTTTGTATTTATTTGATGATTGAATTTTATTGCAAGTTACTATAACATTTTCTATTGATGATATTATAGTAATTTTTCTATCACTATCTGCATCATCTAAATATTCAAATGTTAAATCTCCAGTTAAATCATCTAAACTTACATTAAATATTTTAGATAATTCTTTGCCTTGTTTTAAATCTGGGCTAGATTCATCTAGTTCCCAATTACTTATCGTTTGTCTAGTGACTCCCATTTTTTCAGCAAGTTGTTCTTGTGAAAGTTTTGCACCTTTTCTTAAATTCATAATATTTTGACCTATATTCATATAATCACTCCTTTCACAAAACATTTTACTTTTTAATCGTTATTTAATCTACCAAATTTCTTTGGAAGTTACGCAAATATTTTTAACATTTCAACAAATTATAATTTAGTCTTTAATTTTAATAATAATATCATAAGCAGTAGAACATTCTTCTTTTGATAATTTTGTTTCCTTTATTAGATATTCTATTGCCTCATCTCTACTATCAAACTTTTTCAATATATCTCTTACTTCTTTAAATACTTCAATAGCATTTTTAACTTCATTATTCATATTCTCATCTCCCTTTCAAATTGTAATTTAAATTATAGTTCTTTAAACTTAAAACCTTTTATATTATTTTCTTCTACAACATTTTTAAATCCCTCTGTAACATAAGATATTGCCTTTGGAAATTCCGGTAACTTAAAAATAGTTACATTCTTTAATTTTTCAATTTTAAAAACATATTTAATTACTCTCATAACTCTACCAGAAGATGGAAAACGCTTTATTTCTGAATTATCATAATCAAGACAATCAATTAAATCTGTTACATTTATTACATAAAATATTGTACCATTATTATTTATTTTAAATATTTGAGAATGGCTTTTTAAATATGGATATAAAATTTTATATGCTTTTTCATTCATAATATATGAACTAGGAGTAATACTAAACACATCTCCAATAGGTTTATCTATTTCATCTTTATATTTACTTGGACAAATTAAATCAAATTTTCGATTTTCTACTTTATTACCTTCAAATTCATAAGTTTTGTAGCCATCTTTTGTTAAAGTTTCATAAGTTCTATAAGTATGATCTAACCATAATTCATAAACTTTTATATTTGACTCGTTATTTTTATCAATTCTTCTTTTAGTTCGTAAAGCAAGTTTTGATACTGAACTAATTGTATGACCTAAATCAAATCCCACATTCTCATCTCACTTTCAAATTGACTATCTAAGTTTTGTCAATACTAAATTTATAAAAATATTATACCACG
>CAOJDX010000016.1 GCA_948433435.1 uncultured Clostridia bacterium
ACGAGTCACTTTTATATAAAATTTTGTTTCACATCATTTACAAATGTACATTTTATTATTGTTGACATAAATATACATATGTATTTTTGAATCTTATACTAAATTTATAAACTTAACGAATTCTTTTTGATTTTCCTTTACCACTATTGCATCATCTCTAGTTATAATGTGATTATCATAGTCACTTTCTGATATAAATAATTCTTGGGAATCAAAGTCAGCAGAAATTATTATACCATTTTTCAAATCAACTAAATTGTACCATTCAAAATTATCAACACTTTTTAATATTTCACAATTATCTACAATTATGAATCTAACCTTATTACTATTTTTGGATAGTAGAATTAAATCATCTAAATCGACTATTTCCTCTTCTGAGTTTTCTTCTTTTTGTTTATTTAAGTGCGATCTTAATTTACTATAACCAAATACGGTTATAATATATGTATTATTGTTGGTGGAATCCTCTAATATTTTTTGAATATTTTTGTATAGTGCTAATAATACTGCTTTAAAATTGGAGTTGTAATATTTTACTTCTGGATTTTCAACTTTTAAATAGTCATAAGATGATAAAACAATATTTTTTGTATTCTCTATTCGGCAAAACAAATCAATTGTAGCAGGTAAAAAACTCTTGATACTTGCTTCCTTTCCATAAACTATAACATTGATTAGATTATCAAAGTTATAAAAATATGGACAAGCACTTTTGGTTTCTATTCCTATTGGAACAGCTGGTAATTTAATTATATCATTTTTGAATTGTGAACTAGTAACATGATTAGGTATCGTTGGAATTTTGGGGGCCTTTTTAGGCATTATTTTATTTAATTCTTTGATAATATATTCTAAATTCGCCTCTAAATTATCGTAGTCGAAAATTAATGATGTTTGAAATTCATAAACACTATTATCTATTTCAATTAAGCCCCTTCCAGGATTATCATTTGGTACTATATCACCACTTGGCAGTATGTAAGTATAATCAGTAGGATCACTAAGTTTTAAAGCAATTTTTGAAGAAAAATTATTTTCTAAAGCATATCCTAATGAAGTACTAACTCCTGTAAAGATGAGCATTATTCCATATCTATTACACTCTCTAGTAAATGATCCTAAAAAATTATCATAAATATTTTCAAATTGTTCTTTGAAAACATCAAATCCATTTATTACTACGATTATATTAGCAAAGTTACTATTACCATTTTTTATATCATTTTCAAAACTACCGCCATTAGTGGCATAGTATCTTTTTCTTTTTTCTAGTACTTTCTGTAGGAAGTAAAACATTTTAATAATTTTTTCTTTATTACCAATCGTTAATACCTCGCCAACTTGTGGTGCATTTGAAAATTTCCTTAAAGTTTCTGCTACTAAATCTACTATATAGAAATTAACTTCCTGTACACTATGAGTGGTTATAATTGAATATATTATAGTAAAAAGTAATGTTGTTTTACCACTTCCCGCTACTCCAGTGATATAAATGTTTCCCCCTTTATTTAAAGTTAACCTAACAGGCCCTTGTTTTTGATTGGTGGGATCATCATATTCACCTATAAGTGGATTAATATTAAATGGTTTGATTTCAATATTATATTTTCTTCTTATATCATCTATATATAATATTTTAGGTACATTATCAAGCCACATTTGCTGATACTTAAAATTAATAGAGTTTGCAGTTTCAATAAGATACTTTAATATATTAGTAAGTTCTTCTCCTAAATTCATCTTTGTATTTTCCTTTTTTGTATCATTAGAGACTGTTTTTATTACTTCACCTTGATCGTTAATAAAATCAATATTTGTTGTATATTTTGAGTTTATTTTTTCAGATGGAATATAAGCAGTACCTGTATAAGCTGATTGTCCTTTTACAAAATATTCATCGTAACCTACTTGTAAATAAAATCTTCCAGCTTCTTTGATATATGCAGCATCTGGTTTTCTAATCATTTCTTTACTATCTTCTACTGTTTGAACTTTACAACATACTTTAAATTTACTATTACTCCATATTTGTTCATCAACTACTCCAGATGGCTTTTGAGTTGCTAAAATTAAGTGAACACCTAAACTTCGTCCAATACGGGCAGTACTAACAAGCTCATCCATAAAATCTGGTTGTTGAGCCTTTAATTCGGCGAACTCATCACAAATAATAAATAAATGAGCTAAAGGAGTTTCTAATTTTCCATCTCTAACTAACTTTTGATATTTATAAATATCTATAGTCCCAGTATTTAACTTTTCTTTTGCTTCGTTAAACATTTTTTGTCTTCTTTGGAGCTCACTTTTAACCGATACCAAAGTTCTCTTCATTTCTGATTTATCCAAATTGGTTATCGTTCCTACTAAATGGGGAAGTTTTATATTAGTCTTTCTGTTTTCAAAGGCACCAGCTAATCCTCCTCCCTTATAGTCAATTAAAACAAATTGAACTTCATTAGGACTATAATTTACTGCTAAAGATAAAATATAGGTAATAATAAATTCTGACTTTCCTGATCCAGTCATTCCTGCAACTAAACCATGAGGTCCATGTTTTTTCTCATGTAAGTCTAAATATAATAAATTATCGTTAACATCTACTCCTATTGGGGTTGCTATACTATTAACAATATTTGAGTTAGCCCACTTTTGAATACTATTTAATTGTTCTATTTTTCCTACTCCCATCATTTCTAGAAAACCTAAACTAGTTGGCAAGCTACCTGAATCATTACTTTCTAGTTTTAATGGAATATTAGATACTAAGGCGATGCAATTTTCTATATTAATATCATTATAGTTTTTACCAATAAATTCTGGTGCAAATTTTTGAATATTATTTGCTGTCATTTCAGTTCTAAAATAATATCCTTCTTTTTCAGTATAATTTACAAAATTTTCACATCCATCTGGAATATTTGTGACCTTTGAATCAAACATCAAAATTCCAAAACCCAAGTTTTCTTTTTGTTCTAATACATCATTGATTATTTTCAAATTTCTATAAATAGAAATATTATCTGATATTATTAAGTAATAAGGAAGGTTTTTCTTATTTTTGGTACCTTCTAAATCATCTTTTTTTGTTTTTTGCCTTTTTACAAATTGTTTTTCTAAGTAATCTGAAATTAGTTGGCCATCATCATAAGAATCAGCAAAAAATCTAAAATCTTGTTCTTCATTCCAACAATAATTACTATTTTTTAGGTAACTTAGGGTAGATATTCTTGCACTGTCAGATAACACTATAATTTTTAATTCAGCGAAACTATGATAAGCAATTAATTGTAATAAAATTGCATTCATATAATTATTTTTTAGTTCTTCTGGTCCAATAAAAGCAGTTACATTTTTTTCATATAATGATAAAAAATAAGGTGCTTGATCTAAATATTTATATTTATTTATTAACTGTTCTACTTTATCCCGTAATTTATCTTTTTCCTCGCTATATTCTGTTGGTTCAAAATTAATTTTTCCGTAAAGAGGAACTTCCCCTATTCCTAATCTAATTGATAAAAAATAATCACTATCATAATTTCTAGAAAATAAATTAGGATTTTTATTTACAATTGCTTCTTGACATTCTGTTAAGGATAAATATCTCCCTATTAGGGTTGCTTTTTGAACATTAATTGTATTTTTTAATATTTCTTCTTTTGTATTTAAGTACTTAGTATATTTTTTAACTCTTTTTCTTTCATTATGCATTTCTATAAAACGTTCATAAAAACGCTCTACAAATGGCCACAAAATTCCGGAAATTAACATTCCAACACTCATAATGATTGTCATTAGGTTATCTTGAAAATTTTGGTCTTTATTCCCCATATTTAAGAATGCATTATATCCCATAATTAAAGAAGAAGCACTCATGACAACAGATGGGACTATTGTTAGAAACATAGGATCATGTTGATTTTTGTACTTTTCTGGCGGTGGAGCTATTACAAGTTCTAGTTTTTCTAAAGCATTTTGAAAAACTGGTGTTTTAAAAAAGTAGTCTTTTTCTTCATAAAAGTCTTTGTAAAAGTCAGCATTAGCCTTATAATTTTCTACTGCTAAATTATAAATTGGATTATTAAATTGATTAGACATAATTACTACTAGACCATTTGGACTATTGATATAAATATTGGATCCCAGTACTAATACTTTTAAACCCATGATAAAGATTTTATCAAAGTTACTTAAAATAGCTTGGTCTTTTCTTGTATGATTAACATAAACAGGTATACTAGGATTTAAATTTCTAAGAGAGAAACTTCCGTTTACATAATTTAATTCTAATTGTTTACTACCTAGAATAGGAAAATTAATATCGCAGCCTTCTTTTCCAAAGGTAATAATAGAATTTTCTAATACTGATCTACATGTAAATGAAGGATCGTAAGCTGGGGCAACATAAATTAAAACACTTTCTGTTCCATATACAATAAGTTGATAAAAGCTATATAATTTTAACTCTATTTCACTATTATATACTTGATTATAGTAAATTTTTACTTCATCATTATCTCTGATAATCCATTTTCCGTTTTCTGCAGAAACACTGACTAAACTACGCTTATTTCCATTCGCATCATAATCTGATAAAATATAGTTTCCTGATACTTCTAGAGGAAGTTTAAACGTATAAATTTTATTCGACTCTAAAAAATAGACAACCATGTATCACACCTCTTTATTCTAGTATCCTTCTATTATCATAATATCATAGAATATGGGAAATGCAAAGATGTACAAAATGAAAATTTGATTTTCTCTATGATAGTAAGATGAGGGTAGTTCCATTTCTAATGTTTGTATGATATAGCAAAATATCTGATATATATTTTTCACCTGTTTTTCCGTTGTAAAGGCTATTACAGTTTGATAGTTCCAATTCATTACTTGTTAGTTCTGAGATTGTTTGATTTAATAAATTGATAATATTTCCAATTTTTTTATTAATAGGAAGATATACATCATATATTTTATCTATTTCTGGTACGATTAATTTCACGATAACTTTATTATTCATAATAGTTCTCACTTTCCTTACTTCCAACTGCTTGTACTATTTGATATTCTCCATCTACAACAGGGAATATTACTCCATTAAGATTACCAGTAATATCACATTTATTTAGAGTATGAATATGAATAATTTGTTGCATATCTAAACCTTCTCCTATCCAAATTCCATTATTCATAGAACATTGTTGATACCATTTTTCTTTTGTAATTTTATTAAACGAAGCATAATTATCAACTAATATAAAGTGACTATTTCGAAAATAACTGTTTTTAAGTAGAATATTTGATAAGGTATTAATTCCTTCATCCAAAACTTTGTCATACATATAACCGATTCCTATTATAAAATAAAAGGTTGTTATAGAAGCTTCTTTTTCTTTGATTATTATATTATTAAGTACTGTGGTAAAATTATCATTATAGTATTCTATATTACTATCTAAATTATTAATAGTATCAGAAAAATCTATGACACAAAGGTGAATACTTGGTAATAATGTAAATAGTTGAATTAAATTGATTATAAAGCTATTTTCTGTTAGTATTTTTTTTCCTATGATAGGTAATATTTTGTTTTGGGTAAAATTATATTTTAAAATTTCTCCTGTATAACTCTCTATTCCGATAGGAATATCATCTATATTTTTCATATAAGGTAACATATAATCTATATCGATGTTTTTAGGAATAATAGGAATCTTTTTTGCTTTAGTAGGCGTCTTTTTATTTAGTTGTTCTCCTAATACTTTAATTGCATCATTTATTTTATCTTTTAAGTAAATATAAGCCGTTTGAAATTCATAGGCCGTATCCTCTACTGAAATTATACCTCGGTCAAAATACTTTGCTGGAATTAATCCATAAGGAGCATTTAAGGTATATCTATATTCTACTGGGTCAGATATTTGAAGGGCAATTTTATTATTACATGCTTGAGAAACTCTAGAGGCAACATTATTAATAGTCGTTGCTGTCATGACAAATATGATTCCATATTTTGAGCCATCTCTTAATAATGAAGCATAATAATCTAAGTAATCTCCCTTGTTTTCTACAAATGATTCGTAACCATTTAGTACTGTAATTATCAAAGGAAGAAATTGCTGACTATTTTTTAGATAATCGGTATAATTCCCTCCAAAATCGGAAAATAATTCCCTTCTTTTATTCATTTCTTTTTCAAGCATTTGAAATTCATTAATCGTTTTATCCATATCAGTTGATAAAATGACATCACCAACTTGTGGATAATCATGGAAAATTTTTAATGTTTCTGCTCCAAAATCTAGAATATAAAAGTTTACTTCTTCAGGAGAATGATTCATACAAATTGAATAAATTATAGTAGTTAATAAATTTTCTTTGCCACTTCCTGGATTTCCATAAATTATTAAATTACCTGTTTGAGTAAAGTTAATCGTTAAAGGTTTTTGTAATTGTTCTCTAGGAATATCGTACTCTCCTAAGATTGGACATATTTCATATTCAGTCTCTCTATATTGATATTTTTTAATCAGATTAGCTAGATAAATTTCTTTAGGGATACTTGGTAACCATAGTTGTTTAAAAGTTATCTTTTCTCTTAATTCCATATTATACAATATTTTCACTATATTAGTTAACTGATCTCCATAGTCTTCTACTATATTTCCTTTGATATTATCAGTAACTGTTTTGATCATATTTCCAGTGTTATTAATAAAATTTATTTTATCATCGATACTTTTGATCATCCTATCAGTTGGTATATATTTAGCTCCAGCCCAAGCAGATTGTCCTAATTCAAAAGATTCATTGTAACCTACTTGTAAATAGAATCTACCTATTTCTTTGATATAAGCCCCTTCTGGTCGTTTTAACAATTCATTACTATCTTCGGGTGTTTGAACTTTCAAACAAATCTTGAATCTAGAATTAGACCATATTTGATCATCGACTACTCCATTTGGTTTTTGAGTAGCTAGAATCAGGTGAACTCCTAAACTTCGTCCAATACGAGAAGTAGAAATCAACTCTTCCATAAAATCTGGTTGCTGTACCTTTAGTTCAGCAAATTCATCAGAAATAATAAACAAATGGGCTATTGGCTCTTTTACTAAACCTTTACGATAATATTTTTGATACTTGTAAATATCTATAGTACTTTCTCCTAAAGTGTCACGAGCCTGATTAAATAGCTTTTGTCTTCTTTTTAATTCTGATTTAATCGATACTAGGGTTCTGTTCATTTCACTTGTATCTAGGTTAGTTATTGTTCCTACTAGATGAGGAATTTTTATGCCAGTTTCTCTATTTTCAAAAGCTCCTGCTAGCCCTCCTCCTTTATAATCAATTAAAACAAATTGGACTTCGTGAGGATGATAGTTAATAGCCATAGATAAAATGAACGTAATAATGAATTCTGATTTTCCACTGCCTGTTGAACCTGCTATTAATCCATGTGGTCCCTGAAATTTTTCATGTAAATCTAAATAAAATGGTTTTCCCTCTTCATTAATTCCTATAGGTGTAGTTAGAGAAGATGTTGGATCGTTATTTACCCATCTATTCACAATATTTAATTGCTCAATTTTGCTAACTTTATACATTTCTAAAAAATTTACACTTGTTGGAAGTGCTGTAGCACCATTTAAAAATGATACTGGAATATTAGCAATTATTTCTGTATAATTTTCTATATTATTATTTAAATATTCGACAACAAAATCAATCTGTTCCATATTACTTAAATCCTTGCCAGATATGTTTCCTTTTTCTTTATTTATTTGGACAAATTTATTGCTTTTACTGGGAACATTCTGCATACTAGATTCTATAGTTAACAAAGAAAATCCCAAATTAATAGTGCTGTTTACTACTTTATTTATGATCTCAAGTTTTTTAGTTGTTATAAAGTTATCAGTTATTATTAAATAATATTCATCAAAATTCTTGTAAACATTTTCTTTAATATCTTCTGTTTTCTTTTTATCTTCTGTTGTATGATTTACTAGTGTTAATCTTTCATTATAAATTTTTTCTAAATAATTGGATATTTGTTTCATTTCTTCATCATTGGTAGCAAAAAAATGAATACTTCTATCTTTACTACATAAATGAGGCAAATACTTTAAATAATTCCACTCGCTAGCATTGGTTTCAGTTGTTAGTATGATCATCTTTAAATCTATTCCACTACAATAAGTTGTTAGTTGAAGCATAATACTATTGATTAGTTGCTTTTTGTAAAAAAAGTCATTTTCTATAATTAAGGGCAGAATTTTATCTTCTATTAAAGAAATAGTAATAGGAACTTTCATTAAGACAAGTGGTGTTTCTTTGATCTTTTCAACTTCATCTTTTAGATTATCATCTTCCAAAGAAAATTCTTCTGTTTTAACATCTATTTTTAAATGTGAATTTCTATTTCCTATTCCAAGTCTTATATTTAAAAAATCTGAGTCTGATATTTCTCGATTCCATAACATATTCTTTTCTATTATTTTCTTTTCTAGTTGTGGAAGACTAAGATTATTTTCATAAAGTATTTGCCTTTCATTTTCTAATTCCCTGCTAATTTCATTTTTTTATCATTCAGATATTTAGTATATCTTTTTTGGCGTTTTTGTTCGTCCTTTTCAATTTTTTTCTTATTGTATTTGTTTAATAATATGGGAAATAGAACACTTCCTATTAGCATAGTAAGACAAATAATGATTTCAGTAATAGCAGTTGCTAAACTTCCTTCCTGATTAGTAAGACTAAAAATTGCAATTACTCCTGTAATTGATGAAGATATTCCCATCATAACAGTGGCTCCTAAAGTCAAAATAGCAGGTGGCTCATCATATTCTTTTTTAGCTGGAGGAGTCGCAATCTTAAGTACTTTTTCCTGAATTGTTTTCTTTAGTCTAGGAGTATGAAAAAAGATCTGATTTTCATCATATAAAATAATATCTTTTTCTGTGTCCTTAACAGGAGTATACTTATTTTCACTACCTAACATATCGAAGTCTTTGACTTCATCTAAAGTTGTTCTTATTAAATTATTGAGGTTATTCATTTTAATATAACTATTCATCCAAATGATCTTTAATCCATTAATAAAAATAACATCTCCTAAATTTAAAACTTTTTGGTGATATCTTTTTCCATTAATAAATGTCATACAAGACTGATTATTATTTTGTAATATCCAGCGATTATCTACTTTAGTAATTGTTAAGTGATATTCATCTATTTCTACTATATCGTATTGAATGTCAGTATTTATTCTACCAATGGTTATTATTGATTTATTTACTAGGGAGAGATTAAAGTATTTTACTGGTGTTTGAAAACAATACATTTTTATACATTCTTTTAAATCACTAAATCTTATTTGATAACTATTTCCATCTTTGATAATATCTTTAGATATTAAAGTGATTCCATTACTTATAGAGATATCATAATTACTAGAAATTGTCCATTCACCATTTTCTGATGTTAAGACAATTGTTTCCTCTTTTTTATCTTTAGATAGATAATTAATTAAATATGAATCCTCAACTTTTTTTGGTAATGAATAATTTTCCATTTTATCATTATCTGTAATATAAACCTTCATAATAACCCTCATACTTATACTTTTGTTTTGATTAAAATTTCTTTTTGATCACTCTAATCTTACTATTGACATATTCGGAATGAATTTTAATATATAAAAAAGTGTATTCTTGGTTTTTTCTCCAAAATATACACTAAGTTGATTGGTAAGTTTTTATATTTTACTTACTTTATCTTTCTATACATTATATGGTATACTTAACTTTTCTTTACGGCAGTATTAATTCCCGTTGCTGATTGATCATTTCTTTTATACTCTGCTTCTATTCCTTCTAATTGGCGAATTGTATCTGTAAGATAACCATTTAACTCAGTTTCTAAAGAAGTATTAATTTTTTTAATTGCTGATCTAAGTGCAGTTTCTGTTTTTGAGCCTTTGATTGCTTTTTCAATATCTGCCGTTTTTATTTTCATAGGAAAAGCTTTAATATCTGATATATATCCTTTTAAGTCTTTAGTTAATGTAGAAATAGCACCAGCTTTTATTCCTGTTACAGGCATTTTGCTCCCTCCTTATATTATTTAAATTTACTTTTATTATTATTTTGCATATTTCTGAAGTCACTATAATCTTTATCTATAGCTTCTAATACGCTCTTTTCACATGTAGAAATTGATTTTTTTATTTTATTAATTTTCTCTTGGAAAGTATTCCAAAATTGATCTGAGTCTGCACCAACCTATAGGTTTTTGCGATCAGTTTCTAAACTAGTATAATGTCCTACTGCTGTAAGTTGTCTGCGATATTCTTTAAATACTGCTTGAACCTTACTCTTTAAGGCATTTTTCCCTGCATCATCGCGAGCATATGTTGCCTTTTGCATTGTTATTGCCATTATGTATTACCTCCTTTACTATTGTTTATGAATTAAGTATATCCCCCGAGCAAATTGTTAATAATTAGTTAACTTTTTTTGACACTTTTCACCATAGTTTTTGATGATTTTCCGAGAAATTCAAAAAAGAAAAATGCAATTTTAACATTTTTCTTACTATTTATTTGTTATTATTATCATTGAAGTAATCAAATTTTTCTTATTTTTTAGATATATTTTCGAATATTTTAGTGGTTACTTTTTAATTCAAACAGAATATCTCTTAATTCCATTGCACGTTCAAAATCTAGATTTTTAGCAGCTTCTTTCATTTCCATTTCAATATTTTCGATATTTTTTTGTTGCTGTTTTTTTGTCATTTTTATCTTCTTATCTTTTGATGTATCAATATTAGAAATTACTTCTCTAATTTCTTTTTTGATTGTAGTTGGAGTTATATTATGTTCTTTATTGTATTCTTCCTGAATGTGCCTACGGCGGGCTGTTTCTTTTATTGCATGATCCATACTATCTGTCATTTTATCAGCATACATGATAACATGTCCATTTGCATTTCGAGCACATCTTCCAATCGTTTGAATTAAACTTCTTTCACTTCTTAAAAATCCTTCTTTATCAGCATCTAGAATGGCAATTAGGGATACTTCTGGAATATCAATCCCTTCTCTTAATAAATTAATTCCTACAACACAATCATATTTTCCTATACGTAAATCATGTATGATTTGCATTCTTTCTAAAGTTTTTACTTCGGAATGAAGATAGGCTACTTTAATGTCTACTTCTTTTAAATAATTTGTTAATTCTTCAGCCATACGAATAGTTAGAGTAGTGATTAAACTTCTTTCTCCTTTTTCCATACGTTCTTTTATTTCAGAGATTAAATCATCTATTTGTCCTTCTGTTTTACGAATTTCAATTGTTGGATCTAATAGACCAGTTGGACGAATAATCTGCTCAATATATTGATTATTAGTATGTTCTAACTCATAGTCTCCTGGGGTTGCTGAAACATAAATGGCTTGATTAATCTTTTTTTCAAACTCTTCAAATTTTAAAGGCCTGTTATCTAATGCACTTGGTAAGCGAAACCCAAAATCAACTAGATTCATTTTTCGAGCGCGATCTCCATTATACATTCCTCTAACTTGAGGAAGGGTTACATGTGACTCATCTACTACTAGTAAGTAGTCTTGATTAAAAAAGTCCATTAAGGTGGTTGGAGTTTCTCCTTCATCCCTTCCAGCCATATGTCTTGAATAGTTTTCTATTCCTGTACAAAATCCTGTTTCTTGCAGCATCTCCAAATCATAATTGGTTCTTTGTTCTATTCTTTCTCTTTCTAATGGCTTATTATTTTCTTTAAAATAATTGGTTCTATCCTTTAATTCCTCTTTGATTTTCTTAACAGCCAAATGTAGTTTTTCATCACTAATTACAAAATGACTAGCAGGAAAAATACTAATACTTTTTTTATTATTTAAAATATTTCCCGTTAAACTATCAATTTCACTAATTCGATCGATTTCATCACCAAAAAATTCTATACGATATCCAGTTGTATTTTGGTTAGTTGGAATAATTTCTAAAACGTCTCCTCTAACTCTAAAAGTTCCCCTTTTAAAATCCAAATCATTTCTTTCGTAAAGCATTTCGACTAACTTGGTTAATACCTGATCTCTTTTTACTTCTTGTCCTACTGCTAGTGTTAACATTTTATTTTGATATTCTTCTACTTCTCCAATACCATAGATACAAGATACACTTGCTACTACAATAACGTCATCTCTTGATAATAGATTACTTGTCGCATAATGACGAAGCTCATCTATCTCATCATTAATAGAAGAATCTTTTTCTATATAAGTATCAGTTGAGGGTACATAAGCTTCTGGTTGATAATAATCGTAGTAAGAAACAAAATAACATACTGCATTATTAGGAAAAATTTCTTTGAGTTCTGAGTAAAGTTGTCCAGCAAGTGTTTTATTATGAGCTAAAACTAGAGTTGGTTTGTTAGTTTGGGCAATTACATTAGCTATAGTAAAAGTCTTTCCTGTTCCTGTTGCCCCTAGTAAAACTTGTTCTTTCTTACCTTCCTCTATTCCTTTTACTAACTCCTCAATAGCTTTAGGTTGATCTCCACTAGGTTTAAATTTTGATACTATTTTAAACATATTGTTCTCTCCTTATTACGATTAAAGTTAATTAGTGAATTCACAATTAACTTTCCTTATCATTGTTACTTTAGCTAAATCATATTGATTCATTATTTACTTACTTTTTTTAAAATTTTTCTTAAATATTTTTTCACTTTTTTCTGACTATATTCTATTTCACAACTTTCTATTTGGTATATTTGTTCCTCTTTAACAATAGTACTATCAACAATATTTATTTTTTCATTGACTTTTTCAAGTAATTCAGGTAATTGCTTTTTTATTTCATTATAATAAAATTCATTTAATCTTAGAGCATTTTTAGCATCTTCTTCTCCAACGGCATATACACATAATAAAAATACATATTTTTTATAATCTTTATATTCTATCATTTCCCTTATAATTGTTCTATAGTCTCTTCTATTTATCGCTTCCTGATTGGTCATTACTGCATATAGAAAATTTCCAATTTCCCTATTCTTGGCTAATATCTCCATATTTTCTAAATGGTAGTGATCATTTAAAGATACTGGATTTACTGCCAAATAATTAATAGAGCCTTCTGGGTAGGAATAAGAGCTTTGAAGAGCCTCGGAAGAATACTTGATAATCGTTTGTAGATCTTTTCTATGATATTCACTTTTAATGGAGTCTACATTTTTAGAAATAGTTGCAATGGCATCCCACACTAAAAAATCACAATCTCTATTACTAGTATCTTTTGAAGTTACTAATAATTCAAAATCTTCGTCATGATATGGGCTATTAATAAATTCTGGTTCTCCTATTATCCACAATGGCATTTGAGCACTTTTAGCCCTTTTTAATGTTTCTATATCTTGATAAAACTTAGGACTATGTAAAAACTCTGAATTCAACATTTTATCAAATAGGTGATACCACCCTTCGGCATTTTTTATACTAATTAAAGCTTGTACTCTTTTATTATAGTCTTTTGTATTTAGCAAGTCTTTATTTAACAAAAGTTTTTTATCGAATTTTATTTCTTCTTGATCTATCTCTAAATTGATTATATTGTTTATTTCAATATCATTTAGTTCTCTAATCCATTCTTCCATTTCTTCTGTTGATGAAAAGGAATTCAATAATTCATATTTTTCTAATTGTTTCTTTATAACTTTTATTCTAGAAATTAAAATATCTTCTTTCATGTTAAACTTCTCCTAATCTTGGTATCCTTATTATAAGGGGTACCTTTTATATAGTTTAATACTATTTTCCTCTACCCTTTGTTATTTTATAAATAATATTATTGAATTTTCTTATATATTTTAGGACCACTTTCTTTTATTACTTGGTCCTTAAAAATATTGAATTCAGTTGAATTTTCTAATTCTTTTTTAGCAATTTTATTTAAATGATCGTTAATATTTTTTAACTGTGTTTTTGAAATTCTCATTATTTCTACTAGATCTACTATACTATAATGATATTGGTCTAATAATTTTAAGTATAACAGTTTTCTTTCTTGCTCAGTTAACATATTACTTAAGTATAAAAAAATAATAATATCATTAGGACTTATTGGTTCAATTTTTAGCTTGCTATACATTTTTCCATGCATTTCTTTGACTCTTTTTATGGCATTAATATAAGCCATACTATTCTTATTCATATATTTTTCTATTTTTCCTAATACTGTTTTTTCAGTCTGTTTAATTCCTTGATGCTTTTGTCCAAATTCATTAGCTAACGTTTCTAGTGTTTTTGGATAATCGCTTATTACCCGATTATATAATATATAATATTCTTTGGGTTTTAATACACTTTTAATTATATTTAAAAGATCAAACATTTCTATATTGTCCAATAATTTATTGAAGTCATTAGCTGATGTAGGAACAAGTTCTAATAATTCATCTGATTCTTCCTGATCAGGATTCACCTTGCAATTTAAACTTTTTACATTATAAGCTTTTTTGTTTTTTAAATATTTTAATGTTTCAGCGGATATTCCTAGTTTTTTCATAATATACTCATCTGGAGGATTTTTTCCATTTATATGATAATACTTTTCCACTAACTTATTATATTTTACCTCTATATCAACTACACCAACTGGTCTTCTAATAAATTGATCTTTATTTGTAATAGCTCTGGTAATTGTATGTTTAATCCAATCGGTTGCATAAGTACTGAATGATCCTTTTTCAGGGTCATAGGTTTCCAGTGACCTGGCCAAGCCAATACTACCTTCTTCTATTAAATCTAGTAAAGTAAAGGAAGTAGTGATTTTAGTATATTTTTTGGCAATATTTACTACTAATAACAAATTATGCTCTACTAGTTTATTTTTAAGTTCAGTATTGCCATTTTGATATTCTTTAATTAATTTTATTTGTTCTTTAGTTTCTATTAAAGGTTTTTCTTTTATTTCTCTTAAAAATGTTGTCGTTGCATCTGTTACTCTTTTATTTTCTATATCACACTTCATTCTCTCAGCTCCATAATCTAATCTGATAGTTTCTTCAATATCCTTTGAATTTCACTTGTTACTTCTTCTATCTTCTCTTTCGAAAATTCTTTTGTTGGATTATAGGACTCTACTTCTACACCAGCATGTTCTAACATAATCTTACTAATTTCTACTAACTCTGGTTTGGAATACATTCGAAGATAAACCACTTTTTTAATTCCTGCCTGAATAATCTCTTTGGTACATTCTGTACAAGGAAACCAAGTTACATAGATAGTTGATCCTTCTAAATCTTTTTTGTTTCCGCGATAGTTTAGAATAGTATTTCTTTCAGCACATACAACATAATAGTTTTTAATATTTTTTATAATCCCTGTTTTTTCTCCTGTTTTTTCTCCTGTTGATTCCCAATCGAAAGTATCATCATTCATTCCATTAATTAAACCATTATAACCTATTGATAACACTTTATGATTTTCCTCATTAACTATACATGCTCCCACCTGGTTACGAGGATCTTTACTTCTTAATGAAGAAATAATTGCTATTGCCATAAAGTATTCTTTCCAATTTAAATATTCAGCTCTCTTTCCCGCCATTTTTTTACTCCTTAATCTATATATTTTTAACTTTTTTTAATAGAATTTTTTTGTATTGTTTAATAAATGCTTCTTCATCTTTTCTGTCAATTGCTATTTTTTCTACTAATTCTTCAAATAAAGTATAATTTCCATTTTCCTTAACAACCACTTTCAATGTTCTAATTATTTGTCTAATACTTCATTACTATAAAATATAATAATATCACCTTCTTTAGACAATCTCCTAATTAAATGTCTATATTGTAACATAAAATCCTGTATATTTTAATACTTTTTCCACAAGAATTGTTCAAAAAAAGAATCCGAAGATTCTTAACGATTATTCCAACTTGATGGAAGCGATACATAACTTGCTGGATTTCTAATACTTGATGTAGCATAATAGCTCCAGCTACACTTCCAATCCCCATCTAGCATAGTATTCCAATCACAAGTACTAACCTCTAAGTGAAGATGGATTCCTGATGAATTACCAGTTGTTCCCATATCTCCTATTCTAGTGTCTGCTGTTACATAGTCTCCTACTTTAACACTAGCAAATCTACTTAAGTGAGCATAAGTTGAATATAGGATCTGACCATTAACATTATGTTTTACTCTAATAACCAGTGCTCCTGCTGGATCGCTATACTTGGAACTAATCTTTCCAGCTGCTATTGGATAAATTGGAATCTCTTTTCGTCCACTACCAATATCTACTCCCATATGTCCAGATGTACAGGTACGACCATTCCAGCCGCCACATCCTTTATAATATTGATTAATATTTCCATAAGTTGTTGGTCTAAATAGGCCATTAGTACTTGGCACAGAAGCCCCTCCTTGTCCAAGACGAGCTTGACAGCTACTTATTGTTTCATTCGCCTTACATCCCATATTTTTAAGAGTTTGAAGGGATTGTTTAGCACTGGATAATTGTTGTTCCAGAGAAGGCATACCTACTTTGATTTTCGCCGTATCCTCTTCTATTCGATCCTTTTCACTCTGTAATTTATCTTTAAGAGAGTTTAATTCTTCTTTTTTTGTAGACAATTCACCTTTTTTTCGATTGTTTTCAGCGATTAATTGCTGTAATTCTTTCATTATCTGATCATTGTATTCTGTCAATTGCTCAACAATAGACACTCTATAAATCATATCTGTAATTGTCTCTGCTCCGAAAGCATACTCTAAGTAAGCATTGTCCCCATTGGCGATTTGATAATAAGCCATAATTTGTTTACTTTCTTTGCTCTTTTTAATTATTTTTTTATTACTTTCTTCAATTTCTTTTTGAAGAATATCAATTTCTGCTTGGGTTTGTTTAATTTGATTTTCAATAGCTACTATATTTTTCTTTATTTGTGCTACTTCTGCATCATTTTTAGCAATTTTATCTTTTCTTGTCTGTAATTCTGCTATTAATTTCTGTGTCTCTGCTTCATATTCACTAACTGTTTGTTCTGCAAATACTGATATTGGTGCTAATAATAGTGCTATTGATACAATTAATAATATTTTATTTCTCATACTACACCTTTAAATATTTTCTAACAGCTGATGATGATCCTATCATTCCGACGATGATACCAATGATCATAATCATCAAAGATACTGTATAAACAAATGGAGTTGGTGAAATTAGATTTACTAATGGAGTAAAGACATAACCATTCATACGATCATATAGTGCTGGATATCCAAAGATAATCATGCCAATTGGAATAAGAGAACCCAAAAGTCCTAAAAACATTCCTTCTATAATAAATGGTGTTTTAATCGTAAAATTACTTGCCCCTACCAAACGCATAATGCTAATTTCTCTTTTTCTGGAATAGATGGTCAGTTTAATTGTATTTATAATTAAGAAGATCGTTACTAATATTAAAGCAATTACGGTCCCATAAGTAACCTTTTTAATAGAATCAAAAGCTGTAATTAATTTATCTACCATCCCTTCACCATATCTTACAATTGCTATTTTTTCGATTTTTTCAATTTGTTTGGCTGTTTTACTAATTTCTTCTGCATTTTTTACTTTTATTTGAAATGTATCTTTTAAGGGATTATCTTCTTCATCCCAACCTTCCATAACAGTATTAAAAATTTCTGATTGAGTTTGCATTTCTTGCTTTACTTGGCTTTTACTTTCATACTTTATTTCTTTTTGATTGATATTGGAAATGTTTTTTAATTCATTTTTAATATTTTCTATTTCTTCTTTCGTAGCAGAGTTTTCTACAAAGGCAACTATGGTTAAATCTTTTTCTATTTCTTCTGTAAAATTGGATACATTATATGATGCCATTATAGAGATTGCTACTATAATTAAAGTTATTGTTATACATGAGATTGAAGCTAGAGATAAACTGAAATTACGGAAAACACTTTTGAAAGCATCCCTAATACTTCTACCTAACATTCTAAGCATTTTCATTATCATATGTTCCTTTCGCTTTATTATTTACTAATCTTCCTTCTTTTAATGTAATTACTTGTTTTTTCATCTTATTTACAATTTCTTTATCATGAGTTACCACTAAAACGGTTGTTCCCCAATCTTTATTAATTTTTTCAATAATCTTCATAATTTCTATTGACATTTCTGGATCTAGATTTCCTGTTGGTTCATCGCATAAGAGCATTTTTGGATTATTGACAATAGCTCTTGCTATGGCTACTCTTTGTTGTTCTCCACCAGACAATTGATCTGGGTAACTGTGTACTTTATTTTTAAGTCCTACTATTTCAAGAGCTTTCAATACTTTTACCCTTGTTTCTTGTTTTGTTGCTCCTATTACTTCCATGGCAAAAGCTACGTTTTCATAAACTGTTTGTTTAGGCAAAAGACGATAATCTTGGAAAACGATTCCTAATTTTCTTCTTAGTTTGTATACTTTACTATTTCTTAATTTAGCAACATTAAGACCACCAACAATAATTTGACCCTTTGTTGGTTTTTCCTCACGGTATAGCATTTTCATTAAAGTACTTTTTCCGGAACCAGATCCTCCTATGATAAAGACAAAAGATCCTTTTTCAATATTTAAACTTAAATCATAAATTGCAGTAGTACCATTTTTATATTGTTTTTTTACATTTTTTAATCTAATTATGTCCACTTTTATCATCCACCTTATCATGTATATTATATCACAAATTTCGACATAACAAAAGACAATTATTACCAAAATAATTGCCCCTGATCAGGTATTAAAAATTATCTTTTTTTTAACTGATATGTCTTGTTTGTTAGTTTTTCTTCTTTCTCTTTTGGAACTAATTGGTACTCTCTATTATCTTTTACTGTTTCTTTTGTTAAAATTACTTTTTCATATTTTCCGATGTTAAAGCATACCTCAGCAAAAGCTTGCCATGTAGTATCTGAGATTATCTTTTTTATTCCTCTAGCTCCTGATTTGGATTCATAAGCTTTTTCAGAAAGAGCCTCTAAGTAATCTTCATCATATTCCAAAGTTACTCCTAATACCTTAAAATTATTCTCCTCTACCTTT
The DNA here is from genome assembly GCA_948433435.1 of uncultured Clostridia bacterium. Lineage (GTDB taxonomy): Bacteria > Bacillota_I > Bacilli_A > RF39 > UBA660 > UBA2730. The sequence continues at coordinate 19,141 of CAOJDX010000016.1, forward strand.
AAAGGGGAATCTTTTGATAATAGAATTCTTTTCATGCTATCCATTGTTAAATCATTCATATGAATAACAATGGGGCATCGACCCATTAATTCTTTAGGAATCATCGCTTTCTCTATAAAATCGTCAATATCTGGTTCTACTTTTTCTATATTCGCAGAACTGGAAAAGCCGCAATTTTTTTGTTTTAAATTCCCATATACATCAATAAAAGCACCACCTATTATGACAAGCATATTACTAGTATTGATTACTTTAGAAGTAGTTGGAGTAACCATCTGTGTATTTTGACAAGCAGTATAACTTGATCCATCCATAAATTTAAGTAAACTATTTAAAACTCCCTGACCTGCTATATCTGATTTTTTATTAGATCCTTTCTTATCAATTTCATCAAAATAGATTATAGCATTTTCTGTTCTTTTTATGTCTTTTTCACATTTTAAATATAATTCCCATAAAACTTCCTCAATACTTCTTCCCGTATGCCCCACTGTTGTCAATTGAGTAGAATCTACACAAAGTAAATCTCTATTAATATTTTGTGCTATTAAATCCATTGTTAAGGTTTTTCCTACTCCTGTAGATCCAGTTAACAATATTCCCTTTTTTTCATTTCCATGGATTTCCATACGAATAATTTCTGTCAGTAATCGCAAGATAGGCTCATCTTGATCAATAACAGTTTCTTTTATCTTATTATATAGCGATGGCATATCTATAATATTTGACATTGACTCCTTTTTCTTCTCTTCTAACTTAAGAATATTTTCTTGCTGATTTATCTCTAATTTATTTTCTAGTACTTTTTTTAATTTAGTAAAATTTTCTATAGTAGCTGAGAACTCTTTATACATATCTTTTAGTTCTTCAATATTATACTTTTCATTTGTTATATCTGAGACTAAATTATCTAGACTTTCTAGTACCTCTCCATTATCTCCTATTAGTCTAACTTCAGTATCTGTCTCTTCTTGTTCCTGATATATTATAGATTCTTTAATGTTAATCATTTGATAATTAACCTTTTGATTTTCAATTTTTACTATAAATACTATATCAAAGTAATAACTTAAATATTGATTTTTAAATTCTCCTATTGGTAGGTCATAATCTATCTCAAATAACTTCTTTAAGTCATCATATACTACGGCATTACAAAAAGCATATTCTTCTTCGGAATACAAAAGAGAGAGATCTGTAATTGCCAAATACTCAAAACCTGAATCATCTAAAAATGATTTTTGACTGTCATTATAAAATCCTGAAATTACTTGAATTGGATGAAATATAAATATGTTTTCTCCTATTTTTGTTTTTTTCATTAAAGTTGCCAAATATGTATCATTCATTTTATTGTTCCCCCTGTCTAGAAATATGTGTTTACTATAACTTTTTTATTAGAAACAGTCAATAAAAAAAATAAATATTCGCTAAAAATTATTAGCTATTTTGAAGTAAAGAAACATTTTGTTTTTTATTTTTTTCTTTAAAATTTCTTGCTTGGCGAATGCCTTCTTCATTTAATTCCTCATGTTTGACATTATAAATTTTCTTTTTATTGGAATCACATTGCCCATGTCTTACTAAGTATATTTTCATGGTTGATTACCTCTTTTATTTTAATTATAACAAAAAATAGGAGGTTTTGATTCCTATTTAGATAATTTTTAGTTTAATGGTTCTCCGCATTGATTGCAAAATTTTCCGCTTACTTCTTGATTTCCACATTTTGGACATGAAGCTTTTATTACTGGTTGTTGATTATTATTAGCATATGGATCATAATTTGCAGTTTGTTGTGCATTATTTTGATTATTCATAACATTATTTGCTACTGCTCCCATCATACCACCTGCGGCCATATTCATCATTCCTACTCCCATAAAACCATTAGCTGCTCCATTTGCATTGTTAGCTGCATCTACAACAGCAGTAGCATAAGCTCCTGTAAGAGTTCCTTGTTGCATAAATGAGTTTGATGATAATTCGTAATTGTCTATTTTTTTATTAGATTCTTCATCTAAAGTTACTGATTCCACAACAAAACCAACAATATTAATTCCTCGATCTCTAATTGGTTGATCAAAAACTTTTTCATCCATCATTTTTTTGATTTCATCTGTACTACTTGGTAACTCTAAAACTGGTATTTTATGATTAGAATTTCCTAATTCGTTTAATACATTTTGGAAAGAACCTATTACTTCTGAACGCATTTGTTCTACAAGTTCATCTTTTCGATATTCATTTGCAGTTCCGGCTATTTTAGACATAAATACTGCTGGATCAGAGATCTTAAAAGTATATTTTCCAAAACATTTCACTTCTACTCTTAAAGGACTCATACTTCCTGTCATTTGGTTTGGAATAGGATGAGACCAGTCCTGAAATGGTATTGGTGCTGGAGTACCAAATTTGTTGTCCATAATCTCTTTAGCATTAATATAAAATACTGCTTGTTCTTTACTAGGACTTCCATTATAAACAAAACGATTCCACATTTCTTTAAAAACAGCTCCAAATTGACCTGCAAAAAAACTTGGAGAGGTTGAGGAATCAAAAGTATAAATTCCTTCTTCTGCTGTAGCATCTAAAATTCTACCACTTTCAAAAATAATGGCTATTTGACCAGGTGAAACCTGAATAGCACTATCTTTTGTAATAATTCCATTAGGAGTTGATACTCTTTTCATTAAAATATCTTGTCCTAAATCTTCACATTTTATATAATCTTTCCATTGATCATGTAGTGTACTTCCTACTGATGATACTGCTGCTTTAATTAATCCCATATTATTTTACCTCTTTTCTTTTATTAATTAAAATCTATGACCACCACCGCCATGACTTCTTCCACTACTACCTGAGTGAGTTGATGAACCACTACTTGATGAGTGATTTATAGCATGCCTTACGGTATTGGTTGATACTAGTATTTCTCCTATATTTTTCATAGAAACACTATCTTTATTTAAGTATTCTCTAGCTGTTGTTTTTTTTCTTACCAATTTATTTTTATTGATTAATATCACCATGATAATTATTGTTATTATTAGTGATATGATAATTGAATAACAAATAGTTGTGGTAAGATTTTTTTGATCTTGTTTTCCTGGTAAACCACTTTTGGCATAATCTCCAATGATTTGAATATATTGCAATACTCCTTGATAATAGTTTTGATTAGTCATATATTGATAAACTTGTTCTAGAGCTTTATTAATACGATAATCATTATACATGTTAATTGCTGCTCCAGTCGTTGTCATATAGATTTCTCTATTATCCATATCAATCAAAAATAGTAGACCGTCTTTGGTATTATTGAAACCAAAATTATTATAATCATAAAAATCATCAGCATATTCTCTAGGAGAAGATTTATTATTTTGACTAATTGTTACTAAAGCTAAATCTAGCTGATAAGAATCTATATACTGACTTATTTTTTGATATAATTTTTGCTCTTCTTCTTCCGTAAATAGATCAGCAAAGTCATAAATTTTCTCTTTTTCGTCAATAGCTGGCGTTGATAATATATTATTTTTATTGGATTCTGTTATTTTAATATCACTTGATATTAAATAATTCTCTTCTGTTCTTTCTTTTGTATTTGTACTGGCAAAAACAGGTGTTATGTTAATCATTAGGGATAGCAACCCTATTAATATTATTTTCTTCTTCATCTCATTACCCCACAAACCATAATATTAGAAAAGAAAGTACTGCTATTATGATAAATAGAAATACAGATATCAATATTGTCTTACCAATATCTAATGGTATTTCTCCAACAATTTTTCCTGTTTGACCATTCATAGCAAAGGTATAATTTTTTTCTTTATATTTTACATTAACCATCCATACTGGTAATAAAATGTAATCATTTTGAATTTCATCTATTTTTAATGCATTACTAGTAGGTATTTTAGTTTGATGATAAACCGATTCTCTAGCAATATCTACTGCTGTATTCATCGCTCTTGTTTTAGCTCTCTTAATCCCAATATCACTTTCAACATCGTACTTTTCAGCTAAAAATCCTGATAAATAAGCATGATTGTAATCTACTAAATCTTTGTATTGAAAGGGCTCTATTGAATCCATTAAATCATCATCAAACCTAGATGAAGCATCTACTAATATATTATCAAAATTCATACTGGCTTCTCTTTTGGATAAATATGTATCTGTTTTTGTATATTGATAGTTATAATCACTCCACGTTTTGATGTCAGTTGCATTAAAATCAATATTTCCAGTCACCTTTAAATCAAAAGTCCAGAAAGGAATATAAACCCCTGTTATTTTTTCAATATTTTTTTGATCATTGAAAAATTTTGGCATTAGAGGTCTATTTTTAGAGATATTTTTAAAGGCATCAATTGCTTCTTCTTTTACTTTTTTAAAAGGAATTATTCTTGTTGGCATTCTACCTTCAGTTATTTTATTCTTTAAAATGGCAGTATTCCCACAATATACACAAAAAGCGGCTGTTGTAGCTTCATCAGCTATTACTTCTGCACCACAACTTTTACATCGATATATATCAAGCCCTGCTAATTTTTTTTCTTTTTTAAAAGTTTCATTCTTACTATTAACCTCTTTACTACTAGCATTATTATAGTTTTGCATTTCTTCTAATGAAAATTTACTACCACAATATTCACAATCCCATTTTTGGTTTTTCGGATTAAAAGTAATTTTTGCACCACAAGATGGACATTTATTGTCCAAAACTTCCACTTTATCACTTCCCCTCTTGACTTGTTATCAGTATATCATAAATTATCAATTTTATTTACATAAATATTATACTTTTATCTTTAATATCTAATTATGTCATTACAGATCCAAACCCTTTTTGCTACTTCTATATTAGGTGTTCCACAATAAGCACACTTTTGAGTTAGTGATGATTTTAAGGGAGATCCACAGTTAGGGCAATTTATCTCTAAAACTTTTTTTGACTCTGGTACTTTGGACGAATCAATTACATATATAAATTCTAATTTATATCTATCCTGTATTTTTCTTTTTATTCCCATATTTTCTTGATAAAAATATTCTAAACTACTTCCAAGATAAATGGTTGCTGTAGCTTGACTCTTCTCATATTTACTTAATACTGTTTTATGAAACTTAACTGAACTATAAGAAATTCTTTTATTTTTTAATTCACTTATTTTACTATCTGCATAAGCTTTTATCTTTTCATTCTTTAAATTACTACTATCTTTCTTTTGTATTGCATTGAGAAAATCTAATATTAGTTTTTCACTCATTCTTTTTAATTCATTAATATTAACATTAGGAAAATCTTTCTTTACTCTTTCTAAATACACACAATCCATACTAGATAAAGATTTTGGTAAATCTTCATTTTCCAGTTCCGTTTTTTCGATTATTTGTTGAATTGAAGAAAAGCCATAGGCTCTCATTATTTTTTTTATTTTATTTTTTATATATAAATAGCTTACTAATATAAAAATAATTAAAATTAGTACTCCTATTAGAAATGGCATAAAATCACTTCCTATTAATATTTTAACACTTTTCGTCTTGTTTTAAAAGTTTTCTAAATATCAATTTTGGTATAGTATATACAAGTATGCAAAAAAATAGAATGAGTTCATTCTATTTTCCTCCCTTTACCTCATAGGCATCATTTACTAGATAAAAGACTTGTGGATCTAATAACTTAATACTTTCTGTTACTTTAAAATACTCTCTTGTTGGAATAATTGTTAAAATTAGTTCTCTTTTTTTATCTAAAAAACCACCTTTTACATTAAATAATGTAGCAGTATGCTTCATATCTTTAATTAAAAAGTCTTTGATTACCTTTTCCTTAGAAGTAAGAATATAAAGTGCCTTATTTTTGGCTGTTCCTAATATGACTTTATCAACAATCATACTATTAATAAAAATTATGATCACAGCATACATAATCATTGTCGTACCAAAAATAGTACTTCCAAAAATTATAATGATCAAATTAATGATAAAGTTAGATTTTCCCATTGGTATGTGGTAATACTCATATAATATTTGACTAATAATGGGAAGCCCTCCATTACTAAAGCCAGTTTTGTATAGCATTCCATTTGCCATTCCACTGATTACTCCAATAAAAATCGAAATTACTAATAAATCCGACATATCTATATATATATTCTTGGTTAAGTAACTGGTAAGTTGGACTAGAGCTGGATAGGCAAATGTTGCAATTAATGTTCCTTTAGTCCTATTTTTACCAAGAAAAAAGTAGCTTAAAAGTAACATTATTGCCGATATTACAAAAATTGTAAAAGAAGGATTTATTTTATTAACATAGTTATTGATGACAGCAAGACCATTTACTCCTCCCATTACTATTTTTGTAGGTTGCAAAAGTAAATTATATAATAAAGCGGATATTAGAAGAGAAATGATCATTATTAAATATCTCGATATATTACTTCTATCCGCATTTTCAATTATTTTTTTATCAATTGTTCTTTTATCCATTAGGCACCTCCTACTACTTGGTAGGCATCGGTTACTACAAAGAAGGCATTAGGATCAATTTCATTAATTCCTTCTTTAAAACGATAATACTCTTTAGTTGGTAACACACACATTAAGACAGTTTCCTTTTTTTGTGCAAAACCACCTTTAGCACTTAATTCTGTTACACTATGTTTTAAATTTTTTATAATATATTCTTTAATTTTTTGATCTTCTTTGGTAATAATATAAAATGCTTTAGAATCCGATATTCCTAATATAACTCTATCAGTAATATAACTAATGATATATAAAAGTAATAGAGCATACATAATTTTATTAATACCAAAAGCTAAACCACTTAACAAAACAATTGTTCCGTCACTAAAATACATGGCATTACCAATACTTACTTTACAATATTTTGAAATGATTTGATTAATAATATCTGTTCCACCTAGACTGAAACCAGCTTTAAAAATCAATCCTGATCCAAATCCCTGAATAATTCCTGAAAAAATAACTGCTAATAATAAAACAGAAGTATCGAGATCTAAAATAGAATTAATATTTTGGGTTAATTTAATAAAGACAGGAAATAGTAAACTTCCTAAAACTGAGTGCATTGTTTTTTCTTTTCCTAAAGCAAAATAGCTAATGATTAAAAGAAGAATATCTACTATTAAAATAAAAAGTGAAGTGTCTATTTTAAAAACATGATGAATAATAATCGATAATCCACTGATTCCACCTGGAACTAAGTTGTTAGGTGAACAAAAGAGATTAAAAGCTATAGCCGCTAAGAGTGAACCAATAATTAATTCAAAATATCTTTTTAACTTTCCTTTTTGATATATTTTTTTTAAAATATTATTATTTTCTGACATATTTATTCTCCCCTTTTTAAGTATGAATCAATAAATAGATCAATTTCTCCATCTAAGACTTTTCCTACATTACTTGTTTCGGTATTTGTACGATGATCTTTTACCATTGAATAAGGATGCATAACATAACTTCTTATTTGCGAACCAAACTCAATGTTTTTTTCTTCACCTTTGATCTTATTTAATTCTTTTTCTCTTTTTTCTTCTTCTAATAGCTGAAGTTTACTTTTTAGAACCCTCATTGCTTCTTCTTTATTTTGAATCTGACTTCTTTCATTTTGACAAGTTACTACTGTTTTAGTAGGTAAGTGCGTAATTCTTACTGCTGAATCGGTTGTATTGACTCCTTGTCCACCACAACCACTTGATCTATAAACATCTATTTTTAAATCTTGTTCTTCTATTTTGATGTCCTCTACCTCTTCTATTTCTGGTGTTAGTTCAACAGAGGCAAAAGAGGTATGCCTTCTATTATTAGAATCAAATGGAGAAAGTCTTACTAAGCGATGTACTCCTTTTTCACTTTTTAAATAACCATAGGCATTTTCTCCGACTATTTCTATTGAACAACTTTTAATTCCAGCTTCTTCTCCTTCTTGATAATCTAGAATTTTTATTTTGAATTTATTTTTTTCACACCATCTAGTGTACATTCTATAGAGCATTATAGCCCAATCACAGGCTTCTGTTCCTCCAGCTCCACTATGTATTTCTAAAATGCAGTTACCTTTATCATATTTACCATTTAATAGAAGAAAATTTTCTAATTCTTGTAATTGTCTTTGATATTTTTCTAACTCTACTTCTATATTCTCTAATAGATTTTCTTCCTCTTCTATTAATTCTAGTAACTCTATATTATTTTCTATTTCTTTTTTAATTTTTTTTATAGGGTCTGTTATCTTTTTTAAAGAAGTAATATTCTTGTAAACTTTTTGGGCATTTTTTTCATCTTCCCAGAAGGTTGTTTGTTTTGTCTTCTCTTCTAAGCTTGCGACTTCCTTTATTTTTTTGTCAATGTCAAAGTGACCTCCATAAGTCATTAATTTTTTTTAACTCTTCATCTAAATGTCTTTTTAATTCGTTTTTATCCATTTTATCCCAACTTTCTATTATTATTATACACAAAGTTTTATTTATTTAAACATTTTTAGGTATATTTTTTTTATTATGACATACTATATTAGAGAGGAAGGTTCGCTTCTACGTGCGAAGATCCTCTGTAGATAGATGGGAACATTTTTGATATGTTCCTTTTTTTGATTAAGATAAAAGAATATTTTTATTTTATTGTATTATTTATGATTAATTTAGATCAGTTATCAAAAGAAGAATAGGTCTTAAGATATCCAATATTGAAATAACCATAGCTGTAAAAAATTTCATATTTACTGGCTACATTTATATATGTTTTATATGACATTATGATATCAATAATTATGAATATTCAAAATATTTCTATAATTAATATAGTATTAAGAATGAATAAAGTGTGTAAGTTTTCTATCTAAAACAAAAAAGCATTAATATTATCTGTTAACACTCTTCTATTTTAATCAATTAATAATTTGTCATCGTCATTGACTTGTTTTTGTAGTAATTCTAATTCTTTGATATTTTTATTATTTTTTAACACTTTCATTTGTCTTCTTGCAGAATTATTGAGTCTAACAAGTCTTTCATTTTGAGGTACTTTTTCTTCAATCAATTCAGCATTTGTATTTTGAAGATTATTTAATATTACCAAATGTAGTAAATCAGTATAATCTCTCATGTTACCTTCTTTTGCCAATTCTGGATTATTATCTCTCCATTCTTTAGCTGTCATACCAAATAATGCAACATTTAAAACATCTGCTTCTTCAGCATATACAAATTTCTTTTGAGCTTCAGTAAGAGTTGGAACTATATAAGTTTTTACTGCATCAGTATGAACTACATAATTTAATTTAGATAATAGTCTATTTGCTTGCCAATCAATTTTCTCCTGATATGCTTCATTACTTTTTAATCGTTCAAATTCTTTTATTAAATATAGCTTAAATTCAGGGCTTAACCAACTAGCAAATTCAAACGCAATATCTGGATGAGCAAAAGTTCCTTTACTATATTTTCCACTGCTTGGAATAATTCCAATAGCATTAAAATCCTTTTTCCAACGATTAGGTGTCATAGTAAAACGATTATATGGAGCCTCATCAATTTTAATTCTGTGGGATTCCACGGAATTAAAATCTTCATTATTAATTTCTTCCCATAAACTATAGTAATCAAATGAATTTTTATTTGACATCCAATTTCTAATTACACCAGATGGATCTTCAGAATTTGCTTGTCTAGCTAAATCAGTTAATGAAATATAATTTACATTACCTACTCTTAAAATTCCTACTCTATTTTCTTTTACTATTATCTCTGTAGTTACTATATCTTTTTTCATTATATCACCTCACTTCTTGAAATTTAAAAGGATGTTCACATATTTTTCTGTTTACATCCTTTACTTTTAGGGCATTTAAGCCTTATTTTTTAATTATTTGCAAAAGCCCCGCAAATCCTTTATTTATCTCACTTTCCACAACATTGTTTATACTTTTTGCCTGAACCACATGGACATAAATCGTTACGGCCTATTTTTTTTGTATGAGTAGGTTTTTTCTTTAATGTAGTTGACTTATCCTCATTAGTTAGTAATTTTTCTTTTTTTACTTCTTTTCTTTCAATATTTTGATGAATTTCGGCTTTTAATAAGAAAACTGTGACATCCTTATCTATTTTTTGAAGCATAGAATCAAACATATCAAATCCTTCTACAGTATATGCATGTAATGGATCTTCCTGTCCATAACCTCTTAAATAAATTCCTTCACGTAAATGAGACATTGTATTAATGTGTTCCATCCAATAATTATCTATCACTTGTAAGGTTATTGCCTTTTCGAATTCATCTTTTACTTCATCTGGAATAGCAGAAACTTTTTCTTCATATTCTTTTTCTACTTGTTTATATAACTTATCAATGATTTCTTCTTTATTTAATGTTTCTATATCTGACTTTTTAATATCATCTTGTAATAGATTTTCATTGGCAAATTCGATAATTTCTTCAAAGTCATCATCATTTAATTCGTTATCTATTTGATAATGAGAAAGAATTAGATCTTCTATATGGTGTCTAAAAGCATCTAATGTTTCTTGATGAATTGAATCACTATCTAAAATATTATTTCTTCTATCGTAGATAATTTCTCTTTGACTATTGATTACATCATCATATTGTAGTAATTGTTTACGGATATCAAAGTTATTTCCTTCGACACGAGCCTGAGCAGTACCAATGGATCTTGTTATAGTTTTACTTCTAATCGCCTGTTCTCCAATTCCCATAGACTCCATCATTATTTTAATTCGATCTGATCCAAAGCGAACCATTAAATCATCTTCCATAGAAACAAAGAATTGAGTATATCCTGGATCTCCTTGGCGTCCTGAACGTCCTCTTAACTGATTATCAATACGACGTGATTCATGACGTTCTGTCCCAACTACACATAATCCACCTAATGCCCTTATTTCATCAGATAATTTAATATCTGTACCACGTCCTGCCATATTTGTTGCTATTGTTACTGATTTATGTAAACCTATTTTAGAAATAATTTCCGCTTCCCGTTCATGATTTTTGGCATTTAAAACTTCATGAGGAATATGAGCTTGTTTTAGCATACTACTAATTAATTCACTTGTTTCAATCGCAATAGTACCAATTAATACAGGTTGACCTTCCTCATATTTTTCCTTGATAAAATTAATAATTGCTTTATATTTTGCTGCTTTATTGGCATATACTAGGTCGGCAGCATCGATACGAGCTATTTCTTTATTTGTAGGAATTTCTATAACATACATATTATAAATATTTCTAAATTCTTCTTCTTCTGTCTTAGCTGTACCAGTCATTCCTGATAATTTATTATACATTCTAAATAAATTTTGGAAAGTTATTTGGGCTAGCGTTTTTGTTTCTTCATTGATTTTAACTCCCTCTTTAGCCTCAATGGCCTGATGAAGCCCATCACTATAGGCACGTCCCTGCATTAGTCTTCCTGTAAATTGATCTACTATGACAATTTCTCCATCTTTTACAACATAATCAACATCATTAGCCATTGCATAATTGGCACGTAATGCCTGATTAATAAAATGGACTAATGTGGCATTATTAATATCATAAAGGTTTTTAACACGAAACATTTTTTCTGCTTTTTCAGAACCTTTGTCATTTAGGTTAACACTTTTTGTTTTTTCATCATAAATAAATTCTTCTTCCTTTTTTAGGCTTTTGGCAAAACGATCAGCTTCTATATAGAGATTGGCACTACTCATTTGTCCACCTGAAATAATTAGTGGTGTACGTGCTTCATCAATTAAAACAGAGTCAACCTCATCTATAATAGCAAAGTTAAGAGGTCTTTGTACTCGTTCTTCTTTATTTACAACCATGTTATCTCTTAAATAATCAAATCCTATTTCATTATTTGTAGAATAAAGAATATCACAATTATATTGTTCTTGCTTTTCTTTACTAGATAACTCGCGAAGATTTACTCCTACAGTAAGTCCTAAAAATCTATGAATATCACCCATCCAGTTGGCATCACGGCTAGCAAGATATTCATTAACAGTAATTACATGAACACCTTTTTCAGTTAAAGCATTTAGATAGGCTGGCAAAACACTAGTTAAGGTTTTTCCTTCTCCTGTCTTCATCTCAGCGATATTTCCATAATGAATAGCACAAGCTCCTAAAATTTGAACATAGAATGGCTTTTCTCCTATTACTCGGAAACAAGCTTCACGGGCTACGGCAAAAGCTTCTACTAATATATCATCTAAATTTTTTCCCTTTTTTAGTTCTTCTTTAAATTCCTCTGTTTTAGCTTTTAATTCAGTATCTGTCAATTTTTGCATTTCTTCATCAAGTTCCATAATTTGATCAGCTAACTTTGAGAATCTTTTTAGTTCTTTATATTCATGGTCAAATAATTTTTTTAGTATATTCATTTATATCTCTCCTCTTAACTTATTATTTTACCAAAAAAGAAGCCTAATTTAAAGGGCTTCTTTGAATTTTTATCATTCTGATGTAATAACTCCATATCCACCATTTTTTCTTTTGTAAACTACGGCAGATTTATTATTATCACTATCAATATACATATAAAATTCATGATCCAATAGTTCCATTTGTAAAATTGCTTCTTCTTCACTCATTGGTTTTACAGATATTGTCTTTCTTTTTATTATAGAAATTTTTTCTTCTTCTATTTCTAACTCTTCTTTATCGGATTCTATATTTATTTTATGATGTTTGGATAACTTTGTTTTATGTTTTCTCACTTGTCTTTCTAATTTATTGACTGCATTATCTACGGCTTTATAGAAATCTTCCTGAGTTTCTTCTGAACGTAATATTACTGACTTTAATGGGATTGTAATTTCAACGATTTGATTGATTCCTCTAACTTTTACTACTACATTTACACGAATATTATCGCTTTGTCCTAGATATTTTTCTAGCTTTCCAACTTTTTCTTCTATGTAGCTTTTCATGGAATCGGTAATCTTTATTTTATCGCCTCTAATAATGAATTCCATATTATCATCTCCTTTGTGTTCATTGTAACATTTATTTGAAAAAAAAACCACTATTTTGCAATAGTTGGTTCTTTTACTAGACATACATCTAATGCCTGAAAACCTTTGTCTGTGTTTACCAATTTAAATTCTACATATTGTCCTTCTGATAATGTCTTATATCCATCTAAATTAATAGCAGAATAATGAACAAAAATATCTTCATCTTCTTTATATTCGATAAAACCATATCCTTTTTCATTATTGAACCATTTCACACGTCCAACCATCTTTACACCTCACCTTCTTACCTCTTTTTATCAGTCAACTGAACTATATTTGCTTGTGCGCATATCTAGTGTATCAAAATTAGAACAGATATGTAGAGAAAAACCGTGAATTGTAATTTTCAGTCCTTTTTTGGTAATTTTTTCTAAATAATAGTTCTTTTTTTCAAATTATTTCCTTAAATTTACTAATAAAGGTTTTTCGCTTTTTTCCTTCGCAGATGTTGCTATAATGGCAATGTGAGGTTGGTAGTATGAAAGAAAAATTTTTAGATAGTTCTATTAATTTAATAGCCAAATATCAAAGTATTAATGAAGGTGATACTGAAAAACTGAGGTATGGGCTAGAAGGATTATATCTAACATTTACTAAAACAATTGTTATTTTCTTATTGGCGATTATTTTAGGAATATTTAAAGAAGCAATAATATTATTAATTTTCTTTAATATTATTAGATTTACAGGTTTTGGCTTTCATGCCAAAAAAAGTGTAGAATGTCTATTTATTTCTACCCTGTCTTTTATCTTTTTACCTTATCTTTTGTTAAATTTGAATATCCAAAAAGATGTCATACTAATAATAGGAATTATAGGTACAATATATCTTTTCTTTTATGCGCCTGCTGACACAGTCAAAAGACCTTTACCTAATAAAAGGAAAAGGATGATTAGAAAGGTTGCTACTACTATTACAGGATCTATTTTTACAATTAGTGCTTTTCTATTAAATAATTATATGATTTCTATATTATTAATTTCTGCTATTGTTATAGAGGATATTATGGTTAGTCCATTAACATATAAGTTATTTAAGCAACCATATAGAAATTATTTAAATTATCAAAAATTGGCTTAATATCAGTAAAATGATATTTAGTAATAAAGAATTAAAAGGAGGAAAGAAAATGAAATTATTATCTAAAGCTATGGCAGCTGTTGCAATGCTTGTTGTAGGAAGTGCTAGCATGGGATGTGTTCTATTCTGGGCTGATGAACCAAAAGCATTTGGTAGTTTAATTGATTAATCGATTAAAATATCAGAATAGATAAAGATAAATAAGTTTAAATTGCTTATTTATCTTTTTTTTGACAAAATATTATTATCACTTCTCTAAATATGAGTAAAAGTATCTAAAAAAAATCAATATCATAATTTCCTATTAATTTATATTTTTCTAATTATGTCTTTTATTTAGTAATTAATTTATTTTTGCAAATTTCTAGATCTTGAAATTCTACTTATTAATTTTTAATAAAAAAACTTAAATTATTGATTAAGGGTCTTTATTTTAAAGGACATATGTAAAACTTTAGTGCTGCTTTACTACTAATTTACTACTTTTAAATACAAGACAAAATTAAAAAAATATGGTATAATTCTTTTATAAGGAGCGATTTTGATGAAAATATATTTTGGACATTCCAAATCATTTGATTATGAAAATGAATACTATAAACCCATTGAACAAAATAAAAGATTGCAAATTGAAACATTAATTTTTCCACATAAAAATGGTGAAAATAAAAAACATACAAGAGACTTTTATACTAATCTAGACTTATTTATTGCTGAAGTGTCTTACCGTGCTACAGGTCTAGGAATTGAACTAGGTTGGGCAAGTGATGACAATATTCCTATTTATTGTTTTTATAAAAAAGGTACTATACCAAACTCGTCTTTAAAATGTATCTCAAATCATATTATAGAATACGATTCTTTAGAGCAATTATCTAATAATATAGAAAAAATTGTAATTGAATTAAGTAAAATGCAAAATTGACATATTATTTAAACAATATTGCTACATGCTTCATGCTACATAATAAGGGTAATACTATACCTTATTATGGCGAGCCCTTTAGTGGCTACGCCACTAATCTCGCTCATTAAATATATTTAGATACTATGGCATTCCATAGTATTTTTTATTATTTTCAATTAATAATTTAAAGAATTTCTAAATTTTTACTACTAATTTACTACTTTTGAAAGCAAAAATATAAGAAATTATAAAAATATATGTGAATATCTTTCAAAAATAAAAATGTCGTAAACTCTTATAAATAAAGGTTATATCGACATTTAAGAACTTATAAAAAGTTGTTTGAAAAATACAATATTTTTTGTATAAAAGTATTCTTTTTTCTTACTAAAATTAAATATTTTTGATAATTAGTTTTTGAATATATAAGTTTTTATCTATTTTG
>CAOJDX010000017.1 GCA_948433435.1 uncultured Clostridia bacterium
TGATTCACTTTTTTTATATAAAATTGTTTCACATCTATTGTAACTCTACATTTTTAGATGGAAAATACTTTAATTTTATCTTTTAAGTTTTGTTTAACCATGGTATAATTTATATAGAATAAGAGGGTGTATTTATGTTAGGAAAAATTATAGAAATTGTTGAAAATAGAATTATTGTAGAACTTGAAATAGATATTACTAGTCAGCCTAATATAGTAGGTCTTCATTTGATTTTTGAAGATGGAGATAAAAGAATATTGGGGGAGGTAGAAAGTGTTAATAAGTCCCAATTAATTGCTAATATATTAGGTGAGTTTACTAGTAATAGTTTTGTACCTGGAGCGGCTAGAAGACCTTCTTTTAAAAGTAGCATTAGAATGATTAATATTAAAGAGTTAGAACTACTACTCGGAAGTCAAAATTTTAGTGATGATACAGTTTATATAGGAAATAGTAATGTATATGATAATTATCATATTAATGTAGATATTAATGCTTTTTTTAGTAGTCATTTTTCTATTTTAGGAAATAGTGGTTCTGGTAAAAGTTACACTGTAGCAGGTTTTTTTCAACGTTTATTTATTAATACCAAGACACCTCCAGCAGAAGCTAATTTTTTTCTTTTTGATGCATATGGTGAATATACAAATGCTTTTAGTAATTTTCAAGAGAGAAATTCAAGTTTAAATTATAAGGTATATACTACTAATATTAAAGAAAAGAATATTATTCGAATTCCTATATGGTTGTTAGATGTTGATGACTTAGCATTACTTTTAAATGCTTCTTCACCGAATCAATTGCCTATTATCGAAAAGACTTTAAAGTTAGTTCCTGTTTTAACAGGGAATACACCCGCAGTTATTAAACATAAAAATGATATTATTGCTCGAGCAGTTCTTGATGTTTTGTTAAGTGGAGATGAGTCTACTAAGATTCGTGATCAAGTAACTGCGGTATTAACAAAATTTAATACACAAGAATTAAATTTAGAAAGTAAAATTGTAGAACCTGGTTATACTAGAACTTTGAAACAATGTTTATTTATTGATAAAACAGGTAAAATGCAGGAGATGGAATTAGTTGTTAATTTTATTAGTGGTTTTATTGATGATCATTTAACGTTAGAAGTTTCTGAAAAGGCAACTTATTATACGTTAAAAGATTTGGAACAGGCTATGGAATTTGCTCTTATCAGTGAAGGAATGTTAAAGAGTGATAAAGTTTATGATATGGCTAATGTTTTATTAGTTAGATTGCATAGTATTGCTAATAGTGATTCAAAGGAATATTTCTCTTATCCTAATTATATTGATAGTACAGCATTTATTTATGAACTTCTTCATAATGAAAGTAAGGGAAAATGTCAAATTGTGAATTTTAATATTAGTTTTATTGATGATCGTTTGGCTAAGGTTATTACCAAAATTATATCTAGACTTTTATTTAAGCAGGCTATAGCAAATCCTGATAGAGGTAGTATGCCTTATCATATTATTATTGAAGAGGCTCATCGTTATGTTCAAAAGGATACAGATAGTGATATATTAGGTTATAATATATTTGAGCGTATTACAAAAGAGGGAAGAAAGTATGGGGTTATTCTTGGCCTTATTACACAGAGACCATCAGAACTTTCGGATACTGTTATTTCTCAATGCTCTAATTTTATTATTTTGAGAATGTCTCATCCTCGAGATTTAGAGTATATTCGAACGATGGTTCCCAATGTTTCATCAGAAATTGTAGAAAAAATTAAAAATTTGAAACCTGGGAATTGTGTTGCTTTTGGTTCTGCTTTTAAGATACCAACATATATTTATGTTATAGAACCATCCCCAACTCCACTTAGTAACAATGTTGATATGAAAAAAGCTTGGAGAGGTGAAGGCAAAGTTGTTTCTCAATCTCATACAAGTAGTGCAATTCCAGAGGTTAATATGCAAAATATTCCTCCTAGTCCATTGATGAGTGGTCAAGCACTTGTTTCACCTCAAGTTTCTACAAACACCCAAATTTCTCAATCAACTAATCAGACTGTTCGAATAGATCCTAATAATTTAATGAGTTAGTTAGCAATGTAGAAGTTGAAAGTTATTTTAACAGTTATTCTAATTGCTTTTTTAATTTCATCTAAAGTGCATTTTTATGTAATCTTTAGATAAAAAGTAGCCTTTGTTGAAAAAATGAGTTACAATAAAAATAATTCATTTAAAAATAGTTTTGTTTCTTAATGTTATTTTCAATAAAGAGAAAGGAAATAAACTTAATATGAAAAAAATCATTAAAATACTATTGATTGTAATTATTTTAGTTGCAGTAGTTAATGTTTGTTATAGAAAATACGAAGAGAGTATCTTAAATAAAGAAATGGAGCAGTTAGCTCATTTAGATTTTGTAAAAGATAATTTTAATACTCCTATTAAAACGATAGGAAGTTATCAAGCTTTAGAAAAAGTTATTAAATTATATTTAAATGATTATTCTACGAAAATTAAAGAAGTGTCTACTCTTATTAATGATAATCAATTACATGGGACCTTATCAGCTGCTAATTATCTTAATGATGGTCCTGAATTTTTAAATACTATTTCTTATTTATCAACTACTAAAGAAAAAATTAATCAAAAGTTAACTGAAGTTATAGAATTAGCTAAAAAAGAGACTGTTTTGACGTATAGAAAAAAGGCCCATTTAGATTCTTATTACCAAAAAATATATAATCAATATATGTTAGAAAGTAATTTTAAGGACTCGATAGACGAACAGGTTACTAAACTTAATCAGGCGAGTAATAATATTAATTTTTTAGTTGATCAGCAATTGAAAGTTATTAACTTTTTGAAGGTGAATCGCAGTTGGATAGTAAAGGGAGAGCAGATTATTTTTTCTAAAGAAGAAGACTTAGCTACCTATAATCATTTAATTAGTGAAATATTATAAGGTGGATAGAAGTAGGTGGAGTATGACAAAAAAGAGAGTAGTTATTATTGGAGCAGGACCAGCAGGTCTTACCTGTGCATATGAATTTTTAAAAAGAACAAAAGATTATGAAATTATTATTTTAGAACAGGATAAACAGGTTGGAGGGATTTCTAAAACAATAACGTATAATAATAATAAAATGGATTTAGGAGGACACCGTTTTTATTCAAAAAATGATTATATCAATCAAATTTGGCAGGAAATATTACCTATTCAGAACGAAAATTATGGTACTAATATTTCGATAAAAAAAGGGAATATGGAAGAAAATGATGATGTTTTTTTAATTAGAAATCGAATTTCTAGAATATATTACTCCAAAAAATTTTTTGATTATCCTATTTCTTTAAGTTTGAAGACCATTCAGAAAATGGGGATTGTTACTACTTTAGAGAGTGGAGTTAGTTATTTAAAAGGAAGTATTTTTAAAAGGAAAGAAACTAATTTAGAAAATTTTTATATTAATCGTTTTGGTAAAAAGTTATATCATTTGTTTTTTGAAAGATATACAGAAAAGGTGTGGGGAAGATCTCCTAAAGATATTGCACCAGATTGGGGGAGCCAAAGGGTGAAAGGAGTATCAATTTCAACTGTATTAAAAAATGCTGTTACTAATTTTTTTCATCTAAAACCTAAGGAAATAGAAACTTCTCTTATTAATCAGTTTTATTATCCTAAATATGGTCCAGGTCAAATGTGGGAAAGAATGGCTTCTATTATTGAACAAAAAGGAGGAAAAATTGTTACAGGAGCTGAAGTAGTTAAAATTTTAAAAAAGAAAAATAAAATTGTTGGTTTAACTTATATAAAAAATGATAAAAAAATTGAGTTGAATGGAGATATTTTTATTTCTTCTATGCCTTTAAAAGATTTTATTGATATAACGAATCATATTCCTGAGGCTATGAAAAATATAGCTTTACATTTACCTTATCGAGATTTTATGACAATTGGTTTGGTTGTAAAAAAATTGAATTTGAAAAACGAGACGGGTATTTCCACTGTATCTAATATTATTCCAGATTGTTGGATTTATATTCAAGAACCAGATGTTTTAATGGGGCGAATACAGATTTTTAATAATTGGTCTCCTTATTTAGTTGCTGATTTAGAGAAGACGATTTCTTTAGGATTAGAGTATTTTTGTGATGAAGAAGATTCATTATGGAATATGACTAATGAACAATTTAAAGATTTTGCTGTTTCTGAACTTGAAAGGATGGAAATAGTTGATCGAAATGATATTTTGGATTACCATGTTGAACGAGTAAAAAAGGCTTATCCAGCATATTTTGATTCATATCAACAAATTGATCAGCTTATTGAGTATTTAAATGGTTTTGACAATTTCTATCCAATAGGTAGAAATGGACAACATCGATATAATAATATGGATCATTCTATGTTAACGGGAATTGAGGTCGTTAATACTATTTTGTGTGGTAGTAAGGATAAGACAAAAATTTGGAGTGTTAATATGGAAAATGAGTATTTGGAGGGGAAATGAAAGCTGAAAAATTGAATTTAAAAAAAGAAAAGTCTTTATTTAATAAGATATATGCTGATCTGAAAAGTTATCATCCTCCTAAGGTACTTGCTTTTTTATTCTTTGTTATTCCTATATTTATAGCCCTTTCAAGAGCGATATATTTAGATAATGATTTTTGGTTTTTAGTTAATAATGGAAAATATATTGTTCAGCATGGTTTTCCTACAGTTGATCCGTTTGTTATTCATCAAAATTTTTCACTTGTTGTACAACAATGGTTAACGGATGTTATTTATTATTATATTCATCTCATTTTTGATGGATGGGGAATTATTTTGTTCACCATGATTCAATTCATTCTTATTTTATATCTTGGTTATCGATTATGTTTATTAGTTAGTGAGAATCGGGTTCATCTATCTGTTTTCTTAACTTTTATTATTGGTTTTTTATTATCTTTAATTTTTGTTAGAAGCCGTCCTCAAATGTTTGATTTTATTATTTTTCTAGCAGAGTTTTATTGTTTGGAATTATATATTAGAAGACAGAATAAAAGATATTTATATCTATTACCAATACTTTCTCTTTTATTAATTAATTTACATGCATCTAGTTTTTTTCTATTATTTTTATTTATGTTTCCTTATTTAATTGATTCTTTTCGTTTTCAATTTCTTTGTTTTGAAAGTGGAAATTATGATAAGAAACCTCTCTTTCTTGTTTTGATTATTATGTTTTTAGTTGGTTTTATTAATCCTTATGGAATTTCAGCAATTAATTATATTTTTACTTCATATGGAAATCATTATATTAATGATTTAGTGATGGAAATGTTTTCTCCTACTTTTAATACACTTCCAGGAATTACAATTTATGTTACAATTTTTTTGGTTTTTTTTGCTTATATAGCGAATAGAAAAGAAAAGATTAAAATTCGTTATTTTTGTCTTTTATTAGGAACTACTGTTTTAGCTTTAACTTCTATTAAAGGGTTTAGTTTCTTTATTATAGCTTCTTTTTTTCCTCTTGCTGATTATTTAAAGAAAAACTTTAGAGTATATTCTGATCAATTTTATTATTCTAGAATTTTTAAAATAAAGTATGTTTTCATAGTAATTATTTTTGTATTTGCTTTAGGAAGTTATGCATTTTATCAACAAGTAGATTTTTATGCAACTGATGTTTCGAAAATTACACAGTATTTAGAAAATGAAATTAAAGGGGATCGTACTAAATTAAAGATCTATACCAATTATAACAATGGTGGTTTTTTAGAATATAAAGGTTTTAAAGTTTATTTAGATGCTCGAGCAGAGGTTTTTTTAAAAGCTAATAACCATAAAAAGGATATTATTAAAGAATTTTATTTATTACAGCATGGAGAGTTGGATATTGAACAATTTTTACGATTATATGATTTTGATTATTTAGTTGTTAGCAAGGAAGACTATTTATATAGACATTATTTTAAAACAAATAAAAATAAAAATTATCAGAAGGTATATACAGAAAAAACGGAGTTTGATACTACTTATTTATATCAAAGAAGTTAGACATGTTTATTGCTTTTTGTTATAATATAATGAATCTTAAGACATTGTATTAATTCTTTTTTTGGAGGGGAGTTATGGACGAATTTATTAGACTTTATTATTCTCTTAATACATTGCGAGAGAATCAAGAAATGTTAATGAACTATTATGTTTCTCAATATGATAGAGAATTTTATGAGTATCTTCAGGAAAGAAGTAATAAGACAATTTATTTACTAGAGTCACCTCCTGATTATACTTTTCGTTTTTTAAAGGAAAATGAAAGATATGCAAGTGACATGGATTTGGAACAGACTGAAAAGATTGCTCAAGATTATTCTTATTTAAGAGATATTTTAAGACAACAAGCAGAGGAAGATCTTTGTAGTACTTTTCTTAAATATCATCCTATTTCTTTAGTTGAATATTTTGATAAAAGAGAATTCATTTTAAGTAATATGGATCATTTGCCAGAAAGTTTTTCTTGTTATCAAGAAAGATGTCATAAGTTGAATCTCATGGCTCTAAAAGAGGAAGAAATATTTAAACAATTTTCAAAGGAAGTTTTGAAAATAAGAGATGCTCAGTATGTGAATTTATTAACTCAGAGTTTATGGGGGAAAGCCATAAGAGAAAGTTTCCTTCAGTCAGGGGTAAAAATGAGTGATGAGGTATTTTCTTATATTTTAAGGTTAGATAAAAAGAAGGTGGCTCATTGTATTAATTTTAATTCCTATATTTTGGTTTATCTTCCAGTTATTCAACTTTATTTTGAGGGTGGATATGTCGATCGAACTTTTTTACATGAAAATAGGCATGTTGTTGAAGCAGGAAATGGCTATCAAATAGGAGTAAATAAGGGGCTTTTTCATTATTTCAATGAATTTAGAACAGAAAAACATGCTATCGAGGATAATCAAGTTTTACCTACTATTTTTTCTAAAAAAGGTGATGATGATGTTTGTTTTTTATATGAGCAAGCTTTTCCTCTTTTAGGAACCTTATTAGAAAAGTATCAATATGTCATTGATCAATGTGCTATTGATAATAATATTGAGAAACTTTTAAAAACTTTTGGAAGAAAGGATTTATTGGAGTATGTTCAATTGCTTAATCAAAGTTACCAGCTAATTAAAAATTCTTCTTTTAATGGAGAGAGTTATTCTATTAATCCAAATGTCTGTTTAAGAAAAGTTAAAAAGTTAATGAAAAATGCTGATCGATATTTGAGAAGATAACTCTTAGATTGACAAGTTTTATAGATAATTTTATAATTAAAGCCATAGATGAGGAGGGGAAATATGTTAGATGTTATCTTAGACACTTTATTGGATGGAGTAAAACTATTACCATTTTTATTTGTGGCATTTTTAGTGATAGAGTTAGTTGAACATAAGTTATCTAAAAAAAATAAAAGTATTCTTTCAAGGACAGGTAAATTCTCTCCTGTAGTAGCAGCTTTCTTGGGTCTTTTTCCACAGTGTGGTTTTTCTGTTATGGTGACTAATTTATATATTACAAGAATTGTTAGTTTAGGTACTTTAATTGCTGTTTATTTATCAACTAGTGATGAAATGTTACCTATTCTTCTTTCTGAAAATACAGATTTTGAGGTTGTTTTTAAACTTTTAGGAATTAAATTAGTAATTGCTGTTATTATGGGAATTTTGATTGACTTTCTGATTAGAAGAAAGAAGAAAGAAAAAGTCAATTATCATATTTGTGATGAGGAGCATTGTCATTGTAGTGAAAGTCTTTTAAGATCAGCACTTGTTCATACAATTAAAACATTTTTCTTTATTTTAGTAGTTACTTTTATTTTAAATGCTTTACTTTTTTGGTTAGGAGAAGAAGTTATTGAAAAAATGTTGATGAAGAATAGTTCATTTACTCCTTTTATTGCTAGTTTTATCGGACTTATTCCTAATTGTGCAGCTAGTATTATGTTGACGGAGTTGTTTTTAAATCATGCAATTAGTTTTGCTTCTTTAATTGCAGGTCTTTTAACTGGTAGTGGAGTGGCTATTTTAATGTTGTTCAAATCTAATAAAAATATGAAAGAAAACTTTCTCATTTTAATTTTGGTTTATCTTGTTGGAGCATTTAGTGGTTTTTTATTAGAAGTTTTTAAATTTTTTGTCTGAAAGCTATTGACCTTTCCCTTGGGTTATACTTTATATTGATAACTGAAAGGAGGAATTATATGCTTATTAACGAGGTTCAGTCAAAAGTAGGGTTATCTAAAAAGAGTATTCGTTATTATGAAGATGAAGGTTTGCTTAATCCGAAAAGAAATATGCTTAATGATTATCGTATTTATGATGAAGAAGATATTAGAATATTAAGAATTATTAAATTTTTAAGAGAGTTAGGAGTTCCTGTTCATGAAATTAAACTGTTAAAAGAAGGACAATTAACCTTAGAAAAATGTATGCAAGATAGACTGAAAAAAATAGAAGAATATGAAAAAGATTATAAAAAGATCAAAAATATGTGTTTAGAATTATCCCACACTCAAGAAGAATATATGGATATTGATGTTAATAAGTATTTAGAACAAGTTAATATTTTAAATAAGAAAGGATTTACAATGAGAGAAGTTAAGACAAATAAGTCTAAAAAAATTTGGGGAGCGATTATTTCGAGTTTTTTATATAGTGTGTTTTTTATCTTTATTATCGCTATTATTTCTTATTTTCAGTTTACAGAGTCAGTTAAAATACCTTGGATATTATATTCATTTTTAATATTTATATTAAGTATTCTTATTGTGAGTATAGTTGCTAATTTAGTTGTTAGAATTTTAGAGATTAAAGGAGGAGAAGAAGATGAAGCTAGTAAATATTGATTATATACCTGGTTATGAAATTACAGAATGTTTAGGAATTGTGAAGGGAACTGTTGTACAGTCAAAGAATATAGGAAGAGATTTTATGGCTGGTATGAAGACAATTGTTGGTGGGGAAATAGTAGGTTATACTGAAATGTTAATCACAGCTAGACAGATTGCTACTAAGAGAATGGTCGATGATGCCGAAAATCTAGGAGCGGATGCTATTCTTAATATTCGTTATGGATCCTCATCTGTTATGAATGGAGCAGCAGAGGTTATTGCTTATGGAACAGCAGTAAAGCTAAAGAAGATTTAATTTTGGACAAGAGTTTAATTCTCTTGTTTTTCTTTGCTTGAATCTTTAGTCGATTCGATATATACTAAAATTATAGAATCTGAGGAGGAGAGGTAATATTTATGGATAATAGTCCTTTTTATAATCATTTATATCATAAGCTTGGTATTGTAATAGAAGAAGATAATATGGATATGCAGGAGGAATACTTTCATATATTAGATAAAATTATTGATGCTTGTGTGTTACTTAGATATGAAAACAATCGTAGTTCTAATATTTATGATTCTATCGATCGTATTAATACTTTAGTATTAAAGAATTTTAAAACAGATCAAGTTCCAGAGAAAATGTTGAAAAATTTAGCTAATTTTTTTGTTATGTTAACTGATAGAAAAGAAGACTTTTCTTATTATTATGAGCAATTAAATAAATTTTATCAAATTTATACTAATCGTGATCAGGAATTGGATTATTTAGTTACGACTGATTTTTATAATGAAATATTAAATAAGCAAAAGGATGTTTTTTGCTCCGAACAAAAGGTTCGAATAAAGAATTTTTTAAAAAAGAAATTACCTTATACAGATAAGATGTATCATAAATTACAAACTAACTTGAGATTTCAGAAAGCTTTTATGTTTCTTAGAAATGAAAATTATTCTTCTTTAGGCCTTTCTAAAGAAAGAATACAAGAAATGTTAGAGCATTTACATCTTCATCTTAGTACTATTAAGCTTTTTAAAAAAGAAGGTAATCAACTTTCTTCTATTGTATTAAATCAGTTTGATTCTTTATTTTTGAAAGGTGAGTTAACAGATGAAAATTTAAAGAAAGGTTATCCTAATTTTTCAAGAAAAGAAAGAAAAATGATTTTGAATCAATACCATAAAATATTGCTTCCTTATTTGAAAACTATAGATATTAAATATGATGAAGAATTTTCTTTAAATGTAGATTTTAATTATAATCATTATCAAATTGTTAATGAAAAAGATTATCAAGATAGATTGAAAAAATTTGTAGATTCTCTTTCAAGAGATGAGATGAATGTTATATCTGATCAGATAGAGAAAATTTCTTTTCTTTTTAAACTTTTGCCTTTGACGGGATATATTCTTGACTTTGATGAGGAATCTTTTAAAAACGTTGTAATGAATTATGATAGAATATGTACTAAATTAAGGTGTGATAAAGGTTTAATAAGAATAGCTTTTGATGATATATTGAATTATTTGTTTGAAGTCATTTCCTTAGGACGCATTTGTGCTCATACTGATCGTTATACTCAGGCTATTTTTGGACAAGATGTTCTTGATAAAATTGTTAATCTTAGTGATCGTCGGGTTAGTTCTGATCCAAAAGATTATGTAAAAGTTTATCATTCGATGTTAGAGTGTTCTATTACGTTGATTCCGCCAATTTCTGGAGAATTTCGTGAATATGTATATGAAAGTGGAAATAATTATGATGCTGATAAACTTTTAATGGGACTTTATTGTCATAACAGTTGTCTTGGAGTTGGTGGGGCTGGAGAAGAGGCTTATATGGAAGCCTTAACTAATGAAAGAGCTGATGTTATATTTGTTAGAAGAAAGGATAATCAAGAATTTTATGCTAGAATTTTAATGTTTCGTAAAGGTAATTATATTATTTTGGCACCAATTCAAGGGAAATATGGTTTCTGTGAAAGTTTATATCAGGAGGAGTTTTTATCTAAAATAGGTAATCAGCTTTTAAATTCTTCTAATGATGGGATTGATTCTTTAGATTATATTTTGATTCAACATACCAAATTATATGACAAGAAACTTGCCCATTTTCCTATTGTTACAAATGAGTGCTTAAGTAGGGGAATACCACATTGTGATATTTTAGACTCTGCATGGTTAATTGCTGCTAAAGATGAAAAAGTTGAATTAAAAGTACATGGTTATGCTGGTACTTATCCGAAGACACGAAAAGAAGTAACAATTAAGAATGGTGATTGTAATTTAGAATTAGCTAGGGTAAAGGCCTTAGAAATTTTCAGAGAAGATGATTTGGTTGAACAAGAAATTTTGAAAAATGAATTTGAATCTATTTTGAAAACTAAGTATCAAAAAGCTTATATTGGACAAGATTTTTATTTTGCTGTTAGAGGAGATGGAGGAATTGAACAGACAATTTTGAAAACAAATGATTATAGACAAAAAGAAGAAATTTCTGTATGTTTAGACAAACTTATGGAACAGCTTACGGTTAATATCGATTCTATTTCTAATTTTGCTGGAAAAAAGTTATAAATAAAAATGATTGACATTTTTTCTAAATTATAGTAATTTGATAATAATATTTTTGGAGGCAGTTATGAAGAAAGTTTTTTTGCAAATTAGTTACTATATATTTGTTTCTTTTAATTTGAACTGTTTCTTATTAAGGAAGAGATGCTAAATAGGGTATTTAGGGTCTTTTTTGTATTATGGAGGAATATGATGAATGAACTTATAAGTATTGAAGAATTGATTGAAGTATTAACTTATTTGAATGATGAGGAGTTAATGGAAGTTAGGAAGGCTTATAAAATTGCTAATGAGCTGCATGCTGGAAAGTTTCGGCAGAGCGGAGAACCTTATATTTGCCATCCTTTAATGGTTGCCTTTATTTTGGCTGAATTTCATGTGGATAAGGATACTATTTGTGCAGCTATTTTGCATGATACTATTGAAGATACTCCTATTACTCAGGAGGAGATTACTCGATTATTTAATGAAGATGTTAGTCTTTTGGTTGATGGGGTAACTAAGATTAGTCAAATGAATTTTTCTACAAAACAGGATCAAAATATGGCTAATATACGAAAGATTTTAATGGCTATGGCAAAAGATGTTAGAGTGATTCTTATTAAATTAGCTGATCGTCTTCATAATATGCGAACCTTACAGTTTAAAAGTGAATTTAAGCAAAAAGAAAATTCTTTAGAAACGATGGAGATTTTTGTTCCACTTGCTTATTGTATAGGAGCTTATCGTATTAAAAGTGAATTGGAAGATTTATCTCTTAGATATTTAGAAGTTGATAAATATAGATATTATGAAGAAATTAAGTTAAAAACTGAGGAAGAAAGTCATTCTTGTTTAACTGAAATGTTACTGACACTTGATGAGATGTTAAATGAGCAAAATTTTGTTCATGAAATTAAAGTTAGAACTAAAAATGTTTATGGTATTTATAAAAGAATAGAAGAGCAGGGACATCAGTTAGTTGATATTCATGATTTATTATCTTTAAAAGTTATGGTTCAAGATATTCCAAATTGTTATTTAACATTGGGAATGATTCATTCTAAGTATCATCCTCTTCATCATAAATTTAAAGATTATATATATAATCCTAAAACAAATATGTATCAATCTTTACATACTACTATTTTTGGAGAGGAAGATAGACTGGTACAGACACAGATTAGAACTTTTGAAATGGATCAGGTAGCTTCTTTTGGTTTAGCTGCTTATTGGTCACTTCATCAGGAAAATGCTAGAGTTAAGATGCAAGAGGAATTTAAAAAATATCAGTTTTATAAAAGTCTTGTAGAAATTGATGAAATGTTTGCCGATAATCAAGAATTTGTAGCTCGAATCAAGGACGAACTATTAACTGCTAAAGTATATGTTTATACGATTGATGGTAAAGTTGTTGAGTTACCAGTAGGTTCTACTCCAGTAGATTTTGCTTATTATATAAATGATCATCTTGGGAATACTATGATAGGGGCAACAGTCAATGATCAAGAAGTTCCTTTTGATTATCAATTAAAAACCCAAGATCGAGTAAGGATTTTTACTGATGAGTATCTTAGTGCCAGTGAAATTTTACTTGATAAGGCCAGAACTACTCATGCAAAAATGAAAATTAAGGAAAATATAGCTCACTATTCATAATTTTTAAAGAGGATATCGACAAAAGGTATGTTCTTTTTTATTATTTTTTAGCATAACTAAAATTAGGTGGATAATTATGTTCTTAAGAAAAATTGATAAAAGAATTAAAATATTTTTACTAATTTTATTGTTTGCTTTTATATTGATTATATTGAAGGTTTTTTATGTCCAGATATTTGATTATAAAAAATTATCTAGTTTAGCGAATGATTTATGGAGTAGGGATTTACCAGTAGAAGCTAATAGAGGCCGAATTCTTGATCGTAATGGAGTAGTATTAGCTGATAACTTGACTACAACTTCTTTGGTTTTAGTCCCTAATCAAATTAAGGATAAAAAGAGAGCGATTAAAGAGTTAGCGGAAATATTAAATGTTAGTGAAAGGGAAATGGCAGTTCATGTTAATAAGGTTACTTCTATTGAAAGAGTTCATCCTGAGGGAAGAAGGTTAAGTTATGAGGTGGCAGAAAAAATAAGTGCCTTAAATTTAGAAGGTGTTTATCTTGTTAAAGAATCAAAGAGAAATTATCCTTATGGGAAACTTTTATCGCATGTTTTAGGCTATGTTGGTATTGATAATCAGGGATTATCAGGACTTGAGTTGCAATATGATCAATATTTAACAGGAGAAAGTGGAGCGATTAAATACTTTTCTGATGCTAAGGGAAATAAGTTAAATCTGGCAGATGTTTATTTAGAACCCCAAGATGGGATGGATATTCAGTTAACAATTGATATTAATATTCAAAAGTCTTTAGAAAGAGAACTTGATAATGTAGTGGATATGTTTTCTCCTGAAATGGCTTTAGCGGTGGTTATGAATCCTAATACAGGGGAGATTTATGGGATGAGTAGTCGACCTAATTTTGATCCTAATCATTATCAAGATTATAAAACAGAAGAGTTAAGTAGAAATTTGCCAATTTGGGCTACTTATGAGCCAGGATCAACCCAAAAAATTGTTACAACAGCTGCAGCAGTTGAAGAAAAGGTAGTTAATCTTGATAAAGATCACTTTTATGATGGTGGTAAAGTAAAGGTTGATACTGCAGTTATTAAATGTTGGAAAGCTGGTGGGCATGGGTCTCAAACTTTTATGGAAGTATTGCAAAATTCTTGTAACCCAGGTTTTGTTAAAATGGGACAATTACTTGGAAAAAATCGACTTTTTTCTTATCTTGATCGATTTGGTTTTGGTGAAAAGACAGGAATTGATTTAAGTGGAGAGGGTAAGGGAATTATCTTTCCTTTAACTAGTGTAGGTAATGTTGAATTAGCAACAACTGCTTTTGGACAGGGAATTAGTGTTACTCCTATTCAACAAGTAACCGCAGTTTCAGCTGTTGTTAATGGAGGATATTTATATACTCCTTATGTAGTTAAAAATGTTTTAGAAAAGGAATCAGGTAATGTTATTGAACAAAATAATAAAACTTTAGTTAGAAAGGTTATTAGTACAGAAACCTCTAAGATTATGCGAAGAGCGTTAGAAAATGTTGTTGCTTTAGGAGGAGGAAGATCTGCTTATATTGATGGATACCGAATTGGTGGAAAAACAGGAACTGCTCAGAAAGTAGAGAATGGGCAATATTTAGTAAATAACTATATTATGTCCTTTATGTCTGTAGTGCCAGCGAATGATCCAGAAGCTGTCTTATATATTGCTATTGATAATCCGAAAAATACGGCAATGCTTTCTAGTTATACAACAACACCAGTTGCACGGAGAATTCTTTTGGATATTATTGAAGCACTAGGAATTAAAAAACAAAAAAATCAAATTGAAAAAGAGCTAGAATGGAGTGATATTCCTGTTTATGAGGTTCCTAATGTCATAGGAAAAAGTAAGGAGGATGTCAAGGAGTTACTTAGTAATTTTACTGTTGAATATGCAGGAAGTGGAGAAAAAATCGTTGATCAATCTCCAAATGGAGGTACAAGGGTTGAAAGAGATACAGTTGTGAGACTTTTGTTAGGAAGTTAGAGGTAATGTAAAATTCTGTATATTTGTGATTAAGTAGTATTTTTAGGATGAAAGTATGTTATAATATTACAAGTAGAAATGGAGTGAAAAAATGTTACTATTAACAAAAGCAGTTTTTGCCGTAATGATTGGTTTTTTGCTTTCAAGTTTGCTAGGGTTAATTTTGATACCATGGCTTAAAAAGATGAAGGTTGGTCAAACTATTAGTGTTTTTGTAGGAGAGGCTCATCGAAAAAAAGAGGGAACACCGACTATGGGAGGAATTATCTTTATTTTAGCAACTGTGATTACGATTCTTGCCCTTTTAGTTACTAGAAAAGTTGATTATACCTCTAATTTAGGTATTGTTTTATTAGTATTTATTGGATATGGAATTATTGGTTTTTTAGATGATTATTTATCGATTAAGAAGAAAAATAATGAGGGGTTAACTACTTATCAAAAGTTATTGATGCAAGTTTTAATTGCCATAGGTTTTTTCTATATTTATATGAAAAGTGGAGGGCAGACTTCTTTTACTGTAGGTACTTTACATATTGATGTTGAACTTGGTTGGGTTTATGGAATGTTTATTCTTTTAGTATTGGTTGGAGCGAGTAATGCGATTAATTTAACTGATGGTTTGGATGGTTTAGCTGGAGGTTTGTCTGCGATTGCTTTTATTGCTTTTAGTTTGATTTCTTTAATGGTAGGTTATGAGGATATCGGAATTTTTGGGTTAATTTTATGTGGAAGTTTATTTGGTTTTTTGGTTTTTAATACTTATCCTGCTAAAGTGTTTATGGGTGATACTGGAAGTCTTGCCTTAGGAGGGACAATGGGAGCGATTGCCATTTTAACTCATAGAGAAATTACTTTGGTTGTTGTTGCAGGAGTATTTGTTGTAGAAACATTGTCTGTGATTATTCAAACAATTTCAGTACAATTATTTCATAGAAAAGTTTTTTTGATGACTCCTATTCATCATCATTTTGAAAAACTTGGTTGGAAAGAACCTGATATTGTTAAATTATTTTGGATTTTTGGTTTGATTTTAGCTATGAGTGGAATTATTTTTGGAGTATGGTTATAAAGTGTCAATTAGACACTTTATATTTGTTTTTTTACAAAAATATACATTTTTTAGTTAAATCTTTTTTTTAATTATGATATATTCATATTGTATTATTAAGATTAAGGGGGATTCATGTTTAGAGTTTTAATATTACTAATAGGGGGAATTATAAGTGTTTTATTAGTTTTTATCTTTTGTTCTTTAAGACTTGCTAAGATATGTGATGAGACACAGTTAAAATAAAAAGCTTTACAAAATTTTATTATTATGATATAATAT
Organism: uncultured Clostridia bacterium; assembly: GCA_948433435.1. Lineage (GTDB taxonomy): Bacteria > Bacillota_I > Bacilli_A > RF39 > UBA660 > UBA2730. The sequence goes on from CAOJDX010000017.1 coordinate 16,372, forward strand.
AGCCACAAATTATTTAGGGGGTTAAATTATGAATAGTGAGATTTTAGAATTTGAATTGGAGAGATATTCTTTTTCTATTACAAAGGAGTTTTATCTTAAATTTAAAAGGGTAATGGATTTTTGTTTATCCTTTGTAGCATTAGTTATTTTAAGCCCTATCTTTCTTATTATTGGCTTACTGGTTAAATCTACATCAAAAGGTTCTATTATTTATAAACATAAAAGGGTAGGAAAAGATGGCAAAGATATTTATTTATATAAATTTCGTACGATGGTAAGTGATGCTAGTAATTTTGAAAAATATTTTACAGAAGAACAGATGGAAGAATTTCAAAAAAATTATAAATTAGATAATGATCCTAGAATTACTAAAGTTGGTCAAGTACTTAGAATGTTATCTCTTGATGAACTTCCTCAACTTTTCAATATTTTAAAAGGAGATATGGCTTTAATTGGTCCACGACCAGTTATTGAAAAAGAGTTAGAATATTTTAAAAATAAAAAAGAAATCGTTTTGGCTGTTTTACCAGGTTTAACTGGATGGTGGGCTTGTAACGGGAGAAGTTGTACAACTTATGCTGAAAGAGTACAATTAGAAGCATATTATGCAGAGAATATTTCCTTTAAATTAGATGTTAAATGTTTCTTTAGAACCATTAAAGCAGTAATTGAAAGAAAAGGTGCAAAATAAAAGAATAAAAGGGTTGTCCAAAGACATAACAATAAGAGAAACTATATTAGTGGAAGCCTATATAGTTTCTTTTTTGTAAGGGTGTTAGATATGAGTATAGAAATTATTTGTCCTTTGTATAATGCAGAGGAGTATATAGATGAATTGCATTTATCTTTAATGAAACAAAAGAAGGTAAAAATTCATCAAATATCTTATGTTTTGACAGAAAGTAGTGATGATACAGAAGAGTTTTTAAAAGCTCATAACTTGAATTATACGAAGATTAGTAAAAAAGACTTTTCTCATAGTTTAGTAAGGGAGAAAGCGGCCTTTCAGAGTCAAGCAGATATTATTTGTTTTGTTACTCAAGATGTAGTCATAGAGGATGAGTTATGGCTTTATCATTTAACCAAGGATATTATTAGTGAGGAAGTTGTTGCAACATATAGTAGACAGCTTACTAAGTATCATAATATTGAAAAGTATACTAGGGAATATAATTATCCTGACTATAGTTTGATTAAAAGTCGAGCAAATATTGACCAAGATGGATTGAAAACATTCTTTTTCTCTGATGCCGCTAGTGCAATAAAAAGAGATATTTTTGTACAATTAAATGGGTATGATCAAAAGAATTTGCCTATTAATGAGGATATGTATTTTGCTTATAAGCTTATTATGAATGATCAAAAAATTAAGTATTGTGCAGATTCTATTGTTTATCATTCTCATCGCTTTTTGTTGAAAGAGCTGTATAATAGATATAAATTAACAGGGGAATTTTTTGGAGAGAATGCTTATCTTAAGCAATTTAGTACTACTAAAAGTGGTGGAGCTTTGGCAAAATATATTTTTAAAAGAATTTTACAAGAGATGCGGTTGGATCTTCTCATTCGATATCCTTTTGATATGGCAGCAAGATTAATTGGGATGAAGGTAGGTGAATTAAGATGCAGAAAATAGATTTTGTTATTACTTGGGTAGATGGAAATGATCCTGAATGGCAAAAAGAAAAGAAAAAGTATGATGGAAAAAGTAATGTGGATGGAACAATTTATCGATATAGAGATTGGAATCTTTTGAAATATTGGTTTAGAGGTGTTGAAACATTCGCTCCATGGGTAAATCATATTTATTTTATTACTTGGGGTCATTTGCCAGATTTTTTAGATCCTACTCACCCAAAATTAAAAATTATTAATCATGAAGAGTTTATTCCTAAAGAGTATTTGCCTACTTTTAATTCTAATGTAATTGAATTAAATATTAATAGAATAAAAGAGTTATCTGAAAATTTTGTTTTATTTAATGATGATTTTTTCTTGATCAATAAAACAACAGAAGAAGATTTTTTCTTTCATAATATTCCAGTTGACTCAGCAGCTTTAAATGTTCATTGTCCTAAAAAAAGTTTAATTGCTCAAAATATATGTCTGAATGATGCTGCTATTATTAATGAATACTTTGATTTTAAAGAATCTATTAGGAAAAATAGAAGAAAATGGTTGAGTTTAAAAAATGGTAAGGAATTATTTAGAACTTTGGTGTTATGGAATTGTCCAAGATTTCCTGGTTTTTATCAGCATCATTTGAGTATTTCATATAATAAGAAGACATTTGATCATGTTTGGGGTTTAGAGAAAGATTCTCTTATGGAAACTTGTACTCATAAATTTAGAGAAGCATCTGATATTAGTCATTGGGTATTTAGAGAGTGGCAGTTAGCAGAAGGAAACTTCATAAATAGGAGTCATAAATTTGGTAAATCGTTTTTTATTGATAGAGATGGTATTACTAATACTAAAGAAGAAATTTTAAATTATATTATTAAGCAAAAAGGAAAAATGATTGCCATTAATGATGGTGAAATGACGGAAGAGGAATTTGAAGCATTATTAAAAGATATAGATAGAGCTTTCTCAACAATTTTGCCTAATCGATCTAGTTTTGAAAAATAAATAAAAGAGGTGTTAAAATGAGAAAAATTAAAACCATTGATATGTTTAACTTTATATTATATATTTTTTTACTTTTTCCATTTTTTAAGATAACATATTTTGTTTCTAATTTTTCTAAGGCTGAACTTGTTTATAAAATTTTACAGATTATAGCAACTATGATCATTTTATTCTTAGTATTAAAAAAAGGAAAATATTCTAAAATTATTAATTATATCTTATTTTATTTACTAGTGTTTATTTTAGCTACTTTCTTAAATAAAGGAGAACTATCAGGAAGTTTCTTTCTTTCCCTTAGGACGTTAGTATTGTGTTTAATAGTTGATTATGGGTTGAGAAATAATACAAAAATTTTTCTTAGTGCTTTTGAAGTATTATTATCTATTTTTGTTTATGCTAATTTTATGAGTATTGTTATTTTTAGAAACGGTATGTATACTAATGAAATAGGGTATACAGAGAACTGGATTTTGGGTTATAAAAACTTACATATCTTATATATTTTGCCAGCATTATTAGGAAGTTTTCTTTCTTCTTATTATTCCAAAAACAGACTTTCTTTTAAAAATTATCTTCTACTTAGTATTTCCTTTTTATCTTTATTAACCGTAAATAGTAGTACATCCTTAGTGGGGGTTATATTAATATTATTTTATCTTTTATTTTATAACCTAATTAATAAAGTCAACTTATTTAATATTAAAAATTATTTTCTTATCTATATCGTATTGTTTATGTCTATTGTTATTTTAAGAATTCAAAATTTATTTAAGTTTTTAATCGTGGATATTTTACATAAAGATTTAACATTGACAGGAAGAACCTATATTTGGGATTATGTAATTAGATTAATTAAACAAAAGAAGTTTTTAGGTTATGGCTTAGAAAATAGTTCTTTAAGGCTTAATAAAACTACTTATTGGCGAAGTTATCATGCACATGATCAGTTATTAGAAATTATTTATAAAACGGGAATTATAGGATTAATATTATATTTTATAATTATGTATAAGTCGTTTAAAGAATTGTATCAATATAGAGATTTTAAGATAGCTAAATTTATGGCAATTATTATTTTTTCTTATTGTATTATGATGTTAACAGAGTTTTACTTATTTGATACATATATATTTATTTTTGTATTTGCTTATAATATAAAATATTTATTAAAAGGTGGTGAAAAAAATGAAGCCATTAATTAGTGTAATTGTTCCTATTTATAATACAGAACTTTATTTAGGAAAATGCATTCAGTCTATTATTAAGCAAACATATTCTGAATTAGAAATATTATTGATTAATGATGGATCCATAGATCATTCATTAGATATTTGTTATAATTTTGCTAAGAAAGATAATAGAATTAGAGTTTTTACTAAAAAAAATACTGGTGTTTCTAATACTAGAAATTTAGGAATACAAAAATCTAAGGGTGAGTATATTTTATTTATCGATAGTGATGATTTTATTGATATTGATTATATTAGTAAAATGTATCAGGAAATAGAGAAAAATGATTATGAAATGATTATTTCTGGAATGACTTTTTGTGATGTTCAGGAAAAAATCATTAAAAAAGAGTTATATAAGATTAATAATCAAGAATTATTATTAGATGAGATTATGGAAGATGTGATTAATACTTTATATTTTTGTTCAGCATGTAAAACTTTGATTAAAAAGAGTTTAATAGATCATCATCATATTCGTTTTAATGAACAATTAAGTTTTGGAGAAGATTTTATGTTTTCTTATCAATTATTAAAGGCTAGTAAAAAAATAGGATATTTGAGTGATACAGGTTATTATTATCGACAAAATAATATGAGTCTTACTCATGAAACTAACATTGAGAAGATAAAAAAATATTTTTGCGATAGTTTGATTGTTTTTTCTCAATTTGATGATTCTGTTTTAGTTGCTAATCGGATTTATACTAAATTAAATATTACTATTAGGAAACTTGCTTCTATTGATCAGATTAATTATAAGAAGTTTAAAACTTTAACTTTGGACATATTAAAATTATATCAAGAAGCAAAAATAAGTAAGGATGTTGATATAAATTTAATTGATTATGAATCTAGGATTAATCAGATATTGTTAGTGTTTTTAAAGAATCATCAGTTATATAGGTATTATTTAATGGCTAAGTTAATTCATGTTATTAAACGTATCTTAAGAAAGTAGGTGATACGAATGAGGACTAAAAATTCAGTTAAGAATACAATTTTTTCTATGTTAAGTAATTTGGTTGCTATTTTGATTGGTTTTTTAGCGCAGGCGGTATTTATTCAAATACTTGGAATTGAGTATTTAGGGGTGAATGGGTTATTTACTAATATTATTTCTATGTTAGGTATAGTCGAGCTTGGAGTAGGATCTGCTATTATTTATAACTTATATCAACCAATAGAAAAAAAAGATAAGAAAACGATTAAGTCACTAATGAGATTTTATCAAAAGGCTTATCATATTATTGCTATTATTGTTTTTATTTTGGGAATTTGTGTATTACCGTTTTTAAATTTTTTTGTGGGAGAAGTTCATCTTGATTTAAATCTACAGGTTATTTATTTTCTCTTTATTATAGATATTGTTTGTTCTTATTTACTTTCTTATAAAAGGAGTATTTTATATGCTGATCAAAAGAATTATATTATTCAACTAATTCATATGGGATATTTGATTCTGTTAAATGGGCTACAATTATTAGTTTTATATTTTAGTAAAAATTATTATTTATATTTAATTGTTAAAATTATTATGAGGTTACTTGAAAATTTAGTCATTTCAATTATTGCCTGTTTTTATTATCCATATTTAAGTAGTAAAAAGATAGAAAAACTTGATGCTAAGATTGAGAAAGATATTTTTCAAAAAGTAAAAGCTTTATTTTTTCATAAGATAGGAGCATTTATTATTTTAGGAACCGATAATATTATTATTTCAAAATTTTTAGGGGTTGTAGTTGTAGGTTTATATTCTAATTATTATTTGATTATTAATTCTGTGCAGATGTTATTTGGACAGGCTATCGCAGCGCTTACCCCAAGTGTTGGTAGTTTATTGATCACTGATTCTAAAAGTAAAGTTTATGAGGTATTTAAAAAGGTTCGATTTATGAACTTTTGGATCGCTACTTTTACAGCAGTTTCTTTACTTCTTATTATGCAACCTTTTATTAAAATATGGGTAGGTCAGAAATATCTTTTGGATTCTATGGTGTTATATGTTTTAGTTTTTAATTTTTTCATGACGATGATGAGATATAGTTATATCACTTTTAAGGAAGCAGCAGGAATTTTTTATGAAGATCGATTTGTTCCACTAATTGAATCTTTATTTAATATTATTTTTTCTTGTATTCTAGTTAAATGGTTTGGACTTAGTGGTGTATTTATGGGGACAATAATTAGTGGGTTAGTATTATGGGGGTACAGTTATCCTAAGTATGTATATCGATATTTATTTGAAAGGGAGTATCGAGATTATTTAAAAGAGACTTGTGGTTATATTTTTCTTTTTCTATTTATTGCAGGAATTAGTTATTTTCTTTCTCTACTTTTTATTGTTGATACTGCTTTTTTACAAGTAGTTATAAACGTTTTTCTTTCGCTTTTTCTTCCTAATATATTGATTTTTTTCTTTTTTCATCGAACAGAGCAGTTTCGTTACTTTAAAAAATTAGTATTAGGTCCAATAAAGAAATAGTACAGATGGATTGGAGGAAAATGATGAGGGATGAACAAGGCTTTATTATTATTGATGAAAATAAGATTGAAAATTTAAAGAATGTTAAAGATGGGCGAGTTTTTTCTTTTGAATATCAAGAACAGATTTATTTTTATAAGCAAATTGTAAAAGTAGCGGAAGTATATAATGAATTAATTGCTTACTTTTTGGCTAAGAGGATGGGACTTTCTTGTGTAGAATATGACTTAGCAAGTCTAGATGGTGAAATTGGTGTTGTTAGTAAAAACTTCTTGGAGGGAGTTCATTCTCATTTTACAATAGAAGAAATATTACAAAATTATTTTAGAGATGAACGACAAATTGAAAAGAAAAATAATTTACAAGATATTCAGAAGGCCTTAAGTTATTGGTATCAGGATATAGATGTTGGTCATTTAATGATACAGCTGATGCGTATTTTTATGTTTGACGTACTAATTGGAAATATTGATAGACATTCTAGAAATCTTATGATTCTAGAAAAAGAAAATCTTTTTTTTAAAATTTTTGATCATGAAAAAATGTTATCTTCTACTTCAATATATGAAGGTGGGTATTCTTTGGGAATAGATGAAGATGATTATTTTACAACAGAAGAAGAATTGGATGTTGAAGATCATTTTGTTCGAAAGTTTGTGAAGGTTTGTTCTAAAGATGAGCTTGTCTTGTTTCAACAATATTTAGAGTTGATTGCAGAAGAAGAGATTGAAAGTGTGTTTGCTATGGTAGAACAGAAAATTCAGTCTAAAATGATGAAACCAATTCGAGAAGAGATTCAATATAAATTTAGCGAAAATGAAAAGATGTTGAAAAAGGTTCTTACTTAATAAACATCTTATTAGAAAGGAAGATATGAATGAAAAATAAAGTAGAAAAAATTATTGGAGGAGTTGTTTTATTCTTTTTCATCGTTGTGACAGTATATTTTATTGTTAGTGTTCAAAATTTTGGTATTATTCCAGGGAAGTATTTAACTTTCTTATATTTAGGCATGTTATTATTACTCATTTTATCTATTGTTTTAATTACTAGAAAGAATTTAGCTGTTTATATTATTGGAATTATTTCGACCATTATTATTAGTAGTGGATATTTACTTGCAACTAGTTATATTAATACTGCCAATGATGCAATCAATAAAATGGTTAATCATAAAGTCACTTCAGTTAATTATTATGTTTTAGTGAAAAAAGATAATCCTATAAAGAATATTAAGGAATTAAAAGATAAAAAAGTTGGATATATGCAAGATAATAATAGTCTTAAATTACAAACTTTGTTATTTAGTAAAGTAAATTGTACAGCGACTGTTTATTCTGATTATAATACTATTTTAAGTGATTTTTTTCATGATATACCAATTATTCTTAATTCTGGTTATGTGGAAGCTTTAGAAGATGAAATTCCTGATTTTGCTGATACTTATAAAATTATTTATACATTTACAGTTGAAGAAGAATTAGATTTGGAAAATGAATATATTGATATTACTAGTGAACCAATCTTGGTTTATTTGAGTGGTATTGATACTTATGGAGAGATTTCTACTCGTAGTAGAAGTGATGTTAATATTTTAATGGCTATTAATCCTAATACGCATAAGATTTTATTAATTAATACTCCTAGAGATTATTATGTCCAACTTCATGGAACAACAGGATTGCGGGATAAATTAACACATGCTGGTATTTATGGAATAGAAAAAAGTATTCAAACGATGGAAGATTTGTATGGTTCTAAGATTGATCATTATGTTAGGGTTAATTTTAATACTTTGATTCAATTAGTTGATGAGATTGGTGGTATTGATATTGAATCTGATACTGAATTTACTGCTTGGACCAATAAAAATGTTCATGTTGTAGAGGGAATGAATCATTTTAATGGGGAACAAGCTCTTGCATATGCTAGAGAGCGTTATAGTTATGCAACAGGAGATCGTCATAGAGGACAAAATCAACAGCAAGTTATTACAGAGATTATTAATAAAGTAACTAATACTAAGACTTTAATGTCTAAGTATGATGTTATTTTAAATACTTTATCTAATAGTTTTGAAACAGATTTTTCTCATAATGAATTAAAATCTTTTGCTAAGATGCAACTAAGTCAAAATCTTAAGTGGCAGATAGAATCTATTTCGGTTGATGGGGTTGGAGAAAATAATTATACCTATAGCATGGGAACAAAACAATTGTTGTATGTTATGGTTCCTGATCAGGCTACAGTAGATACTGCTAAAAGTAAATTGGGGTTGGTTTTGAATGAAAAATAAGAAACCTGCGTTTTCTTTTTTTGCTATAATTGTCTGCATGATTTTAATTTTTACTTTTTCTAGTAAAAATAGTCATTCCTCTAATAGTACTAGTAAGAATCTTATTGATTGGGGAATTACAATTTATGAAAAAATTTCTCATCAACATATCAATCATGATAGGGTAATTAAAAAACTCAATTATCCAGTTAGAAAGTTAGCACATTATAGTATTTACTTTTTATTGGGAATTTTTGTTTATCAAATCTTTTTATATAGTAGTTTTTCGTATAAAGTTATTTTATCGATTAGTATTTGTTTTGTCTATGCTATGTTTGATGAGTTTCATCAGTTATTTGTTCCTGGGAGAACAGGACAGATAAGAGATGTATTCATTGATACTATGGGAGCAATGACTTCTATTTTCTTCTTTCATTTTTGGGAAAATAGAAAAGTTAAAGAGGGTAAAAATAACTGTAAAAAAGTTGCTCCTAAATGAAAAGTATGTTATATTAATGAAAGATAAGAGAGGTTGTAGGAAATGGAAGAAATTGATTTAAAAGAGTTTATTGATTATCTTTTGAAAGAGCTTGCTGTTATTTTATTATTTGCAGTAGTTACTTTATCTATTGGAACTTTTTATAATTTATATTTGAAAACACCAATGTATAAATCTAGTACTTCTATTATTTTGGCTAGTGAGAATAACAATACATCCATTACCCAAACAGATATTAACATTAATCAAAATTTGGTTTCCACTTATGCAGAGATTATAAAAAGCAAGGCTGTATTAAATAAGACTATTTCTTTTTTGGATTTAGATTATACTTTTCAAGAACTTGCTAAAAATGTATCAGTATCAGCAATTGGAGAGACAGAAATTATTAATATTGATGTCTTAGATAAGGACGCTAGAACTGCTCAAAAAATTGCTAATCAGATTGCAATTATCTTTATGGATAAAGTTAAAGATATTTATAATATGAAAAATGTTAATATTTTAGATAGAGCAGAAGTTCCTATTAAAGCAGATAATATTCATTTGATTAGAGAAACTATTTTATATTTGATAGTAGGTCTCTTTTTAGGAATTTTATATACTTTCTTGAGATTTTATTTTGATCGAAATATTAAAAATGTATCTGAAGTTGAGGCTAAAATGGATCTTCCTATTATGGGAAGTGTTCGAGACTGTACTAAGATTATTAAAAAAGAAAATCATGGAGATAAGTTATTAATTAGTGTTATGCCTAAGTCTAACTTTGCCGAAGATGTTAAAACTATTCGAACGAATTTAGATTTTTCTAAAGTGGATCAGAGTATAAAAACAATTTTAATTACTAGTTCAATTCCAGGTGAAGGAAAAAGTTTTATTAGTGCTAATTTAGCGGCTTCTTTTGCTCAGAATAATAAAAAAGTAATTTTAATTGATTGTGATTTAAGAAGAGGAGTTGTGCATAAAAGACTTAATGTAAATAATATTGGGTTGTCTAATTTAATTGCTAAGGGTGATCTTTCTAAGTTAGATGAATATATTCAAAGATGTGATGTTAAGAATTTAGATATTATCACTAGAGGTGTAGTACCTCCTAATCCTAGTGAGCTTTTAAATAGTAAGGCTTTTAAATCTATTTTAAAATTATTAGAAGAATATTATGATTATGTTATTTTAGATGGTCCTCCTGTAACTAACTTACCAGATTCTTTGATTATGTCTAATTTAGTAGATAAAGCATTAATTGTTTCTTCTATTGGATATACTCCGTTATCTCTTTTACAAAATACTAAGAAATCTTTAGAAAATGTTCATGCTCCAATTGCTGGTATTATTGTAAATAGGGTACCAATTAAGAAAGGTGGTTATTATTATTCCTCTTATAAGTACGAATAAGTATATTGATTGTCATAGTCATATTCTTTATGGAATAGATGATGGTGCTCCTGATATTGAACATTCTGTAGCTATATTGAAAAAACTTGTGGAGTTAGGTTTTGAGGAAGTAATTTTAACGCCTCATTACATTAATGCATTTCATGTTAATAATCGAGTGAAAAGAGAGAGGTATCGTATTTTACAAGAAAGAGTTATTAGAGAGCAGTTACCGATTCAGTTGCATTTAGCTAATGAAGTACGTATTACTTCTGATATTTTGAGATTGATTAAAGAAGATGAAATTACTTTATTTTCGGGATATCTTTTTTTGGAGTTGCCGTTTAGTGCTAGAATTCATCATTTAGAAAGAAAAATTTATGAACTTCAGTTGGAAAATATTAAAGTTATTTTAGTACATCCCGAAAGATATCACTATTTAACAAAGGATGATTATCAAAAACTAATTGATTTAGATGTCATGTTTCAGGTGAATTATGGAAGTATTATTGGTATTTATGGTTCTAAAAGTAAGAAGATGGTAAAATATTTACTAAAAAATAATTTTGTATCGTTTATTGGAACTGATATTCATCGAAGTGATCAGTTTAATGTTAAACAATTTGCCAAAATTAAGAGTAGGGTTATTAAAATTATCGGAGAGGAAAAGTTTCAAGATATTTCCTATAATAATATGAAAAAAATTATTCATCATGAAACATGGTGATTATCTTATGATTATTGAGAGTTTGAAAAAACTCTTTTTTGTGGATGAATTTATTTGCTTTTATATTGCAAATATGTTATAATATGTTCGTTAAAAATATTGTATATATAGATTTGAAGGGGAAGGTTAGATATGGAGAGAAAAGAAAGTAGAGTATGTGATGCATCTGCTAAGAAGAAGGTTTTGCCTGGTTATACAAAATTTGAATGGGATTACTATTATCAATTAGCAAAAGCATATTATGATCACTATGGAGATTTATTTATTTCGTCTTCTTTTAAAACTTTTAATGGATATGAACAGGTAGAGGATGGTATTTGCTTAGGAACATGGATAAGCTGGCAGAGAAAGAATAAATTAAAAGAAAAGTTGACAAAGGAACAAATAGAGAAATTAGAACGTATAGAAATGATCTGGGATATTCATGATTTTAATTGGGAAAGAAATTATCAATTGGTTAAATCTTATTATGAGTATTATGGTCATTTAAATATTCCTGGTTCTTATAAAACAATCAATGGATATGAACAGGATAGTGAAGGGGTTAATATTGGAAGATGGATTAAAAATCAAAGACTTGCTTATGTATCTCTTCGATTATCTGAAGATCGAATTAAGAAATTGAATGATTTAGAAATGATATGGGATCTACATGAATTTAATTGGAATCAAAAATATGAATTGGCAAAAGCGTATTATGAGTATTATGGTCATTTAAATATTCCTAGTTCTTATAAAACAATCAATGGTTATGAAGAGGATAAGGATGGAATAGATATTGGTAGATGGTTACAAGAACAAAAAACTTGTTATGATAAATATCTTAAATCAGCGGCAGAAAGGGTGCAAAAATTAGAGGCCATTGGTATGATCATGGATTTGCAAGAGGTTGAGTGGAATCGAAAATACGAGTTGGCAAAAGCATACTATGAACATTATGGAAACTTAAATATTGTCTCTACATATAGAACAATCAATGGTTATGAAGAGGATAAGGCAGGAGTTACTTTAGGAAGGTGGATTATAGATCAAAGAAGATGTTATAATAAATATCTTAAATTCTCAAAGGAAAGAATTCGAAAGTTAAATCTTATAGGAATGATCTGGGTCGTTAGGTATCATTGGGATCAAGGTTATGCACTAGCAAAGGAATATTATAATGATTATGGTAGTTTAAGTATAAATGTAATTGATCAAAATATAGGAAATGAATATATTATTAAATGGTTTTGCAAACAAAGAGAAAAATATAGAGGAAAGAATCTGGTATCGAGTGTTTTAACAGATGACCAAATAGCCTTATTAGATCAATTGGAATTTGAATGGTTTGAAGATAATGAAAGACTTCAAAAAGAACGGATTGATTCTAGAAGCTTGTGCCGTAAACAAATAGAAATTTTGAATCGGTTTAAAACGTATTTAAATAAAATTCAGTTGAATGGTGATTCTTTTTCTAAAGAGGAATTGAATCAAGGATTTATTGATCAGTTAGATGGAAAACAGTTCATTAAGAAAAAATAGTTTATGTAGTTGTATTAATGATTATTGTGAATATTATGATGTATAGGAAGTGGTAAAATGAAGTTGACAAGTGAACAAGCATTAGAAATGTTAGAAAGTGCTAAAGGGAAGACGAGGCATGATGGTTGGATTTATCATTCTATTTGTGTAGGAGAGACTGCGGGAAGAATTGCCGAAGCTTTAAAGTTAGATGTTGATAAGGCTAAGGCCTTAGGATATATTCATGATATAGGTAAACTTAAAAATTTTCATTATCATGTAGTAGAAGGATATCAGTATTTAAAAGATTTGGGTTATGATATAGAATATTGTCGTATTTCTTTATTACATTCATACTTAAATAATGATCTTTATTGTACAGCTGGTGGTTTTCCTAAAGATGTTCCAGTAATTACTAATTTTATTAAAAATCATCCCTATACCATTTATGAAAAAATTATTAATTTGTGTGATCTAATGTGTACTTCTGTTACGGTTACCCTTGATAAAAGATTAATTGATGTTATTAGTAGAAGAGGGGCCTATGAAAATACACAATATCATATTAAAGAAGCCTATAAATTAAAACAGTATTTTGATGATTTATTGGGTTATAATTTATATGATTTGTTTCCAGAAATTAAAGATCATTTATAAAAGTAAAAATATAGCAAAATAAGTATAGTAAAAGGGGCATAATTTTGTCTGATAGCTTATAAAATATTATAGGTGATATGATGCATAAAAAATATGATAAAATACTTTTTATTGCCGTACTTATTTTATTAGCTTTTGGACTTGTCATGATATATTCAGCTTCTAGTATTTGGGCGGAATATAAATTTCATGATAGTTTTCGATACATTAAACAGCAAGCATTATTTATTGTAGTTGGACTTGTTTTAGTTAGAATGATTATGAATATTGACTATAATAAATATTATGAAAAGGCAAATATCATTCTAGGTATTTGTTTTTTACTTCTTATTTTGGTATTAATTCCTGGAATTGGTACTATTCGAAATGGTAGTAGGAGTTGGTTTGGTATTGGACCATTTGGAGTTCAACCTAGTGAATTTGCTAAATTGGGACTTATTATTTTTACGAGTAAGTATTTATCTAATAGTAATAAATTTTTGAAAAGTTATAAAAAGGGAGTTTTTCCTATTCTTGGAGTTATGCTATTATTTTTTGGACTGATTATGCTACAGCCTGATTTAGGAACTGGTTTGGTTTTGGCAACAACTATAGTTTCTTTATTGTTTATTGCAGGAGTTAATATGAAGTTTTTCTTTGGTGTGGGTATATTGGGAATTATTGGAGTTATTATTTTGATTATTATCGCTCCTTATCGAATGGATCGTATTACGGCTTTTGTTGATCCATGGAAGGATCCTTTAGGAACTGGTTTTCAAATTATTCAGTCTTTATATGCAATTGGTCCTGGCGGTCTTCTTGGTCGGGGATATTTAAAAAGTATCCAGAAACAATTTTATTTACCAGAACCACAAACTGACTTTATTTTTTCTATTATTACAGAAGAATTTGGAATCGTTGGGGCTTTTATTGTAGTTGGTTTATTTGTGGTAGTTTTAGTTAGAGGAGTTAAGATTTCTTTAAATTCTAAAGATGATTTTTCAAAATATTTAGCTTTTGGGATGACTTTTCAAATTATTTTTCAAGCAATTATGAATTTGATGGTTGTAGTTGGTTTAATTCCAGTAACTGGTGTAACTTTACCATTTATTAGTTATGGTGGTTCTAGTTTGTTGATTACATTAGTTTCGGTTGGTATTCTTCTAAATATTAGCAAGTTTCAGAAATGAAAATGCCAATTTCTTCCTTAATTTTTGTACATTTGTAAATGATGTGAAACAAAATTTTATATAAAAGTGACTCGTA
>CAOJDX010000018.1 GCA_948433435.1 uncultured Clostridia bacterium
AATACGAGTCACTTTTATATAAAATTTTGTTTCACATCATTTACAAATGTACACTCGGACATTTATTTTTGTAAAGAAAAAGAATACTCACTACTTTAGTATTCTTTAATTTATATTATTTATCTAAATATTTTACTATTCTACTTTCTCTACTGAATAAAAATAATATTTATTACTATCTAATCTAAATGTATATTTATATTTTGAAAGTTTCTGATAATCAATAATCTTTTTGATTTGATCTAAACTTTCTGTATAAGTTCCAATAATTTCAGATGAGTCCATCTCTTTTTTTACTATTGTTTTGCCAGTTGATTGATATACACCTTCTCCAACTAGCTCTTTTTCCTCTTCAATATATCCAACTCTGGTAATAATTTCTATTCGATCGCTATATTTATAAGCTTCCATAATTTTGTCAAAATAATCTCCATTTTCTTCTTTAGTAATACTACAATTAGGATTTTTAATAATATTGTATATGTTATGAGTCATATCATATTTTAATGTAGAGCATTGGGTTTGAAATGTTCTGTTTTTATAAATCGTATTATTTCCGACAATAGAATGAAATTGACTTTCTAAAATATTAGCATTAATACTAGTATCATTTTGTAAAGTTAACTTTGACAGAGCCATTTCTTTTATAAAGGCATCATCCATATACTTTACAAATAATTTATCATAGCTGTAAAAATAATAATGTCTTAGAGCACTATAACTTCTTCCTAGTTCAATACTTTTATATAGGCTATTTATTATTGGATCAGTTGTTTTTATTTTTGTTTTTTCTTCAATATTCTCTGTTTCTTCATTTTTATTAACCTTATTGTTAGTATTAATTTTAATAATGCCAGTTGCAAATAAGATGTATACTAGTAATACTAAAATAACTATTAATAAAATATTATTGATCAATCTATCTTTTGTTGGTTCCAATTTTTCTTCCTTTTTATTTTTTTTCATTATATCACCTTTTCTATTTTTTTATAAAACATCTGATATATAATATTATCAAAGATAATTTATTAGTCATCCATAATAAAAATAATTCTATTTTATTTGCTTTCAAATACTTTTCTACAAAATATTTTTGACTTGTTTTTAATATTTTATATTTATTTATTCTACTTTCTGCTTTATCTATAGTTACTGAGTGATTATGAATTACTTCTATTGTTGTATCAATTGCTATTTGATACTTAGTATTTTCAATTTTTTTCGCTAGAATATTTTCTTCATAATAGAGATGAGTTGTTTCATCGAAGTAATTTATTTCTTTTAATAAGTCACTACTAACAAGGAAAAAACAGCCTGATACAGCTCCCACAATAGCTAACTCTTCAGCATAGTGGTTTTCTTTATAAGATGAATATTTCTTTTTAAAATATCGACTAATGAAAGGTAGGTTATAAAGTATTTCCTTTTTTGTTGTAGGTAAAGGCCAACCTCTATTAAGGGTACCATGTTCATTAATTACTGGTCCTACTACTCCAATGTTATATTTATCAGTATCTTTAGATAATTTTACTAAATCTGTTTCTTCTTTTATTATAATATCAGAGTTAGAGAAAATAATGTTGCATTTTCCGTATTTTTTTATTAAATATTTAGCTCCTAAATTTAAGCCAGCAGCATAGCTTTTACTTTTATTATTTCTAATTACTGTTATCTTTTTATTTTCTATTTTTTTTAATTGCTTATAAGAATTATCTGTTGAGTGATTATCTACTATTAAGATTTGGGTTAGACATTCATAATCTTTTATATTATCTATTAGTGTTTTGGTTGTTGAATAGTCATTATAATTTACAATTACTATGGTGAGTTTTTTCATTTAAGTACCCTCACTTTCATTATAATTATTATAAAATATTATTTGAATTATGGCAAATAAAAGAAAAAATCTTGTTATCAACTAAGCAAGATTTTTAAGCTTATTTTACTAAGCTACAAGTTACCATGTTACCATTACAAAACGTGCAGATGGACTACTCCAACCACCATGGTAACAATCAGAAGCAAAGGGACTAGACTGTTTTGTAGGATATCCTCGTTTTCCCCTAGTAAACCATACACAAGTATCAAGGCCCACAAAAATTGATGAAGAACCATTAAAATAAAATTTACTTGTTCCATCAGCATTAGTAGCATCCCCTTTAATCCCTATTGAATCTGTATATAAATTATAATATCTTCTATTTGGAAATGCTATAGTACCATACATAGTTCCATCATATGCAAGTAATCCAATAAAATTAGAGGTATTCTTAGTTGAGCGACCTGAAGAATTTTTATAATTTCCCATAACATATTCAGATACGGGCCCCACTGTATCATAAATTCCATAAATTGTTCCTGTTGTTGAAGCACCTGTACCCTTATCAATATAATTATAAGCATATGGACAACCATAAAGAGTTGTAGAATCATCAGTTGAGACCTTTTCACCCCAACTACAGCCTGATTTTGAAGGAGATGAGGAAACATTTTGATAAATAACTTTATTTTCTCCCACATAATTTTTATTACCATATTTGCCATATTTACTTTGAGATAAATAGGTAAAGGCTCCCCATTCCGTATTTTTGGTCAAATGGGTATCATAATTTCCACTAAAACCATAATTAATTAAACCACTTTCTCCATTCATTACCGTTTGTATTTTGGTAAAATAGTCTGAAATGGGATATTGAGTCAAAACATTTTATCGGGTAATGATGAAATATCAGTAATGGATTCTGTTATTTTAAACTTGGATACCCAGATTCCAGATAATTCTATATTTTCTGGATCTTTTCTTGTTGCCTCATCATCACAGGTATCTCCCCAACAGAAAGAGCTTGGTGTAAAGTAGTTGTCTGGTGTGTCTCCTGTATACTTTCCACTTCCCATATCTATAATATTTTGATCAACAAACTTAATATCAAAAGCTCCTGGAGTTGTCTCACTTGGTGTTTCTGCTCCTTCTATTTGGTATCCATACGTATTTCCTAGTGTATAACTATATCTGGGTATCCAAACCATAAAGGCATTAATATCTTCTATAGCCACTGGTGTTCCAATAGCAGCATTTTTATAAATTCCTCTTTTTGTATTATCTTTAATGGTTACCGCATTAGCCCACATCTGATTGTCATAATCGTACCATTCTCCTTGATTAGTACTTGATTTTACCCAAGTGCTGTTTTCCTCATCATAAATTACAGGAATGATTCCTTCAACTATCTCTGGAGAAGCGGGATCTCCTTCTTGTCTATAGCCACCTTCCTTACCATAAGCATTCACTTTTACAGTAAAGCTTTTAGCTTCACTACTTAATTCATAACTTGAATCGACCCACATCCTTAAACGGTAATAATAGGTTACTTTCTCACTAACACTTCCTACATCCATGACCATTTCTCCAGCTTTTGCTCCAAACTCATCATCAACATCTAATGGTGTATAAGGACTTGGTTCTAATACTTCTTCATTATAATTGGTACCATCTAAAGACTTTTGTAAATACAATCTAACATCTTCATTGCCCATAGTTGATGAGGAATCTTTTATCGCTGTTACTTCATAAGAAATAGGCATCTTTGGTCCTGTTTTAATATTAATCGTAAAATCAAAGACATAGTTTTCATCACTTAATGTTTTTCCAACTTCTTCTGTTATTGGAACTGCATTGTTGATAGTTATTTGATTTTCTCCTTCTGTATAAATCATCGTTACAGCACCCATTGTGATGGCATTTTCTGTTACACCTGTTTTACTAAAAGTAAAGGCGGCATAACTTACTCCGACAATCACTATTACTAGTAATAAAACTAAACTTACTGTGATTATTTCTTTATTTTTCTTCTTTTCTTCCATACTTTTACTCTTTTATTTTATCTTTATATTTCTATTCTCCCCCCCCGAGGCATTTTGTCAAAGGGTATTTTGATTACCCAATAAAATTAGAAACAAAAAAGATAATGTTTTTACTCATTATCCTTATATTTTTATTTTAAATCATTTTATTCGTCTGGCACAGTTACTGGAGGTTTTGGATTTTCCTCAGTACTAGGAGGTGTTTCTGGATCTTTTCCTTGATCATCTTTAGATTCCTCTTGATCATCTTTTCCATTATCTTCTGTATCATTTTTATCTTTATCAGTATCATTTTTCGGTGGAGTAGTTGTATTGCTATTTGATGATGTTGATCCTGATAGTGTTAAAGTAATACTACCTGAAAATTTATCCGTTCTCTTTCCTTCTGGTATACTTTGACTGGTTACTGTTCCACTAGTTCCTTTAAAAATAACCCTAACTCCACTTCTATTTGCTACTATCTCGGCTCTTTCTTTAGATAAACCAATAAAGTTTGGTACTAATGAATAACTCGATCCTGACTTATATGGTCCATAACCTATAATTTCTTTTTCATATTCTTCATTAATTGAAAAACTAAATTCTTTTATTTTTTCATGTTCTTCCAGACCTAAGTTTATTTTCATCGCACTGATGATATCTTTTCTACTATTTTTATTGGGAATATAATTCCATAACATCATTCGCATATTTTCATCATAGATCATTTGCCCATCACCTTGTAAGTATAGTCTGGTAATATTAACTAAGTCGGCATCATCTTTGGCTAAATTATTATTTAAAATATCCTCAGCAATATTATAGAAAGATAATATTTGATTGGTTGTAAAGTTTGTATCTAGATTGTAAGATACTGTATTTAAGATATCTAAAAATTTACTGGCACTATTAATGGTTCTCATTTTATTAATTAAAGCTTGGATTACTAATTGTTGATTTTGTCCTCTATCTAAATCTCCACCAGTTAATTGTTTACGGTTACGAGCTAAAACCAAGGCTCCTTCTCCATCTAAATGTTGTTGTCCCTCTTTAATACAAACTTCTTTTCCTCGAGAGGAATCATCTGTACATAAGTCTTTTGGCACTTCGACATCAATTCCACCTATAGCGTCTACTAAATGAACAAGTCCTTTAAAGTTTATTTTAGCATAATAATCGATATTTATATCAAAGTAATCTTCAATCGTATGCATCATACAATCTGTTCCATAAGCTGCAGCATGAGTTATTTTATTTTCAGCTTTATTTGACCAACAGGCAATTGGGACATAACTATCACGTGGAATACTTAACATTGTTGCATTTAAGGTTTTTGGATTAAATGTAATTAGAATTAGAGAATCTCCATTCGCTACAGTATTTTTAGCAAGTCCTTCATCTGTTGAATCTACTCCCATTAAAAGAATCGTAAATGGTTCTGTTATTTTTTTTCCTGATGAGATTTTTTCTTTTTTGCTAGTTGTAGCTTTAGCCATTTTTTTCTCTTTTTTTAGAATCACTTTAGTGTCTTCTTTGATGGTTTCATAGGTTGAAATACTGCTAAACATCGAAACATAATCACTTGATATAAAAATACCTTCAATATCTCCTGCATATAAATCTGCAATCATAGATGAGTAATTATTATACTTTTTGATGGTATTATAATCTTCTAAGTTATTTTCTTTAATCATCTCTTTTGGAATAATATATCCTTCTGGAGAAGTTTTATCTTTTAAAATTCCTATAGTATAATTTTTGATATCTTTTATGTTATCGGCTTTGTTATCACTCATTACCACTAAGCTTGAAGAATAAGTTACTATATTTTTATTAAAACTTCCTAAATAGTTGTAAATATAGGTAACAGCAATTGCAAAGATGGTAGTGATCAATAAATAAAAAACTTGAAAGGTAATAATACCCTTGTTTTTATAGGTTTTCTCTTTCTTTTTCTTAAACCTTTTTCTAGTTTTGAGTATTAGCAAAAAATCAATTAGTATTAGTACAGCAATAGCTATATAAAAGTACTTTTTTAAACTTTCTAAAGTAGTTAGTAAATATAAATCCACTATACATATAATACTACTAATTAGAGTTAAAATGGTTAAGATTAAAACTGCTATACGACTTTTAGAAGGTTTTATTTCCTTATCTTTTTGTTCTTTCTTCATTATCTCGCCTCCATTACTGTAATTCTACTAAAGATAACTTTTTATCTTCATGGACAAATACTAAGGTAGCTTCTGTTTGATAGCCATTACTTGTCGAGGTATCTGTATATTCCCATTCCACCTCTACTGTGTAAGCTTCTTCATCAGAATTTTCTCCATAGGTAAAAGGAGACTTTTCCACTCTTTTCACTGTAACTTCCTTCACCGTTGGTAAAGATTGACTTCTATCCTCATAAAGGTTGCTTTCTACATACTTATAAATAGTATCTTGAGATTTTTCTAAAAAATCTACTAAGGCATTTTTGTGAACAAATTCAGCTCCCCCAACATCTGTTTTGGCTAATTTGTCATTTAAAGAGTAGAAATCAATAATAAACATTTGTGCAATTGTTTTTACATATTCCTCTTCTTTAACTGGATCTTCTTTAAGAATTTTCTCTAATTGGTAGAATAATTTTTTGAATTCAGGATTTTTGTTGTCTTTCAATTCATAACCATAGTCTGGAATAGATGTTAAAACCTTTACTTTTTTAGTAGATTTAGGGTTATCTAGTAGCAAATAAGCGGCAATTAAACCTCCTATTATTAAAATCAGTATTATTAATAAAAACCTTTTTACACCTTTTTTTAGTTTCATCTTAGGAACCTTCTTTCAAGTTTTTAGTTAAACTATTTTCTTCTTTTTCTTTAGACTTAGCGATTAAGTCATAAACAATAAGATTATTAGATACATCTAGTAATTTAGTAGTATAGGCCGTATTTTCATCAATATAAGTATTACTAATTGTTTCATTAATATTAAGTGAAAGATATTCATTCTTTTGGCTATTATAATATACTTTATTAGTTAACCAATTTCCATTTGGAAATACTACAATATTATCTTCTTTAATATTGAAAATATCGTGCCCTAGAGCATATTTACTTTTCTCTACTCCTAACATATTAGTTAGTGTAGGCATAGCATCATACATTCCCATAGCATTACTTATTTCTTTATTATATTTTTTATCTTTTGTCCAAATGATAAAGGGAACCTTTCGATTTAATTCATATTGGTAACTATCGAATTGAATATATGATTCATCTTCTTTGTCTTTTAAACTATCAGTTTCTTTATCGTAATTTAATAAGCGATTGTAATCTTTTTCTGGAAGACGAGCATCATGATCCCCGTAAATAATAATTGCTGTATTATCTAATAGTCCCTTTTCGTCTAATTTATTAATAAATTCTCCTATTGCACTATCAGCATAATGAACAGATTTAAAGTAATTTCCTAATTTTGTTCCCTCCATATATGGATAGACTACCTCATTCGTAGTACCATCTTCATTTGGAATATTTTCTTTAATGTCAACAGCAAATTCACCATATTTATCAACCTCATCAAACGGAGTATGGTTAGTTAGTGTAATCAATTGTCCGTAATACTTTTGATTTTTACTAGCAATTTTTTCGATTTTTTCTACGGATTGACTAAAGAAGTCTTTGTCGCTAATTCCTAACCCTATTGTGTTCTCAGCTGTTATTTTATAATCTTTTTTACTATAAAATTTTTGATAACCTAAGTTTTCGTGCATTACTCTTCGATTCCAAAAATCGGCATTATTTCCATGCATACTAAATGTATAATAGCCATTATCTTGCATAATTTTAGGAAGTCCTATATAGGTTCTGTCAAAATAAGAAACAAAAGCAGTACCACTTTGAGTAGGCATTAGACTAGTAGTAAAGGTAAGTTCAGCATCACTACTTGTTCCTACACTAACTTGGGAATAGTAATTGGAAAAATATATTCCTTCACTAGCTAGGCGATTTAAGTTAGGAGTTACTTCTTGATCATTAAATTTGGTATTCATTGCTATTGTTTGGAGACTTTCTGCATGAATAACTAAAATGTTTTTTCCTTTTAAAATATCAGTATATTCGTTTGTTCCATTAGCATAAGGATCATTTTTTTCTCTATCTTCATAGTAATTATTAAAATCCTTTATCGCCTGATTTAGGCCAAACATAGAATTAATTTTTGGTTTAAGACTAGTAACCCCATCATTGATCTGATAGACATATATTCCAAATCGCATTACGATATATTCTTTATTCCATTGTTTAGTAAATCGCCCTACTTCCAAAGAAGTTAAACTGAGCATAAAACTTACTGCTAAAATAACTCCGATAATTAAACTTTTAAGGGCATTTTGTTTTCTTTTTTGTTGTAGTTCAATTTTTTTATAATAATCTTTTTTCTTCAATTTATGATTTACTAAAATTAAAATTATTGGTGCCAAAAGATAGGCTAAATCTTTTAATTGGACAACATTTTGAACAACAGCATCACCAACGGGACCTATAAACTGAGTTAAGTTTAGCATAGAAAAACTGGCAAAAGAGGTATAAAACGTATAGTAAATGGAATTAATCATACAGGTTGCGGTAAAAACTATCGTAAGTGTCATCCAATAACGATATCTTCCCTTTGCTTTAAATAAAAATCCTAGTGAGCCAGCTATAATAATCACTGATAAATCTGCAATAATTGGTTTTATTGATAAATAATTTTGGACTGTATTAATCGTAAAGAATCTTAGTAATGTTGAATTTAAAATATTTACCAATATAAAAATAATAAAAAGGGGATTTTCTTTTAGATATGCTTTTATTAGATGTTCCTCTTTTACTTTTTTACAATATTTTTTTGTATTATTTACTATTTTCTTTATGTTTTTCTTCATATAAGCATTACCTCGCTTATTTTATTATAGCATTTATCTGTTTAATTTTCAATGGCGAATAAAATAGGCTTATGCAATCTGTCAAGTTATATTTTTATTTCATGTATTTTGAATTATTACCATTTAATAATAGTAAAATGAGGACTTCCACAAGAAAATGGTTCTGTCAATCAGCTTTATTTCCACTAATAAGTCTTCCTTGGTTAGTCCAAATTCTGAGTGAATCTATTGCACCACCTTTTATATTAGATGATTCTATAAATTATAATATCTTTTACTTGGAGGCGGTTCTCTATTTGTTGTAATTTCCCATTACCAATTTTAATTCTCCTTTTCTCCCCACCCCTAAAAAAAATAATTTTATCAACAGATGAATTATATATCTGTTAAATGTAAATTTAACAAAAAAAGACCTCATTCATATAAGATCTAATTTTGACTATTACTGGCACTTAAGGCCATTCCTAAAACCAAAACATAAGCTAAAAAGTAAACCCATGCCATTAGGATAATAATATTAGAAATACTTCCATAAAATAAATTGTAGTTAGAAAAAAACTTTACATATATGGAATAAATTTCTGTTCCAATTATCCATATGGCTGTTGTAAATATCGATGAATACTTTATCGATTTACTAGATATTTTATTATCTGGTGCCATTAAATATAGTTGCTTTACATTAAAATAAATCAAAACTAAGGATAAGGGTAGTTTTAAATAATCATAAATTGAGTGAAAAAGATCAACAGCCTTTTTATTTGTTGCATATTCTCGTAATATATCAAAAAACAAATCACCAAAAACGATTATTGCCAATAAAAAGAATAATAGACAAACTAAAACAAAGGTCATCGCAATAGCCTTTAATCTTCTTTCAATTACCCCTTCACAAGGATAATTGTATATTTCATTAGAGGTAATAATTACTGAGTGCATTCCATTCGAAGCTAAAATAAATGCTGTTATAAAGAATATTATAATATTAAAATTAAGTCCTTCTCCACTTATTGCGGAGGAAGTAAATAGTGTCGATAAGTCAATCGGCAGAATATTAGAAGTAATTTCTTTTATCGAGTCTAGCGAAATAGAAAAATAGTTTGCAAGTGATCCGAGTAGTGCAATAATGGGAATTAAAGACATAATACAAAAAAAAGCAAGCTGTCCAGGAAGTATTCTCATATAAGGCCTATTAATAATATTAATTGCTCTTTTTAAGAAAGCCCTTGCTTGCTCCATTTATATCCCACCTTTACTTTTTTAACTCCTCTTTTGAAGCGATCATGTCTAAGGTTGCTTCGTTAATAGCATCATCTAATGTTTTGATATCATCTGCTATCATACTATAACCCACTCCTGCTCCAAAGTCATGTGGTAATTCTTTCATTTCTTTAAATAATTTTTTTGTATAGGTATCTACTTGTTCTTTGCTATAGCCAACTAAATAGATTAAAAATTCATTTCCATCTGTACGAATAATTTCACTATTTTCTAATTGAGTGTTTACTAAGATAGAAGCTGCCTTAATAATGAGTTTATCCCCTGCTTCATGACCGTGATTATCGTTAACATATTTTACATTATTCAAATCAACCATAACAATCGCTTGAGGATATACTTTACATTCTCCCCATTCTGGCATTTTAGCATTTAAGTAATTTCTATTTTTTAAGGATGTTAACATATCTGTATATTTATGTCGATCTATTTTAGTTACTTTTTTCTTTTTATGCTTATGTTTTAAATATAAATATATTATGATGATTACTATTATTGGTAAGAAAATAATCATTAATACAACTATATAAATTCTTTCGAATGTAGCATCTTCTAAAATAGATGCATGTAAAGAGTTTAAACCACTGTTGCGATAGTTGTAATATGAGTTGGTATTAATAATATAGTTAAATAAATTATAGAATGATTTATTATTTTCTTTAATCATAAATTTATAATCATTCATCATAGTATCCATATATAATAAATCATATTTTTTAAAGATGTTTTTGTTTTTATGGTAATAATTATAAATTTCTCGATCAATTACAATTAGTTTATTGCCATCTTTGGCTTGTTTTGTTAATTCTTCTACTTTATTTACTTTAGTAATATGACTACGAGAGTTATTTTCAAAGTAATTATACAATGAATCATCCTCTAACATCACAATACTTTTATCTTTCAAACTTTCAAGGGAATTAATAATATGGTTATCTTCTTGTTTTCCTAAAACAACATATTCTTCAACAAAAGTTGATAGTGTTGATAAATATTTCTTATCTGAGTAGTTATAATAATCAAAATAAATATCTATTTTTCCATCTTTTATAGCTTTTTTCAAGGCTTTTTTATTAGGGGATTTTTTATAGTTAAATTCAATACTAGTGAGTCTTGAAATTCTATCAATATATTCACCTGCTATTCCTTTAACTTTTCCATTTACCATGACCTCATAAGGGGTATTTTCTACATAACCATAAGTATAAGTTTTGGACATTAAAGAAGCTTTAGCTTTAGCCGAAATGTTATTTTTATTTAGGTAATAATTTAGGTATGCCTTATTATACTCTTTAACATATCTTGTGGCTTTCCACTTTGTATAATACTTTTTTACTATTTTGTTTAATTCTTCATTAGAGTCGCTTAACGTTAAAACAATTTTTTTGGTTATTTCTGGAAAATAATAATTAATTGAATAGTTAGAATTAATTGTTTTATCAAGATACATTATGTTAGGAACAATAATCATATTTACTTCGTTATTATCTAAAGCGGTATATAATTGGTCAATTGATTCATAATTTTGAAAAGATAAATTTGTACCTGATTTTAAATAATAGCTGATTTCTTCCGAGTCATTTTTAAAGACACCAAAAGTTAGATTTTTCATATCTTTGATATGATTTAATCTTTGATAGGTTTTACCTATCGCAATATATGTATCTGTAAATAGGGATAAATCTTTATTAGTTATTTTATCTTTATTATTTAGTATCCGAATTCGATAACTATTAGTAGTTGGTGTTGATTCCTTTAAATAGGGAATTTTATTAAATTCTAGATTAATATTTTTTTCAAAATCGGTGGTAAAATCAAAAAAGACACCTTCTCCATTCATTCCATATAATGGATAATCATTGATAATTTCAAAATCTATTACTTTATCTTTATTTTCTTCTATCCATTTTTTCTCTACTACTGTTAATGTTGTTGTTTTGTCTTCTTTATTATAATAGCGATAAACTAGGATAAAAGTAGTTATTGCTATTAATATAGGGATTATTATTATCAGTTTCTTTTTCATATTAGCTCCTATTTCTATCTATCTAATGTCCATGAAAATGTTTCTTTATTGTGATGACGATATCCTATGATTGGAAAAACGGGATCTTCTGTTTTTTTCTTTAAAAATATTTGTATATCATAGAATTTTTTTTGCTCATCTGTTAATTTTTCAACTACTTTATCTGCTAATGGTTTGGCATCTTCTCGTGCAATTTCATCTTTTAAAATTACTTCAATATTAATAATTTTTCCTTGAAGATTAACTGATACTTTTTGTACTCTTTCTGTTGATTCGATATTTTCAATAATATCTTTTTTTATTTTAGAAGTGATTTCTACTTTTTCTATTCCATCTAGGCGACTGCCATAAATTGCTCCAGATTCATTGCTATAATTATCTAGTAATTTTACTAAAATTATAGAAAGAATTATTAAAGCAATAACAATTATTATGATTACTTTATTGTCTTTTATTTTCTTTTTCATTTTATCAGCTCCCTAGTATATCTATTATACACTATGTAATTTGGTTTATCAAATTTATTTTTTTAATGATAATTCTTCTTTTAAAATAGTAGTGGCTAATAATGGATCAGCACTTCCTTTTGTTTCTTTCATTATTTGTCCCATTAAATATTTTAAGGCTCTGTCATGACCATCTAAATAGTCCTTAACACTTTCTGGATTATTTTCTAGAACTTGTTGAATAATCTCTTTTAAAATATGATCATCAGTAATATTAGAAATATTTTTTTCTTTTATCAATTCACTAATAGTTTGATCTTTTTCTAAAATATCTGTTAATAACTCTTTTATATTTTTACTTGTTAATGTTCTATTACTGGTTTTTTCCACAATTTCTGTGAATTTTTCTTTTGTCAATTTAGTCTCTTTTAATAATTTATTTTCTTTGTTTAAATAAGATGAAATGTCTCCTAAAAGAAGATTAGAGGCTATTTGAAAATCAATTGAGGTTTCTAGATATTGATTTAGAAAGTCACTAAGCTCAGGATGAGCGATTAGTTTTTCTATATTAACCTTCGACATTTTTCTTTCTTCATATAGTTTTCTTCTTTCATCTGGTAGTATGGGAATTGTCTTTTGAACTTCTTCTATTTGTTCATCGGTTAAATAAAGATAGGGAATATCAGGTTCTGGAAAATAACGATAGTCATTTCCTGTTTCCTTAATACGCATTAAAACAGTATCATTTAGTTTGGAATCAAATCTTCTTGTTTGTTCTTGGAAAGTTTCGTGATTTTCATATAATTTTTGTTGACGAATAATTTCTTTTTCAATACTTAATTTAACATTACTTATTGAACCAATATTTTTAATTTCAACTTTCGTTCCGTAAGGGTCACTTTCTTCTTTTCTAAGAGAAACATTAGCATCACATCTCATGGATCCTTCTTCAATTTTACAATCAGAGATATTGGCATATAAAAGAGTTTCTCTTAACTTTTCTATATACAGTTTTGCCTCTTCTGCTGATGCTATACAGGGCTTTGTAACAATTTCAATTAATGGTACTCCAGCTCGATTAAAATCTAGCAAGGTTATGTTTTTCCTATGGGCACTTTTACAGGTATCTTCTTCAATATGTATTTCCTCTATTTCAATCATTTTCTTAGTTCCATTTAGCTCTATTTCGATATAACCATCATATCCTATTGGTGTTCTGCTTTGGGTAATTTGGTAATTTTTCGAATTATCTGGATAAAAATAATTTTTACGATCAAAATGCATCATTTTTCTAATTTTACAATGAAGAACTGTTGCAGCTTTTATGGCAATATTAATAACTTCTTCATTGACTGTTGGTAAAGTGCCTGGATACCCTAAGTCAATGACATTTGTTAATGTATTAGCTCCCATCCCATAACCATTTTTACTACTTGAAAATATTTTACTATTTGTTTTTAACTCAACATGTACTTCAATTCCGATTGTAGGAATATAATTACTCATCTTCATCACTTCCTTTAGGATTTAAGTTTAGATTTAGCTCCTTTTCTATGAAACTAGCTAATTGATAGATTGTAGATTCATCAAAAGGTTTACCAATAATATGTAGACCTATTGGCATCTGTTCTTTAGAAAAGGCTACAGGTATATTTAAGCCAGGTAAACCTGCCATATTAACTGGAATTACTAAAACATCATCAAAAAATGTTTTTACAGGATCCGTTGGTTCTGTTAAATCATAAGCCGTTGTGGTAGTCGTTGGTCCAATAATTAAATCATATTCTTCGAATGTTTTTAGGAAACTTGTTCGAATGTCACTTCTAATTGATAAGGCTTTGTCGTAATATTTTTTAGCATTATCCCCACTTAAAATATATGATCCTACCATAATTCTTCTCTTAACTTCTTCTCCAAATCCCTCTTCTCTACTACCATAATAGACATCATCAATATCTTTAGGATTTTCTTTAGAATGTCCATAACGTATTCCATCAAATCGTGCTAAATTAGAACTGGCTTCTCCCATAGCGATAATCTGATATAAGGTAACTGCATTTTCTAGATAAGCTATATCGACATAATCAACTATTGCTCCTTTTTGTTCTAAAAGTTGAATAACTTCTTTTATCTTGTCTCTAATTTCCTCTGTTACTATATCACTCATAAAATAATTGGGAATAGCGATTTTCATTTTACAAATATCTTGGCCTATTTTTCTTGTAAAATCTTCTGGTTCTTTTTTTGATGAAGTTAAATCTTTTTCATCTCTTCCTACTAGACTATTTAAAAGCAAAGCATTTTCATAAACGTTTCTAGTCATAGGTCCTACTTGATCTAGGCTCGATGCAAAAGCTACTACCCCATAACGAGAGATTCTTCCATATGTTGGTTTCATTCCCACTATTCCACAATAACTTGCTGGTTGGCGAATACTTCCACCTGTATCGCTTCCTAAAGCAAGAGGCAATAGCCTAGCAGAGATAGCAACCGCACTTCCTCCACTACTTCCTCCAGATATTTTTTCTTTATTCCATGGATTATGAGGAGCACCAAAATAGCTTGTTCTACTAGATGAACCCATAGCAAACTCATCCATATTAGTTTTTCCAATAATGATCATGTGTTTTTCCTTAATTTTTTCTATTACTGTAGCATCGTATATTGGAATAAAATTTTCTAGCATATGGGAAGCACAAGTTGTTCTTAAATCTTTTGTTAAAATGTTATCTTTTATAGCTATTGGGATCCCAAATAATAAATTATCTACTTCTAAGTTTTCCAATTCTTTGGCTTCTTTTAAAGCTTCTTCTTTATTTAATGTGATAAAAGCATTTAACTCTTTTTCTTGTTCAATTTTAGTAAAAGCTTCTTCTACTAAATCTAAAGGAGTTATTTTTTTTGTTTTTAATAATTCATTTAATTCTATAATACTTTTGTCTAAATATTTACTCATTGATAACCACCGGAACCTCTATATAATTTCCACTATGACGTGGGACATTTTTTAAAATATCTTTAGGATTTAACATGTCTCCTATTTCATCTTTCCTTAATTCACATTTTTCCTCTGTTGGAGTGATGATAATTTCTTCGTCATAACCTTTTACTTGATTGATTTTTTCTAATTCGTTAAATAACTTTTTTAACTCAATTTGATATTTTTCTAATTCTTGGTCATTAATTCTTATTTTGGCCAATTCTGCTACATGCTTTACTTCATCAATAGATAGTTTTTCTTCCATGTCCTTCTCCTTTCTGTACTTGCCTTAACAAGCTTTTTCTTTCTTATTATATCATGATTTTAAATGATATCCTAATAATTTTAATTGACTATTTTTCATTATTTATGATACGATGTCAAATTCACTTTTGGAAGAAAAAAACTCCTCTACTGGAGCTTATTCATTTTTTATTAATTTATTTAATTCTATTTATTATCTTTTCTTTTAAGTAAGTTATTTTTTTATATAACAATTTTTCATATAAAGTTTTAAGTGATTTTCTTTTGTATAATTATATAAAGTTCCTACCAATTCAATGGAATCATTTTCATGATATCTACTAGAGTTATTTAAAATATTGCATATTAATCTAGTCATGTATTTCTTTTCTTCGTCTTTATAAATTAATGTTATTTGATCTTTTTCAATTTTTTCGATTTTTCCTGATACTTTTAAATAGTGATTCATATAGATTGATAAGGCTTCTTCTAAGTTGTTATTAAAGTCTAAGGCTAAGTCTAAGATTGTTGTTTTGATGGGAGTTGTATCATATTTTAATTGCCAATTTCCTAAAACGATATCCTTTCTGCCATCTTTTTGATCGTATTTAATTACTTTATAACCTAAACCATAATAAACTTTAGTTCCTCCATCATTATAGGTTTTTGTTTTGAGCGCAAAATATGGTCCTTTACCAATACGTGATACTAGTATAACATCGGTAATAATTAGTGTACTAAATATAATGACAATGATCATAGCAAGATTTAAAATTTTATTCATCTTTTTGATATTATTTTCAGTATGTAGACCTGGAAGTTGTTCTTTTTTCTCTAGTTCTATTTCTTCTACTTCTTCTAATTTTGACTTTTCTTGACTGATCTCTTCCAAAACTGCTTCTTCTATCTCTTCTTCATCTATTTTAAATAAATCTTGGTCTTCCTCTTCTAATTTTAGATTAGGTATTTTATCCTTATTCCAAAACATGTTATTAGCCCCCTTAATTGGCCTATATTATAACATATTTATCTAATTTTGTAAATTATTTTTAACAGAATTTTTTTAGTTAATTGTCGAATAATAGTAATAGAATATCTTTTTAAATCACTTTTAGAACTTTTTATTTTTCAAGGTATCATTTTCTCATATTTTTTGTTGTTTTAATTAATTTCTTTGCTAACTCTTCTACTGTCATTTCTTTATTGCTAATAGATTCTATTATATTTAGATAATTTTGAGTATCCATTTCCTTCGAAAGATATTTTAGATATGCAGAAATTTTGGATAAATATGCAATTTTTTCTGTATTAGTAACCTTATATAAAACTGTTTCCATAATATATTTATAAAAGAAATTATTAACTTATCTCGTATTATTTTCTCCAATATATTCTTCAAGCAACACTTGATTATTACTTTTTAATAATAAAGATAAATAATCACTTATATAATTTGGACAATATACATTTGTATTTATGTATCTTCCTGAGTCTATTATATTGATTTTATCGTTGTAAACTGCATTACCATTATGTAGATCTCTTAACAATATTCCTTTTTCACTTAGTAAGTTTTTATCACTATATATTATACTCATTTCTTCTAAAAGATGATTTACTGTTTCACTTGAAATATCTTTTTCATCAGTAATGAGGTCCATTGCATATCCCTCTATATTATTTTCTTCTAAATCATATATTGGATCTGTTGGCAAAAGTATTCTTTTTGTTGGAATTCCTATAAGCGATAAAATATTCTGTTGATCAAGATTATGAATTCCAACAAAATATTTTCTATGTATTTTAATAACTTTATTTTCATATTTAAATACTATATACTCATGTCCTTTTATACTTAGAAGCTTTAGATCAAAAACTGATATTATTTCTTTATTTCCAATTTTATACTTTTTTCGTAGTATTTCTATTTCGGCTAACGAACGAAGTATGTCTTTTATATTTTTTGTCTGTTTATTCATAATTATTTCACCGACGATATTTTACTATAAAATATTAAATATTGGAAGTTTTTTTCATAAAAAGTTTTTACTATCACCAATAAACTACTTAAAATCTTCTACTAGGTTTTATGTATAATAAAATATGCCACTCTATTTTTGTCTTTTCAGCAGAAATCTTTAATAGATTATTTTTATTTTCTTTACTTTATTACTTATTGATTTTGAAATTACTATCTATTATAGATTAACTATTTCATCGTTAACTATAAATATACAATTCTTCTTTAGATAATGTGCTATTTTCTTTGGAATTGTTATACATTTAGGCCATTCTTTTATAATATCAAAATTTAATATTCCTTCTACTACATATTTTACTATTAAGTCTTTGTCATTAATTTCAATATCTACTTTTTGTATTTTTTGATATTCTTTATTGATATTATCTTGTATACTTGAATTTATTGTTCTATGATAAGTAACATCTAGTTTATCGGCTAATACTAAAGCAAGACCTATATTTGATCTTATATCATTTCCATTTGAGTGATCCTTTATTGCTTGTTCTAGCATTTGTTTTTCAGAAATAGTAATATCTGTCTGAATTAAAAACTTTTGGAACATCATGCTACTTTTTAGAGCGTGGTCTATCTTATTAGGACCACTTTCACTTAACCCTATATCATGTAATAAGGCTGCAGTCATTCCAAGATCAATTATTCTTTCCTCTGCATTTAATTGTTCTAAAATTTTTTTCGTATACATAGCTACTCTTTTGTAATGACCTAGACCATGTTCCCAATCCCATTTATTATCAGTAATAAATTTCATTCTTCCTATTTTTTCTGTTAATTCTATATATTCTTTATTTTTTAAAACTGCTTCATACATAACCATTATCTCCTATTTAAATATTTTCTATAATTCCATAAACCATAGAAATATTGGTTGGTATGATATATTTAGCTTTTACTTTTTTGGCTACTACTAGGACAAATGCACACATCGCTCTAGTAGCAAACCACCAATCAGGATTAGGTACTTTTTTCTTAATTGCTTCTAATGATATTTCTTCATAATAACGTTTAGTTTCTTCTATTCTTGTATGAATATCCATCATGATAGGTGCACATATATCCTGATATTGGGTATTATTTTCATATTTTATTCCTGATCCTCTAGCAAAAGTCTCATGTCCTCCTCCAGCTAATATTAAAATATCTGCTGTTTGATTTGGTATTTCTAATCTTGTTTCAATATAGTCCATTACCTCTTCTAAAGAAGTACTAGCTAGATCAGAGGCTAAGTCTGGAAACTTATCCATAATATCCATAACTCCAATAAGAGAATTTTTACTATCAATTATTTTTTGATGATCAGATATGGAAATTTCTGTTGATCCGCCTCCGCCTACAAAGACACATACTTTTTCTTCTACTTCTCTAGTTGCTCCTAAAACAGTAAGTTCATTTTCTTGTTTTTGAGTAATAATATGAAATTTTT
Source organism: uncultured Clostridia bacterium (assembly GCA_948433435.1). Taxonomy (GTDB): domain Bacteria; phylum Bacillota_I; class Bacilli_A; order RF39; family UBA660; genus UBA2730. The sequence goes on from CAOJDX010000018.1 coordinate 19,187, forward strand.
CACCTGTTTGTTGTTCAAAGTCTCTTAAAAAAATATTTCTTTCCTCTTCTGATAAATCTCTAAAAATACTTGTGCCACATACAAAGATGTCCTGATACTTCTTTTTTAGTTTTTTTACTTTATTTATTAAAGTTTCACAATCTTCTGACATGATTTTTTTATTTTTTTGATAATTTTGCTTAAATAGAATCGTTAATTCTTCCATTCTTTTTACTTCTTGTCCATTGTAAAGGTCTATTTTGGTGTTGGTAGAGCCAACTTCGATAATTACTTTTTCCACTTTATTTATACTTCCTTTCACTAATTGTTTAAGCTGTCTATTTTTTCTTTAAACTCTTGTTCTGTTAATATAGGAATATTTAATTCTTTTGCTTTCTCATATTTTTTTCCTGGATTTTCACCTACTATGACAGCTGCTGTTTTTTTAGAAACAGAATCGGCTGTTTTTCCTCCAAGAGATTCAATTAATTCTTTTCCCTCTTCTCTGGTATAAAGAGTTAAACTACCTGTTAAAACAAAAGTTTTTCCCGTAAAAAATTCGTTTTGAATAATCTTTTTGCCTAAGTAAGACATATTGAGCCCATACTCTTTTAATTTTTTTATTATTTCCTGGTTTTTAGAATTATTAAAGTATTCTTTAACACTTTTGGCAATAGTGTCACCAATATCAGGAATCGTATTTAATTCCTCATAGGTTGCTTCCATGAGATTATCTATATCATGATAGTAACTAGCTAAAATTTTAGCAGTTTTACTTCCTACGTGGGAAATTCCTAGTCCAAACAAAAGTTTTTCTAATGAAATTTCCTTACTTTTTTCAATTGCTTCTAGTAGTTTGGTAATCGATTTATCTCCATATCCTTCTAATCTCGTTAAATCTTCTCTATGACTTTGTAATAAATAAATATCGGGAATTTCTGTGATAAAGTTAAAGTTAAAAAAGTCTTCCATTACTTTTTCTCCTAAACCTTCAATATTCATCGCATCACGGCTAGCAAAATGAATTAGACCTTCTACTTTTCTAGATGGACAATGCTCATTTGGACAATAATAGTCTACTTGTTCCTTTTTCTTAATCAGCATAGTTTCGCATATCGGACAGTTTTTAATCATGATAAATTCTTTTTCTTGGCCAGTTCTTCTTTCTTTCTTGACTTCTACTACTTCTGGAATGACATCTCCTGCTTTTCTAATTGATACAATATCCCCGATTTTTAACTCTTTTTCTTTCACATAATCTTCATTATGGAGAGTTGCTCGAGAAACAGTTGAACCCATAACGATAACTGGATCTAAAACTGCATTTGGAGTAATTTGTCCAGTACGACCTACCGTAAAAATAATATCTTGTAATTTGGTTAATACTTCTTCTGCTGGAAATTTATAGGCAGTGGCCCATTTGGGATATTTTGCTGTAAAACCTAAATTTGCTTGGTCAGTTAAATTGTTTACTTTAATTACTATCCCATCAATATCATAAGGAAGAGTTTTTCTTGTTTCTGTTTTTTCTAAGATAAAGGATAATACTTCTTGAATATTATTTACTAATTTATTATTGGGATTGACCTTGAAACCTAATTTTTCCATAAATTTTAAAGCTTCCATATGAGTTTTAATTCCATAATCTTCAGGATTAGGTAAATGATAGATGTATGTATCCAGCCCTCTTTTAGCGGTTATTTTACTATCTAGTTGTCTCATGGATCCAGCGGCAGCATTTCGGGCATTTTGCAATGGTTTTTCACCATTTTTAATTCTTTCTTCGTTTACTTTTATTAACATTTTTTTACTCATGAATATTTCTCCACGAACTTCAATGTCAACTTTTTCTTTTAGTTTTAGAGGAATCGACTTAATTGTTTTTGCATTATGGGTAATATCTTCACCTACTACTCCATCTCCTCTGGTAGCTGCTCGGACTAAAACTCCTTCTTTGTATAATAAGGAAACGGATAAGCCATCGATTTTTAATTCACAAACATATTCAGGAATTATAGCTTCTTTTTTTATTCTTTCATCAAAAGCTACTACTTCACTTTCGGAAAAAACATCACTTAGGGACATCATTGGTTTTTCATGTGTCACTTTTTGGAAACTATCTAAAACCTCTCCTCCTATTCTTTTAGTAGGAGAATCTATACTAGCATACTCTGGGTATTTTTCTTCTAATTCTGTTAATTCTCTTAGATATTTATCAAACTCCTGGTCAGTTATAGTAGGGTCATCTTTAACGTAATAGTTATAATTTGCCTCATTTAATATCTCTGATAATTCTTCTATTCTTTTCTTTACTTTATCCATTGTTATCACCACTATTATTATAACAAAAAAAAAGATCAGGTAAAACCTAATCTTATTAATTATCGTTTGCTTTTCCTAATAATTTTAGTAAATCTAAGAATAGATTAATAAAATCTAAATATAATTGAAATGCTCCATATATTGGACCGCTTTCTTCGTTAAAATCTGCTAAAAATTCTACTCTTTTCATGTCATAAATGATATACCCTATAAATACTACAATGGAAATTAGGGTTATTACAAAGTCTAGGGTTGGTATTTGTAAGAAAATATTAATAATGCTCGTTACAACAACACCTAATAGAGCCATTAATAAGAAAGTTGCCCAAGATGATAAATCTTTTTTTGTAGTATATCCAATTAGAGCAAAGATTCCAAAAGTAATGGAAGTTACAGCAAATACTAACATAATTGACTCTAAAGCGAAGACTACAAAGATTGTTGAAAAAGTTATTCCTGTTATAAATGAATAAAGTAAGTAACAGATCATTGCTGTTAATTTAGACATTTTGGATAGTCTTACTGAAAAAAAGATAGCAATTGCGAATTCTACTACAACTAATAGAAAATAGCTTCCTCCTGTAAGTAAATCACTTACTAAGCCAAAGTTTAAGGATAAGGCATATCCTGTTATAAATGTTACTAATAGTCCAACGAAAAGCCAAGTAAATACTTTAGGATATAATTCTTTTTTATTTGTCAATTTTATTCCTCCTCTCTTTATATTATAAGATAATTGTAACTAATTTAAAAGTATTTTATTGTAAATTTAGAGAAATATTTTTTTCTTTAGCATATTCTTTGATTCCTTCTATACTTTTGCCTAAGAGTAATTCTTCAAAGGCATTTAAAGTATATGTACTAGTAGCATTGTCTATTTCTTCTTTAATTTTTTCCTCTATTTTTTTACTTTTAGAAGACTCTAAGTTACGACATCTAGAATCAATGACAATACTTCTTACTCCTGTATATTTGTTTAAATATCTTTCAGTAAGATAAAAATCTTCGAACTTTAAGTTATCTAAAAATACTACATCATAATCGGTTAAGACTAGACTTTTTATCTTTTCTAAAACTACTTTTAAACTTTCTTTTTCTACTAATATTTCAAATTCTTTATCAGGATAGTATTTTTTGGCCCCTTCTAAACTATTTTCCTTTAAGACCATTAGTTCTTGATTAGGAACTTTTTTATTGATAATTAGAGTATACTTTTCTGATTCTTGTGCTAATAAAATGTTTAATAGTTCGTCTTCTCTATTCATATTTGCTCCATAACTTTTCAGGATAAATTCCATCAGTAATTAACTGTAAAATAGCTTTTTGTACACTTTCTTTATCTTCTTTATAAGTTACTCCATACCAAGTAGAGGTTGTTTCCAATATTTTAACCTTTGCTTTTTTTCCTTTAATTAACTTTTGTAAAAGATCAGGAATTAAGTATTCTGCAGTTAATAGATTTTCTTTGTTCTCAGTTAGAAAATTTAAAAAATTTTCCTCAATAAAGTGAAAAATTGTAGGAGTAAATAAAAGCATATTCATTGATACTGTTTGATTTTCTTCTATTTCAAAAGCAGGAATATTACTAAATGGTGAAGCAATTATTTTATTTTCTTTTCTTTCTACACTACTTTCTATTAAATCAACTAAATGATTATTTTCAATCATACATATGGCTCTTTTAGCCGCTCCGTTTTCTGATAGGGTATTTTTAGCATGATAAGCTACCATTGCATAATCTGTACCCTCTTTATCCACAGTTTTTAAATATTCACTAGCTTTAAAATAGGCATCTCTTCCATAGAAATCATCGGCATTAATAATCATAAAAGGAGTTTGAACATATTCTTTACAACAAAGAATAGCCTGAGCTGTTCCTAAGGGTTTCTGTCTTTCGTCTGGAATTGTATAACCTTGCGGTATATTATTTAATTCTTGAAAAACATATTCTACTTTTATCTTATCTTCCACCCGCGAACCAATTGTTTTTTTGAATATTTCAAAATTTTCCTTTTTAATAATAAATATAATTTTAGTGAAGCCTGCTAAAATAGCATCATAGATCGAATAATCGATAATAAACTCATCATTAGGTCCCATAGCTTCTATTTGTTTTAAGCCACCAAACCTATTTCCCATGCCAGCGGCCATGATTACTAGCGTTAAATCTTTTTGCATAGTACTCTCCCTTCTAATTTGTTACTTTTGCTAACTTCTTGTGGTTTTTCATTAATTTTTTAATACCATATGGATGTTTAAAGGCTACACTTACTAAAGTGTTAGTTACCTCTACTACTTTTCCTGTTCCAAATGATTCATGATAGACGTAATCTCCTACTTGATAGTCAACATCTTCTTCTCTAAACATTTCTGTTTTATCTTTTTTAACAACAGGCATATCTTCTTTCTGAACATTAGTTATGATTAAATCTTGATTAATCTCTGCAAGGAATCTACTAGTTGGATTGACTTGATCTTTACCAAATAATGTTCGGCAACGGGTGTTTACTAAGTGGAGGTCTTTTTTAGCACGGGTAATGGCAACATAGCAAAGTCTTCTTTCTTCTTCTAATTCAGAATTTTCCATTAAACTATTGATATGAGGAAAAATACCTTCTTCTAACCCAACGATAAACACATGATCAAATTCTAGTCCTTTAACTGAGTGAATTGTCATTAAATTAATTCGATTGTCATCGTCTTTATATTCTTCAACGTCACTAACAAGACTTATCTCTAGAAGGAAATCTTCTAAAGATATTAGTCCTTCTTTTTCCTCAAATGCTTTAGTAATCGATTTGAATTCTTCTAAGTTTTCTAACCTTACTTCTGACTCTAAAGAGTTTTCTTTTTCTAATTCTTCTCTCATTCCTGTTGTATCTAGTACTTTATCAATTAATTCTGTTAAGGTAATATTTTCTGATACCTTTTTTAAATCTTCAATGGTCTCTTTAAAAGCTAACTCTTTTCCTGATGAAATAGCATCATACATACTAACCCCTAAAGAGTCAGCTCTTTCGGTTATATTTTGAATGGTTTTTAGACCAATTCCTCTTTTTGGAGTGTTAATTACTCTCGTTAAAGAAACATTATCTTTATCATTATGAATTAATCTTAAATAAGCAATTAAGTCCTTAATTTCTTTTCTATTGTAAAAGTAGAAACTTCCTACTACTCGATATGGTAAATTTTCTTTTAGCATTTCTTCTTCTATAATACGTGATTGAGCATTGGTTCGATAAAGAATAGCGATATCCTTGTAAGCTATCTCTTTATTTACTAATTCTTTTATTTTACGAATAGTATATTGAGCCTCATCTCGTTCATTAAAAGCACGATAATACTTGATTTTTTCTCCCTCTTCATTTTCAGTCCATAAATTTTTATCTTTTCTTTCTCTGTTATGTTTAATTACGTCATTAGCAGCCTTTAAAATATTACCTGTTGAACGATAGTTCTGTTCTAAAAGAATCGTTTTAGCATCTTGGTAATCCTTTTCAAAATTCAAAATATTTTTGTAATTGGCTCCACGGAAAGAGTAAATACTTTGAAAATCATCTCCTACAACCATAATATTTCTATACTTAGCACTTAGCATCTTTGTTAAAATGTATTGAGCCTGATTAGTGTCTTGATACTCATCTATTAAAATGTACTGAAATTTTTCTTGATACTTTTGTAAAATAGAAGGATTTTCTTTAAATAGTTTAATAGGTAATATTAATAGATCATCGAAATCTACTGAATTATTTTGTTTTAGTTTTTTCTCATATTTTTGATATACTTCTAAAGCCACTTTTTCATACTCGCTGGTGGCATACCTTTCATATAATTCTGGAGTCATTAATTCGTTTTTACAACTACTTATTTTATTTCTAATCGCTCTAGGATTATAAACTTTAGGGTCATAGTTATTATCTTTTAAGATTTTTTTCACCACTGTTAAAGAATCATCACTGTCCATGATGACAAAATTTTTATCATACCCCAAAGCCTCACAATTTTCTCTTAATAGCCTTAACCCAAAACTATGAAAAGTGGATATTTGAATAGATCTAGCATAATCTCCTATTAGATTAAAAACTCTATCTTTCATTTCCTTAGCAGCCTTATTTGTAAAGGTGATGGCTAAAATATGATACGGTTCTATTTCTTTTTCTTCTATTAAGTATGCAATTTTTGTGGTTAATACCTTTGTCTTTCCACTTCCTGCCCCCGCTAAAACTAGGAGAGGACCTTCATTATATAAAACGGCTTTTTTTTGTTGTTCATTTAAATTATCAATATTCATATTCTCTACCTCTAAATTCATTATAACGTATTCATAATTTTTAGGCAAAGAAAAACAGTATAAATTATACCGTTTACCCTACACTTTTATATAGTTCCATTAATTCTGATAGACGATTTTCATGTTGAACTGTCTTGTTTTTTTGAGACTCTATTTTTTCTAGAGATTTACTGTTTTCTTCTTCCATCATTTGACTATTAGCATTCTTAAGGATCGTTTTTACCCCTTTGGCTTTTTCCTCTTTTAATAAAGAGACCAATAATTTATAATCATCTAATGTTAGCATTTGCTCATAGATAGCTGTATTTTCTGTTTGTTTAGGTAATTCATAGACAATTCTTGTTGTAGAGGTTTCCCTTTTTAAGAGATAAGGAGCTTTTACCTTGATAACATTTTCTGGAAGATTGATAGTGAAATCGTGTTCTTTTTTAGTATCTTTTATATGTTCTACATTAAGTGATTCTCTTTCATAAACTTTGTCTTGTCTTTTCTTTTCTAGATAAGTGTAGATTATTTTATAAAATATTAAAAAGAGAATCCAAATAAGAAAAATATTACTCGTTAATTCAATTAGCGCATGAATATCATGATTGGCATATAATTCTTTTTGATTAAATACATCAATCTTTTTTGTTGTAATAATATTTAAAATTAGTATTAGAACATAATGAATAATGGAAAATATTATACTATTGAGTACTTTGATAGATGTTTTAGTTGATGAGTTAAAAAGGCTAATCCACATAATGATATTCGTAATTAGAATGGAAGCTAAGTAAACAGCAATATTGGGAAAATAGAAAACGATAAATAAATTATTCATCATATAATCTGCCATTGTTGTTAAGGAATTAGCATATTTGATTAAGATAATTATAAGTGCTATAGCATATAAACTTCCAAAAGTTCTTTTGCTCTCTTTGGCATTATTTTTATTGGTTGTGATAAAGAGGAAACTGATTATTAATAAAAATGCGATAATAAAAGCATAAAAAACATTCGACTTAGTCATTTCTACTACTACTTTAACTTTGTCTAATAAGGATATGTCATTTGTCATTTTTTATTCCCCTTTCTATCAATTTTCTATTTGTTCTAAATAAGCGATATAGACTGTTTGTGTCTTATCATCATTATTGGTACAAGTTACTAATGTAATTGTTGTTTTACTGTAATCTCTATAAATGGCAATAGAACCTGTTTTCTTTTGAGTATAAATATCAGCTATTTTATAGATGTATTTTTTATTTTTATAGGTTACATTAATTTGATCTTCTCTTTGTAATTGATATAAATTATTAAAGAAAGCTTTCCAGCCACTTCCAGAGTGAGCAGCTATAATAAAGTTTCCTCCTTCTTTATCAGGATAGTCTGATTGATCGATGATAAAGATATTTTTTTCCACATTGTTATCATGTGATTTTTTACTAACAAACCCTTTTTTTAACTTTATTTTTGGTATCTCTAAATAGCCTAAATAATTATATGTTTTCTTTTCTTGTTTTGTCTCTTCTGGCAATTCTTCTAGTAATTCTTCTTTTTCGGTTATGGATTTTTGTTTTTCTTTTTTTGTTTCTTTTTCATAGAAAATATTATTCATATACTCATAGGCTATTATTTTTTTTGCTTTAGTATAATGATAAGAAAAAATGAAGTATCCTAATAAAATTACAATACTTGAGATAATGGCAATTGTATTAGAACTTACTTCATGTTTTTTTCTATTTATTTTCTTGTCTTTTCTTGGCATGATAGATTACAAATGAGATACCTGATGCCATTATGATCGTACCTAATATATACATTATTGTACTATTTGAGTTTGTGTCTGGAACATCTACTTTTTTATAATTTTCAAAAGTTATTGTGTGATCTTTATGATCATCATCAATCGTAAATTTATATGTTTTTTCACTTACTATGTAACCCTCTGGTGCACTTTTTTCTGATACTTCGTATTCTCCATTACTTAAATCTTGAATTACATATGCTTCTTCACTTGTTGTAAACTCTGCAACAATATTTCCATCTTTATCTTTAACTACTAACACAGCACCTTTTAAAGGTTTTTGTGTTTCGGCATCAATTTTAGTAATAGTTACTTTTGATGGTGAAATCATCAAATTTAAGGTTTCTTCCTTTTCAACTGTAGTTGGATACAGAATAGCGGTTAATATTCTTTGTTCTACTTCATGCTCTGGTGTATATTTATAGACTTTATTAATTACTGTTTTTGAAGTGATTTTTACCTTAATATTACTTTTTTTCTCTTTTACTTCTGAAGCTGGAACGTATACTCTAAAAGTTTCACTTGGTTGAAAAGTGGTCTTTTTATTTCCTACAGCATCTGCTATATAACTTCCTTGTGGAGCTTCTATTAATTCTACATTGTAATTTTCTAAATCTGTTAAAGTCACTTTAATTTCATTAGAAATATAATATTTTTTATCCTGTGATATTGCTAAATGATTATTGCTGATTGTTGCGGATATTTTTGGATTTTTATATCCTTTATTCTTAGCAGCTTTGGCATCTTCTACTAACTTTTTAATTGTTGGTCTAAGATTTTGTGGATCACTATCAGTTGTTTTAAAAGCTTCATTTAAGTTTGTTGAACCTGTTGTTTCATCTAAATACCACCAAATAGCAATTTGGGTAATATAATAATCAATTGCCTTGTTTCCTGTTATTGCTTTTTGTGGATAGCCATTTTCAATTAAATAAGACATCCCCGCATCCATTTCTCCAGCTAATGTTCCAATAGCATGATCTGGAGTTAGTTTATGATAATCTAAGCAATAAGCAACACTACCATCACTTAATGATTTTGTTCCAAAGTTAACAGTATCTCCTATATAACCTTTGGTTGCTGCTGTTGATGTGACATCAATTCTATTTGGTACTTCTGCCAAAGCATTACCAATCGTTGTAAAAAAAGATGTAATTGTAATTAGTAAAGCTAATAATATTTTTGATATTTTTTTATTTTTCATTGGATTATCCCCCTATCGAATTTAACGTTTATTATTATAACATAATCTTTTTTATTTGACAAGTAATTTTTGAAGTGTCTATTAGCACATATCCTTCTTTTTGCATATAATACTTTGAAAAAGAAAGGAGGACTATTTTGAAAAAAATTAGTTTATATGTAGCTAGTATTGTTGTTTTATTATTAGCTGTTTGTGCAATATTCTTTAATTTTAATGATAAGAAAGAAGATAAGAAAGAGGAGTTAAAGAAAATAACAGTAGCAGAAGTAGCACATACTATTTTCTATGCACCACAATATGTTGCTATTGAAAAAGGATATTTTAAGGATGAAGGAATCGATCTTAATTTAACTCTAACACCTGGAGCTGATAAAGTTACTGCAGCTGTTTTGGCAGGAGATGCTGATATTGGTTTTTCTGGAAGTGAAGCTACTATATATGTTTATAATAGTGGAGAAAAAGACTATTTAAAAACATTTGCTCAACTTACACAAAAAGATGGTAATTTTATTGTTTCTAGAAAAAAAATGGATAATTTTAAACTTGAGGATTTAAAAGGAAAAACAATCATTGGAGGACGTATTGGTGGTATGCCTGAAATGACTTTAGAATGGGCAATCCGTGAGGCAGGCCTTGACCCAAAAAAAGATGTTAGTATTGATACTTCTGTTAGTTTTGCTGCTATGAGTAGTGCATTTATTGGTGGTACTGGAGACTTTGTATGTTTATTTGAACCTAATGCTTTAGATGTAGAAAAACAAGGTTACGGATATGTAGTAGCTAGTCTTGGTGAACTTGGTGGTGTTGTACCTTATACTTCGTATTCTGCTAGAAGTAGTTATCTAAAAGATAACCAAGAGATAATCGAACATTTTACAAAGGCGATTCAAAAAGGATTAGACTTTGTTCATAATAATGATGCTAAAACAATAGCAAAAGTTATTTTAAAACAATTCCCTGATACTTCACTAAATGATCTTGAAGAAGTTGTTAAAAGATATAAGAAAATTGATGCATGGCCTAAAACAACTGAATTTAGTAAAGAGTCTTTTCAACATATGCAAGAGATTATGACTAAGGCTGAGCAACTTGAAAAAACTGTTAGCTTTGAAGATTTGATCTATGAAAAATAAATTATTAGAAATTAAAAATTTAGAAAAGATCTATCATGAAATTAAGGATAGTATTATAGCTGTTCAAGATGTTAGTTTTGACATTTATGAGAAAGAATTTATCGCAATAGTTGGCCCATCTGGTTGTGGAAAGTCAACTATTCTTTCTATTCTAGCTGGAACTGACGAAAAGTCTAGTGGTGAAATTCGTTATAATAAGGAAAATATTCGTTTAGCTTATATGTTACAAAAAGATTGTTTATTTCCATGGAGAACGATTTTAGATAATTGTTTAATTGGACTTGAAATTACTAATACTTTAACAGAAGAAAATAAAAATTATGTTTTACAATTATTAGATACTTATGGTTTACATGATTTTATTTATAAATATCCTGATAGTTTGTCTGGTGGAATGAGGCAAAGAGTTG
>CAOJDX010000019.1 GCA_948433435.1 uncultured Clostridia bacterium
CTTTTCAATACAAAAAAGAACATTTTTTTCTTGTTCTTTCTTAGTGTAGGTAATGAAAATATCTTAATTTTACTATCCAAATATTTTCAATTTTGATCCATAAAAAATAAAAATAATTACTTCCCTAACTAGATACAAAAATTATAAAAAAAAATTAGCAAAAATAAAACCTTTCTCATTTTACTAACTATCCTCACTAATAATATGCTCTCCTATAGTTATGGACAAATTCCTGGACAATTATCTGATAAATGATGTAAAATTTTACTGTAAAATAAAAATTAAATCATTCTATAATAGACAGTAAACTTTACAAAAACATAGTTAAATATACAATAGATAAAACTTGTGACAAAATAAAGAATTAGAAAGTAATTAAAATAAATCAGAAAATAGTTTTTTCCTCTTATTTTTTATTTTCTAAATACTTAGCATAATATTCTTCAAAAGATAACTCCTCTGTATCCATCACTTTAGCAGCTTCTTTTCCCACATATCTAAAATGCCAAGCTTCGTGCTTTACTCCTGTAATTTCCTCCTTACTTTTTAAAAAACGATAAACAAAGCCATATTTATATGAGTTTTTAATCATCCACTTATATTCCTCAGAATTAGCAAAAACATTACTATTTCCACTAGCAAAATCAAAAGCATATCCAGTTTGATGTTCTGAATAACCTGGTTTTGAAACATAACTAGCAACATAATTCTCTCCATAAAGATCTAAATAAGTTTGATAAACTTCCTCCTGCTCTGAATAACTTCGATATCCAGAATTAATTAATAAGCTTAAACCATCCTTTTGAGCAGCTTTCAACATTGTAATTGCAGCTGTAACTGCTTCATTAACTCCCTTTGAACTATTTTCTTTGCCTTTCACATATTGATCAGGAACTTTAATTAACTTTTTCGGAATGTATTTATCTCCCAAATAATGATGTTTATTTGCAAGGACAAATTTACTATAATCTGTGACCTGTATACTATCAACATAATCCTCTTTATCCAAATCAAGATTAACCTTAATAATTGTCATTTCTTCATCATCACCATATTCATTCATATAATTAATATACCGATCATAATGTGATAACTTAGCAAAATCATAAGTAAAGAATTCCTCTAAATACTTAATTCTTTCTCTCTTAGCAAACTCCTGTACATCCTGATCATTACCATGAGCTAAAATCATTGAAATCTCTCTATCACTATACCCCTTTTTCAACAATGAGTTTATATTTTGAATAATATTTTGATGATTTTGATAAGTAATTTTACTATAATGTTCTAGATTTTTCTCCTGATAAGCACTACTTTCAAAAGCTGCATTCAATGTTTGATTATGAGGATAATCTTGTACATAACTAATTTTAAACTCAGTAATAATATGATAAATAGCCTCTTTGCTATATCCAATCTTCGATAACTTTGCTTCTATGAAAAGATAAGTTCCAAATATAATTATAAATAATAGAAAAACAGAGCCAAAAACACTAATCATTACTTTAGCTGGTTTTTTTAATTTAATCTTTCTTTTCATCAAACTATCCTCCAAATATATTATTTATAACAAGTATAACATATTTATGATATACTAGAAAAGAAATTGAGGTGAAAAAATGCTTAATAATTTTAAATATTCATCTGACAATAAAAGGTATCATACACTCAATTATTTTTATCGAAATAAATTTGGATCCAAAATTTTTAAAGTAAGTTTAAATGCTGGATTAAGTTGTCCCAACATAGATGGCACTGTAGGAACTGGTGGCTGCATTTACTGTTCAAAATCTGGTAGTGGAGAATATGGGGGAAATAAAAAAGAAAGCCTTACAAATCAATTTAATACAGTAAAAGAAATGCTTCATAAAAAGTGGCCCACTGCCAAATATATCGGTTATTTTCAAGCTAGAACAAATACTTATGCCCCTCTAGAAAAACTTAAAAAAATGTATGAAGAAATCTTAAACTTAGAAAACGTCGTCGGTCTAAATATCGCTACAAGATCAGATGCTATTACAAATGAATGTTTAGACTATCTAGAAGAGTTAAGTAAAAAAACTTATCTTACCATAGAATTAGGCTTACAAACCATTCATGAAAAAACATCAATCTTAATTAATCGTTGCAACAGCTTAGAAAACTTTACAAATATGGTAAAAGAACTCCGTCAAAGAAATATCAATATTGTAGTTCACATTATAAATGGCCTTCCCTATGAATCAAAAGAAGAAATGATTGAAACGGTAAAATATCTAAATAAGCTAGATATTCAAGGAATAAAAATTCACATGTTAAGTATCCTCAAAAATACAAAATTAGCAAAGATGTATCATCAAGAAAAATTTCCCATTTTAACAAAAGAGGAATATATAGATATAGTAATTAATCAATTAGAAAATCTCCGTCCCGAAATAGTAATCAACAGAATTACAGGAGATCCTAAAATAAGTGACTTAATAGAACCTTTTTGGTTAACCAAAAAGTGGGAAGTATTAGACGATATAGACAAGGAGATGAGCCTACGAAAAACTTATCAGGGAAAAGCACTAGAGTAAATCATGAATTAGAACCTATTTTCCACCAAAATTCAGAAATCCTAATATTAGGAAGTATTCCTAGTGTAAAATCAAGAGAAGAAAAATTTTACTATGCTCACCCACAAAATAAATTTTGGAAAATTTTAGCTGAAGTTTACAATGAAAAAACACCATCAACCATAAAAGAAAAGCAAGAATTTTTAGAAAGAAAACATCTTGCTTTATGGGACGTCATTAAAAGTTGCACGATAACTGGTTCTAGTGATTCTTCTATTAAGGAAGTAATACCAAATAATATTAACAACATCATAGATAAAAGTAATATTAGAAAGATCTACACAACAGGAAAAACAGCATATCATCTATATAATAAGTATATCTATGAAACAACAAAAATAGAAGCCATTTACTTACCTAGTACATCACCAGCTAACGCCTCTATTTCCTATCAAAAAATATTAGAAGCTTATAAACAAATAAAAGAGTAACTATCGAAAAGTTGCTCTTATTTTATCCAAAATTTTAATTTTTTTCTTTCCTTTATCAATTGAACTTAATTCCTCTTCTGACAACTCTTCAGAAGCCTCCATTAACCTTTCCTCATACTTTTCATATAATCCTTGATAAATATTATCTCTCGCCTCAAAAATATCCTCATTATATGAATTTTGTACTTTATCTTCAATGCTTTCCATAATAGTAGTAACTACTTGATCAGATAATGATTCCATCCATAAATCAATAATAATATAACGTAACTGATTGGCAAAAGTATTATAATTTCTTTTTTGTGACAAGTCTTCAAATAGTAAAAGAATTTCATTTTTTCTTATGTTGTCATATGCTTGTTCTATTTTTTCATCATTAAAATTTGCAGCGCGAGCTATACTTTTAGCATCAACAAGAATAGTTGGCAATAGACAATAATCTTCTACTAACATTCCCTCTAATTCTCTATTTAAAAAGATCAGATTATACTTCAACTGAATTAGTTGCTTTTTCGTAAGGGCATTCGGATTACTGTCGCAATTTAACAATAAGTGCTTATCAATCTTATGAAGAAAACCAACAACATCCTCTAAGTCCATTAATGGAGCTAAAATTTGCTCTTCATCTACTATAGTATCTAATGGATCAAAATGATTTTCTTCATCATCTTCTTCATAACTATCATAACTACTAGAAGATATAAAAATTTTAGGAGGAGTAACAATTTTTTTAACACGCTCTAACAATCTCCTAGCCTCTATTCCTTGATCTAAATACTCAATATATGACAACAAAAATGAAACGTCGTCACTTACCTCATATAAATCAAAGATATAACTATAAATTTCATCTATACCCTTATCCGTTTGGCAATACTCCTCTAATCTGGTAAAAAGCTCATCCTCTAACAAACGATAATCTCTAATTTCACTATAAATTTCTTTAGTTCTATTTTTCTGACTCCGATTTAATTCAATCTCAACAAGTTCTTGATAATTCAAATAAATTTCGTGATTAAGTTGAATTAAAATCTCAATTAATTTTTCTTTATTCATAATACCACCTCTAATAGCACTTATTATAAGATAATTCAAAGAAAAAGAAAAGAAAAAAGTGATTCTAAAACCACTTATTTATCTTTACTAGCTTTCTGATCAAGCATTTCTCTAACAGTTGTTCCAATAGTTGCCAAATTTTGTAATTCGCTTGGAATAATAATCTTAGTAGATTGACCCTTACTAACTTCCACCATTGCTTCATAGCTTTTTAACTTCAAAGTCGCCTCATCCATTTTAACAGATTTAATTAATTCAAGACCTTTAGCTTCTGCTTCTTTAATTTTTATAGTAGCCTCTGCTTCTCCCTCTGCTTCACGAATTGCTGCCTCTTTCTTAGCATCTGCTCTTAAAATCATACTTTCTTTTTCACCCTCAGCAAGTAAGATAGCTGATTTTTTCTCACCTTCGGCTTTTAATATTGCTTCACGTCTCTCACGTTCTGCTCTCATTTGTTTTTCCATAGCCTCTTGAATATCCTTAGGTGGTAATATATTTTTAACTTCAACACGATTGACCTTAATACCCCAAGCATCAGTCGCCTCATCCAAAATCGATCTCATTTTAGAATTAATAATATCACGAGAAGTAAGTGTCTCATCAAGTTCTAATTCACCTATAATATTCCTAAGAGTAGTTGCTGTTAAATTTTCAATTGCACTAACTGGATTTTCTATTCCATAAGTATATAATTTAGGATCTGTAATTTGATAATATACAACAGTATCAATTTGCATAGTAACATTATCTTTGGTAATAACAGGTTGCGGAGCAAAATCTCTCGCTACCTCCTTTAGCGAAACAACATTGGCAATACGATCAATAATAGGCATCCTATAATTAACACCTGTTGTCATTGTTCTATCATATGCTCCAAGACGTTCAACTACCATTGCTTTTGATTGAGATACAATTTTAACCCCACTAGCAATAATCAAAACAATAATTAAAATAATTGCAATAACTAACATATTAATCCTCCTTCTTTTTAACAATTAGTTTTACACCATCAATTTTCTCTACTTCAACAATTTCCCCCTTAGATATATTCTCATTACTTTTAGCACTCCATCTTTTCCCATCAACTTTAACTTCACCAACATGTAATTTAGAAATATCCTCAGTAACAATTGCCTCCATCCCAATAACTCGATCAAGATTAGTCATAATCTTTTTAGATTTAACCCTCTTAACAAACGGTTTAGTTACAAATAAAGTTAACCCACTGATTATAATAAAAACAACCATTTGTATAATAACATTATCCGTAAAAAATGCTGCAAAGAAGCTAACAAAGGCTCCTATAGCAAACCAAATCGAAACTAAATTAACAGTACATATTTCTAATAATAGTAATACAATAAATACTGTTAACCAACAAAATGCCACACAATCACTTCCTTTACTAGATTATATGTTAATTTGACATTTAATTCAACATAAATAAACCAATTTTGTTGTGAAAAGACTAATTTTATATTATAATGCATATAAAGATAGGTGAAATAAATGAATTTAAGCAAAAAATTAAATAAAGATAAATTTGGCATAAATATAATTACAATGTCATTAGCAATCTCAGGACTATTATCACTTACAAGTGGAGCAGTTTTAAATAAATTAGAAGTTAAACCTAAAACAAAAACAAAAATCAAAATCATCGAAAAACAAGTTGCTAAGAAAAAATCTAATATTCCTGTATTAAAAGAAATAACTGTAGAAATAAACGAACCTATTAGTGTCAATATAAATGACTATATTGATAACTTAGAAGACATAGATACCAAAATATTAAATAAATTTAAATTAGACACATCATTAGTAAATGTCACTCAAGTAGGTAATTATACTTACACCATTAGCTATAAAGATAAAAAATACAATGGAACAGTAATTGTAAAAGAAAAAGAATTACCAATAATAAATAATATGACATTAAAGGAAATAAATATTGAACTAGGTGGCAAACTTCCAGAAAATCTAACTGATTATGTTGTAGAAACAATCCCAGAAGAAGCAAAAGATAAAATTGTAATTGACATTAGTAAGGTTAATGTCAATATGGCTGGTACTTATCAATATACAGTGAAATACAATAATAAAACATATACAGGAAACATTATAATATATGAAGCACAACCACAAATTATCACCCCTGAAAAAGAAGACAATAAATCTGATATACAAGAAGAAAAACCAACAGAACAAACACAATAAAATTCAAGATAATTACTATTTTAGGTAATTATCTTTTCTTTATAAAAAAAGAAAAATACTACCATTTAGTACTTTTCTAAAAAAATCTTTTTCCGTTGAAAATGCCAAAAATTACTTAGATATTACAACAACTGGACGAATACCACTTGTAACATTAAGCATATTCGAACTAATACCTCCTGTTGTTATACATGCAGGAAAATAATTATCATGTTGTTTCCCACTTGTATCAACCATATATGTTGTATAATAAATATTCATTAGCCAATAACTATCAGCGGCAGAACTAATATTCAAAAAATTTAATTTTTTATTTGTTGTGGCCATTACCTCTTGAACTGTAAGCATTCTTGCCTTTACTGTTCTTTCCGATAACTTATATAAATTACTTTTACACTTTAAAGAACCATCCCAACCATGATAACAAGAAGTAAAAGCATTATCTTTAAATATTGTTGAACCCATTGTATAAGTTTGATCATTTACATTTTTCCAATTAGCTGTTTCCTCCTCCAAGGCTTCCAATGCCGTTAATGGTCCCATTTTAAAGCCTCCATCAATATTATATTGATCACCATATTTACTTTCTACACCACCATGCTCTAAAAAATCCTCCTTACTAAGCCATTGAACCTTATAATCTTCCTCTGCTTTTAAGTTATTTACGCTCTGCATAGTCATAGTATCCCCATGATCTTCTATTACTTGAAAACTCACTCTCTCTGTATCGCTTACCTTATAATTTACAATCGTTCCTGCCGGACAGCTCCCCTCAGTTTTGGTTTGATAACACTTTGTTCTTTCGCAGGTTGCTTCTTCGCCAGTTACACAGTAATTTTCTGATCCTATTGTTTGATTATAAGTATAAACACCTTTAATATTACGATTTGATCTAGGTTCATAACCACCATCTTTACCATAAGCATTTACTCTTATGGTAAATGTTTTAGCTACTTCACTTAACTCATAACTAGAGTCAACCCACATTCTTAGACGATAATAATACATTACTGTTTTATTGGTCGAACCAACATCTAACACCATTTCTCCTGCTTTTGCTCCAAATTCATCATCTTCATCTAATGGTTCATATGGACTTGGATCTAATACTTCTTCATTATAATTGGTTCCATCTAAAGACTTTTGTAAATATAATCTTACTTCACTATTAGCTAAAGTAGAACTTGGATCTTTTTCAGCTGTTACTTCATAGGAAATAGTCATATTTCCGACAATATTAATGTTAATCGTAAAGTCAAAAAGATGATTTTCATCACTTAATGTTTTCCCAACATCTTCTGTCATTGGAACTGCATTATTAATAGTAATCTGGTTATCTCCTTCTGTATAAATCATTGTTACTGCTCCTGTTGTAATGGCATTCTCTACTGTTCCAGCTTTACTAAAGGTAAAAGCAGCATAACTTACTCCAATGATTACCATGACCAACAATAAGACTAAAAATACTGTTACCACTTCCTTGTTGTTTTTTTCTTTATTTTTCTTTTCTTTCATACTCTATACTCCTTACTATAAGTTTATTATATCCTTTTTACCATAATATTTATAGTCGTTTCCTGTCGTATGTACTTACATCTCTTTTTTTGAAAAAAAAGAATACCATTACTTTAGTATTCTTCTAAATCATTTATACAAATTAAATATTCGGAAAAACCTAATATGCTCAAAATTAATTCATAACTTCCCTATGACAAACCTATAATCTTGTCATTAACATAATCAATCTTTTCATAATTAGGAGTTTTAGGAAGTCCAGGCATTGTCATAATATCACCAGTTAAAACTGTAATAAAACCAGCTCCATTATACAATTTTATATCTCTAACATGAAGAACATGATTAACTGGAGCTCCCAATAATTTACTATTATCGGAAATTGAATATTGCGTTTTAGCTATACATATAGGTAAATTACCATAACCATTATTTTGCAACTGTTCAATTTTTTCTTTAGCCTCATCACTATAAACAACATCTATTGCTCGATAAACTTCATGTGCTACAGTAGCAATCTTATGATAAATAGTATTATCCAGTTCATACAAGAAATTAAATTCATTCTCTCTCTCTAAATTATTTAAAACAAGTTGTGCTAATTTTATTGCCCCACTACTACCTTCACTATATGCCGAACATTCTTCAAAATCAATTCCCAAAGAAGAACAAAAACTTCTAACTACTTCTACTTCTTCCATACTATCAGTATCATATCGATTCAAACATACAACTACATTAGAACTATATTTTTTCATATTTTCTATATGAACATTCAAATTAACTAAACCTTCTTGAACCTTTACCACATTTTCCTTTAATATATCCTCTTTTGCAACTAAAGCATTATACTTTAGCGCTTTAATGGTCGCTACCAAAACAACACAATCAGGCTTAAAATTACCCCTTCTACACTTAATATCAAAAAACTTTTCTGCTCCAAGATCAGATCCAAAACCAGCTTCTGTAATAACAACATCACCAAGTCGTAAAGCAAGATCAGTAGCTACTATCGAATTACATCCATGTGCAATATTAGCAAAAGGACCGCCATGAATAATCGCTGGAGTATGTTCCAAAGTCTGAACTAAATTAGGTCTAAAAGCATCTCTCAATAAAACCGTCATTGCTCCTTGAACCTTTAAATCCCTAGCAAAAATTTCTCTTTCATCTTTAGTATAACCCACTACAATATTACCAAGTTTTTCTTTCAAATCATTAAGATCACGAGCTAAACAAAATAAAGCCATAATTTCACTAGCTGCTGTAATATCAAAACTAGTTTTACTAACGAGAGTAGTCACTTCTCTCAATGCTCTATCATTAACATCTAAACACCTATTAAAAGTAATTCGATGAAAACCAAGTTCATTTCCTTTCACGATATGATTATCAATAGCTGCACATAATAAATTATTAGCACTTTCAATAGCCGCAAAGTCACCTGTAAAATGTAAATTAATATCTTCCATAGGAATAATCTGACTATATCCTCCTCCAGTTGCTCCTCCTTTAATACCAAATACAGGACCCATCGAAGGCTCTCTTAATGCTAATACAGCATTTTGTTTAAGCTTCCTTAAAGCATCACATAAACCTATACTAACAGTAGTTTTCCCTTCTCCATATGGTGTTGGATTAATAGCTGTAACTAAAACCAACTTTCCTTTCCTTTCCAATTGAAGATCAGCTATCTTAGCCTTATCATTTCCATATAAAATTAGTTCATCTTCATCTACCCCTATCTTATCCGCAACGACCCTAATATCGTCTTTTAACACATTCCTTGCAATTTCTATATCTTCCATCAAATCACCTCTTTTAATATTACATTCAAAGAAAAAATTAAAAATCCTTTATGTAATTATACTAGTTTAATATCCATTTTAGCACGAATTTGTAATTTTGACTATTTGCATAAAACAATTTCATCAACTATTCTAAAAAACGTCAAAGAAAAAGGAGGAATTTTATGAAAAAAATATTAATTTTCTTAATGACAATTTTATGTATAAATATTAAATGTTTAAACGTAAAGGCACAAACAAATTTTTACGAGGCAGAAAAAATTGATGGAATATTTACCAAAAGTGTCGATGGACAAAATACTCATTATCAAAAGGCACGTTTCTTTAGAAGAACATCAGATAATAAAGAAGCTTATTGCTTAGAACCATTTATGTTCTTTGATGAAAACAAAAACTATCAAGAATATGATCATGCCACCAACTTAAGTAAAGAAACGTGGAGAAAAATAGTATTAACCGCTAACTTTGGATATGGTTATGCCAATCACACTGAACCAAAATGGTATGCTATTACCCAATTTATGATCTGGCAAATAGTTGAACCAACGAAAGAATTTTACTTTACAAGTTATTTAAATGGGCCTAAAATAGAACCTTATAATAATGAAATCAAAGAAATTAAAAGTCTTATCAATAATTATGAGACAATTCCAAATATCAATTATAATTCCAGTAGTACAGTAGGCAGTACCATAACCTTAACAGACACCAATGGAGTATTAAATAATTACTATATTGCTGAAAATAATGAATCAGCAAAAATAGAAAACAATCAATTAATTATCACAAATATCAAAGAGGGAAAAAACTCTATTATTATTAAAAGAAAGCTAAATAATGATCCTACTCCTGCTATATTTTACTATAATAATGAAAGCCAAAATTTAATGACAAAAGGGATCACTGGTGAAAAAGCATTACAAGTAATCGTCAACGGAACAACAAATAAAATAACCCTAACAAAAATAGATGAAGATACGAACACTACTACTCCTAAAGGAGATGCCGAACTATCTGGTGCTATATATGGACTATACAATGAAAATGATGAACTACTAAAAGAAATTTTAATTGATAAAAATAATCAAGCTATATTAGAAAATATAACTTATGGAAAATACTATCTAAAAGAAATAAAGGCTGGTATTGGCTATACTATTAACAATGAAAAATATCCTTTAGAAATCACTAAAGATACTAATAATATAAATTTAACTCTAAAAAACAAAGTTATTGAAAAAGAAATCATAATACATAAAGAATATGGAAATAAAGATAATACTGCTAGTGAAAAAAATATTAGTTTTGATATCTATAATTCCAAAAATGAATTAGTAAATACCATAACCACTGACGAAAAAGGAAATGCCAAAATTACTTTACCCTATGGAAAATATCTAGTAAAACAAAGAAATACTACCTTTGGTTACAAAATGATTGACGATTTTATCATTGAGGTCACAGAATTAGAAAATGACTATTACTACAAATTATATGATTATCAAATAGAAGTTCCTGATACAGGCATTAAAAATAACAAAGTAGTAGATAATCTATTTCTACTATCATTGATATGTATAACAGGAATATATTTTATAAGAAAATATGCTTATTAAATTATTATTAGTGTTATTATTTAGCACATTATTGAATTTAGAAAGAGAAAATAGAGAAAATAAACCATTGACTATTGATAAAAATTTACAAATAAAAGTTGCTAAACCTTCTCTTATAGAAGATATAAAAAAAGAAAATACCAAAGATTTATTAGGAACATTATCCATCAGAAAAATTAATCTATTAAATAAACCAATTTATAATCTAAAAAGTTCCAAAAATAATATTGAAAAAAATATTACTATTTTAAAAGAATCAATTTTTTCTCAAAATAGCAGTATAATTATACTAGCAGCCCACTCAGGAAATGGTGAAATTGCCTACTTCAAAAATCTACACAAATTAAAAATAAATGATCTAATCATCTTTCATCATCACGATGAAGATTATACTTATCAAATAAAAGATATTTACGAACAAAATAAAAATGGATCTATCCATATTAATAAAAAATATCAACATGAACTAATACTCACAACATGCAGTAAAAACAAAAATAAACAGTTAATTATAGAATGTGATTTAAAATAAAGAAAGAAGCCCTTATACAAAAATTGGACTTCTTTTCTTAATGGATTAAAGAATCTAATGCTGTTTGTAATTGATTATCATTCTCATTTTTAGGATCATTTTTATATTCCTCACCTAATTCAACTTCAATATCAGGTTTAATGCCCTTCTTATTAATACTATTCCCCTTTGGAGTTAACCACTCCTCAGTAGTATATTTTACACTGCTTCCTGTAGTTAAAGAATACTCTTTCTGAACTGTACCTTTACCATAAGAAGTCATTCCAACAATAGTTGCCCCATAAGACTCCTTCATAGCTCCCGCCAAAATTTCTGAAGCCGAAGCACTATTTTTATTAATTAAAACAGCTATTTTATAATCCCTCTTATCAGAGGTAGTTGCATAATACTTTGTTTTCTTATTGTTAGCTTTAATTTGATAAATAATCTTTTTCTTATCTAAAAATAAAGACAATACTTTACTAACTTGTGCTAAATGACCACCTGGATTATCCCGAACATCAATTATAAGTGAATCAATTTTATTTTTTTCTAGTTTTGTTAACTCATTAATAAACTGAACATAAGTATTAGCTGCAAAAACACTAACTGATATTCGACCTATTTTCTGATTATCTTTTTCAATTATTTCACCACTAACTGAAGGTATAACTACATCTTTAAGTTTAACCTCAAAAGTATGTTCTTTATCACCACGCAACATTACTAATTTAACTTTATTTTTATCTTTAATCATTTCAACAATTTTATCAATTGACTTATCTTTTACCGATTTATCATTAATTTTAACAATGACATCCCCTACTTCAACTCCCGCCTCTTTAGCTGGAGAAGAATCAAACATTTCAATTACAGTTGGCCTCTTTTCAACTAAACCAATGGTAACACCTATTCCTTTATACTGACCATTAACTGTAGTATTAAAGCTTTCTGTTTCTTTACTATTCATAAAAGTAGAATATGGATCATCTAAATGATTAACCATTCCTTCAATAGCAGCATCAATTAATTCATCCTTATCAAGATCCTTATAATACTCATGAATAATGTCATTATAAGTTGAATAAAACTCTTCTAAATGCTCATCAGTAGTTTTCGCCCTATTCATAATTAGTAAACTACCCATAATCCCCCCAAATAATATGGAAATCATAATCATAATGATTACTTCTAAAGAATTAAAAGAAATACGATGACAAACTTTATCATTGCTTTTTTTATTTTTTCTTTTATTTAATTTATTCATACTTCCACCTCTATATAAAATAAAAATCGCAAAATAAAATGCGATTGAATTCAAAATGGCGCCTCAACTAGGACTTGAACCTAGGACCCCTTGATTAACAGTCAAGTGCTCTAACCAACTGAGCTATTGAGGCAAAAAGTAGAGTATTACTCTACATGAACACCTAAGTAATCATCAAAAGAAGAGGTTATATATTCATCTATTTTATTTTCTTTAAAATGAATCAATGTAGTACCATTAAGCTTCAACTCACTTGCACTACTAGCCAAACGATTTTCTAAATCAGAAAGATATTTTTTATTAAACCCTTCACTTAAATCTACTGTATAAATAGGTAAATGTTCTTCCTTCTCACGATATTTACTAATAAAATCAGCATACTTCATAGAATCATCATCTTTCATACTATAATAAAATACTAAATAATCATCTTCTTTTTGATTAAAACTCTCACCTGCTAATATCTTCGTATATTGTATACTAGCATTATTAACAACAGTGGAAGTCTTCTTACTTAGTATAACCATAGTTAATAAATAAAATACTAATAATATAACTAAAATGACAATAATTAACTTAATAGCATCACTAATACTACTATTTTCTGAAATCTGCTTATCAATTTTATTTCTTTCAGATTTTAAGCTCGTTTTTGATACCTTTGATACATGATTCTTTGTTTTTTTCTTCTTTGCCATTATGCATCACCACTAAAAGTATAACACATAATAAAAGAAAATGTAAAGTTATTTCATCGTTGGTAAAACACTAATAGATTGAGCTACATCAACAAGTTCATCTTGATTTAAAACATCACTAACCAAATAATATTCAATTCCACTACTAGACCAACTTAAAGAATTATTAGCAAGTACACCATAACTATCTTGGAGCATATAAGGTTCTCCATTAGTAGGAATAACAGTCATTTCTCCGTAAACATTTGCCGTCTCTTCTACAAGTAAGAAAGGTTTTTCACCTTCAAATGTCATAATAACTCTTTCACCATCATCTTTTTTGATTTTTTCTTCACTTACTAACTTTGTTCCACTAGGAAGGGAAAGTGGATAAATAGTATCCTCAATCATACCAACAGACTTACTATTTTCAACTGTCTTGGCACTTTTTATTACAGTATCCAGATTAAAATAGTTTTTCTTAAAAGTAGGACTAAAATCAATTTTTTCAAATTTCATCGTCATCATTGCCACATTATCTTCATTATAAACTTTAATCTTTTCCAAATTTAATTTTTTATTCAATATAATATCTTGTTTAACAAGTTTTCTATTATTAGGATAATTTACTTCTGTAGAAAAAATATATGTATTATCATTAACTTTAAAAGTTTTTTTATCATCAGCCTTAATATCACTTAGAATAGATTGCAACAAGTATATCTGTGAATTACTATATGGCCAATCACTTTGAAATTTAAAACTCTTATTTAAAGATGGTGTAATAACATAAACTCCCTCTTTATTTTTTAAAATAACTTGTTCATGGTTATTAGAAGTATTAACTAAACTAACTTTGTATTGATCATCTTTTTGATAAGAAACTTCTACATTATAAGTATATATATTCTCATCATTAACTATTTCTAATATTCCCTCTAAAAAATAACCTTTACTTTTACTAATTTTTTTATCTAAATCATTAATAACATCCTTTTCTCCATACTTTCCACATCCAGTAATTAAAAAAACAAAAGCAATTAAACATAATAAAAATTTTTTCAAAATATCACCTCATTATATTTCCAATAAAAATATATGACAGTATTTTCCTAATATTACGTATAAAAAAAAAGATTTTGAAAATAATATTAATAAAAGAAAGGATGATGATATGGAAACATTAAAGAAAATTGCATTAATTTTAGTAGTAATAGGTGCTCTTAACTGGCTTTTAGTAGGTTTATTTGAGATAGATTTAGTAGCAACAATCTTTGGAGCAGCAACTAACATTATTGCCAAAATTATTTATGTAATTATAGGTGTATGTGGTCTTATTTCAATAGCATATTTATTTGATGACCACCATTAAAAATGAAAACCTATTAACAAACCACTAGTGAAAAATTAGGGGTTTTTTTATTATAAAGTGTTCACTACCTTTAAGTAAAAAACATAATACTACTTTTAAAATGATATTAAACTTAACCTAATATCTACGTTTTTTATATATCAAAAGAAAAACTTTCTCTCCTTAAGTTAAAACAATCTTCCCTTTAAATATAAAAAGCAGTATTTCAAAAGAAATACCACTTATCAATAAACTTACTTTTCTGTAATTCTAATTTTAACTTTTTTCGTTTTAGAAGTATAAGAAAGTTTTAGATCGTCACCTCGAACTTTTACTTCTACCTCATGCTGACCTACTCCATAATTCTTAAGATCTATATAAGCTTTAATATTATTTGATTCGACAACATTAATATTAGCCTCACTACCACTAACAACAACAGTAATTTTACTATCAGCCTCACTAAGAGCTTGAACTTTGTATTTACTATCTAAATTTTCTGTAGTAATAGCAATACAATCAAATTCTTTGGTAATAGAATTATCCACTTTAACAGTAACATTTACTGTTTTAACACTAAGATCAGTAATTCCCGTTGGCTTCTCTAAAGTAATTGTATATGTCTTATCAGAATCTAAACCTTTAACATCTATAGGAACATCAATACTATTAATACCATTAATAGCTTCTTCTCCACCATAAACAGTTACTGTAGAAACAGAAGCAGTTAAAGAAGATATAGCTTTACCGAATACTAAATTACCCTTTGGCACAATTCTAAGAGGAACCTCTTTAGAAGGTGAAGTAATAGTAATTTTAGCAGAAACAGTTGCAGGAACAATCTCAACATCTAAAACATTACCATCATTATCATAAGCAACCAGAGGCACTTCCTTTAAAGTAACGACTCCCGCTTTTGGATTATTTAATTCATTTACATCTACTAATGCTTTAACCGTAGCAACCTTTTTAAGCTTATACTCAGCTCCTTTGATAATGACATCATCACGATCAAGCTTAACATCCTGAATATAAAGCTTAGAATCAAGTTCATCCTTATGTAAAACATCAACTGTTAAACTTCTAGTTTCAGATACTTTTTCATAAATAGTAACTGTAATACTAGAAGGATCTAACTTATAATCAAGAGATTTAATACGTTTAGAATACTTTAATGTTACTTTATGATTACCTGGTTTTAATCCAGTTAAATCCACACTAACCCCTTTAGAAGGAGACTGTTTTGCTAAAAAAATATGTCTTTTCTGACCAACTAACGTTACATCGACCTTTTTAGGCAAGCCCTCTACTACATATAATTCCTCATTATAAGTCGCTGTAACTTCCTGATTATACAACACTTCAGCATATTGATCTATCATAACACTAGATTCATTATCAATAATTAAAAATGTCACAAAAGCTAAAACCAAAGAAAGAACTACTAAGGTAGATTTTTTACTCAATAACTTATCAAAACTCTTCGTACTACCTCCAAAAAAATTAGTAATAATTAAAATAAGTTTAGTAATAGGAGTAATAAGCCATTTATCAAAAAATAATCCGATTCGATGAAAGAATCTTTTCATAGCTTTAATTATTTTCTTCATAAATATCTTCCTCATTTTCTATATCATATTCTTCATCTGTTACACTTTCTTGTTTTGGTCTTAACTCATCAATAAGCATCATCCTAACATCATCAGTTGTTAAATTATAGAATAATTCACCTTTTATAGCGATAGAAAGTCTACCTGTCTCTTCAGAAACTATTAAACTAACACAATCAGTTTCCTCAGTAACTCCTACCGCTGCTCTATGTCTAGTTCCCAAATGTTTTAAACTAAGCTTAGAGCTACTACTAGTAGGAAAGACTGCACCTGCACAAGTAATTTTATTTCCTTGAATAATCACTCCACCATCATGAAGAGGATTATTAGGGAAAAAGATAGAAATCAATAAATCACTAGATAAATCAGCATAAATATTTTTAGCCTTATCAATATAATTTCCTAAACTAATATCCCTCTCTATAACCATTAAAGCTCCTATCCTCTGCTTTGACAAATAATCCATTGCACTAACTAATTGATAAACTAATTTTTCTCTTTCATCAACCGTTAAAACTTTATGGCGACCAAGTAATTGATTTCTCCCCAACTGCTCTAAAATATTACGAATTTCGGGTTGAAATATAATAATAAGTGCTAATGGACCATACATAATAACATATTCAAGTAATACACCAATAGTCGTAAATCCAAATAAATCACTAGCAAATTTTAAAAGTATAACTATTGCAACTCCCTTAAAAATTAAAGAAAGCTTAACATTATTTTTAATATTTTTTAAGACAACATAAAATACTAACCATACAATAGAGATATCAATAATTTTTTTAATTATTGACACAATATCTGTAACTGTTATTGACATCTAATCATCTCCTTTACAACACAAACTAGTATACAAAAAATGATAAAAATAGTAAACAATTACTTCTGATCATCCATTGCATCTCCACTATAAGGAGATTTATTAACAGATGAATCATTAAAAGAATCAACATAATAAACATTAGCAGGCAAAGAATTATTAGATTCATAAAGAATACTATCTTTAGAAGGAACTACCATTTGCTCTTCATTACTACGTCTCAAAAATTTAATACATAGTAAAATACCTAATAAGCAAATAGCTACATACAACACATAAATCCAACCATCTAAGAAATCTCTAAAAAAGCGAATTATTATATTCATTTAATCATTCCTATCCTATTATAGGATAACATTTTTTTTATAAGAAAACAACCACCGTTTAATTAGAAAAAATTATACCACTAAAATTTAAATAACTTTTCATTCTTATCGTTTAAATTTTTCATAGTATAATTTTTCTTATTTTATAACCATTAACCAATAACTACACTTCTCTTCCCTGTTGCATTATATATTTTTTCTACTTTAGTTCTAGATAATTTCCACTCAGTTGTTCCATCATCATGTGTCCAAGGATCAGTAATAATTTGTTCCCCTGTAATATGATTATAACCAGTTAATAATAAAACATGAATATTTTTAGGAGCACCTTCAATATAAGATTTAGGATCCTTAAACTTAGAAGTAAGATAAATAACAACTGGATTTCCTGCCATAATCTGCTGATCCAACTCCAAAAGACTAGCTCCTGTTGAATCAATAATATTAAGATTCCCTGAACTATTTCGTCCAAAAAGAGCCAAAGGAGCTGGAGCAATCCAATGTGGAACAGATAAAGGTTCAAGATCAAAAATAGAATAAGTAAACCCTAAAAAAGGATCATTACTTTTAGGTACTTTTTCAGCATAAGTTTGCAAACTCATATTCTCTAAATAACCTTTATACTGTAATCCCATTAATAAAGAGGCAACTTCACAACCATTAAAAACATTATTTTTATTTTGACTAATATAAGGAACTTTTAAAATATGCCATGCATTAGCAATCTCATCTTCTCTTTTCTTTCGAGCAATTTCTGCAAGTCTTCTGGCTTCAGCCTCTTCCCTTTTTTTCAATTCAAATTGAACAACATTTAGGCGCTCTTGTAAAAAATTACTAACATCATCCTGAATAACTAGTTGTAAAGCAGCAAGAGCCTGATTATACTGTTCTCTATTAACATCATCCCTAACTACCACCATAGAATGATCAGTAAAAAGATCAGCAACCTCTACTTGAGCAGTTTGAATAGCCTGATATTGAGGCCTCATTAAATCAATTTTACTTTTTAATAAAGTTCGATAACTATTGGGTAACTTTTCATATTGCAGAGAAATATTCTCTATTTTTTCAAGAGTAATGTTGGATTTCAAAACTTCACCATCAAAATAGGAAAAAACTAAATCACGAATAGAAATATACTCCTTTAAAGTATCAAGTCTAACAAACATCTTCTTTCTTTCCCGATCATAAATAACTTTTTCTACCTTCTTCTCAACTTCCTTAACTTGAATAAAACTAATATCTAGTCTTGGAATTTCCTTACCACTATCTTGATAAAGTTCCTGAATAGACTTTTTAGCACTTTCATAAATCACACTCTGCTCATATTGAAATTGAACAAATAAAAAAGTACCTATAATTAACAATAATATCAAAAAAAATATCAACAAAAAAAGCCACTTCTTTTTACTACTCATATACACTACCTCTAGTATACTTTTAATATAAGAATTTAAAAAAGTCAACTCTTTGTTAAAAAAAGAAAAGTCCCTGTAAGAACTTTTCCATAATTATCCATTCAAATCCGTAAATTCCTGATTCAAACATTGATGTTTAGTCATAATTTTTTCGTCTTCTGCCTTTTCTAAAACATACCACCCCTTGCGAAACATTAATTCATAAACTTCTCTCTGTAAAGAAGAATATTCTAAAAACATATTTTTATACTCTTCATATAATGTCTCATTACTAGCCTCTGTTAAACTTATAGCATAATTTTTAACCATTTCTTTTAAACAACTAAGTAAAGAGTTCAGATAATCTTTTTCATTTAAGTTAACTCCTTTAGAAGTTTCCACTTTTGGATTTTTAATCTGATTATTATTCATAATTACCTCCATTATTTAAAATATTTAAAATTTTAGTCATATTACTATGAAAAATATTACTAGCTTTTTCTAACATAGCTTTAAGTTCCTCATCATTAACCATCTTACTCCCACTATAGCTACTTTTATAAGCTCCATAATTCCAATTAAACATATCACTTAAATAATCCAAATCTTTTCCACTAATAATATTTGGCACTTCCTGATAATTTTCTTCCATTTTTATTCCTCCATAATAATTAACATCTTTTTTATTTATACAATCTATAAGTACTTCTTTAACTCTTCAATTGCTTTCTCTTGAAATTTCAAAAACTTCTTTGCCAGTTTCAAATGTTCCTTATCTACTTGATCTTTATAAGCTGAAATTTTCTTTTCCATTTCAATTGATCCCATTGAAATACCTTTAATTAACAGATCAGCTATAGCAGTGTCACTATTATCAGCCTTGACTTCTTTACTTATTCCCATAGAGGACATCATCTTAGTAATAATTCCTTCTTCCATTGGTGGAATATTATTTTCTTTTAATTGTCCCTTCGCTTCATGAGAAAAATCTTCATATTGCTGTAAAATTTCTTCTGCATAACCTTTAATTTTATTATCTTTTTCTTTTAAATCATCCAACAATTTTGTAATAGTATAAGCCCCCATAGATGCATCTTTATAAATATGTTCCACTAATTCATATTCCTCTTTCATAGTATTCCTCCTCAAACTTAGTTTGAGTAAAATCATAATAATTATACATGAAATAATCAATGATTACATTTAGTAATATCATAAGTCGCTGGGCCTTCGATAACATGTCCATCTAAATCAAACCTAGAACCATGACATGGACAATCCCATGTCTTTTCTTCCCGATTAAAAACCAAATTGCATTTCATATGAGGACACAGTAATCTGACAATATGCCTTTTATCTTCATTGTCAATATAAACTCCATAAAGAATTCCCTCTATTTTAATATATGTAGGATTGTTCTTTTTCCACAAAGATTGTGCATAAACTTTTAAATAACGGAAACTTCCAACAACAGATTCCAAAATAAGTGGTAAACTCATTCTTTTCGGATCAAATAAATCTTTATAAACACTACTTTTATTTACAATTAAATCAGTAATAACTTTCCCTGCTATTGTCCCATTTGTCATTCCCCAAGCATTAAATGCTGTTGCAAGATATAAATTATCTTTCACTTCACCAATAAAAGGCAATTGATCATTACTCATAACATCTTGATTCATCCAAGTATATTCTGGTTTGAGACCAAAATATTTTCTAAAATCTTTTTTACTTTGTTCATAAGATTTTTCGTAATTTATCTTACTAGTTAACCTTTGTTTATTTGAACCATAAATTAGATAATCATGATAAAATCGAATAGAATGAAGAACTTGATCAACGTTAATAGCCATATAATTTTCGTGTTCTATAACTTTAGAAGCATTTACGTATTCTCTTTTGATATATGTCTTAAGCGGAACAAATGTAGGATATAAAAAAAATGGATAATGACAACAAACAACCACTTTATTACTAATAATAACTCCCTTATTTGTCTCTATATAATACTTCTGATTTTCAAAACGAATATTTTTCGCGATAGTATTACAATAAACACCTATTTTATCTTTGAAACAATCATACATTGCAGAAAGATATTTTAAAGGATCAAAAGTATAAGTATCCTCTACTTTAAAACCAGTCTTAATTTTATTATGTTGAACATCTAAAACAGAAACATTCCAATCTTCCAAAATTTTCTTTTCCTTCTTTATTTTATTAATCCCACTATTCATAACAGTAAAAATAATAGAAGAAGTTTGACAAAAATCACAATCAATATTATTTCTACTAATAATATCTTTAATAAGAGAAATAGCTTCTTTTTGAGAGTCAAAATACTTTTTAGCAACCTCTATTCCAAAACTTTTTTCTAAATCCTGATAAATAGTTTCCTGTAGATAAGTTATTTTAGCTGTTGTTTTACTTGTCACTCCAGCAGCAATATCTCCTTTATCAATTAAAATAATATTCTGCTTTGTATTTTGTAAAAAATAAGCTACTGATAAACCAGCAATACCGCCACCTATAATTAAAATATCTGTCTCCAATTGTTCAAAATCTTGAATTATTCTTTGTTCTTTTATTCTATTTTTCCAAATTGCTTTATTTTTCATATTTATTAAGATAACCCGAAATAAAAAAATTATTCTTATAATTTAAACCCTGCTTAAATTAAACGCAAACCTATCATTAAAATTTTAAAAATAGCAAGTTTCAAAATAAATCCTCCCTTGATTTTAGATTTTGGTGAGCAGACCATTTTCTATTATATTAAAGGAGGATTTATTTTTTTCTTAACACTATCTCTTCTTCACCTCTCACTCGCATAACAGATGATTTTACTAATACTCGAAAAGTCCAAGTTATCCTTAAATCCAGTGCCCATAGCGGAGATGTTTACACCTTTTAAGAATTTAAAAATCAACTATCTGATTTAGAAAGTTGATTTTGACTTAAAACCACCTCTAACATTTTAGTTAGAAGGTATCCACTTCTGGTACCCTAAGGGAGGAAGTTCAACAACTTTTTTATATATTTAACTTTAATTCAATTTGTTTCATTTCTTCAGTATTTATTAAATTGGGATCGTATTTTATGTTTATTATAATTTTTTCTTTAAATAAATAATCCTCATTGAAATTACCTTTAACAGTTTCTATTCCTTCTATTTCAAACAAATCTTCTATTGCTCCTTTATAACAATATTCGCAACAAAGATCATCTCTAGTTATTGTATAATTACATGTTTCAAATTTCGGATACTTATCAAAAGATAGTAAAGAAGGAATTTTTACGATATTTAAGAACAATGTAATTTCCATTTTTCTTATTTTAGGAGTCACTAAACTAGAATTATATTTTAAATAAATCTCTAGTTGTTCATCGTTTTTAATTTCAACATCTAAAATCCCTTTTAAAGAAATTTTTTTAGTTCTTTATGTCCCCAGTTATCAATTACAATAGTTAATTCAGACATACTAGTAATCCTTTCCTATATTGACTATTTGTCAATATACAAGTATGTTTTATTAAATTGACAAAATTTAGTCAATAATATTGTTATAGAATAAATACCTTGATATAATTAGTACTAGGAATACTTAATTGTTGAGTGCTTGCCAACTTTCTTATGAAAGGAGGCTTGATATTATGAAGAAAAAAGATTTATTAATCTCATTTCTAATATTAATAATCATTTTATTAATAGTCTCTTTAATGATTCTATCTATAAAGAAATAGCACTCAATCTAACATAGATTAAGTGCTTAACCACTCATAGGTAAGTACTCAACTCGCCAAAGTTAAGTATTCCCTTTTTTATTTTATGCAAGCTTCCTTGACATATTCATAATAACATAAAAATGCGCTTTTATCAAGTGCATTTTACTTAATACTCGAAAAATTCGAGTTTCCTATCAATCTGGTGCGAGTAAGAAAGTTATTTCAAACTTTTTTCACTAAAGTAAGTAATCAATACAATATTTGTATCAATTTCTTAATATAATTATACACTGATTTGCTACATAATTAAATATTTATTCATCTGATTTTTGATTTTGATTAAATTTTCTAATGAGTCTTAATGGTTTTCCTTTTTCATTTTGTTCTAAATTTTCTTCACATTTTTGATATGAGACAACTTGTGTCATTTCTTCTAAACTTTTTAAATAAATCATTTCATTAAGTAATACCTCTTTTTGTTTAAGTTGTTCTAATGAATCATTTTCACTAATTTCAATATGCTTATTAGTATTTTTATTAGCCTCATCAGCTTTACTCATTTCATCAATTTTACTAATTATATTTTCTTTTCCTTTTAATATAGTATTTTGATTATATATATATCTGCTTTCTTCTAAACTATCTAGCAATTCTCTATTATCTAAACTATTAAGAATAGTGTTATATTCTTTATCAAGTTTTTTAGTAATAATTTGAATAAATGGATACAAATTAGCAACTGGAAATATGCTTAATAGTAATCTTGCAGCATATTCACCACGTTCAATCACCTCATCAGCTATTAATGAAATTAAACTAGAATCATCATTAGTCTTTTCATATCCTTTATCTTTTAATTTTTTATCAAATTCTAAGTGTAGTTTTTTCTCTTTTTTATGCATATATATAAAATTAAAAATAGATGGTATATACAATCCTAATACAATTACATATGTCATAAGACATAACCTCCCTTACTTATCTATTATTATATCATACTTTTTTATTACTTGAACAATTATTATTTTCAATAATATTAACTTACTTTATTTGTGGTAAAAATCTACTATTTGTAATATGTGATTTTGCTCTGCCAAAATCTCTAACCCTCTTTCCTTGATATAATGACACAAAATAACAAAATACAAGATTTACTTTATTTTAAAGGAATTATTGAAGATTACAATATAAAATTAGAATCTATAAAAAATGAAAAAGTAGATGATGAAAACTTAAAAATAGTTGTATCAGTAATAAAATAAATAAAATTAGTTGTGTTCTTAAAAATTATTGATATAAAGATTTATAAATAGTAAAAATAGTTAAATTAGTTTTGAGAGAGTTGCAAAAGGTATGTGAAAAATCATATCTTTTTAATTTTGTATAAATTTAAAGATTGGAGGAATGATATATGAATTTAAATTATGCAATATTTAGAAGTGAACCTATTTATACAATTAACGATTTGGCACAAATAGGATCACATAACAAACGTGAAAAACAGGCTTATAATTCTAATCCTGATATTAAGGTAGAATTAAGTAAAAATAATATAGAGTTAAAACCCTTAACAGAAAAATATGTTAAGGGTTTTAAAATACTTGTAAAAGATTATGAAAAGGAACATAACGAAAGAATGAAAACAGAGCGAGATGATAGAAAAAGAACTTTTAATCAAATGTTAGATAAATCTAAAAATGTTATTGCAGATGAACTATTATTTACTGCCACAAATAAATTTTTTAAAAATATGACAGAAAAAGATATACTTGACTGGGCTAATACTTGTATGGATTTTGTTTATGAGGATTTAGGTTATACTAAAGAACAAGTTTTACATAGTGTCATCCATTTAGATGAGGCAACACCACATATTCATTGTGTAGTTGTACCACTTGTTAAAAAGTTTGATAAAAGAACAAATACAGAAAGATATACTATTTCTAAAAAACAATATATTAGAGATAAAATACATTTATCTGAATTACAAGATAAATACCATAAAAGATTAACTGACAAAGGTTATGATTTAGAAAGAGGTATTAAAGGTAGTGATAGAAAACATATTAAAATCAAAGATTACAAAAAGATAAATAGAAAATTAGAACAGAACTTAAATACTAGAAATGATAGACTTGATAAAATAATGAATGAATTAGATAAACGAATGGAAACTACTAAAACAATTCCATTTGATAAAAAACACATTGTAGTAGAAAAAGATACTTTTGATATTATGCATAAAGCTATAAATGAATCTAAAAAAGTTATGGAATTACAGCCTAAAATAAATGAAATATTTAATGAGATAAATAACTATGCTGATAGTTATAATTCTTTAGAAAAGGATAATCAAAAATATCAAAGAGAAATTAAATCATTAAAAACTAAAAATAGTAATCTATTACAAGAAAATAATAAGTTAAGAGCTTATATTGATACTATTTTAGAGGTTATTAAGAAGTTTTTTAGAAAACTATTACAAATTGATAATGAACCTACAAAAGAAGCCACTACAACTGAAATAAAAGACTATTATGATAATCAAGATTTTAATTCTAACGATATTTACGAAATAGCTGAAAATACTACAAAAGAAGATGAGTTATTTGATTATGCTGATATTCCTAGTTATTTGAAGACTAGCAAGAAATCTTATAAAGATAATGACAAAGATGATTTTGAAATAGGTTTATAAATCAAAATAAATGGTTTTGCAAAAATGGCTAAAATATGGTATAATAAATACACAAGGAGGAGTTATATTATGCCAAAAGATAATGTTACTATTGCTGAAGTTTTAGAAAACATTCAAAAAAACATTCAAGTAAACCATATTGACTTGCAAACTTGGGAAAGATATTTTCTGTTTTATTATCAAGCAAGCAATACAATGGAACTTGGTTTAGAAAATTTAATAAAATTAAATGGGATTTTGTCAGATGCCACAGTAACAGATATTAAAACAACAAAAGATGAAATTAGATTTAGATTAGAAGGAGATTTATTAAAAAAAGATTTGTCAAGATTACATTCAGCTTTAAATTATATTCGTAATGCATTTGATGACAATGGTTTTTTAAAGCCAGAATGGGCAATGTCTGAATCAGAAAAGAAAAAAATGATGTTTAACAATGACCCTGAAATAATAGAAAAAAGTTCACTAAAAAGATAAAAATAAAACAGAAATTCAAAAGAAACTTTGTAACTTATGAATTTCTGTTTTTAAAAACTATAATTCCATTATAGTAACCCACTACTAAGTCGGTAAACCAACTTAGGTGGGCAAAGGGATAAATACCCCTTTTGAAACCCCATTAAGCAACATATTACAAAGTTTCACAATGTAATATTGTTGCCTTTTTATTACACTATCGTTTCATAAAAAGAAATAACCTTAATGCTAAAGTCTAACGACTAAAGCAAAAAGGTTATTTTTTTCTTTTGATAAATCAAAAGTATGAATAAATAAAATTACTTTTCCCACTTTCACTAAAAATAAATTTTTAGCAAAACGTGTTCGTAATTTTATTTTTCTTCATCTATAAAATCTCCTGTAAGAGTATTTAATTTTGTTGTAGATTTTATTTTTGTTTTAGGAAATACCCCTCTATCAAATTTAGGATATTTTGATTTATCTAATTTTTCTAGATTAGGTCTAATCATAGGTATTAACTCTTTTAGTCTATCTAATATCTCATCATTTGAAATTTCTTTATTTTCTATTTTTACTAGTTCTAATTTATCAATTAAATCAGCGATTCCACCTTTAATAGCGAAGTCAGTTTTTCTTCTTGTTTCAAATTCTTCTAAAACATCAAAATAAAATTGTTCGTAAGATTTAATTTGTTCTTGATAATCAGTAGTAGATCTTTTACTTAATAAATCTTTTCCCAAATTTATATCAACATCATCATATCCAGCAAGTTTCATAAGTTTAACTAAACTTAAACCTAAAGTTTCAGCAATACCTTTTAAATATAAAATGTTTGGTTTTAATCTTTTACCTGCCTCAATCCTTGATACTTCGGCACAATCCATATTTGATTTACGAGCAAGTTCTCTTTGTGATATTCCTAGTTTTTCTCTTGCTTCACTTATAGTTTTACCAAGTTCAGTAGTGTTTTTCTTTAACATTTTAATACACCTCTTTTTCGTTTCTTGAATTAAGTATAGCACATATTGCTGTAATAATCAACAACATTGTAATCATTCTGTTGACAAACTCATTTTATAATGTTATAGTAGTATCAGTTTTGATGTAAAAATCATCAACAAGAAAGGAGGAATGCTTATAAGGAAGTTTCAAATACCACAGAAGATTTGGAAAGATAAAAGAATTCCAAAAGAAACAAAATATATTTACTCTTATATTTATACAAAAGGATTCGATAGAATAATCACAGATATAAATATAGGAGAAATACAACAGACCATTAAAATAAAAAATAAGGGTTTGAAAAAGAGTTTAGATATATTAGAACAATTAAAATATCTAG
>CAOJDX010000020.1 GCA_948433435.1 uncultured Clostridia bacterium
ATTCCGCACCTGCTAGAGAAGCGTTTCCCTGCGGATTGTCTTTCTGTGTTTCCATATCTATTTTGAAAAGCTCAATCAAAGTGTCTGTTACTTTCGGTGTATCTGATACTTTCAAGGTTGCTGTTTCACCAACTTTGATTGTCAATGGATAGATTATCTTATCCAATTTATATCCTGCTGGTGCAGATAATTCCTTGATATAGACTGTGCCAGCCGTTACCTCTACAATATCTGTATTTCCGTTTTTATCAGTCGTAAGGGTGGCAAGCTGTTTCGTGCAGTCCTTATCAACAAAGACACCGTATGTTGCACCAGCGATAGAGTAATTCCCGTTACCGTCTGTAATACTGGCATTACTGGAAGTCTTTTGAAGTTTCGCATTTCCGACATTCAGTTTCGCCCAGAATTGCCCTAATTCCTGCCCCTCGCCAGAGTAGATATAACCGCCACATTCATAGCGTCCTTTATTCTCTTTGACAAAGGCTTTTGCACCAGCAAAAACTTCGTCCTGCGTTGCCTTTGGAATTTCATCATAAGAAGCTCGCACGTTATCACATTGCCAGCCAAGATGTACGCTCAATCTCTGCCAGACTACAAGCTGTCTTAAAAGGTAGGCGTGATTTTTGCTTATTCCGCTGTGGCTGTCTGTGTACTGTTTCACATATTCGATAGATAAGGCAACGTCACTTATCTGGTCGGCACTCATACGGGTGCTTGCGTCAGCTCTGGTCTTGTAGCCGTTCTTAAAGTCTGTGTTAATGTCGATACAGTAAGCGTCCTCGCCCTCGACGGTCAAATGTCCCTCATTAAAGGTAGAACCAATCGAACCGTCATTCATTACTTTTTCAACGATACCGACACGCTCTTTTGACTCCGTCCAGTATTGCTTACTTTCTGCATGAACGGGTGTAGTCGGTAAAGCAGTAACGACAGTCGCAAGAGCTAAGAAGCCCGTACACAATCGTTTCCATGTCTTTTTCATAAATCTAATGCTCCTTTCATTTTGAGTAATAAAATAGCCGTCCAATAAGAACGGCTGGAAATAGAAAAGGAACGTCATTTTAGGCGTTCCATAGTCTATAAGTTATTCAATTTTTTCTTGTTTCAATACTGATGTGCTGTACCATATCTTTGCATATCTAGGAAAACTTGCGTATCAAGGCTCATTCGTTAGTAGTAAATAAGTAGTAAATTGATGTGTTTGTTTCCTTGAAAATGCTGATAGATACTGTGTTTTAGCGGATAATCAGATTTTTATTGTGTTTTTCAGATAATAAAGAGGGTATTGCAGAAGGTAAATCTCCAATCACATTTGGTAACTTTAGTGGTATTGCTTTAAAAACATCTAAATCTCTTGAAATTCAAGTTTTAAGAGAAAAATATGCTACTCAACATGCAACAGGTGTAGTTGCTTGGTTAGAGTGCGATGCTAAAATTGAACATCTTCAAAAATTATCTAAATTAACTATCAAAGCAAAATCAAACTAGGAGATAATTTATGTATCTAGTAAATAAAGCATTTGCTAATAGTCAAATATCTGCATCAAAGGGCAAGGTTATTGATATTAAAGATAAATCTTTAGCCACTGCCCTTGAAAGTGCAGGATTTGTTACTCCTTATTCTGAAAAAGCAATGTCTAATAAAGAAATGGAAAAAACCATCAAAGATTTAACAAAACAACTAAATGATAAGGATAGTGAAATACAAACTTTATCAGATAGAATTGCTGAATTAGAAGAAGAATTAAAATTAAAGTCAGAAGAAAATACTGATGATGAAAATAAAGATAATTTAGATAGTGGCGAAGAGTCAAGTGAAGATAATAAAGATAGTGAAGCATCTGGTGATGAAAATAAGGGTGATGGTTCAAACCCTGATGATAAATCAAATAAAGAACCAAAAACTGATAAAGAGTAAGTAATTTCGTTTGTTCAGGCGACTCCATGAAAGGAGAAATAGTTATGGTTACTAAAGTTAGTAAAATAACAGTAGATAGTTTAAAAAACTATTTACGATTATCTGATATTACAGAAGAAGATAAAAAATATCTTGAAACAATAATAAAAGTTGCTATTGATTATATTAAAAATAATACAGGATTGAATGATAAAGAATTAGAACAATATAATGATTTAGTTATTGTTGTATATGTTTTATGTCAAGACATGTACGATACAAGAACTTATTATGTTGATAATAATAATGTCAATAAAGTTGTTCAATCTATACTTGATATGCACTCAAGGAATTTACTATCATGAGTAATACTGTTAAAAATGCAGGTAAGTACAACAAACTAATTGAAATATTTAGTATTGAAAGCACTAAAGATGATGATGGATTTGAAAAACCAACAGAAACATCAATATTAAAAACTTATGCTAGTGTAAAAACAACTAAAGGTTATACACTTATTCAAAATAATTCTGATTTTGAAAAAGCATATACTAATTTTACAATTAGATATCCTGCTAATATTGTGATTACAAGAGATATGAAAATAAAATTCAATGGTAAAACTTTTTCTATTGAATATTTAAATAATATTAACGAAGATTCTATTGAATTAGAAATACAAGCGAAAGTTGTTGATAAGTAGTGGCACACTTCAATCAAGAATTGCCAAATGACTTAATAAAAGAATTTGAGGAATTGGCAATAGCAACACCTAAAATGATGGGTGAAATGACAAAGGCAGGTGCAGAAACAGTTGCAAGAATTGTTAAAAATAACATGTCAAAGTCATTTAAAAAAACTGACAGATTAAGTAAGTGCTTATTTGTTTCAAAAACATATAGAACACCATCAGATGATGGAATTAATAATAAAGTTATGATTTATGGTTATTTGGATGCTGAAAAAAAGCATCCTGCTCCATTAGTTGCTATGGCAAGGGAATATGGAACAAGTCATGGTGAAGCAAAGAAACCTTTTTTTAGAAAATCATTTAAAAAAACTGATATTGAAAATGCTATGAAACAAAAAGAAAAAGAATACTTACCAAAAGGATGATTAGATTATGAATAATGAAATAGAAAAAATATTAGATGAATTTAAGGTAGATAATAAGAAAATACCATTTGCATTTTTTAGATATAGAGGTAAATCTAAAACATATATAACATATATGGAAATTGAAAATAATCCTTTATTATGTGGTGATGATGCACCAATTTATAGTGCTTCATCATTCGATTTTGATATTTATAGTGATGGCAATTATTTAACAATTGTTTCAGAGTTAAAAAAAGTTATGTTGGAAAATGGTTTTACATGGATAGAAGATAGTATTGATATGTATGAAGAAGATACAGGATTTTATCATAAAACTATAACCTTTGCTAAAGAGAGGAGAATTTAAAATGGCAAGAATTGGTTTAAAGAATTTTAGATATTCATTATTAGATGAAAATGAAAAAGTTAAAGAACCTAAAACACTAGGTAAAGCAATAGATTGTAAAGTATCTCTTGAATTAAATAGTGCTGAATTATATGGTGATGATGGACTTTGTGAAAGTGATTACACTTTTAACAAAGGAACAGTAACAATTACTGTTGATGATGATGATGACACTATTCTAGCACCTTTACTAGGTCATGATATAAGTGAAGATGGTGAAATTGTTCGTAAAGATACAGATGTTGCTCCATATATTGCATTTGGTAGAATTTTAACAAAAATTGTTGGTGGTGTTTACAAGTATAAAGTTGAATACTTATCAAAAGTTAAATTTAAAGATACTATGCCTGATGAAGCAACAAAGGGTGAATCTATTGAGTTTACTACTGTATCAATTGAGGGTTCTGTAATGAGAAAAACAGATGGCGAATGGTCTAAATCAAAAACATTCACAACTTATAAAGATGCTAGTGATTATTTAGATAGTTTATTAACTGCAACTACAAATGTTACTCCAGCATCATATAGTGCAAAAAGTACAACTAAATAGTATATAAATCTTTTCGAAGAAACAGTGAAAAAATCTGGTAGAAGAAAGGGTAAAGAACTAGAAAATAATTATCTAGTCTTTACTCTTTTTTTTGTTATATAAGGAGGAATTTAAAAATGAAAGAAAAAGAAACAATGTTTACAGTTAATGGAAAAGAATATAAAGCAATATTTAATCTTAATGTTATGCAATCAATCCAAGTAGAATATGGAACATTTGAAAGTTGGGGAGAATTAACAGATGGTTTTGTCTATGATGAAAATGGTGAAAGAAAACTTAAATTAGATAGAGATGGTAACCCTATTACAAAGAAAGTTAAAAATGAAAATGGCGAAGAAATAGAAGTTGAAGTATACGAAACAAAGGAAGTAGACATAAAAGCATTGATTTTTGGAATTAAAGAAATGATAAATGAAGCCATTGATATTGATAATGAAAACAATCAATTAAATCAACCTTTATTAACTGAAAAACAAGTAGGTAGATTAATAACTGCAATGGGTATTGAAAAGGCAACAAGTAAATTAAATGAAACAGTTATTGAATCAACAAAGGATGATACCCCAAAAAACGAGTAGTCCACGAGGAAGAAAAGGATAAACCAATAGATTTCTCGTGGTTTTCATTTATAGGAGTTTGCAAGTTAGGATTTTCTGAAAAAGAAGTTTTTAGAATGACTTTAAGAAAGTTTAATAAATTGTGGGAGCATTACAAGTATTATCACGATATAGAAAAGAGTACAACTTATGCCCAATTAGAAAAAGAGCAATCAGAAGATGATGAATGGTTAGATTAGGAGGTGTAATATGGCAAGTTCATTTGGTGGAACAGTAAAATTAACAGGTGAAAGTGAATATATTAAGGCATTGCGAAACATTAATAGTAATTTAAAAGCAGTTAGTAGTGAACTAAAATTAACATCAACAGAATTTACAAATAATGGTGCTAAAATA
This sequence comes from uncultured Clostridia bacterium, assembly GCA_948433435.1. Taxonomy (GTDB): domain Bacteria; phylum Bacillota_I; class Bacilli_A; order RF39; family UBA660; genus UBA2730. The sequence goes on from CAOJDX010000020.1 coordinate 4,905, forward strand.
GGCGATTTGCGAAGTAAAAATGATGCTTTAAATAAAAAACTACAAGAAGAGCAAAATGTTGTTAAAATATGCACAGAAGCCATCAAAAATTTTACTGAACAACAATCAAAAAATAAAACAGAAGTTGATAAATTAAAAAATTCATTAAATAGTGAACAACAAACACTTGAAAAAATGAAAAATAGTACAACTGCAACAAGTTCAGAAATATCAAAACAAGAAAAGGTTGTTGCTGATTTAGAAAAAGAATTAACAAAAGCAGAAACAAGTTATGATAATAATAATAGAAAGATTAACGATTATAAAGTTAAGATGAATAATGCTAAAACTGAATGTAGTGATTTATCTAAAAAGATTCAAGATAATAATGCTATTTTAGATAAGGCAGGTAATAGTTTTGATAATGATGCTAAATCAATTAAAGATTTTTCTGATGAAGAAGAAAAAGCAGGTAAAAGCACTCTCACACTAGGTGATTTAATAAAAGGAAACTTAATTAGTGAGGGTATTATTGCAGGTATTAAAGGATTGGCTAGTGCTATGAAAACAGTTGGTTCTGCAATGATAGAAGTTGGAAAACAGGCAGTTAGTGGCTTTGGTGAATTTGAACAATTAGAGGGTGGTGTTCAAAAATTATTTGGTGATGATGTAAAAGATACTGTTATTAAAAATGCAAATGATGCTTTCAAAACTGCAGGTATGAGTGCCAACGAATATATGGAAACAGTAACTGGATTTAGTAAAAGCATGATAGTTTCTTTAAATGGTGATACCAAAAAAGCAGCCGAATTATCAGACCAAGCATTAAGAGATATGTCTGATAATGCCAATACATTTGGTACTGATATGCAATCAATCCAAAATGCTTATAGTGGTTTTGCTAAAGGTCAATTTAATATGTTAGATAATCTAAAATTAGGTTATGGTGGTACTAAAACTGAAATGGAAAGATTGCTTAAAGATGCTGAAAAATTATCAGGAAAGAAATACGATGTTTCTAATTTTGCTGATATTACAGAGGCAATTCATCAAATTCAAGTAGCAAGTAATATTGCAGGTACTACACAAGCAGAAGCAATGGGAACAATTGAGGGTTCTATTAATGCAACAAAATCTGCATGGAGTAATTTAATAACAGGATTAGCAACTGATGGTGCAGATTTAAGCCAATTAGTAATGAATTTATTTTCTTCACTTGTTGGTGATGGTGATGGAAATGGAGGAGTTGTTAATAATGTATTAAAAGCAGTAGATAGAGTGGTTGATGGAGTATTTGATGCATTGCCTATAATATTAGATGGAATAGCAGAACAATTACCATCATTTCTTGATGCAGGAAGTAGTATTATTTCAAAATTAGTTCAAGGTTTAACTGAAAATATGCCTATGATAATGAGTTCAGTTATGGAAATAATTAATATGATTATATCAACGATAGTTCAGAATTTACCACAAATATTGCAAATGGGTATTCAAATGGTTGTTTCTTTGGTTCAAGGAATAGCAGAGCAATTACCAACTTTAATACCTGAAATGATTGATGCAGTAGTGTTAATGGTTGAAACATTGTTAGATAATATAGACTTGATTATTGATGCAGGTATTCAATTAATAATGGGACTAGCAGATGGGTTAATTACTTCCTTACCTGATTTGATTGATAAAATACCTGAAATAATAGATAAATTAATTGAAGCCATTGTTAATAATTTACCAAAACTAATTGAAGCAGGTATTACTTTAGTTATTAAATTGGCAGAGGGATTAATCCAAGCAATACCAAGATTAGTTTCAAAAATACCACAAATTATATCTTCATTAATAAATGGTATTGCAAGTTATTATGGTAAACTTGGAGAAATAGGTAAAAACTTGTTAGGAAAAGTAAAAGATGGAATTGTAAGTGGTATATCAGGGATGTTAGATATAGGTAAGAATCTTGTTAAAGGTCTATGGAATGGTATTAATAATGCCAAAGACTGGGTATTAGATAAGATTAAAGGATTTGGAAAATCAATTGTAAATGGCATCAAAGGTATATTTGGTATTCATTCACCATCAAGAGTATTTAGAGATGAAATTGGTGTAAATTTAGCAAAAGGTATTGGTGTTGGTTTCCAACAAGAAATGTCAGATGTAAATGATACAATTCAAAGAGCATTGCCAACAGATTTGGATTTATCTACAAGAGTTAATTTAAATAGACCAAATTCAGTATTTTCTTCTGATAGTAGTAGAAGCAATCAATCGCCTAGTAAAGTTGAAAATAATACTTATAATTTCTACTCTCCAAAAGATTCACCAAGCGAGTATGCAAGACAAATTAGAAAAGAAAAACAATATTTGGATTTGGTAGGTGCTTAATATGTCAAAGAAAATAGTATGTGAAAATTATTTAAAAGAAAGGATAACATTTGAATATAAGTTTCCTTTCTTTCTTAAAAGTGTTGATGGATTACATGAGGTATTAGGTGTAGTAGCAGGAATGAAAAGTGCTTATGCCATAGGTGAAAATTATATTGGTACAAGTGTGGAAAAAAGGAACATCATTATAAAAGGTGCAATTAGAGATGATGTAATTAATAATAGACAAAGGTTATATCGTGCTTTTCCTTTAAAATCAACTGGAATACTTTATTATTATGAAGATGGTTTAGAAAGAAAAATAGAATATAAAGTAGAATCTATTCAGATTGATAATAAAGGTTTACATAAGCAATTTCAAATATCTTTAATATGCCCTAACCCATATTTTACTGATTTAGATAAAACTATACTTCAAATGGCAACATGGTCGCCATGTTTTAAATTTGCATTAAAGATTCCCCATGATACAGGTATAAAGTTTGGTGTAAAAAATACAACTTCAATGGTTACTGTTCAGAATGATACTAATATTGAATTTGGTATGACTTTAACATTTACTGCAAATGATACTGTTGTTAATCCATCTCTTTTTAATGTTGATACAAGAGAAGAAATGAAGATTGAAAAAACAATGGTAGCAGGAGATAAGATTATTGTAAATACATATCGACAAAATAAAAATATTACTTATATACCGGTTTCTACTGGTGTAGAAGAAAATATTAATAATTTAATGGTATATGGTAGTAAGTTTTTACAAGTACATCATGGAAGTAATACATTTAGATATAATGCTGATACAGGTGTCGATAACCTCGAGGCAGTTATCGAATATGTAAATGAATATGAGGCAGTATAATGATAAAAGAATTTGATATTTATGTTTATACTAGGGATTTGGAACTCATAGGTATTATAGATTTTTTTAGTTCTTTAAGATGGCGAAGAAAATATTATGAAGCAGGTGAGTTCGAACTTCATATTTCATTAAATAGTCAAACAGAAAAGTATTTAAAAAAAGATAATCTTATTATAAGAGATGATGCCATAGAAGTAGGTATTATTGAAAGTTTTACTATAAATGATGCAGGTGATGATGGTGTTGAAGTTATAATTTATGGTAGGTTTTTATCAAGTATATTAGATAGAAGAATAATTAAAAGTAAAATTAACTTTAGTGGGAAGATATTGTTGGGTGAAAGAAAAATATTAAATGAAATGACACCTTTTTCTAAATTATTAATAAGTGAAGCAACACTAGATTCAGATAGTGTTGTTTTTCAAGTAAGTTATAAGAATGTTTATGAATATTTAGTTACTTTAGCAAAGATATCATCAATTGCTCATAGAATATCTGTCGATATTCCAAACAAGAAAATGATTTATGAAAATTATCAAGGATTAGATAGAACAGAAACACAATCAATTAATCCTAGATATGAATTTAGTGAAGATAAATCAAATATTGATGTTGCTGATTATACATATAGTGCTAAAACAGAAAAGAATTATGTTCTAGTAGGTGGGCAAGGAGAAGATAAAAATAGAATTATGGTAGAAGTTACAAGTGGAAATAATAAAGATTTTGATTTAAGAGAAACATTTGTTGATGCTAAATCAGAAAATCAAGGCGATTTAACACTTGCACAATATAAAGAAACTTTAAAAACTAAAGGTTCAGAAAAATTAGTTGAATCTACTGAAACACTTGAAGTAACAGTATATGCTGATGACTATAAAAAATTATGGGATTTAGGCGATATTGTAAATATTAAAAAAGAATCATGGGGTATTGTAATGAAACAAAGAATTACTGAAATAGAAGAAACCATTGAAAATAATAATCAAAAGATTTTTGCTACATTTGGAACACCATTTGTTGAAAATCTTACGATTAATAATTAAGGAGGAATGAGAAATGGAAGAATCAAGTTTTTTTAATGATGTAGATGGCGATAGAGTTTATTATGCAGAAGATTTTGCAGAATATTTTATCCCATTCTTTACAAATGGTATTTTTAATAATGGTTGCCAAGTATTAGGTAACACAAATGATATGGCAGTTAATTTAAGCACTGGTAGAGCATTTATTGAGGGACATAGATATAGAAATAAACAAGTAAAAACTTTAGCAATAGATAATGCAGATGGTGTTTTAGGTCGTATTGATAATATTGTTATTAGATTGGATTTAACAAATAGAAATATTACTGCTCAAGTAATTAAAGGGACATTCTCTAATAATCCAGTAGCACCAAATTTAACAAGAACTTCAACAATTTACGATTTAAGAATTGCAAAGGTTTATATTCCTGCAGGAACTACTGAAATAACACAAGATTTGATAGAAGATTGTAGATTTATTACCAGTGATTGTGGAGATGTAATTTCACCTATTGAAACACCTGATACAGAGCAATTATTTATTCAAATTCAAGCAATTTTTGATAAATTTATTACTGATAATACAAATGAATTTGATACATGGTTTGAACATGTTAAAGGACAATTAAGTACAGACCAAGCAGGAAACTTGCAAAATCAAATTGATGATATAACACCTGATGTTGAACAATTAAAAACAGATGTAGGAGTGTTACAAGATAATATATTAGATTTTGAATTATCAAGAACTATAAATGATACCAATGTTGCTTCACTAGAAGAAAGCGAGGGAGAATAATGAAAGTATATAAAGTTAAAAATGGTAATAAAATTGAAAGTAGTAGTATTTATGATAGAAATGAACTATTAAGTGATATATTAAACAGACCGAATGCAGGTTTTCATAATTCTATATATAGAGGTAAGGATATTACTGATTTGTTTTATAATGGTACTTTATCACAACAAATTGCTAATGGTACATTCGATGATATATTTATAGGAGATTATATTATAGGTAAAACAAGTGGTAGAAAATATCTTGTAGCAGATATAAATTATAGATTGCATTGTGGCGATACTGAATGTACAACACCACATGTTCTTATGATACCTGAAAAATCAATGGGAACTGCTCAAATGAATGATTCCAATACTGCTAATGGTGGATATAAGGGTAGTAAAATGTATACAACGAATTTAACACCTTTTAAAAATGTAATAACAACTGATTTTGGTTCTAATCATTTATTAAGTCACAGAAATTATTTTACTAATGCGATAGCAAATAATTGTGCATCAGGTGGTGACTGGGTAGATTCTAAAATTGATTTGATGAATGAATATATGGTTTATGGAGCATCATTTTTTAGTAATGTTTTAAATGGAAGTAATACACCAAATGCTTATACTATTGATAAATCGCAGTTATCTTTATTTAGATTGGATAAAAGTTTACAAGTTTGTTTTAATGATACTGGAGGTAGACAGTGGTATTGGTTGAGAGATGTATGGTCTACTTCCGGCTTCTGTAATGTCGACGGCCATGGTAATAGTACCTGCTATGGTGCATCCGACTCTGGTGGTGTTCGCCCCTGCTTTTTAATCTATTAATCTGCAATCTCACCCCCTTGTGGGGTGATGCAGATAATAGATTTTTAAAAAATGTAAATAAAAATCAAAAATACATTTTCAGTTTTTGTGAAAATAAAGGAGTGATAGATAATGAGTGTATTGAAAAGAAAAAGAAATGTATCTAAAATGGAATTTTATCATAATGCAATTAAATTAAGATTAATGATAACTGAATTTCTTTTGAAAGATTTTGGTATAAAATCAAGAAGAAGAAATTTAGAATTTGCAAAAAATGTATATGACATTGAAGAGGAAGATGTAGAAGAAATTGAAAATATTCTTTCTGCATACGATTTAAAAAATAGTTTCATTGATAATTTTCCTGAATGGCTAATAGATAAGGAAAGAGATTATTTTATGGACTTATTAAGAAATTTACTGAAAAATATTTGCTCTGCAAATACAATTCATATTACGAACAAAGAAGAATACTATATGAGAAGAAATTATCAAACGCAAGCAATTTGTGATTGTGAAAATCTACTTCAAGAAATGCAATATATAATATATGTTACTCATCCAAATGTTGAGAAATATATGCCTTATGTTGATATAATTGAAAAAGAAATTGCTTTATTAAAAGGATGGCGAAAGTCTGATAATAAAATAATGAAAAGTTTAGAAGAATAACTTTTAAAAAAGGGTAAGATTTGATAAATATACTTGGATGGCTTCCGGCTTCTGTAATGTCAACAACAATGGTAATAGTAACTACAATAATGCATCCAACTCTGGTGGTGTTCGCCCCTGATTTTAACTCGCACAATGATTAGGTTAAGTACCGTTGCGATAATTAAAAGGAAATTTTATCCTGTTCGAAAGACAAATGGATATTTTGATATCATCTAATAAGTTAGTTATGATTAGGAACAAAATATGTTAAATAAGATTAGTAATGCCAATGTTTTAATGGATAGTTTTTATAAATCAAGAAAAAATAGTATTTGGAAAAATAGTGTACAACAATATGAAGCCAACTTTCTTAAAAATATAAGAAAAACACAGATAGAATTAAGAGAAAGAACTTATAAGCAAAGTCCTTTTGATTGTTTCTATTTGAATGAAAGAGGAAAAGAACGATATGTTCGCTCCATAAGTTTCTATGATAGAGTAGTACAAAGAGCATTATGCGACCAATTGACTCCCATAGTTGAACCATATCTTATATATGATAATGGTGCAAGTATAAAGAATAAAGGTATTGATTTTGCTCGTAGAAGAATAGAAAATCATCTTCATAGTTATTATAGAAAATATGGTAATATTGGATATGCACTCACTATCGATTTTAGTAAGTTTTATGATAATATACTTCATAAACCATTAATTGAAATGTATAAAGAAATAATAGATGATGATGACATATTAAAATTAATAGAACATCTAGTAGATAGTTTTTCTATTGATGTTTCCAATTATAATATGGAAGAATCAGATTTACTTGATACACTTGTTTATGCAAAGTCAAACACTTTAAAAACAGGTGAAAAATATATAAATAAGTCTTTAGGTATTGGTAGCCAAATATCTCAAATATCAGGTATTTATTATGTTCACAAAATGGATAACTATTGTAAAATAGTAAAAGGTATGAAATACTATGGTAGGTATATGGATGATACTTATATAATAAGTAATAGTAAAGAAGAATTAAAACAATTACTTGAAGATATTATTAAGATTTGTGATAAATTAGGTATATTTATTAATAGAAAGAAAACTCAAATATTTAGATTAGATAAAGGGTTTACTTTCTTAAAAATTAGATATAGACTAACTGAAACAGGTCATTTAGTTAGAATACCTGCTAAAAGTGGATTCATAAGAGAAAGAAGAAAACTTAAAAGTTTTAAAAAGATGCTTGATGATGGTAAAATGACTTATAGAGAAATAGAAGAACAATATAAGTCATGGAAAGGCAACATAAAAAGATATGATTGCCATAGAGCATTAATGAATATGGATAAGTTGTTTGCAGATTTATTTAAAAATAATTCACAAAATTCACACTAAATTAGTGTTATAATGTATATATAGAATAAGGCAATGAAAAATTGTCTTTTTTCGTGTTTTAACACTAGATAAGGAGGATAAAAATGGAAAATGGTAAGTTTCAAATTGAAGTTTTGGAAAGATTATCTGTATTGGAAACTTTAATAAAAGAACAGGACTATAAAGGAGTTAAAGATACAAGTGAAAAAGCACTTAATTTAGCCAAAAATAATGAAAGTAGGATAAATGCCCTAGAAGATGGAAATAAATGGCTTATTCGCCTTGTTATAGGTGCAATTATAGGTGGTATTTTAGCATTTGTATTTAAAATATAAAGGAGGGGATAACATGAGTAACAAAGTATATGATATTTTAAAGTATGTTGCACAAGTATTTTTACCTGCATTGACTGTATTTGTAGGTGTTGTGTTACAATGTTTTGAATTTAGTTATACAGATATAGTTATTACTATAATGACTGCCTTTGATGCTTTTTTAGGTAGTATATTAATGATATCTAGTAATAATTATAATAAAAAACAATAGAGAAAGAACTTAAAGGTTCTTTTTTTATATATTCCATTAAAAGAAAGATAGAGGTGAAAAGAAAATGGAAGAAAAAGAAGCAGTTGTTGAAGAAACACAAGAAGTTTTGGCAGTTGTCGAAACAGAAGAAGATGTGCAAGAAGATGCACTAAATGAATTATCTAATAATAAAGGTGAGGAGGTAGAAGAAAATGAGTAATAGTTCTTTAGTAAACTATACTGCTATTTCACCAAATAGTAGCAATCCTAGAAATAATAAGATTAAGAAAATCACTATTCATCACATGGCAGGTAATTTATCTGTTGAAACATGTGGTAGGGTATTTAATGGTAAGAATCGCCAAGCATCATCAAATTATGGTATAGGTAGTGATGGTAGAGTTGGTATGTATGTTGAAGAAAAGAATAGAGCATGGACTTCAAGTTCTCCTAGTAACGACAATCAAGCAATTACTATTGAAGTTGCAAATGATGGTGGTGCTAATACTAATTGGCATGTATCAGATAAAGCACTTGCTAAATTAATTGATTTATGTGTTGATATTTGTAAAAGAAATGGTATTGCTAGTTTAAATTATACTGGAGATGCAAATGGTAATTTAACAAGACATAATATGTTTGCAAATACTACTTGTCCGGGACCATATTTACAAAGTAAATTTCCTTATATTGCAAGTGAAGTAAATAAAAGATTAAATGGTAGTAGTGCATCAGTACCATCAAATGATATTTCATCAAAATCAGTTGATGAACTTGCAAAAGAAGTTATTGCAGGTAAATATGGTAATGGTGATGCTAGAAAAAGTGCTTTAGGTTCAAGATATGGTGAAGTTCAAGCAAGAGTTAATGAAATTCTTAATGTAAACAAACCTACACCAACACCTGCACCACAACCAACTGAATCTAATGATGATTTATTAACTTTAGTTAAGAAAACTATTAGAGGCGATTTTGGTAATGGTGATGCTAGAAAGAAAGCACTAGGTTCAAGATATGATGAAGTTCAAAAACAAGTTAATGCAAATCTAAATGCTGGATTAACTAGATGGGATAATATTAAATTATTCTAATAAAAATGTATAATTAAAATGGTAGGATTTTATAATCTTACCATTTTTTTCTTTGCATAAAAGCATAGTTAATACACGAAAAAACTTAACAGGTAACCCACAGGTAACCCACAAATACCTCATTTTGCCCCATAAAATAAGGGACGCTAATTTAGTAAGAGTTAATTATTCAAGATATGCAATCAAGTATATCTTCAGACTGTTGACAAAGGTCAATGGTCTTTTCTTTATAAAAAATGTAATATATTACTGATGCCTATGTTACAAAAGGTAATTTACATGATTCAGTAGTATGCACTAGCAGATTAGAATACCAAAAAAAACCAAGCATATACACATCTGATTTGTACTGCTCAAAATATGAAAATATAGCCACAAAAAGATCAAATATGGATAAATTAAGCAGATATACAATAGAAACTTCTAATATTTTCAAAAAAATATTAAAACTTCTTAAAAAAATATGCATAAGAAAACCTCAGTTTTAAAAAACTGGGGTTTGTCAACAATCTGAGAAGTCTTCGGACTTCTTTCTTTTCTTTTTTAGTAGGTAATTAAATACCCTTTTGACAAAATTACCTGGGGGGGGGGGGTAGAATAGAAGTATAAAGATAAAATAAAGGAGTAAAAGTATGGAAGAAAAGAAGAAAAATAAGGAAATCATTCCAGTAGGTTTAGTTTTATTATTAGTAGTGGTGATTGTAGGAGTAAGTTATGCTGCTTTTACGTTTAGTAAAGCTGGAACAGTCGAGAATGCCATCACAACAGGAGCAGTAACAATGATTTATACTGAAGGAGATAACCAGATTACAATTAATAATGCAGTTCCAATGACAGAAGATGTTGGGAAAACATTAAGTGATGAAAATCATCTCTTTGACTTTACGATTAATATTAATATTGTCGGAAATACCACTATTTCTTATGAAGTAACAGCTGAAAAAGATCCAAGTTCTACTTTAGCTAATAGTGAGGTCAGATTATATTTACAAAGATCATTAGATGGAACCAATTATAATGAAGAAGTATTAGATCCAAGTCCATATGAACCATTAGATGAAGACGATGAATTTGGAGCCAAGGTTGGAGAGATGGTGTTAGATGTCGGTTCTACTAATAAAACAGTAATGTATTATTATCGTCTAAGAATGTGGGTTGACTCTAGTTACGAATTAAGTGAAGTAGCCAAAAAATTTACTATAAGAGTCAATGCTTATGGTAAGGATGGAAAATATACACCTAGACCAAACAATCGTGATATTAAGGGAATATACAAATATAATGAGGATATTGAAGCAGATAATTATTGTATAACAGGAGAAGAAGATACTTGTGAGGTATCAACATGTTATGCTAGTAATGAAGCAAATAGTTGTGAAGCAGGAACAATTATAAAGTATGCAGTTAATGATCAAGAAGAAAAATATTTTAATGTATTGTATGATGATGAAAAAACCATTACCCTTCAAGCAAGTGAAGCTATAGTTAATGACTTTTGGTACCCGGATTATAATAATGGATTAGGGCCACTAACAGTGTTACCTAAATTAGAAAAGGCCACAGAAAACTGGAATAATGTAAATGATCAAATATATACAATGGGAACAACTATATTTAAAGATAATCCGTATACTGCATGTAGTTACGATCTGTCATGTAAAGTGAATAAGTATATTTTTTCCGAGAAAACAGTAAAATCAAGAATGATTACAGTTCAAGAAGCAGTGGCTGTTGGGTGTACACGAAATTATTGTCCTAAATGGTTGTCTACAGGATGGACAATGAATACTTCAGCAGATGACGGTGTTTATGCTTGGACTTATAGTAATAGAGGAATACTTAATTCTGCTGTAAACAATCTAGGTAATGCTCATGCCGTTATAGTAATCAATAAATAAAAAAAACTATTAGCAAAATAAAACTAAGCTAATAGTTTTTTTGACACCAAAAAAGAAATTAAGCATATAATAACACGAGGGAGATATTATGCTAAATTTAACATCATTACAAGAAATGTTAATAGTATCTATAGCAATGAGCAGTATTACGTGTGCATTCGTACAAAAAACAAAAAAGTACTTTAAATGTTCTAATTGCTTATCGATATATAGTCTAATAGTTAATATGATTTTTGGTATTCTATTTTGTAATAGTTTTACTACAATAAAATTTCCAGAGAGTTTATGGATTGGCTTATTTAGCTTTTTAGGAGCAGATACCATATATAAATCCCTAGAAGGAAAAATAGCATCACATAGAAATATTGCTATAAGAAATAAAAATGTTCAGGAAAATGAAAATACTAATAAAATAGAAATATTAAAATAAAAGCTATATCTAGAATAATAAGAGATTAAATGTTACAATAACATCAAGAGATGAGTTGGTAGTATGGAAAAAAAGTTGATTAAAGACCAAGGGCAAATGAATAGGTATTATAAGTTCATAATGTTTTTTACATTAGGCTCTTTTTTAGGTTGTATTTTTGAAACTTTTCTTTGCTATTTTCAAAGAGGCTATTTTGAAAGTCGAAAGGGTTTAATTTATGGACCATTTAACCCCGTATATGGTATAGGGGTTTTAATTATTATTTACTATTTAGAAAATCAAAATAAAACGTTAAAGTTATTTATTAGAGGAGCCTTCTTAGGAGGAATAATTGAATATTTATGTTCTTGGGTACAAGAAAACTTTTTTGGAACCACTTCTTGGAATTATAAAAACTATCCTTTTAATTTTGATGGTAGAACCAGTATCTACCATATGATGTGGTGGGGAATATTTTCTATCTTATTAATGAAAATAATTTATCCTTTAGTCTTAAAAATAATTAATAAAGTTTCAGAAAGTAAAAGACTACTTATTATGTATATCTTGACAATCTTTTTTGCAATTGACTGCTTGATATCAGGATATGCCAGCATTAGACAAGAAGAAAGACTAGATGGGAAAGAAGCTACTAACATCATTCAAAAATTTTTTGATCAACACTATCCAGATAGTTTAATGAATAAAGTATATCCAAATAAAAGAGATGTAGTAACCAAGAAAAAAATATCAGAATTAAAATAAGCCCCAAAAGGAGCTTATTTTTTATCCCAAAGCTACATCTAAAAACATCATAACTGTAAATCCAATAAGAGTAAAAATAGTAATTAAGTTTTTCTTTTTACAATGTTGACTTTCTGGAATTAAATCACTAACTGCTACAAAAATCATTGCACCAGCAGCCATAGATAAAAGGTATGGAAGTAAATACTTGATTTTCATCACTAGTAAAGCACCAATAACAGCACTAATTGGTTCTACAATTGCACTTAATTGTCCCATAAAAAATGCCTTTTTTCTACTATACCCCTCTCTTCTAAGAGGTAAACTAACAGCACTTCCTTCAGGAAAATTTTGAATACCAATTCCTAAAGCCAAAGTAAGCGAAGAAACTAAACTATTGCCCGTAATCTGATATAGTAATGATCCAAAACTAACTCCCATTACTAATCCCTCAGGAATATTATGTAAGGTAATAGAGGCAATTAGCATCATACATCTTTTCTTTTGATCAGTCGTACTTAAATTTTTTTTCTTTTCAATAAAACGATAAAGTTTATCACCTAAAAGCAGCACAACTGCTCCTAATAAAAAACCAATAGATACAACAACAAAACTAATTAAATTTAAACTTTCTGCCATTTTTATAGCTGGATCTATTAAAGAAAAGAAACTAGCCGCAATCATAACTCCAGCTGAAAAACCTAGCATCCCATTCATAATAGTATTATTAACTTTCTTAAAAAAGAATACAACAGCTGCTCCAAGAGCTGTAATTGACCATGTAAATATTCCTGCTAATAGTGCCTGATATACAGGAGATAATTCCATAAAAAAATTAGTCATAAAAACACTCCTTCTAAAACAATTTATTCCTAATTTTAAATAATGATTGGGCTAAAATTATACTTGAAAAAAAACAAGAATAAAGCTATAATTATCTTAGAATAAAATAGGAGAAGTATAATTATATATACTTTAATTTGGGGTGACTGTTATGATAGTAAGATTGATCAAACGTACAAAAATATATAATTTTACTTTGCCTTCAAAAATATCTGGAAATTATTGGATTACCGATATAGATGGATTAGGAAATACAAGAAATTTAATAAACGTTGAAGAAAAAGACGGTTTATGGTATTTAAAAAGTAACTTCGAAACAAAAATCGTAATAAACAATAAAGAAATAGATGCTACCGTTTTAAGAGAATATTCTCTTTATTTTTTAAGGATAAATAATGAAAACGATTATATATTACTTTACTGCTCACCTACCGAAGAACGTTCTATTAGAAAATTACAAGTAACAACTCCCTGTAAAATATTAATTGGCAATAACTCAGATGCTCAGATTAACTACAATTATCCATTAATCTCAAAGAATCAGGCTACCTTAACTTATACAGATAATAATTGGTATATTGAAGACTTAAATAGTAACTATGGAACTTATGTCAATAATGAGCTAGTTTCAACAAAAAAAATGTATCATGGAGACATTATTTTTATCATGGGGTTAAAAATAATTGTCTTAGGAGATAGTCTGATTATAAATGAGATAGGAAACTTAATAAAATATGATAATAAAATTTTTACCACAAAAAAAGAACTAATTCAACCAATAATTAATGAAGAAAGCAGTCCTGAGGAAAGTATAGAATTTTATAAAGATGAGGATTATTTTTTTCGCTCTCCAAGATTTAAGGCAGGCATTGAACCAGTAGAAATAAATATTGATCCACCTCCTGCCAAAGAAAACATTGATGATACTCCGCTTCTTTATGTAATTGGACCAATGATTAGTATGGGTATGGTTTCCTTAATGATGGGATACTCCTCAGTTGCAGGTGTTATAGATGGAAGCAAAGAACTATCTTCATCAATTCCTACAATTATCATGTGTGTAGGGATGCTTTTAACAATGATTTTCTGGCCTTTATTAAATAAAAGATACCAGAAAAAGAAAAGTCTAAAAAAAGAAAATTTACGTCAAGAAAAATATAAAGAATATATTGAACAAAAAAGAAATAAAATTCACACCGAAATGGAAAGAGAACGTCAGGTGTTATTAGAAAATTATATTCCTCTAGAAGAATGTGCAAATATAATTCTTTCCCGAAAAAGAAATTTATGGGAAAGGGAAATAGATCAAAATGACTTTCTAGATCTACGACTAGGAATTGGAAATACAACTTTTCAAGGTACCATTAAGTATCCAGAAGAAAGATTTACCTTAGAAGATGATAATTTACAGAAACTAGCTCTTGATTTAGGAAAGGAATCGAAAGAATTAGAAAATGTTCCTATTAATTTGTCATTCATTAAAAATAATATTTCAGCAATTATTGGAGATGGCAAACAAAAGAACTATTTTATAGATGGCTTAGCCCTACAATTAATGGCATTGCACAGTTATGAAGATTTAAAAATAGTAATTTTTACTAATGAAAAAAATTCTAGTAGATGGAATTATTTAAAATCTCTTCCACACTGCTGGAACAATTCTAAAACAACCAGATACTTTTCAACCAATAATGATGAGGCGAAAGAACTATCTCTAAATTTAGAACAAATATTTCAATCTAGAAAAAATAACAATGATTCAGAATTAATAATTAATACCAATCAGAAAGATTATAAAAACTTTAGACCTTATTATTTTGTCATTATTGATGACTTTAAATCAGTAAGAGAATTAGAAATAATAAAAGATATTTGCAATGAAAAAACGAATATTGGTTTTAGCCTAGTAATCATCAATAACCGACTAACAAACTTACCTAATGAATGTCATACTTTCATCAGTATAGGAGATAAAAAATCAGGAGTTTTTGAAAATGAGTTAGTATCAAACAAACAAAAAGAATTTATTGCCGATTTTAATCCTAATATTGATATGTATCAATGCACCAAAGTACTAGCCAATATTCCTATAGAAATAGCTAAAGAAAGTAGCAGTCTTCCAATGCTGCTAAGTTTCCTAGAAATGTATGATGTTGGCAAAGTAGAACAATTAAATATCCTTTCTCGTTGGCAAAACAGTAATCCGACCAAAACCCTACAAGCTCCAATAGGAGTCGATAAAAATAGAGAATTATTTAAACTTGATTTACACGAAAAATCTCATGGACCTCATGGTTTAATTGCCGGAATGACAGGAAGTGGAAAATCAGAATTTATTATTACCTATATTTTATCTATGGCCATTAATTATAGTCCCAATGAAGTGAACTTTATTTTAATTGACTATAAAGGAGGAGGATTAGCTGGAGCTTTTGAAAACAAAGAAACAGGAGTAAAATTACCACACTTAGCGGGAACTATTACCAATCTTGATACAGTAGAAATGAATCGATCACTAGCTTCTATTCAGAGTGAATTGAGAAGGCGACAAAAGATTTTCAACGAAGCAAGAGACTCTTTAAATGAAAGTACAATAGATATTTATAAATACCAAACATTGTATAGAGAAAATGCTGTAACAATTCCAGTTCCACATTTATTAATTATCTCAGATGAGTTTGCTGAATTAAAAGATCAGCAACCAGACTTTATGGATGAATTAATTTCAACAGCTCGTATTGGACGTAGTTTAGGAGTCCATCTAATTTTAGCAACCCAGAAGCCAGCAGGAGTAGTAAATGATCAAATATGGTCAAACTCGAAATTTAGAGTCTGCTTAAAAGTTCAAGATAAGTCAGATAGTATGGATATGATAAAATGTGCCGATGCAGCATCATTAAAAGAAACTGGTCGCTTTTATTTACAAGTAGGTTATAACGAATTATTTGCCTTAGGACAATCAGCCTGGACAGGTGCTAAATATTATCCAATGGAAAAACGTAAGAAAAAAATAGATGAAAAAATTGATTTTATTGATCATGTTGGAAATATCATTAAAAGTATCGATAGTGGAAATAAAAAAGTAAAGGTAGAAGCTCAAGGTGAGGAAATTACTAATATAGTAAGATATTTAGTATCAACAGCTAAAGAACAAAATATTGCTACTAGACAACTTTGGTTAAAAGCGATAGCAGAATATATTTACGTCGAAAAATTAAGTACAAAATATAACTATGTCGCAGAAGAAGGAAATATCAATCCAATCTTAGGAGAATTTGATGATCCAAATAACCAAAGACAAGGTCTTTTGACCATTCCACTTTCTAAGGAAGGAAATACCATTATTTATGGATCTGTAGGTTCAGGAAAAGAATTAGTTTTAACCACCTTAATTTATTCAACAATCATAAATCATTCACCTAAAGAGGTAAACTTTTATATTCTAGATTTTGGTGCAGAAACTTTAAGAGCTTTTAAAGAGGCACCTCAAATAGGAGAAGTAATTTTTAATCAAGAAGAAGAAAAAATAGCAAATCTATTTAAAATATTAGTAAATGAATTAGAAACTAGAAAAAAATTATTTACAGATTATAATGGAGACTTTAATTTTTATTGCAAACATAGTGGTAAAACACTCCCTACTATTATTGTAATCATTAATAATTATGATGCATATTCAGAAACATATGATCAGTATGATGATACTTTAGGTATATTGGTAAGAGAAGGGTTTAAGTATGGACTAATCTTTATTGTAACAGCATCTACAACAAACTCTCTAAGATATCGTATGCGTCAAAACTTTAGACAAAATATTGTATTACAATTTAATGACAAGTCAGATTATACAACTATTTTAGGAAATATTCATAAGAAATATCCCTCTAAAATCTATGGACGAGGACTAATAAATAAAGAAGAAATATATGAATTTCAAACTGCTTATCCATATGAACATGACAAAATGAGTGAATACTTAAAAGTCATTAGTTCAAAATTAAATGATATTTTTCAAACAAAGGCTTATAAGATTCCAGTTTTACCAACTAATATAACTCATGAAATAGTAAAAAATACTTTAAACAATATTGAAACAGTACCTGTTGGTATTGAAAAAGAATCTCTACAGATAGCTACATTAAATCTAAAGAAGAACTATATCTCTTTAATCAGTGGAAATGATATTTTTGAATACAATAAATTTATTAAACAATTATATAAGACATTAACCTATATAGAAAAACAAAAAATAATTATCTTTGATACATTAGAAATAATTGATAAACAATATGATAATACATTATTAGTTAATAAAAATTTTAATGAAATAATAAAAAGATTAAATACAGATC
The DNA here is from genome assembly GCA_948433435.1 of uncultured Clostridia bacterium. GTDB lineage: Bacteria > Bacillota_I > Bacilli_A > RF39 > UBA660 > UBA2730. The sequence continues at coordinate 22,645 of CAOJDX010000020.1, forward strand.
TAATCAATCAAATATCTTTATATCAAAATAATAATTTTCAGAATAATATTCTAAAAGACAAAGATAAGATAACAGTAGTTATTCTTGGAATAGAAAATCTATTAACCAGATTAGATCAAAGTACAAAGATGACATTTACAGATAACATAACTAAAGCGAAAAATTTAGAAAATTATAACTTTATTATGATTGATCAGGTCGAAAAAATCAAAAATATAGCTTTTGAATCATGGTTTAAACCAGTAGTTGACACTTCCATTGGAGTGTGGCTTGGTAGTGGTATATTAGATCAATTTGTCTTTAAACTTTCAAACAGTCCACGTGAATTAAGAAAAGAATTAGAAGTAGGTTTTGGAATTTTAATTAAAAAAGGAAAGCCATATATAATAAAATTATTAGAAGGAGAAAAACAAGATGGAGAATAACAAATTATTAATCCAACTATACTTACCACTATTAGAAAGAGAATATGATCTTTTTATTCCCATAAATAAAAGAGTAGGAACAGTAAAACAACTAATTGAAAAAAGTTTGAGTGAAGGTAATGATATTGACTATATAATAAAAGAAAATACTAATTTATATAGTAAAGATACAGGTTTGCCTTATGATGTTCAACTTTTGATAAAAGATACAGATATCAAGAATGGTTCCAAACTAGTCTTAATTTAAAGGAGAACATATGAATAATTTAGATATTTATAAACAACAAATTAATGTAATCTTTTCCTGTCTAGAAAAGCTAAAAAATTCTTGGACTAATCAAGATAACATCAACTTTATTAATAACTTAAATGAATATAAAGAAGATGTAATTAACTTTTCCAATTTAATAAAAGATATGACTGAGGAAAAACAACTAGGAGAAAATCAATGATAGGTAATTTATCTTATGAAGAAATAGAGAATATCATCAAAACGTTAGAAATTTCTAATAGTAATCTAAAGAAAATTTTAGACTATTATCAATCTAAAACGGAAACAGGAACGATGAGAATAGAAAGATTTACTATGGAGTTAGAAAACTATATCAACTATTTAAAAAAGAATACTAAAATTTATAAAGATGCTGATAGTGCAGTACAAAAAATAAGAGAATTAAATAGTTAGTGAAGTAAATACTTGTTTAAGATATAAAAAAACAAGGAACATAAAATATCCTTGTTTTTTTGTACTCAAAAAATACCACTCCAATTATAATGCTACAGTTAAACTTTTCAAATTTAATGAAATTACTTGATAACAATGTATTCTTAATGCAATAATGAATATGTCAAGGAAACTTACATAAACAAAAAAAGAATACCTAGTTTTAAAGAGCTAGGTACTATCTCAAAATAGAGTTAGTACCAACTTAAATAGTTGGTACTATTTTTACTAAAATCACAGTAATGAGGAGTATTATGATCGTATAAAGAATCATAATTTCATCTCCGTTCATTTTAAAAAATAAAGGAGAATAGTACCTAAGCTAACTAAATATTTCTAGATTAATTATATTAAATAAACGTTATTGAAACAATGGTTTTATGATCAAATTAATAATAAAAATATAAAAGAGTGTTGAGAAGTTTTATAATGATCAGTTAGATTTGAGCAGTAGAAATAAATTATATATAGTTCTAGATGAGCCAATCAAAATACTAGATTATCTTCATAATGAGTAAAATTATACATATTTTTTAATTTTACATTTAGAAAAATAATAATTAAGTATCTGCAAATAGCTACACCCACTTTTAGCAAGTTCTTGTGATCCACTAATAGAAAGTCCCAAGCCATGACCATAACCTCTAGTGATAAACTTAACATTATAATCATTAATAAGAATAGTTATATCAGTAGAATTTAAACCTAATCTTTTTCTTAATTCTTCTCCAGTATAAATAATTGGACCAATTTTAATCTTACCAATTTTATTACCTGCAGTTAAATCAGTAATCCTAAAATTTTGCAATTCATCTTTCTTAACATTTAACAATCTCTCTAACTGGTCATATTGAAATTCTTTAATATCTAGATACATAGGAGAAAGTAAGTCCCAGAGACTATACTTTTTTTCTAGATAGGGAATTTCTAAACTTTCTTCTGTAAAGCCATTATTAGTGTGATGAATATAAGGTTTGATATATTGATTATGATATGTGATAAAAATGCAGTCAGTTTGATTAACTGCTTCCTCAATTTTTTTATACATGGTATCATATTGATCAATAAGAACTAATTTATAATAAGAAATACTTCGATACTTCATAAAAGAGTCATTATATGAAACATATCCACTCTTTTCCATCTGATAAAAGATATAAGTTCTATATAAGACACAGAGTGCTTTCAATACCTCTAAATCCATGTTGCTTGTACTATTAGCAAATAAAACTCCCATAAGAAAATCTTTCAGAACAATAGCTCTTTCTTGCTCTTTACTTCTAAGTTTAACTTTATATTTAGCATTTACATAGTCACACTTATCATCTAATATTTCTATGTGAACATCTTTATTCTTAATATGAACACTTTTAACAACAATTCCATCAACAACTAGGAAAACTTCCTCTCCTTGGTAGGGAATACTCTTATTTTTAATATATTTTTTACATCTATTTTCTAAGTTTTCTTCCTTTTGATCCCCAATTTCACTAGCTATTTCCTCATTCATAGTTAAATACAAATATAAAACATCACGACCATTATATTTTCTAATATCATATCTATAAATCATGTTTCTCACCTAATAATATTATGGAAGAAAAATAGTGATCTATACTTAGAAAGAAAATTTTTTATATTGAAGGGGAATATTACAATTGAGTCCAGATAAATAACTTTTATTAGTAAAAATTTTCGTAAGATCACTAGATTTTCCATGAAAATAAAGATTAATCTCATGAATAATAGAACATGCCTCAGAAATTGACTTTTGGTATAAATCAAAAAAACTTTCATGACTACTTAAATTAGGATCAACAGGGTTATACCAAATAGCACGAGTATAATTCAAAAAGTATTCCCTATTTTGATGAGGATAATGATAAGAAAGGGCTTTTAATTTAAACATAGAGGGACTAGTAAATAAATCAATAAATTGATAAGCTTTCATTTTAATTCCATATTGATCATAGCGATATCTTCTAAGAAATCTTTTCATTTGCCTTAAAGAGTCATAATATATTTTGGCCATCTGGTTAATTCCGAAAACATCCTGAAAAACAGAGTTAATCATATCATTAAGCTCTTTAGAAAAGCTTCTAGTATCAAAACAAAAGTGATCGCTTCTAAAAGAATATATTTTTTCCTTTGTTCGACAGGCAACCATTTCATTATCCAAAAAAGTTTCCATATAAGAATGCAAATTATTATAACAAAAGGTTTTTTTTATTCCTTTCTCCATTACTCCTGTTTTATAAATAATATACGGATGAACATTACTATCTAAAACATAATGACAAATAAAACCATACAAAAAAGCTAAAACGTCACTGTGTTCAAATAAATTTTTTTCCTTAATATATTGGCATAGACAAGTAAAAAATTCTTGGGTTTTAGTGGTATGAAAAAAATACTGAAATTTTCTCAGATTCTTTCCTTTCTTTAAATTTTCAATGTTATAGAACATCATAGAATCTGTACTTTGTCCAAACATTCTAAGTTGAGTCAAATCATCAGTTGCTAATAATTGTTCCTCTTTAGATAATTTTTGATAAACATCCATAGTAAAAAAAGCATGGGTTATAGTTGCAGGCATAAAGTCATCTCCCTTTAAAAGTATAGCATAATAATTCACATATTTTGTACATTTGTAAATGATGTGAAACAAAATTTTATATAAAAGTGACTCGTA
>CAOJDX010000021.1 GCA_948433435.1 uncultured Clostridia bacterium
CTGGTTCTAGTCAGGGTTATCGTTATGTGATAGAGGTATCAAAATAGTATAATCAAGATAAGTTTTATTTAAAGAGTAAAACTTATTTTTTTAAGTATGTAAAGATAATTTTTCAGGCAAAATTAATCTTTTAAAACTAGCTAAAATATGATATATTTTACTATAGATAAGAATAAAGAGGGTGTTATTATGTATCCACTTGGTAAACAATTTGAAGTAGATTATAGTAAGGCTAAAAATGATAGTAAGGCTATGGTTGTAGGAAGAAAATATCGTATTACCGTAATTACTGAACGGGTAGTTCGCTTAGAATATAGTCCTAATGGAAAGTTTGTGGATATTCCTAGTCAGTTAATTCAAAGTAGAAATTTTGGGCTTCCTGAATTTACGATTAGGCAAGATTCTAATTTTTTAGAAATTTCTACTAGGTATTTTATTCTTTCTTATATGAAAGAACAGCCTTTTATGGGATCTAAAGTGGATCCAATGAAAAATTTAAAAATAACTTTAAGAAATATTACTGATAAGGATAAACAGAGAGATTGGTATTATGGGCACCCTGAGGCTAGAAATATGAGTGGGAATATTATTGGGGTAGATGTTCCTATTGATCATAATCTTGCTAGAGGTTTATATTCTTTAGAAGGATTTGCTTCTATTAATGATTCTAATACCAAATTATTAGAACAAGATGGGACATTGATTAATCGTGTTTCAGGTAATTTAGATATTTATGTTTTTATGTATGGAGTAGATTTTAATCTTGCCTTGAATGATTACTTTAAGCTTACTGGATTTCCAGAGCTTTTGCCTAGATATGCTTTAGGTAATTGGTGGTGTCGTAATACAGATTATAATGATGAAAGGCTTGATGATTTATTACTTCGATTTGATAAAAAAAAGATTCCTATTTCGGTACTTGTTTTAGATAAAGATTGGCATTATCGAAATGTAGGAAGTTATAAAGATTTAAAGACAGGTTTTACTTTTAATCAGACTTTATTTCCTAATCCACAAGAGACTATTAAAAATATTCATAAAAGAAATATTAAGATAGGTTTGCAAGTTGATCCAACAGAAGGGCTTTATCCTCATGATCAATTTTATCCTAAGGCTAGTGAATATTTAGGTATTCAGGATCAGACAATTATTCGTTTTGATCCATTAAACCCTAAACTTCTGGATGTTTATTTTAAATTATATTTACATACGTTAGAAGCCATGGGGGTTGATTTCTTTTGGAGTGATTATAAAGGAAGTGGCGATGTTACGAAGCTTTGGGCTACCAATCATTATATGTATTTAGACTCTAATCGAAATCCAGCTAAAAGAGGTTTACTGCTTGCTAGAGGATCTATATATGGAACCCAAAGATATCCTATTGTTTATGGAGGATCTACAGAAATTGGGTGGGATCATTTGGCTCATCAAGTATTTATGAATATTAATGCCTCTAATATTGGAATTGGTTATTTAAGTTTTGATGTAGGAGGGAATCATGGAGGAATTGAGGAAAGCGAACTTTATATCCGTCATGTTCAATTAGGGTGTTTTTCTCCTATTCTTCGTTTTCATGCAGCACGGGGGCAATATTATAAAAAGGAACCTTGGTTATGGGAGGCTAAAACTCTTAATATTGTAGCGGATTACTTAAGACTTAGACATAGGTTAATTCCTTATTTATATACAGAGGCTTATAAATATTCTCAAGTAGGAACTCCTTTAATTCAACCATTTTATTATAATTATCCTTGGTGTTATGATGATGTTTTATACAAAAATCAATATTATTTTGGTTCACAGTTATTAGTTTGTCCTGTTCTTAATAAAAAAGATGTGGTTATGAATAGAACAGTTCATCGGTTTTATATGCCAGATGGAATATGGTATGATTTTTTTACAGGGAAGAAGTTTCCTGGTGGGAAAAAATATGTGTCTTTCTTTAGAGAGGAAGATTATCCTGTTTTTGCACATGCAGGTAGTATTATTCCTTTGTCGAATAGAAGTGATCGAAATAATGTAGGACTGGCAACAGATATGGAAATTCAGATATTTCCAGGAGTTAGTAATATGTATACTTTATATGAAGATGATGGTATCACTTCTTTATATAAAGAGGGTTACTTTTTAAAAACTTCTATTGATTATAATTATTTAAGAAGTAATTATACAGTTATTATTCGTTCTATTGAAGGTAAAAGTGGAATTGTTCCAGAAATGAGGAATTATAAATTAGTTTTTAGAAATACTAAAAAGGCTGAAAGTGTTAAAGTTATGTTTAATAATACAGAATTAAATCCTATTACTTCTATTGATGGTAATGATTTTATTGTCGAAGTAACTAATGTTCCAACAGTGGGACAACTCACAGTAAATTGTCGGGGTAAAGATATAGAGATTGATGCTGTTCGGGTAATTAATGATGATGTTGATAGTATTTTAAGAGACTTACAGATTAATACTTATTTGAAGGAAGATATTGCCAAAATTATCTTTAGTGATTTGACTGTTCAAAAGAAAAGAATTGCTATTCGAAAATTAAGGAAAAAGGGATTAAGTAAAGAATATGTTCGTTTATTTATAAAACTTCTTGAATATATTAGTGAAGTTTAGTATACTAGTAGTAATTTCCATGTTGGTAGTAGTAGTAATAATTTGTTTTGTTTTGAGAGAATTTGTGGCTGGTGAGAACAAATAACAAAACGTTATGAACTTGACTATTGAAAAGCATGAATGGGTAAGACCAATATCTCTTTAGAGCTTGCGTATTTTTACGAAGTAAGGTGGTACCGCGAATAATTCGTCCTTATAGTTAAGGGCGAATTTTATTTTAGGAGGAATTTTATGATACAAATTCAGTTGTTTTTCATGATATTTGTTGTTGTTTTTCTTATTTATGAATTTGTTCTGTTGAAAAAATATAAGAATAAGAAAAAAAAGAAAAAGAAGGCAAAAGGGTATCCAATAGAAGTGAAAATTCTTAAGGACTTTTATCATTTGGATGTTACTCGGGTAAATTATAATCGATTGTTACATTTTATTGCTGTTGTATCTAGTTTAGATATTGCTATTATTGTAACTATTGCTGGCTTATTTGAAAGTGGAATTATTCAAATACTAATTGCTTTTGTTTTGGTTTTACCAGTTATATTTTCAAGTTATTATTTGATTCATTTATATTATCAATATAGGTTAAAAAAAGAGGAGGAAGAAAGATGAGTAATTATAGTGAAATAGAGAAAAAGTGGCAAGATTATTGGGAGAAAAATGAAACATTTAAGACGGATATTAGGGATTTTTCTAAACCTAAATATTATGCTTTAGATATGTTTCCATATCCTTCGGGGCAAGGACTTCATGTTGGACATCCTGAAGGATATACAGCAACAGATATTATGTCAAGAATGAAAAGAATGCAGGGATATAATGTTTTACATCCAATGGGGTGGGATGCTTTTGGTCTTCCTGCTGAACAGTATGCAGTTAAAACAGGTAATCATCCTAGTACTTTTACAGAAAAAAATATAGAAACATTTAAGAAACAGTTGAAGATGTTAGGTTTTTCTTATGATTGGAGTCGAGAGATATCTACAGCTGATCCTAAATACTATAAGTGGACTCAATGGATTTTTAAGCAATTGTATCAGGATAAGCTTGCTGAGGTTGTAGATATGCCTGTTAATTGGTGTGAAGAATTGGGAACTGTTTTATCTAATGATGAAGTGATTGATGGAAAAAGTGAGCGAGGGGGATTTCCAGTAGTTCGAAAAAATATGAAGCAATGGGTAATGAAAATTACTGAGTATGCTGATAAGTTAATTGATCAATTAGATGAACTTGATTGGCCTCTTTCCACAAAAGAGATTGAAAAAAACTGGATTGGACGTAGTTATGGGGCAGAAGTAACATTTAAGGTTAATGATACAGATTATGAGTTTGTTGTTTTCACTACTAGATGTGATACTTTGTTTGGAGCTACATATTGTGTTTTATCACCAGAACATAAGTTGGTTGATTTGATTACTACTTCTGAATATAGAGAACAGGTTAAAGCTTATCAAGCTGAATGTAGTAGAAAAAGTGAAATGGAGAGAACGGAACTTAATCATGAAAAAACAGGAGTATTTACAGGGGCTTATGCAATTAATCCAGTAAACCATAAAAAAATACCTGTTTGGATTGCAGATTATGTATTAGCTACTTACGGAACAGGAGCAATTATGGCGGTTCCTGCTCATGATGAGCGAGATTATGAGTTTGCTAAAAAATATGATTTGGAAATTGTTCAAGTATTGGAAGAGGAGACAGGAGTTTCTCATGAGGATGAAATTAAGAAGAATAGTATAGTGGCGATTATTTATGATCAGAAAGATGACAAGTATTTAACTCTTAATTGGCATGATCAAGGTGGAAGATTATTTATTGGAGGAACCAGAAGAGAAAATGAGAGTGCGATAGAGTGTGCTCTTCGTGAGATTAAAGAAGAGACTGGCTATACTGATCTTACTTTAGTAGATGTTTTACCTTCCATTAATCATCATTATTATGCTTATAATAAGGATCAATATTTTAATATTGAAAGTACAGGATTACTTTTTTATCTTCATAGTGACCAAATCGATGAGCAATCTCTAGAAGATGATGAAGTATTTGATATTGAATGGGTTAGTGCTGGAGTGATTGAAAAAGAGGTGCTTGATGGACTTCACCAAAAAACTTATCAATATGCTACTCAACCTGGAGCAATGTGTGGAGATGGTATTCATATTCAATCTGATTTTCTTAATGGTTTGGGCAAAGAAGAGGCTATTTCAAAAATGCTTAGTTGGTTAGAAGAAAATAATTGTGGTATTAAACGTGTGAATTATCGTTTACGAGATTGGATTTTTGCTAGACAACGTTATTGGGGAGAACCTGTTCCTGTTGTTCATATGGAAGATGGTAGTATTGAGGTTATAGATGATGAACAATTGCCTTTAGTTTTACCTGAAATGAAGGATTATAAGGCACATGGTGGAAAGGCTCCACTTGATAATGCAAAAGAGTGGAAAAATATTGTTCTTAATGGTAAGAAAGGTATTCGAGAGACTTCAACGATGCCTGGGGCTGCAGGATCTTCATGGTACTTTTTAAGATATATTGATCCACATAATGATGAAGTTTTTGCTGATTATGATTTATTAAAACATTGGATGCCTGTTGATTTGTATTTAGGTGGACCTGAACATGCAGTGGGTCATTTACTTTATGCTAGGTTCTGGAATAATTATTTGTATGATAAGGGACTTTCTCCTGTTAAGGAACCTTTTCAAAAGTTAGTTCATCAAGGAATGATTCTTGGACCAAATGGAGAAAAGATGAGTAAAAGTAAGGGAAATGTTATTAATCCTGATGAAATGGTTCAAACATATGGGGCAGATACGTTAAGACTTTATGAAATGTTTATGGGACCTCTTTCAGCTGATAAACCTTGGAATCCTAAAGGAGTAGAAGGAAGTAAGAAATTTGTTGATAAAGTGTATCGTAGATTTCATGAGTTAGAGATTGTTGATGAAGATATTCAGGAATTAGAAAAGATATATCATCAGACCGTTAGAAAAGTTACTAATGATTATGAAAGTATGGACTTTAATACAGCGATTAGTCAAATGATGATTTTTATGAATGAATTGAATAATAAAACTTGTATTTCTAGAAATTATGCTGAAGGTTTTATTAAATTATTAAATCCAATATGTCCTCATATTACAGAAGAAATTTGGAGTACTGTACTTGGTCATGAGGAGACTATTGCCTATGAGGAATGGCCTAAATATGACGAAGGTAAACTAATTGAAGATGAAAAGGAAATTGCTGTTCAAGTTAATGGCAAAGTACGAGCTACTATTCGTATTAGGGTAGATGACAGTGAAGATATAATTAAAGAACAAGCTATGAATGAGGAAAATGTTTTAAGACATATTGAAGGTAAGGAAGTTGTAAAGATTATTGTCATCAAAGGAAAGATTGTAAATATTGTTGTAAAATAAGAATATAGTTTTTGTTGTCTTCTTTTTTTATTTGATATTAAATGTTTTTCTTTACTTTTTATGATATTTGTGTTATAATTAGTAAAATTTAAGAGGGGGATATTATGAATACAATAAATTGTAATATTGAAAAAAAAGATGTTATACCAATAGCTAACCTTGAAATCTTTGATAGTATAAAACAACTTAGATTTGCTGATTTTGTATTGGATCATGAGGATTTTACATTAAGTTTGTATAAAGAATATATTTCTCAAATAAAAGAAATGCCTAGAGATGATCAAAATTCTTTTTTGAAAGTGTTAAAAATTGCTGAGATTATTGATAATCATGCTTTGGAGCAAGAGGATAGTTTTTTGACTGCTATTTACTTAGAGGTCAATGCTGAAAATAGTATAGATTATTTATTAGAACAGCATAATTTATCTAAGGAAACTTTTATTAATGGACATAAGTTATTACTGAAAGGTACAAATTCTCAAAGGTATGCAGATAAGAGTTATAGAACAGATAATATCGCCTGTGTTGGAAAAATGCTACCAGGGGGGGCCAGACATGTCAGTTATTATGCCCTTCCTTATACTGATATTGATGAAGCTATTGAAAATTTATTAGATTTTTATCATTCTGATTGTTATGATGAGCATATGTTTTTAAAATCACAAATTATTCATGCAATAATTGCCTGTTTACAAATTTTTGATGATGGTAATACCAGATATGCTCGTATTTTACAAAATCTTAAATTATATGAGTTAACTAATCGTCAGTTGAATTTCCTTTTGGATGCTCCAGTATTATATGGAACCAGATCTTATTATCCCTATAGGGGAAAGTACCGAGAATTAATAGCGGATTTAGTTCTTTCACCTAATAATGAAAGTTGGTTTAATTGGTTTGAATTTAATTTAAATAGGATGGAGGACCAAATGTATTTAATTGATCAGAAAATTTCTCAATATAAACGATTTGTTAAATAGTTTTAATTCTATTATTTTCAACAATTTCTGTGGAAAAAAAGACTTATACTGTTATTGGTGAAAATAATGAAAGTAAAAATTTTTGATGAGGAAAGCGAAGCTGATTTACAAAATAGTATTAATTCATTTTTGGCAGAAATGACAGGAGAACTTATTGATATTAAATTTCAGGTAAGTGCTTCTGTTTATAGTGAGGAACAAATTTATTGTTTTTCGGCAATGATTGTTTATCGATGATAAGATGTTATTCTTATCTTTTTCATTTGATTTGGTAGAAATATAAAATTAATTATGATAAAATTAATTTTGTTTAGGATGTGATTTTATACATGGATAAAAAGCGAGTAGATAAAAAAAGAATGGATCATGATAAAAAAGTATTAGTTAAAAATACTTTTTTACAGGGAGCATTTATTTCTACGTTGGGAATAGTTATTAGTAAAATTTTAGGAATTCTTTATGTAATTCCTTTTCATGCTATTGTAAAGGAGCAGGGAGGAGCCTTATATGGATATGCTTATACAATCTATTCTTTGTTTTTAGGCCTTTCTATTTCAGGAATTCCTTTGGCTATTAGTAAAATTATTAGTGAGTATCAAACTTTAGGATATTATAGTGCTAAAGAAAGAGTTTTTAGAATTGGAAAACGTTTATCTACGGTTTTGGGTCTTATTGCTTTTATTGTGTTATTTATTTTTGCTCCTACTATTGCTCATGCCGTTTTAGGTGATTTAACAGGTGGCAATACTATTGAACAAGTTACTTTTGTTATTCGTGTTATTTCAACAGCTATTATTATTGTTCCTCTTTTAAGCATTTATAGAGGATATTTGGAAGGACATAAATATCTTACTCCTAGCTCAGTTTCTAATGTAATCGAACAAATTGTTAGGGTATGTACTATTATTTTTGGTAGTTATCTTACTTTAAAAGTATTTCATCAATCTCTAGAAAGTGCTGTTGGGGTGGCTGTATTTGGAGCGACAGCTGGAGCTTTTGTCTCTTATTTTTATTTGCTTGATATTGTTAGAAGAAATAAGAAGACTTTACAAAAAAGGGAACTTAAGGTAACAGAACCTAAAATTACGAATAAAGATATTCTTAAAAAGGTATTTTGGTATGCACTTCCCTTTATTATGATTGATATTTTTAAATCTTTATATGATTTTGTTGATATGACTACTGTTGTAAAAACATTAGGGGATACTTTACACTATACCACAAAAGATGCCGAAACAATTATGAGTATTATTTCTACTTGGGGGAGTAAATTTAATATGATTATTACTTCTATTTCTACAGGAGTTATTGTTAGTCTTATTCCTAATTTAACAGCTAGTTTTGTAGTGGGAGATAAAAAAGATATTAATCGTAAAGTTAATCAGACTTTTCAAATTCTCTTATTTTTAACTGTCCCAATGACCATTGGACTTAGTATGCTTGCTGAACCTGTATGGATGTTTTTTTATGGTGCTAGTAAGTATGGAGCTCCTGTTTTTTGTTATTTTGTTTTTGTTGCTCTGTTTACTTCTCTTTATACAACCTCTGTTACTATTGTTCAAGTATTAAAAGATTATAAAACAGTATTTATTAGTTTATTTATAGGAGTACTTTTGAAGGCCTTATTGAATGCTAGATTAATGGTTGCCTTCCATACGATGGGTCTTCCTGCTTTTTATGGATCTATTACAGCGACTATTATTGGTTATTTTGTTTCTTTAATTATTTGTTTATATGTTCTTCATCGAAAATATGAGGTTAATTATGAAACTACTTTTAAGGAATTGGTTAATGTTTTATGTAGTGCCTTTTTTATGATTATTACTTTACTTGTTCTTAGATTTATTGTTCCACAAGTTGTTCTTAGTAGATTACTTAATATTCTTATTATAGCTGTTTATACGTTAATAGGTGCTTTAGTATACTTTTTTATTACTTACAGAATAGGGACGGTAAAGAGAATTTTTGGGGAAGAATTATTAGATAAAATTAGTAAAAAGTTTAAAAAAAGAAAAAAACAGTAAATTAAACTGTTTTTATATGTGTTTTGGAACTGTATAACTTTTAATTTTGCCTAAAAAGAGTACTTCTTTTGTTTGATTATCTTTAATATTAGCATATTTTATTTCGTTATTATAGTAACTAGTGAAGTAATAGTCACCTGTATTTAAATTCATAAAATTAGTATATTGAGTATACTCTGGATTATGATTGTTTGCTATGACGATTCCTTTGGGAATAGTTACTAACTTCATGATATGAAAACAGCTAAGTATTGTTTCTTCTCTTGTTTTTGGTAGTTTCATAAAATTTTTAGCAAAGGTAATACGAACAAATCTAGAGGTTGAGGTGAAGTCTCCTGGAAGGCCATAAGAACCTGTTCCTTTACTTAGGGCTTTTAATGGTAAATTTCCCCATTTTTTTATTTCTGGAGATTCTGGGTTGATCAGCATATAATTGCGTAAATTAGTATAGTGCCAGTTAAAGTCAGGACTATTTGTTAATACACCTATTGGATTTGGTAAAATGGATAATCCAGTTTTTGTACATTCTATTACAATACTTTTTCCAGTTTTATCAGTTGCTATCCAGTGAAGAGGTGTAATTTGATTAGTTATGGGATCGGGTACTCCTATAATTTCTAGTATTGGTGTTAATGAGATGATTTCATTTACATTTTGGCAATTACTTAACAGATAATTGACAACCTCTACACTGGTAATAGACAGTTTATTAGGTGTCTTTTTCTTTTGAAAATATGCATAATCTGGAAAGTATAGGGCTGCTACTCCTAGTCCTTTTTCATTCATACCATCAGCAGCGAGCAATCTTCCTGTTGGTTGACCAGTACATATAAATGAATATTTTGTATGTTGAGTTCCGTTTAAATATTCTCCACTATATTTGTAATTTTTAGGGATAATGTAGGCTTCTAAATCAAGTTCATGATTAAAATCCATAGTTCTACCAAAAAATACTTCATTTTGTTTAGAAATTAATGAAATTGCTGTACACATGAATTTTTTCTCCTTTATTTAAGATTATTCATTATCATTTGTTGGTATGATTAAGTCTGTGATATGATTTATTATTTTATGAGAATTGTTATTTTTTATAAAGTATTTGATAAATTAGCCAAAAAAAGAGATGTTTTTATTTAACATCATTTTAAAAGGGAAAATATAGAGTTGGATAGTATTTAATTCTGTTTTGTATTTATTTTTTGTTTAAAATTTTTAAGGGCATGATAAGTTTTGAAAGTTCCTTTATATAAATAATATAGGGGTTTATTTATTATTAAATCGTATTCTCCGATTAATTCAACTACTACCCCTCCAAAACTTTTTTTGAATAGGTATAGTCCATATAGTGGATTTTCTTCTCTAAAGTCACCTGTTATTCCATAAAAATTATATTGATCAAAATGATTTTCTACAGCATATTTAATTCCAGTAAAATGAACTGTGTAGGCAGATTGAAATTGCATTAGTTTAGCCTCACTGCCACCATATAAAGATAATACTTCATTACCATATACTAAGAATAAAATTCCACCTAGAGTAGTTTTTGATCCATATTTTTGTTTATATTCATTTATTTTTTCTAGTTGTTTTTCTAGACGTTTGATGCTTTCTTCATCTTGTTTATTTTTTTGAGTAAATTTTTTTTCATTCATTTTTAATAGATTTTTTTCTTTTTTTTCAATACGTGTTTTTAATTCTTCCTTAATCTCTACTAATTCTTTCTCAGTATTTTCTTTATATGTATCAAAATTAATTTCGGCAATCATGATTTTTAAAATACCAGAATCATGTAAATAATTCCACATGTTTTCATAGTATTGAAAAGGTCGATCGATAAATTCTCTTCTATCTGATGTATGTTGCATAATTTCTTTAAATGTTTTTAATTCTTCTTTTTTTATTTCATGAACAGTGATTCCACATTTCTCATTTTTTCTTAATATTTGTCTTGTTTTGGATTCCATTCCCTTCATTACTTCGTCTAAAGTTTTATCTTTGGTGTGAATCACATGCATCCATCTTGGTTGTAGGGTATCTTGCATTAAATTAAATCCAAAGTGTTTATATCCTAGGTTGATTAAGTTTTGATGGCATTCTTTGTTATCAAAGCCATTTTCTACTATTTGGCCATTATTATCGTGTTCAATATAAGGTATATAGGGATCAATTTTAATAAAGATTCCTTTTTTTTCTTTGACAAATTTTTTTATTTCTTTGGTAAAAGTTTCTAATACTTTTTTATTTTTATAGTCAATTAGAAAGCCTCTAGGGGAATAAAAGAGATATTTGTTAATGAAAGGAATTTTTTTTGCTAGTAAAAGAGCACAACCTTTACTTTTTTTTTCCTCTTCTAAGGAAATATAATAATGAATCCAGCCATTCGTTTGTTTAAGATTGGCCCATTCTTTAGTTTGATGAAAAGTGATTTGAGGACTTTGGTCAGCTATTTTTTTAAATTCCTTTTCATTTATTTCGACTAACTTCATGTTTAAGCTCCTTTTTAGTTTTATTTCTAATTAAATTTCGATAAATTGGTACTAATTTTGTAAAGATAAAATATAGGGGTTTATTGGTAATATAATCAAATTCTCCTAAAAATTCTACATAGTCCCCACCAAATTTCTTTTTGAATTCATGCAGTCCCATACGTGGATTGTCTTTTCTTAAATCTCCAATTGTACCAAACTGATCATAAATATTTAAGTTTCTTTCTTTACAGAATTTTAAATGCTCTAAGTAAGTATGATAGTTAGCATAGGTTTCTGTTAAGATATTATGATTGCCAGCATATAAAACCCAGGCTTTATCTCCATATTCGATAATCATATGGGCATTTAGAGTAATTTTGGACCCATACTTTTCTTTAGCATTTTGATATTTCTTTATATCCTCTTGTATTTTATCTATTTTTTTGGTTATTTCCTTTTGTTTATTTTTAGCACTTTTACTTAAATTTTCAGTAGGAAGACTATTTAGGGCTGCTGTTAAGTCTGTTTCTTCCTTTTTTAAATCTACTAAAATGGTTTCTAAATTCACTTTTCCTAAGAACAATGTCATTTTATTGTCTTGATTAAAGATTTGATATAAATGTTTGTAATATTCTTCTGTATAAGAAATAAAGTCCTTTCTTTCCTCTGTTAGAGTCATTAAGTGATAAAACTCTTTTAATTCTTCTTCTTTTCCAATTTCCACTTCAGTTTTTAATTTTTGAGCTTTGCTGATTCTTTGTTTGGTCGTTTTAGAAAAGTGACTTTCAATTTCTTCCATAGTTTGATTGAGATCGATGCGAAATGTATATCGTGGTTGGTTGGTTTCAAAATTTTTAGTAAAACCTAAATGTTTAAATCCACATTTTTTAATCATATTAAAGATTTTTTTAGGATCATCATTTAATTTGTTTTCCTCTTCCAAGTAGTTATAACTTTTCTTAATGATATCAGGATCGATTTTTAAGAAAATGCCTTTCTTTTTTTTGATAAAGAGTATTACTTCTTGAGTCATTTTTTGAAAAATTTCCTCATTTTTGTAGTCTAATACAAAACCACGAGGAGAATAGAAATAACTATAATTTAGGGGAAGTTTTTTTTGTAAAAGAAGAGCAGATGCAACTACTTTTTTCTTTTTATCTATTAATCCTAAATAATAAGGAGTTAGCTTTTTTTCTTTTTTTGAAAATTCTCCCCAAGCATAGGATTGAAGAAAATGAGACTTTGTTGGATGATTTTTGACAAAATTTTCATATTCTTTTTTTTCTAAATTAATTAATTTATACATGCCTTTGTTCCTTTCCTCATTCTTTTTTATTATATCCATTTTTTCAAAAAAAAAAAAGACTTTATAACATATATAATCCTTTTTGATCACTAACATTAGAACTTAAGTAATTACTCTTTTTAATAGTCAAAGAATTTTCGATTTGATCTAGTCTTTTTTCAATTTTGGCAAGTTCACGATTAATTTTTTCTAATTCTTTTCTTATCTCTTCGTTGGGATTAAAGTAATTATTTGGATTATTATATGGCATAAAATTAGGGGCTTGATAAGGCATTTCATTCATCATAATTCTCTCTCCTTATTTTAGTATATGTAAAATTTTCCAGGATGTGTTATGATATTAATGGTGATTTTATGCGACTTAGAAATTTAAAGAATAAAGAAAATATTATAGAAGAGTCTGATTATATAGTAAAAGATTATCGAAATTATCGAGGGAGTTTTATTCAGCTATTTGGTAATTCTAATCCTATTCATATAGAAATCGGTATGGGACGGGGAAAATTTATTACTGAACAGGCAATTAAAAATCCAAATATTAATTTTATAGGAATAGAAAAGCAGGACAATATTATTGCTCGAGCTCTTTTAAGTATTCCTAAAGATATTCCTAATTTGAGGATAATTCGAATGAATGCTTTAGAAATTGATGAGGTATTTGACCATGAAATTGATTTAATTTATCTTAATTTCTCTGATCCATGGCCAAAAGTTCGACAAAATAAGCGAAGACTTACCAGTAAGATATTTTTAGAAAAGTATGATCAGATTTTTAGTGATCAAAAAATAATATATTTACGTACCGATAATGAAGGTTTGTATACTTATTCAATTGAGATGCTTAGTAGTTATGGATATTCTTTGTATGATGTTACTTTTGATTTACATCGGGATTATTCTGATCTTATTACTACAGAGTATGAGGATAAGTTTATTGGTCTTGGTAATCAAATTTATGCTTTAAAAGCTAGAAAGTAGTCAAAAAGTTTGATATATGATATACTTGTATAGTAGGTGACTTATATGCGTAAAAAAATGTTGATTTTAATCATTACAGCCTTTTTTATGTGTGGTTGTAGTATAGAGAAAATTGTTGTTAATGATTATGATAAGTTGATTCATCGGATTTTACTGAGCAATCATCGTTTAAAAAATAATGTTTTTGAGGGATATTCTTATTACATTCCTCGTGGTTTAAAAATTCTTCATAGAGAAGAAGATAATTCTTTATTAACTGATCAATATAATCATACATATTATGTCTATGTTGATGTTGTTAGTTATTATAATAAAGTGGAAAATACTTATCATGAAGATAAAAGTAGTTATTACTCTAAAAAAATTGTTAGTAAGGATGGTAAAAAAAGTGGATATTTGGAGATTAATCAAATAAAAGATAAATATTTTGTTGAAGCGGTGTATAATTATGTTAAAATAGAAGTATATACTAGTCAGGAGTATTTATCAGATGTAGTAGTTAATATATGTCAGATTTTATCTTCTACAAAATACAATCATAAAGTTCTTGCTACTATTATTGGAGATAAAGTACTTGATTATAAAGAAGAATCTTTTAATATTTTTACTACTAAAAAATCTAATACCAATTATCTTGATTATATAGAAAAATATGATAGTGGTGCAGTTACAAAACACAATGAAGAAAGCAAGACAGACGAGGATATTTTAGATATCACAATTGAAGATGATTAATGAGGTGAATTTATGAAAATACTTGATAAGTTAAAGAATGCTCTTTTTGAAGAAGAGTATGTAGAAGTAGAAGAAAAACCTGTAAAAGCTCCCAAGCCGAAGCCTAAAAAAGAAAAACCAAAGAGAGATGTTAGTTCAATAAAAGAAGAAAAAAGATTAAAAAATGTAAAACTTACCACTTATGAAGATGAGGAAAAAAAAGAAGAACCTATTGCTAAAAAAATTCTTCCCACGGAAGTAGAGGAAAAAAAGGAGAAAAAAGTTAATGAGTCTGTAAAACCAAAAAAAGAAGAGTTCAATTTTCCAACTATTAGTGATGATGAATTTGTAGAAAAGGATTTTGGTGATATTAAAGTTACTGAAATTGAGGATGATGACCCTTCTTTATATCATCAAGATGAAGAGGATATTAAGTTATATAAAACTTCTAAGGAAGATGAATATATTAAAAAGTATACGGCTAATGAATATGGCAATTATGAAAAAACTAAAGAAAAGCGGGTATTTAAACCTTCACCTAATATTTCGCCTATTTTTGGAATTATTGATGATGATAGAAATGGAATTAAGTCTCAACCAAAAAAAGAAGTGAGATTAACTAGTGTTGTACGGAATGAAAAAATAGGTGTCGATGATGTTCGAAAAAAAGCTTATGGTATTATAGATAATAGTAATACAAGTCGTTATCAATATGAGGAAAATTCAGAACAGAGTTATGATAATATGTTAGTTGATTTAAGAGATGATTCTTTGCCAGAAGTACAAAAAGTTACAGTAGCAGATGCTGAAGAGTATTTTGAAGATTTAGGGTTAGAGTATAATACTGATTATATTGATGCTAAAAAAGCCAAAGCTAGTGGTAGAAGATTAAAAAGTGAAGAGGAATATGATACTCCTAAAGTAGAAGAAAATTCTGTAGAGGAAAATGTACCAGATTTTCTAAAAGAAATGACTAGTGAAGAAATTTCTGATGATAGAAAAGAAGAGACTGATGATGATAATTTATTTGATTTAATTGATTCAATGTATGATAAATAGAAGAAAAGGAGAATAAAATGGCGGATTTAAATTTAATTTTATCAGTATTATTATCTCTATTTGGAATCATATTATTAATAGTACTAATTATTTTAGCACTTAGAATGATTCGTTTAGTTGATCGAGCTGATAAGTTTTTTGACAATCTGGAAGCAAAGGTTAATTCATTGGATGGTTTGTTTCTAGTGATGAATCGTTTTAGTGAAGGACTTTCTACTATAACTGAAAATTTAGTATTTTCAATTGTTAATTCTGTTGCTAGAGTATTTAGTAGAAATCATAAAAAGGAGGATAATCATGAGTAAGAAAAAGGGATTAGGAAAGTTTGCAGTAGGAGCTTTAGTTGGTGCTGGTGTTGGAATTTTATTTGCACCAAAAAAGGGTAGTGAAACAAGAGAAGATTTAAAAAAAGAATTTAAAAAGTTAATGGATCATGTTAAATCTATTGATATTGATGAAGTAAGGGAAGATTTTCAAAAGAAAATAGAAGACTTGGAAGCAGAACTTACTGATTTAGATAAGGAAAAAGTACTTAAGATTGCTAAGAAGAAGGGGGAACAAATTAAGCAAAAGGCTGAAGATTTAGTAAATTATGCAGTTGCTAAGGGAACTCCTGTTTTAGAAAATGCTGCTAATGAAGTTAGATTAAAGGCAATCGAAGTTACCAAAGATGTTTTGAAAAAGTTGGAAAATGCAGAATAATAATTGCATTTTTTTTATTTTTTTGATATATTTTTATTATCATTTATTTAAGTTAGCTATATCCTAATAGGAGTAAAGTTGTTTCATTTTGGGAGAGAAAATCGTATTTTATATTAGGAAAATAAATATAATTTAGTGTTATCGCGATTATTTTGTCCTAGGACTAGATAGTTGCGATTTTTTTGAAAAGAGGTGCTTTATGAAAAGTGAAGTTGAAGTTCGAATATTAGATATTCAGTATCATGATTTTGTAAAGAAACTCGAGGATAGTGGTGCTAAGTTGCAGGGTGATTATCTTCAAAAACGTTATGTTTATGATTTTAATCCTAAACAGATCGGAAAATGGATAAGACTTAGAACAAATGGAAGAAAGACAACTCTTACGATTAAAAATATTGTTTCTTCTGAGATTGATGGAACAAAGGAGTTAGAAATTGAAGTTAGTGATTTTGAAAAGTGTAATTTTATATTAAATCAACTAGGTTATGTAGCACGAAGTTATCAGGAAAATAGGAGAAGACAATATCTTTTGAATGGGGTTGAAATTGACCTTGATTTTTGGCCGCTTATTCCAACTTATGCAGAGATAGAAGCTTCGAATAGTGAAGATGTTTATTGTATGGTGGAAACTTTGGGTTATTCTAGGGATGAAGTTGTTACCTTGGATGTAGATCATATTTATGAAAAGTATGGATATCATTTAGATAGTATTACAGATCTTAGACTAGAGGAGGAAAGAAAATGACAAATTGGGAAGAATTAAAATGGCGTGGTCTTGTTAAAGATGTAGCTGGTGAAAATATTGAAGATAAAATTAATGATGAGCATATTACTTTTTATTGGGGAACTGATCCAACAGCAGATAGTCTTCATTTAGGACATTATAGTTCTTTGATAACAGCAAAAAGATTAATGAGGATGGGACATCATCCCATTTTACTATGTGGAGGAGCAACTGGAAGAATCGGAGATCCTCGTCCTACATCAGAAAGAGAAATTATTAGTATTGAGGAGCTTAATCGAAATATTGAGAGTATTAGAAGACAAATTGATCAAATATTTGATGGTAAGGCTCAACTTGTTAATAATTATGATTGGTTTAAAGATTATCATTATTTAGATTTTTTAAGAGACATTGGTAAATATATTAATGTTAATTATATGCTTTCTAAAGATATTATTGATCGAAGGTTAGCAACTGGAATTACTTATGCTGAGTTTAGTTATATGCTAATTCAGGGATATGATTTTTTGCATATGTATGATCAAATGGGGTGTACTATGCAAGTTGAGGGCAGTGATCAGTGGGGAAATATTACTACTGGTATTGATCTCATTAGAAAAATTAGAGGTGGAGAAGTTTGTGCCTTTACTATGCCTTTAATTTTAGATTCTTCAGGTAAAAAGTTTGGAAAAAGCGAAGGAAATGCCTTGTGGCTTGATGAGGCTAGGACTTCTAGTTATGAGTTATACCAGTATTTAATTAATACGGATGACTCTAAGGTTTATGAATATTTAAAGGTATTTACTTTCTTAACACCAGATGAAATTAATCAATTAATGACTAATCATGAGAAAGAACCTCATTTAAGACAGGCTCAGAAAAAACTTGCTCAGTGTATTATTACTGATTTACATGGAGAGGAATCTTATCAGAATGCAGTTAGTATTAGTGAGAAGTTATTCTCTGGGGATATTCAATCTTTTACTCAGACAGATGTGGAAGTCGCTTTTAAAGGGCTTGTTCCTTATGAGATTAAAGAGGATATTAATATCGTTAATTTATTAGTAGAATCTGCTATTTGTAGTAGTAAAAGAGAAGCTAGAGAATTTTTAACTAATGGTTCTATTAGTGTAAATGGTGTTAAAGTTAATGATCTTGAAATGGAGATTAATAGAAATGGTGCTATTGATCATAAGTATGTTGTTATTAGAAGAGGAAAGAAGAAATATTATATTATTAAATTTTGTTAGAAGTAGGTTGGGTATATGCGGACATATGAATGGATAACTCTAGATATTTATGATCCAAATAGTGATCAAGATATGTGGGATTTAATTGCTGTCTTTGATGATATAGAATTAGAAGATTATAGTGATTTGTTAATAAAAAGTCATTTTCCTTTTATTATTAGAAAGCAGGTCGAAAAAAAGGGTGATGATGTTAGTACAAGGTATGCGGAAGCAATTGGTTTTTTGTTCTTAGTATATGATGAAAGTATGCCTGATGTTTTAATCATGAAGTATGGTATTGTAAAAGAAGAGAGAAATAAACATTTTATGAGTTGGACTCTCCATATTTTTAATCATAAGCTAATTGGTAATACAGAAACGGCATATGAATGGAAGAGAGAGTATGAAAAGGCAATGAAAGGATCTTTAATTCTTCATCAGGTTCCTATCAATGATCCTAAATTAAACCGTTTAGCTTTTGCCAATGGGCGTTTTCTTATCGATGATGAAAATTATTACTATTTTGTGGAAGGTTTTGGAGAAACATTTAGTGATGAGGAGATAACCAATAATATAGAAAAAATTCAATATTTGTTAGATAAAGAAAAGGAAAAAGTTTATTTTAAAAGAAATAATAAATAGATTTGTGGAAGTGATTAGATGAATAAGAAAGTTAGTATAGGAATAAAAGTATTTTTTGTAATATGTGGTTTGATTTTAGTAGTGGATATCTTTGTTTTGTTTTATCAAAAAAGTCTTAATGATAAAAAAAGAACTTTTTTTGAGAGTTTAAATAGTTATGTTACTTATCGTGATTCCTATTATGGAATTGGTAGTAATAATATCAATAAAAATTCCTATGAAAAGGCTACGTTGATTAAATATAATTCTAATTATAAGAAAATGTGGAGTAATAGTCTTGATACTAAGTATAATAGTACTTTTTATCAGATTGCTAGAGATGATCAGAATATTTTAGCTGTTGGTAGTTATGAAAAGAATCAGGAGGAAAATAAAAGTTCTTTAAGGACTGCTTTGTTTGTAAAATATGACTTAGATGGAAATATTGTTTTTCAGAAGGACTTACAAATATTAGGTAATTCTAAATTTACTAATATTTTGGTTTTAGATGATGGTTATATTGTTGTTGGGCAAAGTATTTATCCAAATGATGTTTTGGGTAATGAACAGTCAGGTGGAGCAATTATTATTAAATATGATAAAAAGGGAAAAATACTTTGGCAGAAAAATATAGGTGGTAATAAATCCGGTTTATTTAATGATGTTATTAAAGATGGTAAATATTTATATGCAGTAGGAAAGGATGCTACTAGATATGGAGTAGTGGTTAAATATAACTTAAATGGTGAAAAGATTAAAGCAGTAAGTTATGCTAAAACGGATACATTAGGGTTTTCAAGTATTGTTAAAAGTGGGGATCATTTGTTTGTTGTCGGAGCTAAAAAGGTTAATCATGATGATGAATATGATCATGATATTGATGGTTTAATCATAGAATATAATCAGGATTTAGAGAAGGTAAATGAAACAGTTTATAAGGATCATAAAAATGGTTTGGAGCGATTTAATAAAGTTATTGAAGATAGTGATAAAAACTTGGTAGTAGTTGGTCATGAGGCAGTTCTTGATCAAAAAAAATCGACTAAGAAAGAAAATGCATATTATTATAAAGGAATTATTGTTAAATATAATCGAAAGTTAGAGGTTTTAAATCATAAAGTTTATCATGAAAATGAAGATGACTATTTTACTAATATAATAGAGGAAAATAATCTTTATCTTGTAAGTGGCTATCATCGATATAATGCAAATCATTATCGACCATTCTTTTTAGGATTTGAAAAGAAGTTTTAGTAATATTTCTTGTTTTTTAAGGTACATATTTTCTATAGTGTTGGATGAATCTGGAAATAAAAAACCATTAAATTTAAGTTGCATTTTTTACCTTTTTGTGTTATAATCTCTGGTCGGAGGGAGATTTTTATGAATAAAAAGCGAAATGAAAGATTAAACTTATATAGGGAAGCAAATCGAAATATGAGAACTGTCTTTAATGGTTTGAATGATAGATCTTCTAATCATCAAAAAATAGTAACTTGTACCATTTTAGCTAGTTATCGAAGAATGCTTCTTCATCAAAAAAAGAATCAAAGGTTATTTGAAAATTGTGCTAGACTTGCTCAGGAGTTATATGAAGGAACTGCCATAAAGCTTGATGTTGATTCAGATTTAGTTACTTCACATATAATTCTTAATAAATATCTTTATTCAGAGTTAGAGGAATATATTCAGGATAATTTAGATGTTTATAAATGTTTCTTGAAATATAAGGAAAAGAGAAAAGATATTTCTACGAGTGTTGAAAAGGCAGTTAATTTATATCAGCTAGTATCACAAATTTTGGATAATGAGTGGAGGGAATTTTTACGTCTTAAAAAATCATTATTTGAAATAATTGGTGCAGAAAATTTTGTATGTGATATCAATTCTATTGAAGTTTTTCATGAAGTTCTTTATCACTTTAGAAAATTAAATAGTGAAAAAGTTATTGATGATTCAACTCATAAGATGGCTGTTGATTTAGTAAAGCAGATACTTATTTATTATACAAAGGGATATGCTGTAGTGGAAGAGACTTATCAAGAAAAACGAAAAGTTAAATAAAATTAATTAGACCATATTATTTATATGGTCTTTTTTTGTTATTAAGGAATAAAAAAAGAACTTTTTAGTTCTTACTTATTATAGAATTCAACAATTAGTGCTTCATTGATGTCAGCATTTAATTCATTACGTTCTGGATATCTTACATAAGTACCATTTAACTTATTTGTATCAAATGTAACAAATTCAACACGTTTTGTAATTTTTTCTAATGATTCTTTAACTGCTTTATGATCTTTTGAATTTTCTTTAATAGAAATTACATCTCCAGGTTTACATCTGTATGATGGAATATCTACTTTTTTGTCATTAACAGTAATGTGTCCATGGTTAACAAGTTGTCTAGCTCCACGACGAGTTGTTGCAAATCCCATGCGATAAACAATGTTATCTAAACGAGATTCAAGAAGCTTTAAGAAATTTTCACCGTGAATACCAGTCATTTTTCCCGCTTCATTAAATGTTTTACGGAATTGTTTTTCATTTAATCCGTACATAAAACGTACTTTTTGTTTTTCCTTTAATTGAAGTCCATAGTCTGAAAGCTTTCCTTTACGGGCATTTCCATGTTGTCCAGGTCCATAAGGTCGACGAGCAAGTTCCTTTCCAGTTTCACTTATTGAGAAACCAACACGACGAGCTTTTTTATAACTTGGTCCAGTATATCTTGACATAATAATCTCCTTTTCTTTTATTACATCTTCCTTTAGAACTTTTTAGCCATATCTTAGGGAGTTTTACTTACTTTTTCGCCTTAACAGCTAAGGGTTACTAAATATATTGTAAAACACTTTAAAATATTCTAAAAATGCTGTTTAAAGTGAATATGCATTATTGATTATATATAAAAAGTGTATGTATGTCAATAAAAATTAAGGCTTTTATCTTATTTTTGGGTTATTTTCTTTTAATTTTTTTAAAAATTGTGGAAATATACCTATTCTTTATGTTATCATTAGTATGATAGAGGTGAAGCGATGAAAAATAATATAGTTACTTATGTACTTATTGGAATATTTGCAGTACTTATTATTATTTTTGTAATACTTCATCTATTAAGACGTAAGAAGAATAAATTTTATCAAAAAACTTTAGATTATTTAGAAATTCAAAAAAATTTGGTTGGTAGTATTCCTGTATCTTTAGAACTTTCTAAAGTAGAACCTATTATTAAAAATGAAGAGTTAGAAGAGAAGTATAATAATTGGGAGAGACGTTTGGCATCTATTAAAAATAATATGCTCCCTAAGATTGATGATATGCTAATTGAGTTGGATACTTTTTTTGAAAAAAAAGATTATAAAAATTGTGATATTAAGATTAGTAAAACAGAACTTGAAATATATAAAGTTCGCGAGTTTGCTGAACAACTCTTGGGAGAAATTAAGGAGATTACTTCTAGTGATGAAAAATATAGAAGTATTATTACTAAATTAAAAACCAAATATAGGAAGATTAATAGTGATTATCAAAAACATAAAAATTTGTATGATGAGATGCAAGATGGAGTTAGTTTACAATTAGAAAATATTGAAAAGAGATTTTTGGATTTTGAAAAAGCTATGGAAAATAATGAATATAGTGAAGTTGTACATATTGTTAAGGCTTTAACTGACATGATTGATCATATGGAGTTTGTTGTACGAGAAACTCCTGATTTAGTATTGATGGCTAAACAATTACTTCCTCAGAAAGTAAAAGAAATACAAGATATTTCAAAACAAATGATAGAAGAAGGATATCCTTTGGAATATCTAAACTTGGATTATAATATTGAAGAGGCTAATAAAAATATTGGAAAAATCCTTGATCGAATTAGGGTTCTTAATTTAGATGATTGTATGTTTGAATTAAAAACAATTTTAGATTATTTAGATTCTTTGTTTGTTGATTTTGAAAAAGAACGATTAAGTAGAAAAGTTTATGAAGAGATTGAAAGTGGTTTTAGTAAGAAACTAGCAAAAACAAATAAAATTGTTGGAGAAGTTGTAGATCAATTAGATCATATTAAAAATATGTATGATATGAGAGAAGAAGATGTTGTTGCTATTGGGGAAGAAAATAAAAGTTTAATTGTCATTAATGATGACTATAAAAAATTACTTGCGAAGTTAGAAAATAAATCTACTCCATATTCAGAGATGCATAAAGAAATAGAAGAGCTTACTGTTCGTTTGAAAAATGTAACAGAAGATTTGGATTCAACTTTAAAATCACTTGGTACTATGTATGATGATGAGCAGCGGGCTAGAGAACAATTAAATGAAATTGAAAAGTTTTTAAAGGCTAGTAAACTTATTATTCGTAGTTATAAATTACCAATTATTAATGATAAATATTTTGTTGAATTAAATGAAGCTAATGAAGCGATTAGTGAGGTAATTAAGGAACTTTCTAAAAAACCTATTGTTATTGAGACTCTTAATACTAGAGTTGATACTGCACGCGATTTGGTTTTAAAACTTTATCATACGGCTAATTCTATGGCTAAAATTTCTTCTTTTGCTGAGAGTTGTATTGTTTATGCCAATAGATTTAGAAGTTATTATGATCATATTCATAAAGATTTGAATCGGAGTGAGAAACTTTTCTTTCAGGGTAAATATAGAGAATCACTCTTACTTACTTTACAAACTATTTCCACTGTTGATATAGATGGATATCATTTGTTGATGGAAATCTATAATAAAAATAATTTATAAGTCTAGCTAAATAGGCTTTTTTTTAGTATAATATTGCTGTTTGGAGATGATCATATGAATAAAGTTATTCTTATTAAGTATGGAGAACTTACTACAAAAAAGGGAAATAGAAATTTTTTTGTTAAAACTCTTAAAAAAAATATTAAAAATAAATTGAAAAAATATTCAGTAGAAATTATTAATGATTTGTCTAGAATGTATATTTATTTTGAAGAAAAAGATATTCATGAAATTACCCATATTATTGATCATGTTTTTGGTATTCATATGTATCATATAGCAACAATTGCAGATACTAATGTAGATAGTATTTTTGACGTTTGTTTGGAATTATTGGAACAACTTTCTTTTAAAACTTTTAAAGTAGAAACGAAAAGAAGTGATAAAAGTTTTGAGTTTGATAGTCCAACTTTCTCAAAAATGTTAGGTGGATATATTTTAAAAAATATTAATGATGTTACAGTTGATGTTCATCAGCCTGATATTACTGTTCAAGTAGAAATTAGAGAGAAAAGTAGTTATGTTTATGTGAATAATTATAAAGGTCTCGGTGGATATCCTGTTGGAACTCAACCTCGAGCACTGTTAATGTTAAGTGGTGGTATTGATTCACCAGTTGCTGGATATCTTGCTTTAAAAAGAGGAATTCAGATTGATGCTGTTTATTTTGAAGCAATTCCTCATACTAGTTTAGATGCTAGAGAAAAAGTAATTCAGTTGGTTAAAAAATTATCCTTGTATACAGATACTATTTATTTGCATGTTGTTAATTTTACACCTATTCAAGAGCAAATTTATAAAAGTTGTGATTCATCATATGTGATTACCATTATGAGACGTATGATGTATAGAATTATGGAAGAATTATGTCATAGAAATAAGGCTTATGCTATTATCAATGGTGAAAGTATAGGGCAAGTTGCAAGTCAAACTTTAACTAGTATGAGTGTTATTAATAATGTTACTAATATGCCTGTTATTCGTCCTGTAGGTTGTATGGATAAGTTAGAAATTATTGAACTTGCGAAAAAAATTGAAACATACGATATTAGTATTTTGCCATACGAAGATTGTTGTACTGTTTTTGTTCCTAAACATCCAGTTATTAATCCTGATATAAAACAAGCTATTCAAATGGAAAATAATTTTGATTATCAATTAATGATTGAAGAAGCAGTTGATTCTATTTATACAATTAAAATTAATGATCATTTTGAGGAGTTTTCCGAATTGCTATAATTTACCAATAAAAAATAAGTATGAAATTTTAAAAGTTTCACAATCTATTAGTGTAGGAGGTGAAACCATGAACAACAATAACAATAACAATTCTTCAATGAAGATGAGAGTTCCAGGTGCTAAACAAGCTATCGATAAAATGAAATATGAAATAGCTAATGAATTTGGTGTTAACTTAGGACCAGACGCAACTAGTCGTGCTAACGGTAGTGTTGGTGGTGAAATTACTAGACGTCTTGTTCAAAATGGACTTAATCAAGTAAGTGGAAGTTATAATAACAAATAAGTATTGTAACTTATTCGATAGGCAGAAGATGCCTATCTTTTTTTTGATGTAATTGTTTATGGTTTAGTAATAATTCTGAATCT
>CAOJDX010000022.1 GCA_948433435.1 uncultured Clostridia bacterium
ATGCTGCAGGGAATGTAGGAGAATGTAATAGTGAACAATTTAAACTAGATAAGACTCCACCAAGATGTAATGGTTGGACAGGAACAAGTACTAGATGGACAACTGGTGCTCTTCCAACTATAAAAGCAGGTTGTCAAGATGCAACCAGTGGTTGTACAAATACTCATTTTAATGCGACGTTATCTAATAAAGCACCAAGCAATCAAACGGTTAAGACAGCTTATGCTAGTACGAGAATTAAAGACAAAGCAGGTAATATCAATAACTGTGAAGGTTCTGTTAATATTTATAAAGATAATGAAAAACCATCTTGTGGAGATTGGGTTGGTAATAATAGTTGGACAAAAAATAATGTTACAGTAAAACTAAAGTGTTCTGATGCTGGAAGTGGCTGTGAATATTCTACTTATAATGTCAAAAAGTATAGTGCTAATAATGATGTTACTGTGAAATCCGGTCGTTTGTCGCAGACAATATGTGATAAATTAGGTAATTGTAGAGACTGCAGTGGTAATAATATTCCTGTTCACCATGATACCAAAAAACCTACTTTATCTATATCAGCTAAAATGGCCAATGGAGCGGGATATGCCTCAGGTGTTTGGGTTAATCAAAATGTTACTAGGTCAGTTAATACAGCGGATCAAGGTAGTGGTGTTAAGAATATTAAATACCAGGATAATGGTGGTTCATGGAATACGTTAAGTTCGGGAAGTGTCACAAAAGTTTATTCAGATAATTGTTATAACCATACTTTATCTTATAAAGTGGAAGATAATGCTGGAAATGTTAGTGCAGTTAAAACTATTG
Organism: uncultured Clostridia bacterium; assembly: GCA_948433435.1. GTDB lineage: Bacteria > Bacillota_I > Bacilli_A > RF39 > UBA660 > UBA2730. Next base: position 811 of record CAOJDX010000022.1, read on the forward strand.
TTATTAGGATAGATAAAGTACCTCCAACTAATGTATATCATACTATTTATTATGGAGGAAAAATGGGTAATAAAACTACTCACGGAGTTGATTCTGCCTTTAATGATAGTTGTTCTGGTGTCGGGCATAGAGATGCTTGGTCGACTGATGCTAGAAATGATTATCATTTTGTGGCAAACTTTGGTGGTGTTGGAACTAGTACAGATACTTTAGCTAATTCTGGTGATTGGCTTAAAATTCGTTATATTGTTTGTGATATTGCTGGTAACTGTTATGATGATGGTTGGCGTACATTTAATTTTTAAGGTGAATTAATAAAATATTTTGGAAGTTATGATTCATTTGTTTATTGATGATAAACTTAATCTTAGAATAAGGGGTGATATTTTGTGATGGAAGATATTGTGGTTAAAAGCTATAAAGAACAAATTAAGCAATCTATTTTAAAATTAGAAGCTGTTCAAAAAGCAGGATTTGATCTTGTTGTCTCAGAGTTAGAAAGAAGAGGTGTTCAGGTAGGAGATTTAGTTTCTTTCTTTAATCGTATTAAAAGGTCTACTACTAAAGAGGAATTAGATCAGTTAACGATTGATGAACTTAATGTTATTATTGATGATATTGGAATGCAGGTTACTAAAGCACTTATTAGTCCATCTGAAATTGCTAATGTTCTAGTTAGTAAATCAAGAGTGATTGCCAAAGAAAAGTCACCAAATGGGAAAGTTATGGATTCTGATCATTATATTAAAGTAGGTGCTAATCTAGCTAGTGAAGTTAATAAACATGGAATAGCTGTAGGTATTAGTGTTTGTATTAAAAATTATTGTATTCAGAAATTATATCAAGCTAGTTATAGAGAACAATTAAAATTAAAGGAATTAGAGTTAGGAATTGAAGGAGAAGAGGAGAAAAGTTTTTCCAAAATAATTAAACCTAGAGATAGTAGGAAAGATCAAACAATGAAAGATATTTTTGGTAAAGAAATAGATGATCATAATCCTTCCTTTACATTTATAATGGCTAAAAATCAATATTTGCAAAGTTTGAGTCGAAAAATAGAAAAAATAAATGAATATAAATAGTATAGAATAGGAGAGGTTATAGTTAGTTATGAGTAATGAGTATGAACAGTTGATTCTTAAATTTTATGATTTATCTTGTGAAGAGAAAAAGGAAGAAATTAATAATGAGCTTAGAAAAATGAGAACTATTTTAGAGAGGGTTTTAAATTTTTCTAAGGATTTTGGTAGTAGTCATCTTACTCATTATGATCCTAATAATAGGGATAGTGAGGAACAAAATCTTACTAAAATTTATCATGATATTATGATGGTTGAGGAGGCTCTTATTATATATTTAAAAGATAGAGGATATTAATATTGACAAAAGGTCAATTCTCTTGTACTCTTTAGCTATAGGAGGCTTTATGAAAATATTATCTATAAATTGTGGTAGTTCTACTTTGAAATTTAGGCTTTATGAGATGCCTGAAGCAAAAATTTTGATGAAAGGAAGTTTTGAGGCTATAGGAACTAGGAATAGTGATTATAGTATTCGTTTTGGTGATACTAAAAAGCAAAAAAGAATTTTTTTAGAGAGTCATCAAGAAGCTGTTAATCTTTTGATTGATGAGATTGTTGGTAATGGTTTAGTAAAATCATTAGATGAGATAGAAGCTGTTGGTCATCGGGTTGTTCATGGAGGAAATAAGTATTCTAAAAGTGTTGTAGTTACAGATAGAGTTATTCATGAAATCGAAAGTATACAAGATTTTGCTCCATTACATAATCCAGCGGCTTTAAAGGGAATTTCTGTATTTTCTAAAAAAATGCCCCATGCTTTGGAAGTTGTTTGTTTTGATACTGCTTTTCATCAAACAATTAAAGAAGAAAATTATTTGTATTCGATTCCTTATGAATGGTATGTAAAATATGATATTCGTAAATATGGATTTCATGGGCTTAGTCATAAATTTATTAGTCAGAGAATGCAAACATTATTAAACAAAGAAAAAAGCAATTTAGTTATTTGTCATATTGGAAATGGAGCTAGTGTTTCTGCTATTCGTGATGGTATTTGTATTGATACATCTATGGGATTTACTCCAAATTCTGGTTTGATGATGGGAACTCGTAGTGGGGATATTGATTATAGTTTAATTGGTTATGTGATGGAAAAATCTGGTCTTTCCTATCGTGAGGTTAATGATGTTTTAAATAAACAAAGTGGTCTTTTGGGAATTACTGGGATGAGTGATTTAAGGGATATTGATAGAGCATATATTGCCAATGATAAAAAAGTTAAACTTGCTATTGATATGTATACAAGGAGAATTGCTAATTATATTGCTAATTATTATTTATTATTAGGAGATATTGATGCTATTTGCTTTACTGCTGGTGGTGGTGAAAATGATGATATTATTCGAAAAGAAGTTGTCCAGAAATTGAAGCCTTTAGGTGTTATTTTAGATGAGGAAAAAAATAAAGAAACAATTATTCGAAAAGGAATAGAGGGAGTTATTACTGATAATAATTCTACTATTCCTGTATATGTTCTTGCAACAGATGAAGAATTAATGATTGCTAAAGATACATATGAACTTTTTGTTAGTCAATAGAAAAAAGCTTACTGTGTTGAGTTTTTTTCTTTTTTACTAATTTTTAGTTCTAGCTTTTAAAAATATTTTAAATATAGTATAATATAATAGATTGTTAGAAATGAGGGAGAATATATGAAAATAATATCTATTAATGCAGGAAGTAGTTCTTTGAAGTTTAGTCTATTTAATATGGATACGGGGGAAGTTATTGCTAGTGGTTTATTTGAACGAATTGGTATAGAACATAGTAATTGTGTAATAAAATTTGATGGTCAAAAGATTGAACAAGAAGTGGAGATGGCTACACATACAGAAGCTGTTCAAATTTTACTTGACAAACTTATTAGTTTAGAAATTATTCAGTCACTTGATGAAATTGATGGTGTTGGACATAGATTAGTTCATGGAAAGGATAAGTACAATCAATCTGTTATTATTACAGATGAGGTTATTGAAGATTTATTGAATTTTAAAGATTTTGCGCCATTGCATAATCCTGCTAATGTGTTAGGTATTCAGGCATTTCGTGAAGTATTACCTGATGTAAAAATGGTTGGTGTTTTTGATACTGCTTTTCATCAAAGTATTAGTGAAGAAAATTATTTATATGCTGTGCCATATAGTTGGTATAAGGACTATGGTGTTCGTAAATATGGATTTCATGGGACAAGTCATAGATATATTACTGAAACTATTGCCAAGAAACTTGGTCGAAATGATTTAAAAGTCATTAGTTGTCACTTAGGAAATGGTGGTTCTATTTCAGCAGTTAAAGATGGAAAATGTATTAATACAACAATGGGCTTTACTCCACTTTCTGGTATTATTATGGGAACCCGTAGTGGTGATATAGATTCTTCTATTATTCCTTATGTTATGGAAAAAGAAGGAATGAATGCTAGCGAAGTGCTAGATGTTTTAAATAAACAAAGTGGTCTTTTAGGAATTAGTGAAAAAAGTAGTGATATGCGTGATATTATTGATGGAATGAATGAGGGCGATGAAGGATGTCTTTTTGCCTTTCGTAAGTATTGTCGTACTGTTACTAATTATATCGCTCAATATTATGTTGAATTAGGTGGAGCGGATGTTATTACATTTACAGCTGGTGTTGGAGAAAATAGTATTCCAGTTCGTCAAAAAATTTGTGAAAACTTGGCTTGTTTGGGTGTTAAAATTGATTTAGATAAAAATAATATTCATGGAGAATTTGGAAAAATTAGTGCAGATTCTTCTACTATTTCGGTATATGTTGTACCAACTGATGAAGAGTTAATGATTGCTCAGGATACTCTTAGACTTATTACTGATTAGAATGGATGATATGATGTTTAGACAAATATATAAGATAATTAAAAAATATGAAACAATTGTTATTGCACGACATGTAGGAGTAGATCCTGATGCTATGGCCAGTCAAATTGCTTTGAGAGATTCTATTAAACTTACTTTTCCTAATAAAAAGGTAGTTGCTGTTGGAACTGGAACGAATCGTTTTTCTTATATAGGACGGCTTGATAGATTAGAGGAATATCAAAATGCGTTACTTATTGTTGTAGATACTCCTGATAAAAAGCGAATAGATTCTGTTAATCCTGAGCTTTTTGATTTTGTTATTAAGATTGATCATCATCCTTTTATTGAAAAATTTGCTGATATTGAGTATATCGAAGAAGATGCCTCTAGTGCCTCACAAATTATTATGGAATTACTTTTGAGTACGAAGCTGCAGTGTAATCAGGAGATAGCTGAAACTTTATACTATGGGCTTATTAGTGATTCTAATCGTTTTCTATTTTCTAGTAGTACAGCAAAGACATTTGATTTAGTATCTGTTTATTTAAAGAAGTATCATTTTGATATTACTAAAATATATCAAAACATGTACTTAAGACCACTCAATGAAGTTCGTTTAGAAGGATATATTTCTCAAAATATGGTTTTAACTGATAATGGAGTTAGTTATATTGATATTACAGATGATATTCAAAATAAGTTTAAAGTGGATAGTGCCGCTGCTGGTAATATGGTAAATCATTTTAATTTCATTCAAGAAGTTCTTGTTTGGGTAACGATTACAGAAGATGTAAAGAATGGGCAAATTAGAATTTCTATTCGTTCTCGTGGGCCTGAAATTAATAAGGTTGCTGAAAAGTATCATGGTGGAGGACATAAATTTGCTAGTGGTGTTAAAGTAGAAACTTTTGAAGTGGCTCATCATATTATTGAAGAGCTTGATCAGGTATGTTTAGAATATATTAAAATAAATGGGTTAGGAGATTAAAAATGATAATTAAAAGTGCTGATTTAGAAATATTAGCAACTCGTAGAAGTCAATATCCAGAAGGAGGCCTTCCAGAATTTTTATTAGTTGGTAGAAGTAATGTAGGGAAAAGTAGTTTTATCAATACTCTTTTAGAAAGAAAAAACTTGGCTTATACTTCGGCTCGTCCTGGAAAAACCCAAACATTGAATTTTTATTTAATTAATAAAAATTTTTATTTGATTGATGTTCCTGGATATGGGTATGCTAATGTAAGTAAAAGTGTTCAAGAGAAATTTGGACTTATGATAGAGGAATATTTACAAAAAAGACTACAATTAAAAAGGGTATTTATGTTAGTAGATTTTAGAATAAAACCAACTGAAGATGATATTCTTATGTATAATTTTTTAAAGTATTATAACTTACCAGTAACTATTATTGCTACTAAGGCTGATAAGGTTGGAGGTAGTAAAAAGGAAAAGTGTTTGAGACAAATTATGGATACTATTGATCTGGTAGTTGGGGATGATATTATTGTTTTTTCTAGTGCTAACAAATTAGGAAGAGAAGATGCTCTTAAAAAAATAGAAGACTTAGTAGATGAAACTATTTAGGTCTTTTTTCATATGATATTTTAGGTGATATAATGAAAATAGAGCAAACTAGTGAGGGGTTTCATCTTTTTTTAAATAATATATATTTTAAAGATGTCGATTGGAATGAAAAGACTAGTATTGAAGAAAATGTTAGAGGAGTTTTTGTAAGGATTAAAAATAATTTTAAAGTAAAATTAAGAGGTTTTTACAAAATTAAAATCTATCCAAATAGGGCTGGAGTTTTTATGGATATCAAAAAAATAGATGATGATAACTACGATGGTAGTGAGATTAATTTTAGAATTATTGTTATGTTTAATAAAGATATGTACTTAAAAATGGATGATTGTTTTTATATAGATGATGATTGTGAGAAGATATTTTATCGTAATTCTTATTATGTTAATCTTGAGGCTATAGAAAATATTTTGGGTGTTGTTGATTTTGGAGATGTTGTTTTAGAAGATGAACTTGATTTTGAAGAGTGTATTTTCTTAACAAAAAAAGACTATTTCTAGTCTTAAATTACGATGGCAATCATATTATTAGATCCTTTATTAACTACTTTTGAAAGTGTTTGTTGAAGTTTAAATCTAATATTATCAGGCATCATATTTATTTTTGATTGAATTCCTTCTTGGACAATATTATCTAAACTGCGACCAAAAATTTCACTTTGCCAGATAGTAGTTGGATCTTTTTTGTGATCTCTCATTAAGTATTCAATTAGTTCTTTAGATTGATTTTCACTACCGATGATTGGTTCAAATGTTGATTCTACATCTACTTTAATCATATGAATAGATGGAGCGACTGCCTTTAGTTTTACCCCGTATCTAGGTCCTTGTTTAATAATTTCTGGAGTTTCTAGTTTCATGTCATTTAGTGATGGAATTGCGACACCATAACCAGTTTGTTTGACCATTTTTAGAGCATATTTAATTTGATCATATTCTCTTTTTGCTGTATTAAATTCTTGGAAAATACCTAAGAGGTCTGCTTTACTTTTAACATCGACATTTATAATATCACTTAATATTTTATCATATAAATCATTTGGTGCTGTTAGAGTGATTGTTACAATGCCAGTTTTAGGGTCTACATCAGAAATATAAGATTTTTCAATTTCTTCACAGTTTAGGAAATGGTTAGTTATTGTTTCAATATCTCTTAGTTTATCTACTTCAATAACACTTTCTTTGATAGCTTCAATGTATTTTTTCTTTAATGGATGATCGTGATTTAGGATGGCTATCCATTCGGGCATACTGACTTTAATTTCTAGAACAGGAAACTCATATAGGGCTTCTCTTAGTATTTTGTACATGTCTATTTCGGTCATTGCTTCAATATTCATTGGGATTACAGGAACGTTATGTTTTTCTTTTATTGTTTCTGCTAAACGTTCTGTTTCTGGAAGAGTAGGGTGGGTTGTATTTAATAAAACAATGAATGGTTTATTAATATTTTTAAGTTCTGTGATTACTCTTTCTTCGGCATCTTGATAATCACTTCTATTAAATTCTCCAATAGAACCGTCAGTTGTTACCACAATACCAATTGTAGAATGATCTTTTATTACCTTTTCTGTTCCGACTTCAGCTGCTTCAACGAATGGTATTTCTTCGTCATACCATGGAGTTTTGACCATTCTTGGACCGTTTTCATCTTCTATTCCCTTAGCGTTATCAATCACATAGCCAACACAGTCAACTAATCTAATGTTGCATGAAAAGTCATCTATTTGTATTTTGGCAGCTTGATTAGGGACAAATTTTGGTTCCGTAGTCATAATCATTTTACCTTGTGCAGATTGAGGAATTTCATCAAGTGCTCTTTTTTTCTCATAGGTACCTTCAATGTTAGGAACAATTAGTGTTTCAACAACTCTTTTAATGAAGGTACTTTTTCCCGTTCTAACTGCTCCAACTACACCTAGATAAATATCTCCACCTGTTCTTTCGGCAATATTTTTAATAATTTCTAATTTTTCCATAATTCTTTCCTTTCTTCAATAAAACTTATGTTAGTTTGTCTAAAAAAAGAACTAAGTTAGATTTTTCTTAGAAAATATTAATTGCTGAATTAATTATGTAAAAAATCAATTGGTAATTTGTAAGTAATTATATTTTTATTTTTTCTTTTATCATAGATAGCGTTAAATAAATTTTTAACCAAAAATGAATAAATATGTGAAATAGGTGTTTTAGTTATATAAAAAAATTATTTAAGAAAAAATGTTTTAGAGGAAAGTTCTAAAACATTTTATCAATATTTTTTGGTACATTGTCGTTTATAATGGTGTTAATAATTTTATCTTCTTTTTCTTTACTTACTTCTTTTCCAGTTAAATTACTGATTTCTTTTACTACTTCTCTTAAAGTCTTTTCATCTTTCATATCAGAGTTTTGTAATTTTTGAGCTAAATTCATGATTGTGTCTTTATCTACTTTTGTTTTATTTTCTACTCTTTTAAAGAAATTATCTCCAAACATAAATAACCTCCTACTTTAAATATATGTAGGAAGCTATTTTTTAGTTATTTTTATTGACTATTTTTTGATATTTATCGATTTTTTTGGTTAACTCTTCACATTGTTTAGTAAATTCTTCTAGAGTAATTGTTTTTTTCTGGTAACGTTCATTTAAAATGTCAAAGGCTTTTTTTAGATTTTCTAATTCTTTTTTTGGATTTTTTTTGGAAAAGTTAAATAACATTAATCTTCATCCTTTCTATTTTTAAATTGTAAAATAATAGGAGTACCTGTTAAATCAAAACTTTCTCTTATTTTATTTTCTAAATATCTTTCATAAGAGAAGTGGACTAATCCTTTGTTATTTACTCTAAAAGTAAATTTTGGAGGCTTGCTGCCAGTTTGACTTGTAAAATATATTTTTAATCTTTTTCCTTTATAACTTGGAGGGATATTTAATTCGTAGGCATCATTTATTACATTATTTAGAAGACTGGTTTTTATATCTTTAGAAATGCTTTCAGCTACTTTTAATACTTCTGGCATTAAAGTTGAAATTCTTTTCTTAGTTAAAGCTGATAGAAAAACAATTGGGGCATATGTTGCAAATTGAAATTCTGCTCTAACAATTTTTTTGAAGTCTGTAATATTTTCCTTTGCTAAGTCCCATTTATTGACTACGATAATTAAGCCTTTTCCAGCTTCAATGGCATATCCAGCAATATGTTTATCATGTTCTTTAATTCCTTCTTCGGCATTTATTACTAAAAGGCAAATATCACTACGGTCAATTGCTCGCATTGAACGAATTAAACTGTATTTTTCGACATCCTCATAAATTTTTCCCTTTTTGCGCATCCCAGCAGTATCAATTAAAAGGTATTCTTCTTTATTATATTTTAAAATACTATCAATAGAGTCTCTTGTTGTTCCAGCAATATTGCTGACTACTACTCTTTCTTCATTTAAAAGTGCATTCATTAGTGAACTCTTTCCTACATTAGGTCTACCAATGATTGAGATTTTTAATCTATTATCTATTTCTTCAGATTGTATTTTTTGAAAATTTTTGCAAATTGTATCCATTAGTTCTACATAACCAGTATTATGAATAGCACTTATCGGAATAAAAGTATCAAAACCTAATTCATAGAAATCATACATATTACTTTGAGCATCTTTTACATCTATTTTATTTATAGCAACGATTACGTTTTTTTTGGATTTTCGTAAAATATCTCTTACTATGCGATCGTTTTCTGTTAAGCCTTCTTTTCCATCAACTATGAAAACAACGATATTTGCTTCATCAATTGCAAGTTCTGCTTGCATTTTTATTTCCTCGTTGAAGGTCATTTCAGTAGCATCAATACCCCCAGTATCAATTAAGTTGAATCTATAATTGTTGTATGTAACAGTTTCATAAATACGGTCTCTAGTTACACCTGGAGTATCCTCAATGATTGAAATTTTTTTACCAGCAATTTTATTAAATAAAGTTGATTTCCCTACATTAGGTCTTCCTACTAAAGCGACGATAGGTAACATATGTAACACCTCTTTTCTGTTACAGATTTTAGCATAGAATTATTTATTTGTAAATGTTTGACAAAACAATTGTTTTAGAGTATAATAGCAGTCACAAAAAAGGGAAAGTTACTGATTTAGGGGGATGTTGATGAAAAAAGAAAAATTGATTGATATGCAATATAGATTAAATGAAAGATTGGCGATTACTTTTTACTTTCATGGAGTTAAGCGATTAAAATTAACTAGTTTAGGAAATTCTATTGCATCAGGATATTCCTGTGTTAGGACAATTAAACCATTATTATATAGAAATGAGAGTATTCAAGAAATTATGGATATTAATGGTATAGCTTTGGAAAGATATCATTTTGCAAGAGCTCAAAATAATAATGATGAACATATTTATAGTTGGTTAACTACTAATATTAAGGAATCAGAAATTTATAAAATGAATAAGAATGATTATGGTAATAGCCTTACATCAATGCCAGGTTATGGCTTAGTTGATTGTGTTGAAAAATTGTATTCTGTTCAAGGGAAAAGTGATATGGGTTTACAGGATGTTATATTAGAGAATAAAGCAGGCCTTGCTAATATTGTTATTTATAATGGATGTACAGGTTCTTTTTTGGATAATGTAACTAGAAATGGAAAATTGCAGGAAAAATTGACTTATGGATTTAAAAGAGATTTTATTAGTTTAGAAGCAACTTTAAAGTATATTCAAATTAGTAATCGAGTAAAAAAGACTAATACACAAGTATATTTATGTGGAGTACCTAATTATTTAGGTTTAGGAGTTAGTAATCTTTTTATTAATAATAAATTGAAGGATATTGCAAAACAGTATGCTAATGTTAATTACGTTGAGCCTCTTCATGCCAAACTTATTTATCCGGATTATGCTAAAGTTCAGGAATTAGAGCAATTTTCTGCTTCTGATGTTGTTAATCTTAGACCAGATCTTCATCTAGATGAACAGGAATATTTACAATTTAATAATGGAATTATTAAGAAAATTAATGATAGTTATTTGAATAGTAAGGCTATGATAGAATTGGATAGAGCATTGTATCAGTTTAGTAGCAGCTTGGAATTTGATAGGCAGGACTTATTAGGAGATGAAGAGGTCATAATGTCATTTATAGATGATACCTTATCTCGTCTTCTTAGATATTTTTCAGGGGATGCTAAAAAGACTCATTTTCTTAAACAAGCTAGGGAATATTTATTGGAAAGGGCACCATATGATTTTCATTATGCGGGTAAAAAATGTATTAAAGATAGTATTCAAAAACAATTAAACCATAGATAAAAATTGATATACTTTACACAATAAAGTATATTTTTTTTCATATTTCGTGAAAAAAGTCTTTTTTTCTTATATAATATTATAAGAAGATATTTTTATGGAGGTTTGTTATGGAGCGAATTAAAGCAGAAAAAGAGTGGTATGATAATCCTAATGTTTTGACTTCTATTATTATTGGGTTAATTATCATCACTATTATTATGAGTCAAGCTTTTGCTGTTAAAAATAATATAGGTACAGTAAATATACTTAGAAGTTTATTAAACCACAATAGTATATATATGATTGCTCTTGTTTATTTCTGTCTTTTAAAATCTAAGATTGGAAAAAGATACTTTAATTTTATTAATGTTTTTTATATTGCTGTATATTTATTTATGATAGTAGCTTCTTTTTTAACTGTTTTTCAAGCCTTTGGAATTGTTAGTTTAACTAGTTTATTTCTTAATCTTGTTATTCTGCTTTTTATGATTTATACGTTTTTAAAGGAAACTAGATATTGGAAGGAATTTCATTTAGACCGATTACCTTTTGATGAGGTTTCTAATGATTGGTATTTTTATACAATTTGTGTGTTAAGTGGAGTTTTGTTGTTAGTTAATTTAATAGGGGCGATTAATTTTGATGGGGTAGTTTTATCTTTATTTGATGCTATTTATATGATTTTATTTGGTAGATATATCTATTTATATAAAGAATATGAGGATCATAAAGAAATATTGGTGACTACTAAAGCGAGGAAAAAAAGTAAGGGTGATTAATAATGAGAGATGATTTGTTTGAACAAATAGATAAAGAAAAAGAAGATCTACCAAAAATGAAAAATAAAATAAAGGAGATTTCAAAATATCAATTTAATTTTTATCAACAAGTTGCTATTTTGATTATGAGTATTTTCTTTTTTGTAGGGATTATATTGGGAAATGTATTTCCTTCTTGCCAAACTAGTGGATTATATGGAACGACATGTACTATTACAGAATTTAATGTTTCATTAACTATTATTATTTGGTTTATTAGTTTTTTGATTTCTATGTTTACATTTTGGTTAGGACATGTTATTCATCTTTTAACTGAGATTAGTATAAAATTAAAAAAGTGAAAATGTTGTAAAATATAGTCATTTTTGTTGCATTTTCGTAGAACCCATGATAATTTATATATGTAAGCATGGTATGCTTAATAATTTTAAGGGAGGTATTTAACTATGAAAAAAGTAGAATTAGTTGAAGCTGTAGCTGAAAAGACTGGTTTAACCAAAGCAGATTCAACAAAGGCTATTGATGCTACAATTGAAGCAATTACTGAAGAACTTTCAAATGGAGGAAAAGTGCCATTAGTTGGTTTTGGAACTTTTGATGTATCAGAAAGAGCAGCTCGCGAAGGACGCAATCCAAGAACAGGAGCTATTGTTCAAATTGCTGCTAGAAAGACTGTTAGATTTAAGCCAGGATCTGCACTTAAAGACGCAGTTAATTAATAAAAAAAGCCTTTTAGGGCTTTTTTTTTACCTGAAATTTGTTATAATAATTATAAAGGTATGTGATGATAGTGAAAATAAATATGAATCCTAATAAGATAATAGTTGCTGTATTAGTATGTGCTTTAGTAATGTTATCAGGTCTTTCTTATGCTTGGTATCAGGTAACTTTAATGGGAGAGAAAGAGCTTACTTTAACTAGTGGTTCTTTAAGTTTAACTTTTGGTGATGTTCATAGTGAAGTTATTCAATTAGAGAATGCTGAGCCTATGAGTGATGAAGATGGCCTGGAAACTATTGCATATCGTTTTTCTTTAACAAATAATGGTACTATTGATAGTGATTTTACTCTTTATTTGGATGATGTTGATTTGACTAGTGGAGCCAGAATTGATGATCAATATCTTAAGTATAGTTTAGTTAGAGATAATCAAGATGCAACAGTAGAAGTTCTTAGTAGTAATGAGAAGTTTTTGGCAAATAATGGTGTTATGTCTAGAAAAATAGGAATGGGAACCATCCCAGCTGGTGAGATATCTCAATATACTTTAAGAATTTGGCTTGCTGATATAGCAGATAATAGTGTCATGAATCAGTCTTTTAAAGCTAAACTTAGAGTAGAAGCTATGCAAAAGACTCAAATTTCTGAATCTAATATTGTAAAGGCTTATACCTATGATGAAAGAGTTGATGAAGCGAGTGTTTGTGTAACTGGTGAAGAAGCTGGTTGTTCTCTTACTACTTGTTATCAAGATAGAACAGCGGGAAGTTGTCCAGTGGGAACCATTATTGACTATAAAGTGAATAATGACAATACAGTAAGATTTCATGTATTAGAAGATTTAGGTAACACTATGCTTATGCAATCTCAGAAAAATGTCTATTATAGTACAGGATGGTATACAGGTGCCGATAATACAAAAGGACCAATGGCTGCTTTAAGTGTACTTGAAGGAGAAACAAGTACTTGGAATAATGTAAATGATCAAACATATACTATGGGGGTAACTTTATTTAAAAATAATCTTTATACTGGATGTTCTAGTAGTTCTTCTTGTACTTCAAATACATATACTTTACCGACTAAAACTGTTAAGTCAAGATTGATTACTTTACAGGAAGTTTCAGCACTTGGATGTACAGAAACTCCACGATCTTGTCCTATTTGGTTAGGGAATTATTTAGGTGTTTCAGATCAATATGGTGGAACTGTAAATGATAAAGGACCAACTGATATTGCAAGACCACAAGCAGGTAATCCTAGTTATTGGCTTATGAACGCTTACTTATCTAACACTACTCATAGTTGGACACTTAATGCGTTGAGAAATGTATCGTCATCAATATCTAGCCATGACACTTATGGTGTTCGTGCTGTTGTTGAAATTTCTAAGTAATGATTTATACGATGTTAATTCATCGTTTTTGTTTTGAGAAATCTTTTTATTTTTATCTTTTTCGAGTATAATATAGTTAATACTTGTAGGAGGATGTTATGCTTGAAGATAGTTTAAAAATCTTAGAAAGAATTAATCAAGCTGGATATAGTGCTTATTTAGTGGGAGGGTTTGTAAGAGATTACTTTCTTGGAATAGAATCTAATGATATTGATATTTGTACTAATGCTAAACCAAAGGAGTTATTAGAAATATTTGAGAATGCAAAAATTCCTAAGGAAGATTATGGTGCTGTTACTATATATTATAAAAATGTTAGATATGAGATCACTACTTTTAGAAAGGAAGTAAGGTATAGAGATTGTCGTCATCCAGAGGAAATTATTTATATTAACTCTTTGGAGGAGGATCTTATCAGAAGAGATTTTACGATTAATACGTTATGCATGGATAGTGCTGGAAATATTATTGATTTATTTCAGGGTGAAGATGATTTAGAGCATAAGATAATTAAAACAGTAGGAAACAGTTATCAAAAGTTTTCTGAGGATGCTTTACGTATTTTAAGAGCTGTTCGGTTTGCAGCAAAACTTCATTTTTCCTTAGATTCTGAGGTTATAGAAGCTATTAAAGATACAAAGCATTTACTTAAAAATATTTCTTATCAAAGAAAAAAAGAGGAGCTTGATAAAATTTTTACTTGTAGTAATATTAAGTATGGAATCGAGTTACTTTTGGGACTTGGTTTGGAAAATGATTTAGAAATTCCTAATTTAAGTAAAATTACTTATACAGATTCTTTGGTTGGGATATGGGCTGTGTTAGATAGTTTTCAATATCCTTTTACGAATAATGAGAAGAAATTGATTACTTCTATTCAAGAAGCTCTTATACATGATAATTTAGATCCATATTATTTATATCTTAATGGTTTGTATGTTAATAGTGTAGCAGCTTCTATTAAGGGGATTTCTAATAATGTTGTAGCTGAGACTTATGCTAGACTTCCTATTCATAATAGAGGGGATCTAAAGGTTCATACGAATGACCTTGTTAAGGCTTTTAATAGAAAACCTGGTCCTTATTTAAAAGGTGTGTACGAGAGATTAGAAAGAGATGTTTTATATGAGAGGGTTCAAAACGAACAAAAGACATTAATTCAGTATTGTATGGATAATTATCAGGAAGTGTGATACTATAATTAACATTGGAGGGAACTATGGATAAAAAACTTATTAATTTATTTAAGTATGGGAATGTAGTTATTCCTCTTTATTTCTTTCAGAACATTCAGCAGTTTAAGTTAGAATTAAGAGATTTTGTATTTTTAATGTATTTATATAATAAAGGGGATTTAATTTTGTTTGATCCTAGTAAAATTAGTGAAGATTTAGGCATCTCAGTTAAGGAGGTAATGACTTCTATTGCTAATCTTTGTGATCGACATTATATAGAATTAAAAGTTGTTAAAAATGATAAAAATATTAGTGAAGAAGTTATTTCTTTACAAAATTTTTATGAAAAAATTTCTCTTATGATGGTAGCTAATGTAGTTAATGAAGTGAAGACTGATACTAGTTGTTTTGACTTTATTGAAAAGGAGTTTGGACGTACTTTAAGCCCAATGGAATATGAAATAATCAAGGCTTGGATTGAAGGGGGAAATAGTGATGAACTGGTTAAGGAAGCTGTCAAAGAAGCGATTTTTAATGGAGTTAATAATTTGAGGTATATTGATAAAATTTTATATGAGTGGGGGAAGAAGGGATTAAAGACGAAAGAAGATGTGGAAAATAATCGAAAAAATTTTCGACAAAAGGATGATCAAGAAGAGAATGAAGAATTATTTGATTATAATTGGTTTGAAGATGATGAGGTAGATGATGAATAGGGTAAGGATAGTAGAAGATTATCTTGATAGTTTAATACCTGAACCTTGGTGTGAGCTTAATTTTAAGAAAGATTATGAGCTTTTAATTGCCATTGTTTTAAGTGCTCAAACAACAGATAAAAGGGTAAATGAAGTTACGGAGATTTTGTTTACTAAGTATCCTGATTTAGATAGTTTGAAAAGAGCCAGTCTAGAAGAAATTGAAAAAATTTTAAGACCATTGGGTTCTTTTCGAAAAAAGAGCTTATATGTTGTTAGAATTGCTCAATTAGTTGATGAAAAATATGAAGGAAGAGTTCCCTTAGAAAGGGAAATATTAGAATCTTTTCCAGGAGTAGGTAGAAAGACTGTTAATGTTTTTTTAAGTGAATTTTATCAGATTCCAGAATTTGCTGTAGATACTCATGTTGAAAGAGTTAGTAAAAGGTTAAAACTTGTTAAAATAGAGGATGATGTTTATGCTATTGAAATGAAGTTAAAAAAGAAGTTTAAAAAAAAGGATTGGTGTAATCGTCATAAGCAATTTGTCTTATTTGGAAGATATTATTGTAAGGCGATGAGGCCTGAATGTGAACAATGTGGGTTAAAACAAGTTTGTAATAGGGATATAAAAAAAAGCGTTCATTAAGTTGAACGCTCTTTTTATGGGGTTGAAGGAGTAGGTGGAGTAGTAGTGGTATCTTCTAGATAGTAAATTTTAATAATACTATTATTTGTTATGTTAAAAGTTGTTCCTGTTTTAGTAGTATCTCTACTATTGCTACATAGTGATTGAGGATCATATGTTTTTGGATTGATATCTGGAATTTGATATGCGTTGATTGTCGATGATGTTGATGTTAGATTTTTTATTGCTCCTGCTATTAAAGTGTCTCCACAATAATATTCTACTTTATAGTTAATTGTAGGTTGTGGAGGTTTATCTTCTATTTTTACAGTAGTAGTAGCTGCATCGCTGGATAAGCCAGAGTAGCTTTTATAGGTTGCTATTATTTTAAAGGTTAGATTACCAGTGGCTTCTGTAGTATATGTAAAACTTGTTGATGTAGTAAATCCTAGAAGAGTGTCTCCTAAATAAACATTATATCCTAATTCCCCATAATTTTCATTATTTGCTCCTGATACTGCATTCCAAGTTATAGTGACTTTTCCGTTAGTATAAGTAGCTTTTGGATTACCAGGTTTTGCTAATTTTTCTTCAGTAACTTCTCCTGATGAAGTATCAGGTTCATGTCCTTTTTTAAATAATTCATAAACTACTGATCCTGAATAACCACTTGGAGCAAGTTTTGCTGGATTGCTTCCAGAAATGATAGGAAGTTTTACTACAGAATCTGGCATTTTGAATTCTTCTTTATTTGGTTCGAAGGCACCTTGAGCTAGAGCTTTAAATAATTTATCTTTAGCAATTGTTGCAGGTAAATTTCTTAAACAGTATTTGCTATCAGTTATTTTATTATATCCATACCACATACCAATAACTGTTTTAGTTGAGAAACCTACAACCCAAGAATCTCTAATGGCATCTGCTGGTAGGCCTTTGCTTTTAACTGTCGCCTCATCAAAGTTAGTAGTACCAGTTTTGGCAGCTACGTTTGGAATAGAACCACCAGTTAAGGCAACATCTTGTAGGACACTACTAATCATATAGGCAGTGGCATCACTCATTACTTTCTTTTTATTTTCTTTGTGTTTAATGGTTTCTCCTGTTTGACGAAGAACTATTTTTTCTACAGAATATGGTTCATTATAGTAACCTCCGTTTGAAAAAGCGGCATAAGCAGCAGACATTTCAAGAGGATTTGTTCCTGTAAAGGATCCAATAGAATGGGCTTCATGTATTTTTCCGTTTTCAACTTCAGGAGAAAGTCCTAAATCTTGGACGAATTCAATAATTTTTTTGTTATCAACTTGTTGGAAGGCTTTTAATGCGGGAATATTACGAGATAAGGCTAGAGATCTTCTTAGAGTCATTGTTCCCATATGAGAATTATCCCAGTTACTGATGGAACGTCCATTTGAATACGAATATGGTTCATCGGCAAATAGGGTATAAGTTGACCAGTTATTATATTCAATACCAGGTCCATAATCGAAAAGTGGTTTCGCAGTTGATCCTGGTTGTCTAGTTCCTTGAGTGGCATAATTGTAATCTCCAATTTTTCTATTTCTACCAGCTCCGATAGCTAGAATTTTTCCTGTTTGACTATCTAATACAGATACTCCAGCTTGTACTTGATCATCTTTCCAGGCATATGTTTTACCATCCATAACATCGTTTACAGATAGTTGTCTTTGACGGTCTAAGTTTGTATAAACAAGAACAGATGTCTTGTATGGATCGATTTCATATTTATCCATTAGTTCATCAACAACTGTATCGATATATCCTTGATATTGATTTTGTGAGGCGTTGATTCCACCAGTAGCATCTCCTGTTAAGGATTCTACAGAGATTTTTTTTGCTTCTTCTTCTTGTTCTTTGGTAATATATCCATGTCTACGCATTAAGTATAATACGGTGTTTCTTCTTTTTGTTGCATTTTCAGGATTGGATGTTGGTCGATAGTAGTTAGGAGCTTTAAACATTCCAGCAATAATTGCTGCTTCACTTAAGTTTAATTCACTAACACTTTTTTTGAAGTATGCTTGACTAGCTTCTTCTACACCATAGATTACTCCACCTAAGTTATGATTATTTACGTAAAATTCGATAATTTGTTCTTTTGTATAACTCTTTTCTAGTTTAAAGATGGCTAAGTAGATGTCCGTAAACTTACGGATGATTCCTTTTATTCCAGAATCCACTTTAGCATCAGTAAAGCTATTTTTGACTACTTGCATTGATAGGGTAGAGGCTCCACCAGCATTGGAACGTCCTAGTACTTGCCCAATAGTTGCTTTTATGAATCTAGGAGCATCTAATCCATTGTGGGTAAAAAATCTTGAGTCTTCTGTTGCAATAATAGCATCTACTAGTACTTGTGGTAATTCATCATAAGTTACTTTTTCTCTTTTTTCGCTACCTAGTTTGGCATATTCATTGCCATCCTTATCATATAGAATAGAAAGTTCTTTTGTATTTAGTTCTTGTGGATCAAATTTAGGGGCATTTACACTAATATATACTAGGAATGCTCCAAAAGATAAAAGACCTAGTATAAATAAAATTAGGAATGTTATTAAGAGGGCATTGATTACCTTTCTTTTTTTCGATTTTGATTTTGCACTGTTTATTAAATAGATAATTCCTGTTATCATCATAATGATGATAGCAGTTAAAATTGTGGCAATTGTACCTAATTTAAAAAAGCATAATACTAATATAAAGGTGCAAAATGCAAGCCATGCTATCCATATATTTTGCGATTTTTTTGAATTTTTCTTTTGAATGTTTTTCTTTTTTACATTTGTTGTAGAACTAACTTTAAAGTCTTTAGTTTGATATTTTTTGGTTTTCATATCTACCTTGTTTTTACTATTACTAGTACTACTATTAGTAGTTTTTTTCTTTTTATTCTTATTATTCGTCATTATCAATTCCTCCGATTTTATCTAATATTTCTAGATAGTCGACTCTGGGACTATATTTTTCTTTTATAAGATAGGCCTTTTCTTGAAAATAGGTAAGAGGTACTGATTTTTTAGGGCTATGTTCTAAAAAATATTCTAAATCTTTTTCTAATAAAAGATAAGTTTCTCCTCTTTTTGTAAATCTTATTATTAAAAAGGCAATACCGTTATGTTTTTTGATATTTTGTAAATGTTTTATTTGGTGTGGATGAATGTTACTTAATGGAAAGGATGTTAAGGACTTTGTTTCTTTGGCTTCAAAATCAATATATTTTCCTTGATAAATTCCATTGTAGTCAGTTGTAGAAGGTGTATCAAAATAAGCTTCTGTAATTTTTGCTTTTTTTTCAGGAAAAATTACTTTTACTATTTTGATAGGTGTTGGCTTTTTATAAATATAAGCCTTATCTATTTCTCGATAATATTCATTTGTTAAATTTAAGTCATCTTCTAAACTCATTCCTCTGTTGGCATATTTAATTTTCTGTTTATTAATTAGAAAGTTTTTTTTTAAGCCATTAGGATAATTCATTATATCACCTATTTTATATTATACTATATTAATAGTTATTTGACTATTTAATTTTTAGTTTTTCTTTGTTAAAAAATTGAAAATTGTTCGTAATTTGCTGATAATTTGTATATTTTAGCTTATTTTGTCGAAAGTATGATTTTTACTATCGAAAGTATTATAATTATTTTGGTGATAAAATATGACGGATGAGATAATATTTAAAATTAATAAGATGCTTGAAGAGATTAAATTTATTAGACTTGAAGAAAAAGTTGTTAGGTTAAACTCTTCTAAGAATTGACAAAAACTGCAGTTTTTGTAATAATAGTATTGTAAAGGGACTGGTGAAGAGAATGTATCAAAATAAGATAGCGCTTACACCCCAAGAAATTCTAGAGAAAGAATTTAAAATAGATACTAGAGGATACAGATTAAAAGAGGTGGATCAATTTCTAGATACTATTATTGGTGATTATGAACAATTTTTTAGTATTATCAATAGCCTAGAACAGGAAAAAGCTGATCTTTTAGCAGAGGTGATGAAGCTTAAGCAAGAGCTTAGAAGTGTGAAGACCAATGTTGAGATTGCTAAGAATAGTGATGTTCCAGAAGTAACTAATGTAGATATTATGCGTAGACTTTCTAGACTTGAAAAAATTGTTTATGGTAGTGAAAAAGAAAATGATGAATAATATTTTAGACAAACGCGGTATTCTTTAAGAATATTGAGGAAAGTCCATGCTCGCACAAACTGTGATGTTTGTAGTGTTCGTGCTTAGGGAAAAAATAACCTAAGGTAGTTATTTCTAACGACAGAAAAGTAATCTAAGTCATTGATATGATTATTTTTCAGAAAGTGCCACAGTGACGAATTCTTAAGAAATTAAGAAGTGAAACGAGGTAAACTCCACGAGCGAGAAACCCAAATTATGGTAGGGGAGCTTTAACTAGGGAAAAGAACTGATGTTAGAGACTGAGTAATCAGGAGATAGATGTTTGTCACCTTTTTAAAAGGTACAGAACATGGCTTATTAAATATTATTTATAATAAAGAGGTGTTATATTTTGAAAGATTTAGGCAGTTATTTAAAACGGACTAGGATTTCTAATGGTGTTAGTTTAGAAGAAGCAGCAGAAGATATGGAACTTTCAGTAGCACAACTTGAAAATATAGAAAGTGGAAATACGAAGGCATTTAAAGATATTTATAAATTAAAAGAATATATTAAGTTTTATGCTAAGTATTTAGGGCTTGATCCTGATATGGTGATGGATACTTTTAATGAATTTTTATTTGAAAAAACATCAAAAATTTCATTAGAGGATATTAAGGCTGCTCAAGAAAAAGCAGCTTTAAAAGATCGAGAAGAAAGAAGTAAAGTTCGCTCTCCTTATACAATTTTAAGAAGGAGAAGAATTGATGTATGGCCAATTATTATTTGGTTTGGAGTAGTATTACTAGCTATTTCGATAGCTTTAATAGTAATAAAAAATATTAATAAAGAACCGATTAGAAATAGTGAACTTAAAGGTTCTATGGAGGAGTTTTATGAATTTACCAACTAAGATAACTGTGCTTAGAATTATTTTAACATTTATTATTATTGTACTTTTAGTTTTCCCATTTTATGCAATAGGTGTTAGTTTTCCACAATATGCTATTAATGGAGTTGTTGTTAAAAGTCAATATATTGCAGCAGGAATTTTATTTATTATTGCTAGTCTTACTGATTTTTTGGATGGATATTTAGCAAGGAAAAATAATCAGGTTACTGATCTTGGAAAGATGCTTGATGCTATTGCTGATAAAATATTGGTTAATCCTATTTTGATTATTTTGGCATGTCAAGGATTTATTCATGTTATAGTTCCTATTGTCGTTGTATTAAGAGATATTTTTGTTAATGCAGTTAAAATGCAAGCTGCTAGTAGTGGTAAGGTGGTTGCTGCCATTAAGAGTGGAAAGATTAAAACAGCAACACTAATGGTAGGAACAGTTTTAGCCTTTTTCTATAATATGCCATTTGATTTTATTAGTTTAAATGTTACAGATTTTTTACTATTAATAGGAACAGTGATGTCTATTATTTCAGCAATACAATATTTCTTACTTAATAAAGATTTGATATTTTCGAAAACAGAAACTTTATAATTCAGTAGAAAAGCTAGATCAATTTGATTATTTGTCTAGTTTTTTTGTTTATTTGGTGATTGTTTTAAGTGAAAAAAACCATTTTACGAAATTTTGTTCGAAATAATTGTTGCAATTTTTTTGGTTATATTATAGAATTGATTTGTAAGGATTTTTAGGAGGACATAGATGAAAAAAACAGATAAAAAAGAAAGTAATAAGGATTTAGAACAGGTTTTATTAGATATCGAAAAACAATTTGGTAAAGGTTCTATTATGAAACTGGGTGAAAGTACTCACATGAAGGTTGATGTGGTATCTAGTGGATGTTTATCTCTTGATATAGCTTTAGGAGTTGGTGGATATCCTAGGGGTAGAATTGTTGAAATATATGGGCCAGAATCAAGTGGTAAAACTACTTTTGCATTGCAAGCTATAGCGGCTGTTCAAAAAGCTGGAGGAAGAGCTGCATTTATTGATGCCGAACATGCTCTTGATCCTGTGTATGCTGAAAAGTTGGGGGTTAATATTAATGAATTATTATTAAGTCAGCCAGATACTGGAGAACAAGCTTTGGAAATTTGTGATGCTTTAGTTAAGAGTGAAGCGATTAGTATTATTGTTATTGATTCAGTTGCTGCTTTAGTACCACAGGCAGAAATTGATGGAGAAATGGGAGATAGTCATGTTGGTCTTCAGGCTAGATTGATGAGTCAGGCTTTGAGAAAACTTGCTGGAACGATTAATAGAACGAATACTATTGCTATTTTTATTAATCAATTACGAGAAAAAGTTGGAGTGATGTTTGGTAATCCAGAAACTACTCCTGGTGGACGAGCTTTGAAATTTTATTCAACAATTAGATTGGAAGTTAGAAGAAATGAGCAATTAAAAATGGGCGATGGTGTAGTTGGAAATAAAACTACTGTAAAAGTGGTTAAAAATAAAGTTGCGCCTCCTTTTAAAACAGCTGTTGTTGATATTATGTATGGTGAAGGAGTTAGTAGAGCTGGAGAAATTATTGATTTAGGAGTAGAAGCTGGTGTTATTGAAAAGACTGGTGCATGGTATTCTTATCAAGGAGAAAAACTAGGTCAAGGTAAAGAAAATGTTAAATTATTATTAAAGGACAATTCTGAATTAAGAGATGAATTAGAGAAAAAAGTTAGAGATTATTATCAGATTACTTTGGATAGTGAGATTAGTCCTCAATAAAACTGTTTTGAAATATTAAGATATTTACATTACCTACACTAAGAAAGAACAAGAAAAAAATGTTCTTTTTTGTATTGATAACTTGTCAAATCAAGTGCAACACTTTTTAATAAATTCATTTATCAGCTCATTTGGTGTCTTATATTTTATACACTTTCTAGGCCTATTATTTAATAAATCCAGTTTTTGTTTTAATTCATTATTATCTGTTTTGGATAAATCTATCCCTTTTTGAAAATACTCTCTAATCAAACCATTTGAATTTTCATTTGTACCTTTTTGCCAAGCACAATATGGATCTGCAAAATACATGTCGCACTGTAATTGATTTTCTATATTCTCCCAACCTGCAAATTTCTTTCCTCTATCACAAGTTATGGCCTTAACTAATTCTTTTGGATATTTACCTAATAATTTTATAATTGCTTTTGTTGCTGTTTCTTCTTTTCTATCTGGAATATGTTTTGCAATGTACAATCTAGACTTTCTTTCAGCTAAAGTTACAAAACAATATCTACTTAATACCTTACCATTTTTTCTACCTGAAACAACTGTATCAGCTTCCCAATGTCCAAACTCTTTTCTTTACTTCTTTAGGTCGTTTCTTGAGTGTTTTACCTATGTTAAATTTTCCTCTTGTTTCAGTAGGGCTCTTAAAATTTCCTTTTCTTCTGAGTTTTGTCTTATCACCTTTTATAAGATATCCTTTGAAAATCCATCTATATATAGTACTAATGCTTGGAATATTGTTCGGCTTTTCATTTTCATAATTATATATTTGATCTGGGCTCCAATTTATTTCTATTTTAGATTCGATATAAGTTTTAATTTTAATATTTAATTTAACTTTTCTATGACATTTTGTTCTTCTATTTTTATATTTTTTATTTGCAACAATAGGTGAATATCTTGTTACTGAATAATTAATAGATGTTTAATAATTCTTTCTTTTTATTTCTCTAGAGATAGTATAAGGACTTCTGTTAATTAATTTAGACATTTCTCTTATAGATAAGTTCATTTCTTTAAATTTAATTATACAAGCACGTTCTTCTATAGTAAGATGATTATAGTTCATATATTTACTCCTTAATGTTTAATTAGACACCAACATTATAACATGAGTAATTTTATGAGCTTTTTTATTGTTTGAACTTTATATGTTGCACTTATTATAATAAATTATCGTATAATAAAATATCAATATTTTATTAATAAAAGCAAAAATATATGATAAAATAATAGTGAATTAGAAAGGAGAATGCTATTCCAATGACTGATGAAAAAGGAAAGACCTTAGTAGGAGGAGAT
>CAOJDX010000023.1 GCA_948433435.1 uncultured Clostridia bacterium
AATCATCTTAAATCTATCTGTAGTATTTCACTATATAAATAATCTAAAAAACTAAAAAGATAAATACTAATCAAAAATAAATTGTGTTACGAAAGTCAATACTTTTTTTCATCTTTCAATTTTGTTAAAATAAGTATGGAGGAAGTTATATGAATGAAGTAATTATACAAGAAATAGCAAACAATCTAAATATTACTAAAAACCAAGTAGAAGTAGTCTTAAAACTATTAAGCGAAGGAAATACCATTCCTTTTATTGCTAGATATCGAAAAGAGGCAACAAAAGCTCTTGATGAGGAACAAATCCGAAAAATAAACGATGTTTATATGTATCAAGTAAATCTTTTTAAAAGAAAAGAAGATGTAATTCGTTTAATTGACGAAAAAGGTCTTTTAACAGAGGAACTACAAACAGCTATCATGAAATGTGAAAAGTTAGTAGATGTAGAAGATTTATATAGACCATTTAAAGAAAAGAAAAAGACTAAGGCAACAGAAGCAATTAAAATGGGACTTGAAGATTTGGCCAAAATAATAATGTCATTTCCTACTAAAGGAACTTTAGAAAGTATTAGTAATAAATTTATAAACGATCAGGTAAAAGATACTGAGTTTGCTATTACGAATGCTGGATATATTATAAGTGAGTGGATCAGTGATAATGCCAGTTATCGAAAATATATTCGGAATTTTATTAGCCGAAATGGTCAAATAACTAGTAAAATGAAAAAAAATGCAGAGGATCCAGATAAAATATATGAAATGTATTATGAATTTATAGATTCCATTAAAAAGATTAAATCTTATCGAATAATGGCCCTTGATAGAGGAGAAAAAGAGGGAATACTTTCTGTTAGCTTAACTTATGATAAAGACTATATTATTAATTATTTAGAAAGTAAACTAATAAAAAATAAAGAATCTTTTGTCGTAGAAGTTGTACAAAATGCTATTGTAGATAGCCTAAAACGCTTAATTTTACCAAGTATAGAAAGAGAGATTCGGAGTGAATTAAAAGAAATAGCTGAAGAAGACTCTATTCTTAACTTTTCTAATAATCTAGAAAAATTATTATTAACTCCACCAATGGCTGAAAAAACGGTTTTAGGATTAGATCCTGCTTTCCGTACAGGGTGCAAATTAGCCGTTCTTGATAAAACAGGTAAACCGTTAGAAATAGCCGTAATTTATCCAACCGAACCACACAATGATATTGAAAATTCTAAAAAGAAAGTATTAGAACTAATTGAAAAATATGCCATTGATATTATAGCAATTGGAAATGGAACAGCCTCTAGAGAAAGTGAAGCTTTTATTGCTGATACCATTAAAGAGGCCAAGAGAAAAGTAGAATACATTATTGTTAGTGAAGCAGGAGCTAGTGTATATTCTGCTAGTGATTTAGCCATTAAAGAATTTCCAGAATTAACAGTCGAAAAACGAAGTGCGATTAGTATTGGTAGACGTCTCCAAGACAGTTTAGCTGAATTAGTAAAAATAGAGCCACGGAGTATAGGAGTAGGTTTATATCAACATGATGTGACTCCTAAAAAGTTAGATGAATCATTAAACTTTGTAGTTAGTAAGGTAGTAAACGAAGTAGGAGTAAATATTAATACAGCAAGTCGTAGTCTATTACACTATGTATCAGGACTAACTAAAAAGGCTATAGATGAAATTTTAACAACTAGGGATAAAATAGGGAAGTTTTCTTCTCGTGAAGATGTCCATAAACTAAAATGTATGACTCCCAAAATTTACGAACAATCCATCGGTTTTATTCGTATATTAGAAGGAGATAATCCACTTGATAAGACATCTATTCACCCTGAAAGTTATTTGGTTGCAATGAAACTTTTAGAAAAATTAAATGTTTCAATAAATGATGTCGGTAATACTGATTTAATGAAAAAATTAGATGAGTTAAATTTAGAACAACTATCCAGTGAGTTAGAAACTGATCTTTATACATTGACGGACATTGTTTCTTCCTTAAAAAATCCAGGAAGAGATCCTCGAAATGAAATGCCTAAGCCAATTCTTCGAAGTGATATTTTACATATTGAGGATTTACATATCGGAGATAGATTAGAAGGAGTAGTTCGGAATGTTGTCGATTTTGGTTTATTTATTGATATTGGTCTAAAAAATGATGGACTTGCTCATATTTCAAAACTATCACAAGAATTTATTAAAAACCCGAGAGAACTATTCAGTGTAGGAGATATCGTCACTTGTTATGTAGATGAAATTTTTTTAGAGAAGAAAAAAGTTAGTTTAACTCTTTTAAATAATTAATAACCACAAAAAATAAGATAACTGAAAATCTTATTTTTTCTTTATTCATTACCTTTTTCAATTTATTAGAATTAAGTTCTTAGGACTAGTTGTTTTCCTAATATTTATTACTTTACATATTTATGTTTGACTAATATATAAATTCACTAAAACTTAATAAAGAATAGTGATCTTCTTATTAACATCTTGAATTAATTTATCTTCTTTTAAGGCTCTTAACTCTCTCATCATAGCACTACGGTCAATAGCTAAATAATCTGCTAAATCGGTATAAGAATAACTTAAGTTAAATGTTTTTGAGTTATATTTTTTACTCTGTAATTCAAAATAAGCTAATAGTTTACTACGAATACTCCTAGTAGTAAGCAGTTCAATTCGTTCATTTCTTTTAATTAGAGTTTTAGAAATTACCTGAAATAAATTATTAAGTAAAATAACAGCATTCTGACTAGTTCTGCATTTTTTTAATAGTTCTTCATACTCAATAAAAGTAACTTGACAGTTGGTCGTTGCAATAACAGATAATTCACTACTATAAGTAGAAATAAACATATCCGAAAAAATATCACCTGGAGATAATTCATCAATAATGGTTCGGTCTCCATTATAATCAAATCGAATAAGATTAGCTTCTCCATTTTCCATAATTCCAATTAGATTTCGATTTCTAATAGAATAAGCAATTGTTTGATTAGCTTTGTAAAAAAGTGTATTGGACTGTAAACTAGTCAATAATTTTTGTAAACTTTTTTGTTCAATATTTTCATAAATTCTAGGTTTTTCAAGCATCATAAATATCATCCTTTTTCTTAAAAAAATTATAATGCTAAATTGTTGCAAATGCAACAGATTTTTTGAAGAATATATTTTATGATGATTTTGTAATCAGTAAAAGGAGATGTATTTATGAAAGTAATTAAAAGAGATGGAAAAAGTGTTGACTATGATCGTGAGAAAGTAAGAATTGCTATTGGAAAAGCCAATATTTGTGTACCTGAAGATGACAGAGTAACAGATCGCCAAATTGAAAATATCGTTAAATATATAGAGGGTTTAAATAAAAAAAGAATGGTTGTAGAAGATATTCAGGATATTATTGAAGAAAAGTTAATGACCCTTAATAAATTCGCTCTAGCTAAGGAATATATCACTTATAGATATACCAGAGCATTAGTTAGAAAGGCTAATACAACTGATGAATCAATCTTAAGTTTGATTAAAAATGCTAATAATGAATTAGCTGAAGAAAACTCTAATAAAAGTAGTACCTTAGCTTCCACTCAAAGAGACTATATAGCAGGAGAAGTATCTAAAGATTTGACTCGTAGGATTTTACTTCCAGAAAAAATAAGTAAAGCACATGAAGAGGGAATTTTACACTTTCATGATGCTGATTATTTTGTTCAGCCAATCTTTAATTGTTGCTTAATTAATATCAAAGATATGCTTGATAATGGCACTGTAATGAATGGTAAGATGATCGAATCTCCCAAAAGCTTTCAAGTAGCTTGTACAGTTACAACTCAAATCATTGCCGCTGTAGCCTCTAATCAATACGGAGGGCAATCAGTAGACCTTTCTCATTTAGGAAAATATATTAAGAAAAGTAAAGATAAATTCAAAAAACATATTAAAGCCAAATATGGCAAAAGTTTATCTAAAGAAGAAATTGAAAGTTTAGTAAATGATCGAGTAAAAGATGAAGTAAAGGCAGGAGTACAAACTATTCAATATCAAATCAATACTTTAATGACCACAAATGGACAATCTCCTTTTGTAACCTTATTTATGCATTTAAAAGATGGCGATCCATATATTGAAGAAAATGCTATGTTATTTGAAGAAGTTATTCGTCAAAGAGATGAAGGAATTAAAAATGAGAAAGGAGTTTATATTACTCCAGCTTTTCCTAAACTAGTGTATGTTCTTGACGAAAATAACTGCTTAAAAGGTGGTAAATACGACTACTTAACTAAATTGGCAGTAAAATGTTCTAGCAAAAGAATGTATCCAGATTATATTAGTGCCAAAAAAATGCGTGAAAACTACGAAGGAAATGTTTTCAGTCCCATGGGATGTCGAAGCTTTCTATCTCCATTTAAAGATGAAGAAGGAAATTATAAATTTGAAGGAAGATTTAACCAAGGTGTTGTTTCCATCAACTTGCCCCAAATTGGTATTGTTGCAGAAGGAGATGAAGAGACATTCTGGAAAATATTCGACGAAAGACTTGAGCTTTGTCGAGAAGCTCTAATATGCCGTCATGAGGCTCTACTAGGAACTCTTAGTGATACCAGTCCAATTCATTGGCAATATGGAGCAATTGCCAGATTGAAAAAAGGAGAAAAAATTGATAAATATTTAAATAGTTGTTATTCTACTATTTCTCTTGGTTATATTGGTATTTACGAACTTACTAAATTAATGAAAGGAGTAAGTCACACTGAACCAGAGGGTGAGGAATTTGCTCTTAAAGTAATGAACTATATGCGTAAAAAATGTAATGACTGGAGAAAAGAAACAGGACTAGGTTTTGCTTTATATGGAACACCAGCAGAAAGCTTATGTTACCGTTTAGCAAGAATTGATAAAGAAAAATATGGCACAATTAAAGATGTAACAGATAAGGGTTATTATACAAATAGTTATCATGTTGATGTTAGACAAAAAATAGATGCTTTTACCAAATTTCAATTTGAAAGTAAATTTCAACCTATTTCATCAGGAGGTTGCATTTCCTATGTAGAAATCCCAAATATGAAACATAATCTAAAAGCCATGGAAGATGTTGTTAAATTTATTTATGATAATATTCAATATGCCGAATTTAATACAAAATCAGATACTTGTCATGTTTGTGGGTTTGAAGGAGAAATAGAAATTAATGATAATTTAGAATGGATTTGTCCTCAATGTGGCAACAAAGATAAAACCAAAATGAATGTAACAAGAAGAACTTGTGGCTATTTAGGAGAAAACTTTTGGAATGTAGGGAAAACTAAAGAAATAAAATCTAGAGTTACTCATTTATAAAATAGGAGGAGTATTATGCATTATGCTTCAATAAAAAAATATGATGTTGCTAATGGAGAGGGAATTAGAGTATCTCTTTTTGTTAGTGGCTGTCCTCATCATTGCAAAAATTGTTTTAATAAAGAAGCTTGGGATGAAAACTACGGGAAAATATTTACAGAAAAAGAGGAAAAAGAAATTCTTGAATGTTTAAAAGAAGACTATATTGCTGGTTTATCTCTATTAGGAGGGGAGCCTATGTGGCCTAAAAATCAAGAAGGTTTACTACCACTTCTTAGAAAAGTTAAAAAAAATTGTCCCAATAAAACAATTTGGTGTTATACAGGATATTTATTTGATCAAGAAATCATGGATGAAATGTATTTATTAAATGAAACTACGAGAGAATTATTATCCTATATTGATGTTATAGTAGATGGTAGATTTATTGAAAAATTATTAGACAAATCTTTATTTTTTAGAGGAAGTTCTAATCAAAGAATTATTGATGTAAAAAAGAGTCTCAAAAATAAAAAGGTTGTAGAGATAAAAATGAAAGGTGAAGGAGTAAAAATACATGCGAAATAGAGGATTTGAAATTGCAAAAGGATGGGAAAATAAAGGAATTAATCTTCCTGTAAGAAAAACAAAAAGAGCAGCAGCTTATGATATTGAGTCTGCAGAAGATACGGTTATTCCTGCTTTTAGGCCAGGAATTAAACCAACTCTTATACCAACAGGATTAAAGGCTTATTGTGCAGATGATGAATGGTATATATGTGCAAGTAGAAGTAGTGGACCTAAAAAAGGGTTATTAATGCCACATGGACTGGGTGTAATCGATTCAGATTATTACGAAAATGAGAATAATGATGGTCATTTTTTCTTTCAGTATTATAATACTACAGACAAAGACATCATAATAAAAAAAGGAGAAACTATTGGACAAGTTATCTTTTTAAAATATCTATTAGTAGATAATGATCATGCCGAAGGAGTTCGTAAGGGTGGTTTTGGCTCTACTGACAAATAAAAAAGTGTTAAGTTTATAAAACTCAGCACTTTTTTATTTGATTAATACTTCATCGATATTGGGAACTAGAGATATTAGTTCTCCTGGAGTACAGTCTAAATATTGACAGAACTCCTCTATATATTTAAACGAAATAGATGTTGTTTCTCCTCTAATAATTCGATTAATATTTCTAGAAGTTAAATTCATTCGTTGACATAACCAATATTTAGATTTCCCTTTTCTCCTTAATAAATCTTCAATATTTATCTTTATCATGATAGTACTTCCTTTCAAAAATATTGTATAAAAATAACCAGTCTGAAATAAGATATTCGGGTTACCTGCACACAAGACGCTCAATAATTTTTGTATTGAAAATGCTAGTCAGTAGTGATAAAATTTTAATAGAAAGTAAAGAGTAGGTGTAAAGATGAAAGAAAATAAAAAGTCAAAAAACCATGGGGGGGGGGGACTTTATACTAAGATAGTAATCTTAGTTGTAACATTAGTTCTAATTATCGGAATAAGTTATGCTGCTTTAACGTTGAGTAGTCAAGGAGTTAAGGAAAATAGTATTACAACAGGGGCCATTACCATGAACTATACAGAGGAAAATAATAGTATAGGAATAGGCAATGCTGTGCCGATGGCTGATGAAGAGGGAAAAATACTACAGGGAACTGATCAGGTATTCGACTTCACCGTAAGTATGAATATAACTGGTAATTTTAAAGTAGCCTATGAAATAGTGGCTGTCAAAGATGAACCCTCCACTTTAGAAAATCAAGATATTAAATTATATTTAGAACGAAGTCATGATGCCACAAATTATGAGTCAGTAATGGAACCAACTTACTATACTCCAATTCAAAAAAAGACAAATTTTGGAGCACCAGTAGGCAGTATGATTATGGATACTGGGATAGTATCAGAAACAACAATCTATTATTATCGCTTA
The DNA here is from genome assembly GCA_948433435.1 of uncultured Clostridia bacterium. Taxonomy (GTDB): domain Bacteria; phylum Bacillota_I; class Bacilli_A; order RF39; family UBA660; genus UBA2730. The sequence goes on from CAOJDX010000023.1 coordinate 7,283, forward strand.
AGAATGTGGGTGGCAGCAGAATATAATAATCCCCAAGAATCTAAAACGTTTACCGTAAAAGTAAATGTCTATGGAACGACAGAAGAAAAAACACTAGACGAAGAAGGACCAAAATGTGAATTTACTAACGATCAAGAATTTGCTATAGGTAAAGAAACAAAGATATTATTAAATTGTACAGATGAAATAACAGGAGTGGAAAAGAAAGAACTATCCAAAGATATTCTTGAACTTAGTAATCCACTAATTGCTGAAATAAAATCCATTAGTAGTCCGAAAAAAATTAGTAATGGTTATCAATATGAAATCATAATTTTAGGAAAGAATGCAGACAATTTTACACTTACCCTTCCAAAAGGAATCATTAAAGATAAAGTAAATAATACTAATAACGAAGTAACGAAACAATTAGAGGTAAAAGAGTTTATTGCTCATAGAGTAACTTACGATTACCAAACAAATGGAGGAAGTAGTGCTAGTAAGATAACAGAGGAAGTAAATACTAATGAAAAAGTAGATTTAACCGTAACAGCAGAAAAAAATGGTTGGCTTTTTGTTGGTTGGAATACTACTAAAGATGCTACAACTGCTTTGACTAATATAACGATGCCAGATGAGGATATTACTTTATATGCTATTTATAAGAAAGAAGCAGTAACCTTAAAGGCCTTATTTAATGGAAATGGTGCAACATTAGATGCGGAAGAAAAAACGTGTAAATTAAAAGAAGTATATAATAATCAAATACAAGAAGAAAGTTGTACAGTAGAAACACCAGCTATTACTAGAAAGGGTTATACGATTATTGGTTATAATCAAAATAAACAGGCAACAGAAAAGGAAATAGGCAGTAAAGAAAGTTTAACATTAACTTTAAATAACACAAATAAAACTTGGTATGCTATTACCACTCTGGAAATGAAAGGTTTAGAGATTACTCTAAGTGAAGAAAAAGTTATTTATGATGGAACACCAAAGACTCCAACTGTAATAGTTAAACATGGAGATGTTACTTTAATAGAAGGAGTAGATTATACTGTTGAATATGAAAATAATACAAATGTTGGAACAGGAATAGTAAAAATAATTGGAAGTGGCAAATATAATCAACAAACTCAAACAAGTTATAGTGATAAAACGACTAAAAACTTCACCATAGAAAAAGCCACTCCTATAGTAACATTAAGTGCCGAAAGAGGAACAGTTAAGATAGCGGAAGAGATAACCTTTACAGAAAGCTCATCTATTGCAGGAACCTTTACTCATACAAGTTCAAGTACCAGTATAGCAACAGTTTCACCATCAAATTATAGTGATGTAGCAGCTAATACGAATAAAGAGGTAACCCTAACAGGAGTAGAAAGCGGAATAAGTACAATCACAATAACTTTCACCCCAACAGATACCACAAACTATAAACCAGTAACTAAAACATATCAGGTAACAGTTTATGGAGTAGCGACAACTGGAAGTTGTGCCAGTAGAACTTATAATGGATCAAGTCAGACTCTAGCCAGTGGAGGAACAGGAGTAACTTATAGTAATAATTCTAGAACAAATGCTGGAACCCAAATAGTCACTGTAACAGCTAATAGTGGTTATCAGTTTAGCGATGGAACAACAAGTAAAACGTTAAGTTGTAGTATAGAAAAAGCAACTCCAACAGTAACATTGAGTGCAACTAGTGGTAGTGTCAATGCTAGTAGTACAACGACTTTTACAGAGAAAGCAAGTGTAGCAGGAAGTTTCACGAATACCAGTTCAAATACTAGTATAGCAACAGTATCTCCATCAAGTTATAGTAGTGTAACAGCAAATACGGCTAAAACAGTAACGATAACAGGAGTATCAAATGGAACCAGTACAATCACAGTAACTTTTACACCAACAGATACAACGAATTATAATACAGCAACAAAGACTTATGCTGTAACAGGATATAAAGTAGCAACAACTGGAAGTTGTGCCAGTAGAACTTATACAGGATCAAGCCAAACTCTAGCCAGTGGAGGAACAGGAGTAACCTATACCAATAACTCTAGAACAACAGCTGGAAGTCAAACAGTCACTGTAACAGCTAGTAGCGGATATCGTTTCAGTGATGGAACAACGAGTAAAACGTTAAGTTGTAGTATAGCTAAAGCAACTCCGACAGTAACATTAAGTGCAACTAGTGGAAAGGCTGGTAAGACAACCCCAGTAACATTTACGGAGAAAGCTAGTGTAGCAGGAAGTTTTACGAATACCAGTTCAAGTACTAGTATAGCAACAGTCTCACCATCAAGTTATAGTAGTGTAGCAGCAAGTACTGCTAAGACGGTAACCGTAACAGGAGTATCCAATGGAAGTAGTACCATAACAGTAAGATTCACCCCCAACGATACCACAAACTATAATACTCCATCATCAAAAACATACACAGTAACTAGTGATTTTACATTACCAGTATGGAGTCTAAGTAGTGCAACAACTAGTAATGGTTCAACAGAAGCAACAGCAATAGAAACAATAACGATAAAACTAAATGGAACAGATACTTCAGGAGTCACTAGTAGTCTGACAGCTTCTAATATTCAAGTATTAGTAGGAGGAACAACGGTAACCCCAACAACAAAGACACTTTCATCAGCAACATCAATTACTAATGGAAAACAATATACTTTAACACTCAGTGGTATTAACAGTTTAGGTGGTTTAAATCTGATCATATCTTCTAATACTTTAACAGATGGAGCAGGAAATAAAAATACACAGACCTCTATATCAACAGGAATTACTTTTGAAAAAGAAACAGAATTTTCAAGAGCTTATACCTATAATCAAACAACAGGAGCAAGTAATTATTGTGTAACAGGAGACGAAGTAACTTGTCAGGCAACAACTTGCTATAAAACCAAAACGGCAGGAAGTTGTCCAGCAGGAACAATCATTAATTATAAAGTAAATGATACTGAAACAGTAAGATTTCATGTAATGGAAGATAAAGGAAGTACAATGACCATGCAGTCTCAAAAGAATATAGTTTATAATAAAATATGGGCTTCTTCAAATAATTCAAAAGGACCACTAACTGTATTACCAGCATTAGAATCTGCAACTTCCGAGTGGGCCAATGTAAATAATCAAACATATACAATGGGAACAACAATTTTTAAAGGAAATTCATATACTGGATGTAGTGCCGTTTATTCTGGAAGCACACAAACAGTATCTTGTAATAATGGCACAAATACGTATACATTAGCAAGTAGAACAGCTAAAACCAGAATGATTACAGTTCAAGAATTATTATCATTTGGTTGTGATGGTGTAGGTAATTCAGCACTTTGTCCAGTTTGGGTGTTTAATTATCTAAGTTGTTCAACTGATTCTGGAGGAACAGTTAACGATAAAGGTTCTGGTTTTAACAATTCTTATTGGACAATGACAGCTTACTCTAGCGGATCTATACCTGCTTTTCATATGAATTGCAGTAATTCTATTCAAGCTAACGGAGTTGGTTCTACTAATTTTGGAGCAAGGGCAGTAGTTGTAGTTTCAAAATAATAAGTCTATAATAGCTGTATACTAGCATACATAAAGATAAGTCCTACAATTGTAGAAATAATACTTATCTTTTTTCTTTTATACTTTAGCGACTCAGGGAACAATTCATACAAACTGATATTACTCATAATTCCTGCTATTAAACTAAGCATAATGCCAAGTAAAAAGTTATTGATAAAATTTTTTAAAAATAAGAAAGCTAAAATTGCTCCTAATGGTTCAGCAATTGCTGCAACAATAGTATATAAAAGAGCTTTCATTTTACTTTTAGTTGAATAAAAGATTGGAACAGCAATACTAATTCCTTCGGGAATATTATGCAACATGATAGCAATTGCCAAACTAATTCCTAATTTTAAATTAACAGAGGCGGTTAAAAAAGTAATAATACCCTCTGGTAAATTATGAATAATAATAGCAAGCATAGAATTAATACCAACTCGGTAAAGATGGTCCTCTTGACATTCTAAATTTTTATCAATATAGGTAGAAATTAAAACACCTAATACAAAAAATATCAGTAAAAATAAAATAGTCAATATTTGATTATAATCACCAATTAAATAGTGATAAGCTTCAGGTACCAGATCAAAAAAACTAGCACTTAGCATAACCCCACTAGCAAATCCTAAAGAAATAATCACAATTCGATCTTTATCTTTAAATTGAAAAAAAATAGGGATGATTCCTAAAATTGTTGCACTTCCTGCAATAATAGTAAGTAAAAAAGCTATATTTGTATTAATAATAATCACCTAAATAATTATATGGGCCCATTGAAGAAAAAAATACCGCTAAAAAATGACAAAATCAGCTAATACCTAAGGTTTATATTGGTTGAAGAAAAGACCAAAATTTGATATGATTACCATGTGGTGATACAGATGAATTATGATTTATTAATGCAAAAAGAAATTGAATCTTTAACAAATACGCCAACTCTTTTGCTTCATACTTGTTGTGCACCTTGTTCATCAGTTTGTCTAAAGAGATTAGGAGATCATTTTAAAATAACTGTTTTTTTCTACAATCCCAATATTACTGAAGAAAAAGAGTATCAAAAAAGGTTAGCTGAACTAAAAAGATTTATCAATGAATTTCAAGTAAAATATAAAATCCAAATGATTGAAGCTAAATACGATCCAAACTCTTTTTTTGACCAATCAAAGGGAATGGAAAATATTCCTGAACGAGGAATTCGTTGCTTTTCTTGTTATCAGTTAAGATTACAAGAAACGGTAAAAATAGCCGAAGAAAATAACTTTGATTATTTTGCTACCACTTTAACGTTAAGTCCCTTTAAAAATGCCAATTGGTTAAATCAAATAGGGGAAACCCTTGCTAAAGATAAAAAGGTAAAGTATTTATACTCTGATTTCAAAAAACACAATGGTTATAAAGAAAGTATTGAATTATCAGAAAAATATCATTTATATCGTCAAAACTATTGTGGTTGTATCTATTCCAAAAAAATAACAAATTAAAATAAAAAAAGTGGTCACATTGTCTAATATGTACCACTTTTTAAAATTAATTTTCTTCAGAGTTTTCCTTCGCCTCTGAAATAGCACTAGTAGGACAAGAATCAATCGCATCTTGTGCTTGTTCTTTTATTTCTCCTTCTAATTCTTTATTTTTTTGTTCCTCAATAACTTCAGATAGCCCTTCATCATTAAGAACAAAAACATCAGGGCAAATAGCTTCACATGCTCCACAACCGATACATGCCTCTTGATTAACTTTCACTTTCATCGTTATGATCTCTCCTTCATTACTAATATTATCAGAAAAAAAAGTTTACGTAAAGAAAAATTAAAGTCTTCTAATTAATAATTAGATATGTTAAAATAGTGATAATGATAATAAAGAAGGTGAATCGAATGAGGAGTAGAATGGATCGATATATGACAGATAGTAGTTCAACTAGTTCTACTAGGAGTTCAAAGAACGAAAGATTATATTCATCTTTAGAAAATAATGCCCAGTATACAACAATTACAGATGTCAGAAATAGTAATGCTATAGAACTTACAACAGCTAAGAAAAACTATCGAACACGAGAAGGGTATCATCAAATAAAAGAATATGGTGGTTTTGTAGAACCTCCAAAAGTTCAAAAAGAATTAGATGATTTTAATTATCTATATTCTGAACGGAAAAATAAAGTATATGATATTAATAGTGTTTTAGAAGAGGCTAAAAAAAATCGTAGTGAAAAAGACTTACAATTAGAAAAAAGAAAATTACGAAACGAACAACTGATTTTAACAAAAGAGGAAATCGAAAAATACCGAGAAGAAAAGAAAAATGAAACAAGACCTGATCAAGACAAAATGAAAGACTTAATTAATACCATAACCTCCAAAACATTAAGTGGCGAACTAGATCAAAAAACCTCAGTAGATCTTTTAAGTGAACTAATGGCTACCACTCAATTAGACAAAGTAGAAAAAAATACTCAAACTTCTCATGATATTTTAGATAAAGAAGATTTTCAAAAAGTTCAAGAAGAAAAAGATAATTATCAAACAGATAAAGTAAACTCTCTTTTAAAAAATATGGATGAATCATTCTATACTAGATCTATGGACTTATCAGATAAAGACTTTGATATGGATGATGAATTTTTTGAAAAGAAAAAAGTACCTTCCTTAATCAAAATATTTTTAGTAATACTACTAGCTATTCTTTTAGCTGTTTTAATCTATTTCATTATTCATAGCTTTTAAAAAGTCTTAAATAAAAAGACTTTTTTCTTTAATTTTCTCTCTACCTATGATATATTATTACTATATATTAATTAGGGTGGTAGTATGAATATCAAATTTATTTTAAATGAATATATCTTAATTTGGAATCTTTTATTTAGACAATCGATTTCTAAAGAATTAAATAGTAGAAAACAAAAAATCTGGTTGAATTATAAAAAAGAATATAACGATTTATATGGAGAAAATAAGAAAATTTTAAAAGATCCTAAAAATTATATCCCAGATGATGATACAATCTATAACATTATTAAAGAACAAGATGTTTATGAAAGTATTTATAAATATACAGATAAATATAGACTAAGTTTAATAGCTACTTGGAATGAACAAAAAAAAGAGCTTGTAAAAGAAGTAAAAAGTATTTTAAAAATGAATTTAGAACAATACAGTGTTTATCTAGTTGATCCTAGATTAAATATAACAGATAATAATCAGTCAGAAGAGGTTGAAAATAAAGTCATTTGTTATGGGATGAAGAAAAGTAACAAAAAAGAAATTTTAATTGATTTAATCTATAAAATTGTTTTAAAAGAAATGCATCATTATAACGAAGAATATCAAGATATTACAGAAGCAGTATTAGAATTATGTATCCTAAATGAATTGGCTACTAGAATCATAGGCAGGAGTTATTACTTAAAAGGAAAAGGATCTTTAAATTTTTTGAAAAAGCAAATATATCCTTATTTTTTAATGTATTTAGGAGTAAAACAAGAAGATATGCTTAATTTTATGAGGCGTGATGGCATTCTTTTCGACGTTAAAAATTATCCATATCAAGAAGAATTAAAAGAGATGGAGCTATATGACTTTATTGACTTTTGTATTAAACAGCAACAATATACAATAAAAATAGAAGAGATTGAAGTAATTTAGGGAGGTAATTATAATGGAAGAGAAGATGCAAATATTATTAGACAGGATTAAATTTCAAAAAGACCATTATAATTACTTTGAAGATGCTAAATTAACTAAAATTAAAATTTCTAAACAAGAAAATAGTTGGCAAATTTTTATTGAAAAGGAAAAAGTATTGCCTATAGAGATACTAGAGGAACTAGAAAATCAAAAATATACAGTAGCACCAAACGTAACTCAAATAACCATAAACTATACCATAAAAGAACAAAACTTAGAGGAATTTCAAAAACTATATAGTTATGTATTAGAAGAGGTCAAAGAAAAATTAAAACCTCCAGTAATGTTTAAAAAATCCTTAATATTAGAAGATTCCAAATTAGTATTAGTAGCAAACAATAAATTGGAAGAAGAAAAATTAAACAATGTGGTAGAAGAGATTAATCAAATCTATCATAGATTAGGCTTATTAAGTGAAATACCAGTAATCTTAAAAGAAGGACATAAAGTTAGGGAAGAAATTCAAAAAAGTTTAGATGAAAGTCTAGAAAAAATCAAAAAAGTTAGTTCTAAAAAAGAAGAAATAGAATCAAAATCAGAAACATCAAAAGATAGTAAGCCCAAGTATCGTAAAAAGGAAAAAGATCCTAATAGTATAATCGGATTAGCTATTTTAGATAACCCAATTAAAATAAAAACTATTATTGGAGAAGATAATAATGTCACAGTAGAAGCTCAAGTTTTTGGAGTAGAATATTTCGAGTCTAGCAAAAGTGATTTTAAAATTATTACCTTAAAATTGACTGATTATTCCGACAGTATTTATTGTAAGGTCTTTGTAAGAGACAATGAAGAATATGTAAGACTTTGTAAAGAGTTAAAAGCACCAAAATGGTTTAAAATTAGGGGATATACAAAAAACGATCCATTTAGTAAAGAATTAGTTTTAAATGCCCGTGATATTATCGCTGTAGAACATGATGGTGAAAGTGAAATAGTAGACGAAGCTCCAGAAAAAAGAATAGAACTTCATGCTCATACGAAAATGAGTCAAATGGATGGCGTAGCTGATGAGGTAGCCTTAGTAAAGCAAGCTATGAAGTGGCACCATCCAGGAATTGCTATCACCGACCATAACGGTTGTCAATCTTTTCCTCATGTTTTCAATTTAGTAAGAGATCATAATAAAAAATTAAAAGCAGGCGAAGAACCATTTAAAGCCATTTATGGAACAGAACTTACTTTAATAGATGATACTGTAGATATAGTAGTTCGTCCTAATAATCAAAATTTACTAGAACAAACTTATGTAGTCTTTGACTTTGAAACAACTGGCTTCAATGCTGGTGGTGCTGATTCCATTATTGAAATTGGTGCTGTTAAAATGTGTAATGGAGAAATTATTGAAAAGTATGATGAATTAATTAAACCACCACAACCATTAAAACAAACAATAACAGATGTAACCAGCATTACCAATGAAATGTTAGCTGATAAAGACAACGAAGAAAATGCAGTAAAAAGATTTATTGACTGGTTTGGAGATTGTCCAATGGTTGCTCACAATGCCAAATTCGATGTTTCTTTCTTAGAAATGGCTTATAAAAAATATCATTTAGGAGAGTTTAAAAATGCTGTAATTGATACTTTAGAATTATCAAGAACTTTAGATAATACATATGCAAGACACTCTCTTTCAGCCATCATTAAAAGATATGATGTGCCATGGGATGAAGAGCATCATCACCGTGGAGATTATGATGCAGAAGGAACAGCTTTAGTCTTTTACAAAATGCTAAAAAAATTAGATAATCGTAATATTGAAAATATGGATCAATTAGACACCTTAGTTAGTAAAGATGAAATTCATAAATATGGAAAAAGTTATCATGTCAATATTTTAGCTTTAAATAAGATAGGCTTGAAAAATCTATTTAAACTAATTAGTCTTGCTAATACAAAATATTTATATAAAACTCCTCGTATTTTAAGGAGTGAAATAGAGAAACATCATGATGGACTTTTAATCGGAAGTGGTTGTTATGAATCAGAAGTATTTAGAGAAGCTCGCCGAAAAAGTGAAGAAGAGCTTACCAATATTATTCGCTTTTATGATTACGTTGAAGTACAACCAATCGAATGTTATGATCACTTGATCCAAAGTAATGAATTTGCTAACACATACGAACTTTCTGAGCACTTAAAGAAAATTATTCGGACAACCGAAGAGGCTGGTAAAATTATTGTAGCAACAGGAGATGTTCATCATATTAGCAGAGAAGACAAAATCTATCGTGAAATTATAGTAAATCAAAAAGTACCAGGTGGAGGAAGACATCCATTAGCAAGAAATAATATTAAAGAAATACCAAGTAACCATTTTAGAACTACGACAGAAATGCTAAACGATTTTAAATTTTTAGAAGACGAAGAATTAATTCAGCGTATCGTTATTGCTAATCCCTTAAAAATTTTCAATCAAGTAGAAGAAATTGAAGTAATTATTGATACAGAGGAAAATCCCTTTTCTCCTAAAATAAAAGATTGTAGTAATATCGTTAGAAATATGGTTTATGACAAGGCTCATAGTATGTATGGAGATCCTCTTCCTACAAATATTGAAGAACGAATTAATTCAGAACTAAAAGGAATTATTGGCGGAGGCTTTGATGTTATTTATCTAATTTCTCAGAAATTAGTAAAACATTCTAATGATGAAGGATATTTAGTAGGTTCCAGAGGTTCTGTTGGTTCTAGCTTTGTAGCATGCATGATGGGAATCACAGAAGTAAATGCTTTGCCTGCTCACTATCTATGTTATCATTGCAAATACTCAGAGTTTAATGATGAAACAGGTACTCCTTATGGTAAAGAATTGGCTAGTGGTTATGATCTTCCTGATAAGCTTTGTCCAAAATGTGGAAAGCCATTAGGAAAAGAAGGTCAAGATATGCCTTTCGCTACCTTTCTAGGTTTTAACTGTGATAAGGTACCAGATATCGATCTGAACTTTTCAGGAGATAATCAAGCCAGTGCTCATGCTTATACTAAAGTTTTATTTGGAGAAGACAATGTTTATCGTGCTGGGACAATTGGTACTGTTGCTGAGAAAACTGCCTTTGGTTATGTTAAAGGTTGGGCCGAGGAACATGGAGTAACAGATATTCGTAATGCCGAGGTGGAACGTCTTGCCATGGGTTGTACAGGAGTCAAAAGAACAACAGGTCAACACCCAGGAGGAATCGTCGTTATTCCAGGTTACATGGATGTCTTTGATTTTACTCCCTTCCAATATCCTGCCGATGATAATACTGCTGAATGGAGAACTACCCACTTTGATTATCATGCGATCGATCAAGATGTTTTAAAACTAGATATACTAGGACACGATGATCCGACTGTACTAAGAATGCTTCAAGATCTTTCTGGTGTTGATGTTACCAAGTTACCAATGGATGATCAAAAAGTATTTTCTTTATTATCCTCACCTGATGCGATGGGAGTAACTCAAGAACAAATCATGTGTCCAACAGGAACCTTAGGACTCCCAGAATTGGGAACAAAATTCGTAATCAATATGCTACAAGAAACAAAACCGAAAACCTTTTCAGAACTAGTTAAAATTTCTGGTCTTTCTCACGGAACTGATGTTTGGGCGGGAAATGCTTCTGAATTAATCGAAAAAGGAATTGTTCCTTTTAAAGAGGTTATAGGGTGTCGTGATGATATTATGGTTAGTTTAATGAATTGGGGAATGGAGCCTAAAGTAGCCTTTAAAATCATGGAGTTCGTTCGTAAAGGAAAACCTTCTAAAGATCCTGCAACTTGGCAGACCTGGGCTGATAAAATGAAAGAAGCGAATATTCCAGATTGGTACATCGAGTCTTGTCATAAAATTAAATACATGTTCCCTAAGGCCCATGCTTGTGCCTATGTTATGAGTGCTATCCGTATAGCTTGGTTTAAGCTATATCAGCCTATCAACTATTATGCTGCCTTTTTCTCAATTAGGGTAGATGACTTTGATATTGAAACAATGATCAAAGGAGAGCAAGCGATTAGAGAAAAATTAATAGATTTACAAAATAAAGGTTATGAAGCAACCAATAAAGAAACAAATATTATTGAAACTTTAAAGATTGCTTTAGAAGCAACTTGTCGTGGAATAAAATTTGGTAGTATTGATCTAAATAAAAGTGAAGCTACTAAATTCTTAAAAATAGAGGAGGAGAATGTCTTAATCCCACCATTTTCTACAATTGATGGCCTAGGTGATACCGTTGCCAATACGATTGTAGAAGAAAGAAATAATCAACCATTTATCAGTAAAGAAGATGTTCAAAAAAGAGGAAAAGTTTCTAAAACTTTAATTGATAAAATGACTTCTATGGGAATATTGGAAGGGCTGCCAGACTCCAACCAATTATCTCTTTTTTAAAAAAGAATTTAAGGAGGAATATTTATGAAATGTGTCAGATGTGGTTCAGAAATGAAAGAAGTAGATCGTTGTTGTTTAAAATGCGGAGCGATTAACTATAAACATCCACTAAATGAAAAATTTGCCAAGGAATATGCCTTACAAAGCGAGATAATAAAAGCTAATCCTAAATTATTAAAAGGAAACGTTAAGATTTTGTATTTGCTTATCTTCCTTCTACTAACTGGGATCATTATCTTTTTAACTATAAAATTCATAGGATAAGTTTACTCCTATGGGTTTTATTTTTTTTCTAAATTTTATATAATAAAGCCAGGTGATAATATGGACTATAAAATCTTAATTAACAAAGAAAATAAGATAACCAACCAAATTGTAAATAATACGAATTTGATCACAATAAAAGATTACTTAAATCAAGAAATATTAATCGAAAAGAAAACCTATCAGATGTATCTAAAGTTAAGAGAAGTTTTGATTTCTGAAAAAATAGAAATTGCTATTACTTCTGCTTATCGCAGTATTCAAGAACAAGAAAAACTCTTAGAAGAATTCCAAAATCAATATGGAAATGATTATATAAAGCATTATGTAGCCCTTCCTGGTTATTCAGAACACCATACAGGGTTATGTCTAGATTTAACATTTAAAAACAATGGTCAATATTTAGAAACAAATGAAGAGTTACTAGCAAATGAAGAAATATTTTTAAAAATTCAAAAATATCTAGCAGAATATGGTTTTATAATAAGATATCCAAAAGAAAAAGAAACCATAACAGGATATTCCTATGAACCATGGCATATTAGATATGTGGGACGCAAAACAGCAATGATGATGGAAAAAGAAACTTTATGTTTAGAAGAATATCATCAAAAATATAGAATAAGTGGCGCAATAATTATCAATAAACCATCAGGGATGACTTCAAGAGATATAGATACCTATCTTAGCAATAAATTCGATACCAAAAAAGTAGGGCATACAGGAACACTAGATCCACTAGCTAGTGGGGTCTTAATTGTCTTAATTAATAAGGCTACCAAAATAAGTAGTGATATTACAAGTAATGATAAAGAATATATAGCAACAGTCAAAATTGGTCTGCAAACAGATACTCTAGATATTACTGGTAATGTAATAGAAAACATTACTTCTTACCCTAAAATAGATCTTGAAAAATTACTAAAATCTTTTCAAAAAACATACTTGCAAGAAGTTCCAATTTATTCCGCAGTAAAAGTAAATGGAAAAAAACTATATCAATATGCTAGGGAAAATATTCCCGTAGAATTACCAAAGAAAGAAGTAACCATCAAAGAAATAGAATTATTGTCTGAAAAAGAAGACTCCTTTACTTTTAGATGTCTAGTTTCTAAAGGTACCTATATTAGAAGCCTAATCAGGGATATGGGTAAAATGATCAATATTCCTATGACTATGCAAAACTTAATTAGAACAAGAGAAGCTGATTTTTCACTAGAAGAGAGTTTTACTTTAGAAAAAATTAAAGAGGGAGATTACCAAGTAATACCAATAGAGAAAATTTTAAAATATCCGATAATCTATATAGAAGATGAACTGTTATTGAAAAAAATAATAAATGGCATGACTATAGAAAATTCTTATAAGATAGAAAATAAAGTATTATTTAAACATAATCATCTTCTATTAGCAATTTATCAGGTAACAGAAGATCAAAAATATTTGAAAAGTTATCGAAATTTTAGTTAATTGATCAGAGACATTTATCCTATTTTTTCATTTTAATAAGAAATATTGTCCTTCTTGTTTGACATAAAACTTTCAAAAAAAGATAAATTTATTCTATCCATATTTCTTTTGTGATACAATAAAAATAGTGATCAATATGGTTAAGAAAAAACTAAAATTAAAAAAGAATATTTTTTATAAATTAATCATTTCTACAATTTTTTTATTAGTTATGATAGTTCTCTTTACTTCCTCTTATTTTATTTATACAACCAGTAGAAAAATTCCCTATTATACAAAAAATAGTAAAAATTATAGTTACTTAGAAATAGAAGAAATGTCCGAAAGTTTTGCTAGTATAGGAAAAAAAGAATTACATTTTGCAAGAGATAAAAAAAACATCTATGTAGTTGCTATCAATAAAAAAGATCAGAAAAAATATCAAGAAATAATCGATTATACATACGGAAAATTGAAAGAAAAGAAGAGGTTAAAAATATTTGGTTATCCTATTGAAAAGAATACTCAAATTAAAAACTTAGAAATAAAATATATCAATAAATTTCTTCCGTATGAAGAAAAAATAGAAATCAACGAAAATAATTATCAAACCTATTTAGCTAATACATATTTAGATACCACCATTAATTCATTTTACAAATTCAATTACATTGTATTTATATTATTACTACTATTAGCCATAGTAACATATTTATTCATTAAAGTAGTATTTTTTAAAGGAAGTGAACAAACTAGTGAAAGAATTTAGAAAAAAATTTAATAATTTTTTGAAAGGAAAGGATAAAAAAGTTTTAAGAGTATATACTACCTTAAGACTTCTAGTAATTTTAACCTTGATCATCCAGTTAATTCATGGCAATTATCATGAAGTATTTCTCTGTTTATTAACACTGATTCTTTTTGTTATTCCCTATATTGTAGATGATAAATTTAAAATCACTTTACCCAATTCTTTAGAAATAAGCATTTTCTTATTTATTTTTTCTTCAGAGATATTAGGAGAAATTCAAAATTTTTATGGAATATTTCCTCACTGGGATACTTTACTTCATACCATAAACGGTTTTTTAAGTGCTGCTATAGGGTTCAGTTTAGTAGATATTTTAAACAATAGCAAAAAAATAATGTTTCGCTTATCTCCCATTTTCGTAGTGATTGTCTCCTTTTGTTTTTCAATGACTGTTGGAGTTTGCTGGGAGGTATTTGAATTTAGTGGAGATAGACTATTGAATATGGATATGCAAAAAGACCGAATTATTAATCAAATATCATCTGTAGAATTGAACCCTGAAAAGAAAAATGTACCTATCATTATAAAGGATATTGATCATACAGACATTTATACAAAGCAAAACGAAAAAATAACCATAAACGGCTATTTAGATATTGGTATTATTGATACCATGAAAGATTTAATTGTCAATTTAATAGGAGCCCTAATGTTTTCTATTTATGGATACCTCTATCTAAAAAATAAAGAAAAATATAAAAAAATAGAAAATTATATTCCCCAAAAAAAGCCAGTAATAGAGTAAAAAATATTGTGTAGTTAGTAGTATCTTTAAAAAATTCCCTGTAAGTTAGGAGAAAAACTATGAAACGAAAAAATAAAATGAAAAAAAAGATTAAAAAGAAAAGTATAGTTATAATACTAGTTTTACTATTTCTATCCATTTTAATAGCAACTATCTTATATTTTACTTATAAAAGTAACTTAAAAAAAGCAATTAATCGTAAGTATAATACCTATATTACAACCAAAAAAAATATTAATTTATATCAATATAAAGAAAAAAAATATCAAGTAATAGGGCAGCTACTGACTTCAGTAGATTTAGAATTAGCCAAGAAGAAAGATTCTAATTCAGAATATTTTAAGCTAAAAAACAGCGATTACTATATCCACTATAATGATATTAAAAGAAAAATAAAAGAAATATCTATCAATAAACCCGAAAACTATCTAGCCTTTAATAGCCAAGTAGAAGGCAAGAAAATAACCCGATTATATCAAAATAAAAAGGAAAAGATTAGGATAAAGGAAAAAATAAAATTTACTCTTTTATATAAAGATGAGGAATATTATTATATAGACTATTTGAATCAAATCTATGCCTTAAAACAAAAAGAAAGTAATATTGAAGAAAAAGAAAATAATAGTAACGAAGAATCCTCTAAAATTAGTATTTTATACTATCAGACAAAACCAACTGAAGAATTATGGAATGAAGAAGAAAAAATGCTCTTAGATAGTAAGATGTATACGATATCCTTTAATGATTATCAAAAATGGTTAAGAGGAGATATCCGTTTAAAGAAAAATGCTGTTATGTTAGTAAGTAATGATCAGAACTTTACAAGTGATAAGCAAATCATTAATTATATATCAGATGAAAAAGTTAAATTAATCAATAATAATACAGCTTCCACGAAAGAAAATAAATTAGATAATCTTTCAGCATATTATATTACCACAGAGACAACAAAAGAGTATTTTGATAAAATCATTAAGCAAGAAACTTTTGAATACCCTAAAAAAGAAACTCCTAAAAATGAAAAAGCAGCAGGAAAAAGAAATCTTGAAGGAAATGCCATCTCTATTCCCGTAATCAATTATCACTTCTTCTATGATCCTACTTTAGGAGAGAGTTGCCAGGAAGGAATTTGCCTTTCTACTCAAAAGTTCGAAGAACAATTGAAATATTTAAAAGACAATGGATTTAAAACTCTTAAAATGGAGGAGTTTAGAAAATGGATGTATGGAGAAATTGAACTTCCTGCCAAAAGTGTCTTATTAACAGTAGATGATGGAGCGATGGGAACAGGAAAACATAATGGTAATAAATTAATTCCTCTTTTAGAAAAGTATCAATCATATGCCACTTTATTTTTAATAACAGGTTGGTGGGGTTATGATAATTATATTTCTCCTAATTTAGATGTAGAATCACATACTCATGATATGCATACAGAAGGAATTTGTAGTACAGAGGCAAGAGGAGCTAAACTGTTGTGTAGTACTTATGAAGAATCTTTAAATGATTTAAAAACATCTATTAGCATTACTAAAAGTACAGAGGCTTTCTGTTATCCCTTCTTCGTGACTAATGAGAAAGCAACAAAAGCTGTCCAAGATGCTGGCTTTAAATTAGCTTTTATTGGTGGGAATAGTTATGCTACTAGAAATTCACATAAATTTAAAATACCTAGATTTCCAATATATGGATCTACCAGTCTGCAACAATTTATTAATATTGTAGGTTAAAAAATGGAGTATTTCCATTACCTACACTAAGAAAGAACAAGAAAAAAATGTTCTTTTTTGTATTGAAAAG
>CAOJDX010000024.1 GCA_948433435.1 uncultured Clostridia bacterium
AGTTCCCAAATATCGTGGTTAGATATCATTTACACAGAATTTTTTACACACTCAACATCTTTTTTTTACAAAATACTATACTTTTTTAACTGATATCCAATACTATGATCTAATTATAGATCAATAATTCATGCTGGCATCTTGTACAAGCCACATACAAAAGATTTCTTTCATTTTTTCGATAAGAATTTGCACGATCATTATAAACCAACACACTATCAAATTCTAAGCCCTTCGCAATATAAGCTGGTATAATCAATAAATCTTTTGTAAACTTTCTTGTATGAATATCAACCAACGAAATATCAAACTCATCCCCTATTAAATGATAAATCTTCTCCGCTTCTTTTAAATCTTTCGTAATAATAGCACAACTTTTATATTCATTACTAAAATAATTAATATCTTCAATCAACATTTTCTTTAAATCTTGAATATTTCTTCTAATAATAACAGGTTTATTTGTCTCTTTTCTGATTGCATTGACATGGCTTAATCCTAAAATTTTATTCGTATAATTAATAATCTCAGGAGAAGATCGATATGTTTTAGTAAGTTCAATGTAACTAGTATTTTTTGAAAAGATATCCTTTAATTCTTCTAAAGTTTGATATGAATAGTATGGATTGATATTCTGATGAATATCGCCCAAAATAGTAAAGTCTGCCCTTTTAAATATCTTGGAAATAATTATATATTGAAGCTTATTATAATCTTGAGCCTCATCAATAACAACCTGTTTAATGTTTTTTTCATAAGGAAAACCTTCTAACGTCCCTTTAATATAGGAAAAAAGAAGTGCATCTTCATAATAAATAACATCTTTATTAACAAATTGCCTAATTGCTTCTTCGCTAACTTTCATTTTACAGTAATCCGACTGAAAAAAATCAGCATATATTTCCTTGTAATCTTTTTTTATATTAAGATTTTCCTTAATTAATTTCTTAAATGTAGCCGCTTTCTTTAACTTTCCCTTATAAAAATTAGAAGACAATCTATTCGCAATTTCATCAATTCTCTCAAAAAGTGGCATAACATTATACTTATAATGAAGCATTTCATTTATTTCTTCTTTACTTACCTTATGAATAGAACTTTCTGTAAAATCAGAAAGACACTTACAATTTTGAATGTAATTTTCTAAATATTGATCCAAGTCCTTAATAATTTGATCACTTTGTTTATACTTAATAAATTCTTGATTAATCTCCAAGTAACTATAATACCTGGCAATAAAATCTGTAAAATCTTCAACTTCTTTATATTCCGTAATAAATGAAGCCAAATAATCTTGAAAGGTTGTTTGCAGTGTATTACTTTCTCCAAGTGATGGCAATACATCCGAAATATACTCAGTAAAAATATCATTTGGAGAAAAAATAAGAATATTATTACTTGATAATCTTTCTAATCTATATAATAGAAAAGCTATTCTGTGAAGAGCTACAGTTGTTTTTCCACTTCCTGCAATACCTTGTACAATTAAAATCTCATCTTCTAGATTTCTGATTACCTTATTTTGTTCTTGTTGAATAGTATTTACAACATTTTTCATTCTTTCACTAGACTCAGTAGATAAAACCTCTTGCAATACTTCATCATCAATATTTAATGAATTATCAAATACTCCCTGAAGCATATTATCTTCTATTTTATACTGCCTCTTTCTCTTTAAAATTCCCGTTATTGTTCCTCCCGGAGCTTGATAACTACAAGGACCCATTTCATAATCATAAAACAAACTACAAATCGGGCTTCTCCAATCATATAAAATATTATTCAAATTTTGATCTTTAAGATGAGTTAACGAAATATAAATATTATTAATATCTCCTTCATCATCTTCAAAAACAATAGATCCAAAATATGGTTTATTTTTAATTTGACAAAGTTTTTTATAATAGGCTTCCTTTTGTAAGGTCTTATTTTCTTCAGTAGAAGTCATAAGTCTAGCTTGCTGAATATCTCCTTCATCAAAAGAATGAGAATCACTCCAAACAATCTTTTTAAATTCTGTTAAATCTTGCTCATCAATTTTAACTTCCTCTTTCAAATCATTTAATGTCTTATTCAATAATCCTGTTGTCAGTTTTAATATTTTCTTTTCTTTATCTAATTCCTTTCCTAAAATCGCCATAACTGCCTCCAATTACTTTTCATTTCTTAAGAAAAAGGAACAATAATTTATTGATCCCATTTTATTGATTGAACTTTTCTATTAAAGAGGTAAACTCTTTTTCAATCTGTTCTAATCTTTCCTTTGTTTTAGCTTCAAATCGTGCGGTTAAATTTGGTCCTGTATTACTCGCTCTCACTAGTGCCCAGCCATCTTCAAATAGTACTCTAATTCCATCTATATCCAGAAATTCATATTGTTTTTGTTTAACATATTCCTTTACTTGTTCAACTATAGCAAATTTTTGATCATCACTACTTTTGAATTTTATTTCAGGTGTAGAGCAATATTCATTAATACCAGTAAGTAGTTCATCAACCGTTTTTTCTGTTTTAGAAAGAAGTTCAAGTATTCTCAATCCAGCATATAAGCCGCTATCAAAACCTGGCCACCTATCTCTAAAATAAACGTGTCCAGAAAGTTCACCACCAAAAGGCAAGTCCTCATCTCTGACCTTTGCTTTAGTATAAGAATTACCTGTTCTATAACATAATCCTCTTCCACCTAATTTTTCGATTTCATCACTCAACGACTTAGAACATTTTACATCATATAAGAATTCCTTTTTTGCTACTTTATCTATAATATCTCGTATAATAATAATCATATATTGGTCAGTAGGAATAAATTTAGCAGTATTAGAAACAAGTCCCATTCTGTCTCCATCTCCATCAAAACCAAGGCCTAAATCAGCCCCCTCCTCAATCACTTTCTCCTTCAATTGCTGTAAATTTTCTTCTACACATGGATCAGGATGATGATTAGGGAAATGCCCATCACTTTCTGCATTGATATAAACAACATCTATAGGAAACAAATCATAAAGCTTTTTTAAAATAACACTGGCCGTTCCATTACCAGGATCCACTACTACCTTAACACGTCTAGAACCAAAGTCTAAGTTTTCTTTAAATAAATTTAAGTAATCTTTTTCAATATGGTAAACTTCCTCCATACCATTACCAGTAGCAAATTCACCTTTTTTGATAAAAGCTAAAAAGTCCTGAATTTCCTGCCCCTTACAATTTCCCGATTCGTCAAAAGCAAATTTAAAACCGTTATCATCTTTAGGATTATGACTAGCGGTTACCATAATACCACTAAATACCTTTAATTTAATACAAGCATAATAATACATTGGTGTTGTACAAAGTCCAAGAGAAATAATATCAATTCCTGTATCCAATATACCTCTCTTTAAAGCTTCAAATAAAACAGGAGAAGATAACCTATTATCATGTCCAATGATACACTTAGTTTTTCCCAAATTTTTAATATGACTACCAAAGCCCAAACCTACTGTATAAGCAGTATCCTCATCTAGTTCCATAGGATAGACTCCTCTTATATCATAACCTCTAAAAATATTTTGATTGATATTTTCTTTAATCTTCATAACCATCCTCTTTTCTATATTAATATTACCATACAAAAAAAATTAAGTTAATCATTTTAACATAAGTTTACACTTAATTCACAAAACCAAATCTACTAACATTTAAAAACAATTACTAAGTTTTATTTAGAAAATGCTATTAATCACTACAAAAAATTAGTTATTCATCCCACTATTGTTATAGAATAAACCATAAATCAAAAAAAAGAAAGCTTATGCAGCTTCTTTGTTTTCTACTACTATTTTTCCTTTATAATTACCACATTTTGAACAAACTCTATGAGGTTTAATTATTTCTCCACAGTTTGTACATTTAGTAACCCCAGGAAGTTCCATAGCATTATGAGCTCTTCTCATTCTTTTTCTTGTTTTTGAAACCTTACGGAATGGTACAGCAAATAATTGAATATTTAAAGTAATCATTTTCTCACTCCTCTCCAAAATCTTTTAATAATTCATTAAAAGGATTATCCTTATGAGTATTATCTTCTTCACTCAGTAAGCGCCATCCATCACCATGAAATTTACTGAGATCCTCGACCTTAGTAAACTTTAGGGGAATCTCTAGTACAATATTTTCCCACAAAATCTCCAAAATATCAAGAGTATTTGGACAATTTCCCAAAATTTCTTGCAAACTTCCTTCTATTTTGAAAGAAAAAGGATAATTTACATCTTCTAAACTAATACTATCGGGTAAAACCATTTCCCCACTAACAGATAAATCAATTAAATCATCATCATCAGTTTCTCTTTTAATATCACCTTCTACATGAATAAAACGAAATTTCTTAATATCCGTATCTGCATAAACTTCAGGTTTAAATTCAATACTCTCATTTATGTTGATTTCATCAATAACATTACTATGCAACAAGCTTAAATCAATAACTTCCATTTATATCACCATTAATATTATATAAAATTATCAGCTTAAACGCAAATTTTTCTAAAAACCATTATTAGATATACTTGGCAAAACAACTCAATTCATGATAAAATAATCTAACATGAATGAGGTGATATAATGGCAGTGGGCATCATCGCAGAATACAATCCTTTTCACAATGGACATATGTATCATTTACAAAAAATCAAACAATTATATAAAGACGAAGAAATTATCCTTGTTTTAAGTGGCAACTTTACTCAACGTGGAGAACCTTCTGTTATAGATAAATGGCAAAAAACAGAAATTGCCAAACTTGCTGGAATAGATTTAATTATAGAATTGCCTTTCTTTTACTCTACTCAATCAGCTGACTATTTTAGTTATGGAGCATTAACAATCCTAGAAAAGTTAAAGGTAGATAAATTTGTCTTTGGCAGTGAAACAGATGACATAGAAACTCTAACTGCTATTGCCAAAACCCAACTGGAAAACGAAGAATTTGACAACTTAGTAAAAATCTATTCTAAATTAGGAGAAAATTATCCTACTGCTATATCCAAAGCACTATATGACTTAACTGGAAAAAATGTCAATACTCCAAACGATTTACTAGGAGTAAGTTATATTAAAACAATTTTAAAAAATAAGTATACTATAAAACCTATAGCAATTAAAAGAACAACAGACTACCATACTGAAGATCTAAAAGAAATAACTAGCAGTACTACTATTAGAAAATATTTAAAAAAAGAAAAAAATATAGATATTGCAATACCAGTTTTTGAAAAGAACTACCTAAAAAAAGAAAATCTACATTTTATAGATGACTACTTCCCTCTTTTAAAATATAAAATAATAACAGAAAAAGATTTAAGTGTTTACCAAACGGTAGATGAGGGAATTGATAAATTACTTAAAAAATGTATTATAAATTGTTCGAATTATCATGAGCTGATTTTAAAACTAAAATCTAAAAGATATACATATAATAAAATCTCTAGAATGCTTTTACATATTTTGGTAGGTTTTACAAAAGAAGAAGCTCATTCAAAGAAAAATAATATTTATATTAGAATTTTAGGGTTCAATGAAAAGGGTCAAAAATACTTAAATAAAGTTAAAAAAGAAATAACTATTCCTATTCTTAGTAAGTTTGAACGTAACAACAAATTGTTAGAATTAGAATTAAAGTCAACTATTATTTATAGTATACCAAAAACTGAAAATAATCTAGTAGAACAAGAATTTCAAAATCATTTAAAAAAGGAGATTAAATCATGATAAAAACAAAGAAAAAAGGATTACTAATTGTAATATCTGGTCCATCTGGATCTGGCAAAGGAACAATCATCAAAGATTTATTACAAAAAAATGAAAATATTTGGTTATCAATTTCATGTACTAGTAGACAGCCTAGAGGAAGTGAACAAAATAAAATCGACTATTATTTTTTAACAAAAGAAGAATTTGAAGAAAAAATTCAAAGAGATGAAATGCTAGAATATGCTCAATATGGAGAAAATTATTATGGAACCCCTAAAGAATACATCAAAAGTCATTTAGATAATGGAGAAGATGTAATTTTAGAAATCGAAATACAGGGAGCCTTAAAAATCAAAGAACTTCTTCCAGAAACTTTATTTATTTTCATTCTTCCTCCTAGTATGCAGGAATTAAAAAAGAGACTGGAAGGTAGAAATACTGAAACAAAAGAAAAAATTGAAAAACGTTTTGCCACTGCTTACAATGAAATTAACGAAGTAAGTAAATACAATTATGTAGTTGTAAATGATACTGTAGAAAACGCTTCTAATAAAATAAATGCTATTATTATCGCCGAACGTTGTAGAGTAGATAGAATTGAAGAAGTTTATCTAAATACACCAGAAGAAAAAATACATGAAAATATAATCGATAAAGATTTGAAAAATGAAGAAATAAACATATAAAAATAGTGATTGGAAAATCACTATTTTCTATTTTAAAGAAAGATTAGCTACTTGTATATTTTTCTTATAAAAAACCTTAGGACTATAAGTTTGAAAATCCGAACTTTTAATATCAATGCTTTTAAAAGTTCGAGCAAATTTTTCCTCAAACTGAGTAGTAGTAATAATTGGAAAATATCCATTCTTTCCTTTTATTGAAGAAATACTTTGACAATTTTGAACAAGAAAACTATCATCAGCAAATAAATGCTCCACATTATAACCAGATAAATAAACATCTGAAAGATTAGGAATTAAATAATTAATCCGCGAATTATAAGCTACTAATTGTGCATCCGTTCCATAAGAATCAAAATTACTTTTTCCTGAAAATACTTCGATAATTTTTTTCAGATTTTGCATTTTTCTTAATTGATTAGATGAAAGATTCTCATCAAGTATTGCATCAATATAAGCAATAAAATGATGATCCAGATCAAATACAACAGATAAACAATCTCCATCAATACTAGGACTTTTTTCTTGAATTTGTTGATTAATATCTTTTTTTAATGAAAAATAATGAGAATAAGATGGAACTATTTTTTTACTAAACATAGTCATATAACCATTACTAGAATTATAACAATTATATCTCTCATCAACTTCAATATTTTTTTGTAAATCAAACCTTGTTTTAGAACCAATATGATGAACAGAGACAATATCAGGCTGATACTCTTGTATCATTTGAGCAACTTCTAAACCTATAGATTTATTAAACACATACTTTTCTTTCAAATCAAAATTCATTATTTTTAAGTTTTTCATATTATAACCTCCTCAAGTCAATTTCTATATTATAACAAAAAAATCAGCCAAATTCAACTGATTTTCATTCTTATTTTACTTAACTTCTTCAATTTTCATAAAGTTTGTTGCCCTATTACCAGTATTAGGAAAACCACCAGTAACAATAATTTTATCTCCAGATTTTAAATCCATAAACTTCTTAGCTTGTTCAATACCATCACTAACAAGTTCATCTGTTGAATTATAATCAGGAACAACAACAGGATATACTCCCCAGTTAAGAGAAAGTCTACGAGCAATTTTCTCATTTGGTACTGGAGCTAAAATAAAGGCATCAGGTTTCAAATTACTAATCTTTTGTGCTGTAAATCCACTCATTGTAGCAGCAACAATCACCTTAACATTTAAATCTTCAGAGGCAGACACTACACCTTTAGCAATTAAATCATGAATCTCATGACTTTCATCTACCTGGTAATTTCTTGCATACTCTTTATAATGTTCTTCAGCTACTCCACTAATCTCTCCTAAATATTTAGAAGCAAGATCAGGATGAGCACCAATAGTAGTTTCGTCACTCAACCAAACAGCATCTGCTCCATCAAAAACTGCTGTTGAAACATCTGTAAGTTCTGCCTTTGTCGGACGAGAGTTCTTGCACATACTTTTTAACATTTCTGTAGCAACAATACAAATTTTTCCTTTTTCACGACACTTTCTAACAATTTCTTTTTGTAATATTGGAACTTGTATAAACGGAACCTCTACACTTAGATCTCCTCTAGCTACAATAATACCATCTGTCTCATCAATAATTTCATCTATATTATCGATTGCTTTAGCCGTTTCAATTTTAGATAAAATTTGCATTTCTGGTTTACCATACTTGGTAAGAAGTTCTCTAGCTGCTTTTACATCATCTGCACTAGATACAAATGAAATACCTAAAAAATCTCCATCATGCTCACAAGCATATTTAATATCTGCCTCATCATCTTCAGATACAAATGGAATATTTAAATCTATCCCTGGAATATTTACTCCACGTCTACTAGACAATGTTGCATCATCTAATATTTTACAAGTAACCCCACCATCTTCATCCTCAGAAATAATTTCAAGACGAACAAATCCATCATTTAATAGAATCGTTGTTCCTACTTTTAAATTATCAATTACTTGTGGATAATTAAAACTGATTCTTTCTTTATCACCAAGTACACTCTCTTTTACAATTCGAATTGTATTACCATTAATAAAATCAATAGAATCATTCTCAAAATTACAAGTTCTCAAATCTGGTCCTTTTGTATCATATAAAATAGCTACATTCTTTCCTAATTCCTCACGTGCCCTATAAACAAGATCTTCATCTATTTTTCTTTCCTCCATTGTTGCATGGGAAAAATTAACACGAACAACATTCATACCATTTAGCACTAATTCTCTAAATACTTCCCAACTTTGAGTAGCTGGTCCAATTCCACAAATCATCTTTGTTTTTATCATTTTCTCACTCCATTTCTCATAATACCATTAAATTATACACTAAATAATAAATTTTGTGAATATATTTAATAAAACATTTTTATCATTAAAAAAAATTATTTTTGACAATTAGGACAATAATATGTCCCTCTACCATCAATTTTGTCTTTTATTATTTTTTGATTACATACAGGACATAAGGAATCTTTTTTTCCATGAACCAATAACTCATTTTGAAAAAGTCCATGTACTCCCTCCTCTGAAGTAAAACTCTTAATCGTAGTTCCACCCATAACAATTGCCCGATTAAGTACTATAACAGTATTTTTTATAATCACTTCACATTCTTCCTTGGTTAAATCGCGAGCTTTTTTATAGGGATTAATATGACTCATAAACAGAATCTCATCATCATAAATATTCCCTATTCCACTAATAATCGTTTGATCTAATAAAACAGTTTTAATAAACTTATTTTTATTTTTAAACTTTTCGAGCAAATAATCACTAGTAAGACCTTTATCATCGAATTCATAACCTAAATTTTTTAAAGGAGTATCTATATATAATTTATCCTTCTCTACCACGTACATCTTTCCAAATTTTCGTACATCATGATATCTCATTTCCAAGTCATCTTCAAAAACAAAAACAACATGTTCATGTTTACTAAGAGGAGTATCCTTTTTCCTAAATGTAAACTTCCCTTCCATACGAAGATGAATTAATAAAACATAATCAGACAACATCAATACCAAAAATTTTCCTCTAGTTGTAATACTTAAAATTCTTTGCTTTTCTAATCTCTTTTTAAAATTTACTACATCAGGCATGCTAACAATATTATTCCAATAAACTCTTACCTCTTTAATTACTTTATGAATAATATTTTTTTCTAAAGCTTTACTAACTGTAATAACCTCTGGTTTTTCTGGCATTCTATCACCTCCTAATTCATGTTACATTCTTAAAATCACCTATAATTTATTTTGCATCATACCAATTTTTGCCTGTTTCAATCTCAACTTTTAAAGGTACACTTAACTTATAAGTATTCTCCATTATATCTCGTACAATTTCTGTAACTTCTTCAATCTCATTTTTACAAACATTAAAAATAAGTTCATCATGTACTTGAATAAGCATTTTACTTCTTAAACTTCTCTTTTGAAACTCATCATATATTTCAACCATAGCCTTCTTTAAAATATCAGCTGATGTTCCCTGAATAGGAGTATTTAAAGCTATCCGCTCTCCTTGTGTTCTAATCATATAACTTTTATTTTGTAACTCTGGAATAACCCTTCTTCTATTCATTAGTGTTTTAACATAACCATTTTGATAAGCTTCTTTCTTTTGATTATCCATATATTCTTTAATTCCAGGATATGTATTTAAATAATTATCTAAAAAACTTTTTGCATCAGTAATATTAACCCCTAAATCTTCACTAAGTCCAAAAGTACTCATCCCATACAAAATTCCAAAATTAACAGCTTTTGCAGTTCTTCTCATATCCTTAGTAACTTCATTCTCTGAAAGCTTAAAAATATCAGCTGCTGTTTTAGTGTGAATATCCTTGTCTTTAATAAATGCTTCCTTTAAATGCTCAACTCCTGAAACATGGGTAAATATTCTAAGTTCTACTTGAGAATAATCACTAGAAAGAATAACAGAATCATCATCTGCAATAAAAGCCTTTCTAATAAGTCTTCCATATTCATCCCTAATAGGAATATTTTGCAAATTAGGACTAGCACTAGAAAGCCTACCAGTTCGTGTCAAAGTTTGATTAAAAATAGTATGAACTCTTCCATCCTCTCTAATTTCTGCCTTAAGTCCCTCAGCATAACTAGCATAAAGCTTAGTAATCATTCTATAATCAAGAATTTTTTGAATAATAGGATGAACATCAATAATTTTATCTAGAATATCTTTGCTAGTTGAATAATTAGTATTTTTGGTTTTTTTAGGATAGGGAATAGCCAATTTATTAAAAAGAATATCTGCTAATTTTTTTGGACTCATAATATTAAATTCACAACCTGCATCTTCATAAATAGATTGAGTAAGCTGAACAATCTTAGAATTTAATTCTATACTAAGCTTGTCTAAATGGTCTCTATCTACCTTGACTCCAGTAAGCTCCATGTCCGCAAGAACAAAACTAAGAGGCATTTCTATTTGTTTAAATAAATCCATTTCCTCATATTCATCAATTTCTTTCAGGATCTCTTCTCTAGTCTCATATATAAATTGAGCTTTCATAAAACATTCGCTTTGTAAAGTTTCTACATCAACATTTTTTTGTTTCTTAATACTCCCAAAAATTTCTTCATAACTTTGAATATCATATTGAAAGGCTCTAGCTACATAACTTATATCATCACGTACATCATAATCAAGCAAATAAGATCCTATCATAGTATCAAAGGTCACATTTTTAATTACTATATCAAATTTATCCAAACAAACAATACTTTTCTTAACATCATAAGTATATTTTATAGAGTTACTCTCAAAAAAATGTTTCATACGACCAACATGACTTCCTTCTACAAAAGTCGCTTGATAACCATTATAAAAACTGATACCCAAAATATTACCTTTACTATATCCTAAATGGTCAACTTCAATGTAATAACTAAAATCTTTCTGAAAATCAAAATCCTGATACTCAACTATATCATATGATCTACATTTCTTTACCAAATTAGAATGATTATCTGGAAACTCATTATCCAATAAATGGTACTTCTTTAATAAAGAATGAAACTCTAATTCTTGTAATATATCAACAAAAGACTGCTGCTTCACCCCTGTGTATTTCAAATCTTCTAAAGAAAAATCAAGTGGAACATCTTTATAAATAGTGGCAATATCATAACTCATATAGGCATCTTCTTTACCTTCCTCTAATTTGTCATGAATTTTTCCCGTAATATGATCAAGATGATGATATAAGTTATCTAAACTCTCATATTCTGATAATAACTTTAAGGCAGTTTTTTCTCCTATCCCCTTTACTCCTGGTATATTATCGCTCGCATCCCCCATCAGAGCTTTTATATCAATCATTCGTTTTGGTTCAACACCATAAGTTTTAAAAAATTCTTCTCTATCCATCCTAATAAAGCCATTATTCTTTAATAGTTTAACTTCCACCTCATCATTAATTAATTGCAGCAAATCCTTATCACTACTAATGATAGTAGCAACAAATTCTTCTTCCTCTGAAACTATTCTGCTAAGAGTTCCTATTATATCATCTGCCTCATAATTATCAATTTCAAAATGCTGAATTCCCATTGCATCAAGAACTTCCTTTGCCTTTGGAAATTGAAGTCTTAAATCATCTGGCATAGCCTGTCTTCCTGCTTTATACCAATCATATTGATCATGTCTAAAAGTCTTTCCTTTATCAAATGCAACCAATATATAACTAGGTTTCTCTTCCTCTAATATTTTATGAATCATTGTAATAAAGCCATATACTGCATTTGTAGGAAATCCTTTAGAATTTCTCATAATAATTCCTGTATAACTAGTAGCATAAAAACTCCTAAACAATAAATTATTTCCATCAACCAATATTACCTTTTTCATCTAATCACCTATTTCTTAAACTAATCTTAAATAAATAAAATACCACTTTAATCTTAACAAATAAACAGTAAATTACCTTTCAGAAAAATTATATCATATATTAGTAACTACTTCCAAATAACAATCAACTTTTCCTTAAATTCAGTTAAAATGAAATATTCTTAAAAAATATTAAGGAATTAAAACTACCTATCAGAATGAATTAGAGTAATAGAGGCCTTATGGTCAAGACCACCATAAAGATCTAGTCTTTCTATCCTCTTAGTCATATAAATAGTAAATATAGCAAGCATTAAATAAATAAGAATAATACTCATTCCTTTTCTAATAACATTTTCCATTTCATTCACTCTCCTTCTACTTACAATCCAAGTATAATTCATACATATGTTCGTGTCAATGCTTTTAAAAACATTTGTTTGACTTTTTACATATTATATGGTAACCTAAATCCATAAGGAGAAAATATATGGAAAAATTAACAGACCGGCAAAAGGATATCTTACTTGTAATCAAAAAATTAATTGCTGATAATGGCTATCCCCCTACTGTTAGAGAAATAGGAAAAGAAGCTCACCTTTCAAGTCCTGCAACAATTCACTTCCACTTAAATAAACTTGCTGAAAAAGGCTATATTCAAAAGGGAGGAAGTAAAAACAGAACAATTAAATTACTTGTTCCCAATGAATATCTAGAAGAGGACGAAAACATAGTAGAAGTACCACTTTTAGGAAAAGTAACAGCTGGAACTCCTATTGAAGCAATAGAAACTCCCAATGAATATTTCTCTCTACCAAGCTCTTTAATAACTGGAAAAAATGAAGTGTTCACTCTAAAGGTAAGTGGAGAAAGTATGATTAATGTTGGAATATATGACGGAGATATCTTAATAGTAGAAAAAACAAACAGTGCTATAAATGGAGAGACTGTTGTAGCAATGACAGAAGATAATGAAGTAACAGTCAAAACCTTTTATAAAGAAAACAACTATATTCGTTTACAACCTGAAAATGATACTATGAAACCAATAATCCTAAATCATGTTACTATTTTAGGAAAAGCAATAGGCTTATATAGAAAGTTTTAACCAAAAAGAATCTATCTTTACTTGATAAGTTCTTTTATAATATAACTACTAATTAGAAAACCTGCACTACTAGGAACAAATGCAGTTGAAGAAATCGTTCTCCCCCTTTTTTTAGGGATTTCTTTACTACAAAGAACCATCAATTTTTTATTGATATGTTCATCTTTAAAATACTTTCTAATAATTCTTGCTAGTGGATCCCCACTAGTCTTTTTTATTTCTATAATTTCAAGCTTACTAGGATCCATTCGATTTCCTGTTCCCATAGATGAGATAATTTTAATATCATTTTTAAGACAATAATCAATAACAAGCTTTTTAGTTTTTATACTATCACAGGCATCAACAAAATAATCGATCTTATTTTCAAATAACTTTAAATAATTAGAAGAATCAACAAAATAATCATAACAAATAATCTTACAATTGGGATTAATATCTTTAATACGTTCTTCCCAAACATTTACTTTTTTTTGCCCAATAGTAGAACTAAGAGCGATAATCTGCCTATTTATATTAGTAAGCTCAATTATATCAAAATCAACTAATATTAAAGTACCTATACCACATCTAGCAAGAGCTTCAACAACATACCCACCTACTCCTCCAATCCCTAAAATTAAAACTGTTTTAGAGTAAAGAGTATCCATCTTTTCATCCCCAATTAATAAAGAAAACCTTTGGAAACGATCATTCATTTAATCAACTACTTTCTTAGCAAGAGGAGTCTTTACCTTTACCTTATCACTGTGACTATGAATCCAACTAAAGGATTCATTATAAACTATATTGTATAATTTAGAAAGCTTAGAATAAGCCTCTTGATTCGCTAAGGCAATATTAAGATAATTATTAAGAATTTTTGAATCCTTACTATGAATATTATTCAATATATTTAAAACTTTTTGAAAATCTTCCAATTTAATCGATGATTTTTCAATCACAACACAATCAAATAATTCTAAAAAAGACAAGGTTTGAATCATACTTTCCAAACCATTTTCTATAATTGCTTTATGATAATTCTCATCTACATGATTAGCAATAAATGCTAGCTTTTCCAATTTTTCCTCTGTTATATGATCAGTAATTCCCAGTCTTTCAAAATCCACATATCTTCCCTTTTCCCTATCAGGAATCTTATTTTTTAAATCTAAAACAACACTTCCAAATAAATCATCCAAACCTTCAGTTACCTTGGTTCCTGGATAATCAATTTCATATACATCATAAAGATCACTATCATCTTTCTCTTTTGTTGATACAAAGAAAGTCCCTTTATTCATAACACTACTATTTCTAATAAATTTCATAATATTATTAGCTGCAACCTTTTCATTATGATAAACTGATTGGGAAAAAATAATATTATTTACAACGATATCACTAGCTTGTACATCATTATACTTAACACTCTTTTTAATTTTCTTAGCTGCTTTAAAACAGATTTTAACATTCAAAATCCGGTTTCTATTAACAATTGGCAGTACTAACATCCTATCACCCCATAAAAATATTTTAACATTTAGAAACTATGATTTCAATAAAAAAATGCCAAAGAAGCGTTCTTGGCATAACGATAAAACCTGTATCTACAGGTGGGTATAACTAGTCTACCTTCAGGATCCCTAAATAAATTTAGGTATTCAACACCAATAAACATCGCTATTCCCTTATCGTTTCTTTGTGGTTTTATTTTTTGCTAGTATCGCATCCTTCAGCATATATATTGTTTACAATTAAACTATATCATATACCTATAATTTTGGCAAGAAAAAAGAATGACTATGCATTCTTAATTTGATTCATTACCTCACTAGCAAAATCTTCTTCTTTTTTCTCTATTCCTTCACCAACAACAAAGCGAATCATTTTCTTTATTTCGCCACCATTATTCTTAACATAAGTTGCTACATTAATACTAGAATCTTTAATAAATTCTTGATCTGCTAAACAAATCTCTTTATAAAATTTATTAATTCTACCATTAACCATTTTTTCGGCAATATCAGCTGGTTTCCCTTCATTCATTACTTGTTCCTTAATGACTCTCTTCTCATGCTCGATCATCTCTTCTGGAACTTCTTCTTTGCTAACACAAACAGGAGCCATAGCAGCAACATGCATTGCAACATCTTTAGCTACTTCTTCAGTAGTATCAGAAAGAACAACTAAACCTCCTATTTTACCACCCATATGAATATAATGACCAAAAACTTCATTATCCTCTTTTACAATTTTTTCAAATCTTCTAAAACTAATTTTCTCTCCAATTTTAGCTACTAATGCTACTAATTTTTCATTAATTGTTTGCTCATCATCTTTAATTTCTAGAGCTTCTTCAACAGTAGTAACTTCGCTTTTAAGTAATATATCTGCTAAATGATGAACGAAATTAATAAATTCCTCATTTTTAGCAACAAAATCAGTTTCAGAATTAACCTCTACAATAACAGCAGTATTTCCGTCTGTTTTAATATCACA
Organism: uncultured Clostridia bacterium; assembly: GCA_948433435.1. GTDB lineage: Bacteria > Bacillota_I > Bacilli_A > RF39 > UBA660 > UBA2730. The sequence goes on from CAOJDX010000024.1 coordinate 15,874, forward strand.
AAGTCCATCAGCAGCAATACGTCCAGCCTTTTTCTCTGCTTTACTCATTCCTTTTTCCCTTAAATAATCAATAGCCTTTTCCATATCACCATCTACTGCTTCAAGAGCTTTTTTACAGTCAAGCATCCCTGCACCAGTACGTTCTCTTAACTCTTTAACATCACTTGCCTTATACATAAAATCCTCCTTAGTTTAAAGCCTCTATAAGTTCAGCTTTTTTCATTGTAGAATAACCTTTAACACCCTTATCCTTTGCTAATGCCTTTAAATCACTCAAAGTCATATCATTAAAATCAACATTTTTAATTTCTTCCTCAACAGTAGTTTTTTCTACTTCCTCAACCTTCTGATTCTCCACTTCTTCAACTTTATTAAATGACTTTTCTGTTTTTTCTATTCTTTTATTTGGTCTTTTTCCTTTTTCATCATCAGTAACAAAATCTACGATTTCTTTTCCAGTTACTTCACAAATAGAATTAGTAAGCACTCCTAAAACGATTTTAACTGCACGAACGGCATCATCATTTCCTGGAATAACATAATCTACTAAATCAGGATCACAGTTTGTATCAACAATACCAAATACAGGTATTCCTAAAATACGAGCTTCTTTTATTGCATTTTCTTCTTTACGAGGATCAACGATAACTAAAGCTTGAGGAAGCTTTTTCATTTCACGAATTCCTCTTAAGTTTCTATTAAGTTTTTCATATTCTTTCTTAATTTGGATAACTTCTTTCTTAGGTAAAACATCAAAAGTTCCATCTGTCTCCATTTTATCTATTTCATCCATTCTTTTGATTCTAGAACGAATAGTTTTAAAATTAGTAAGTGTTCCACCTAACCATCTTTCATTAACAAAATACATTCCTGTTCTAGTTGCACACTCTTCAACAGCCTCTTGAGCCTGTTTCTTAGTTCCTACGAATAATACTTGTCCAGCTTCCTCTGCAATTTTTTTCATCGCTTCATAAGCTTCCTCTAATTTTTTAACAGTTTTAGCTAAATCGATAATATAAATATCATCACGTGTTGTATAGATGTATTCCTTCATTTTTGGATTCCATCTTCTTTTTTGATGTCCGAAATGAACACCAGCTTCTAATAAATAATTCATTGATACAATAGTACTCATATATAATCTCCTTTTTGTTTTTTCTTCTACTAATCTTATGATTTATCACCCTAAGGCACTAGACAAATCCATAATTAGTATGCTTATTTTTCAAGTGCTGCTATTAAATCAGCCTTTTTCATACTAGTAACACCAGCAATACCTTTATTTTTAGCAAGTTCTTTTAATTCTGCTACAGTCATTTTGCTATAATCTTCTTTTACTTCATTTTTAGTAGAAGTAGTCTCTTTTTTTGCATCTGTTTTAGTTTGTTTTACTTCTTCCTTATTTGCCTTCTTAACTCCAGTATTAACAGTTACTTCAGCAATATCTTTTACTTCATTTACTTTTACTTTACCTGCTTTTCCATCTTTTGCAATCTTTACTAAATCACTAAATGCCTTTGGATCATTAATTGCAATTTCAGATAACATTTTACGGTTTACTTGAACACCAGCTTTATTTAATCCCTCTATAAATCTAGAATAGCTAATTTCATTTTCACGACAAGCAGCATTAATTCTTGTAATCCAAAGTTTTCTAAATTCTCTTTTCTTTTGTTTACGATCACGAAATGCATATTGTCCTGAATGCATTAATTGTTCTTTAGCACTTTTATAAAGTCTATGTTTACTACCAAAATAACCTTTAGCTTGTTTTAATACTTTTTTATGACGAGCTTTTGTCACTGCTCCATTTTTAACTCTTGCCATTTTAATTCCTCCTTCTTATGATTAAATAATATTCTTTAATCTATTATGATCTGCTTTACTTAAAGCGGAACCTTTTCTATTCTTTCTATTAAATTTTGCACTTTTACTACCTGTATTGTGACGAGACCCAGGACAGTAAATTTTTACTTTTCCACTCTTTCTAACCTTTAGTACTTTAGCTGTACCCTTATGTGTCTTAATCTTTGGCATAATAGTTCCTCCTATTTCTTATCTTTATTCATATCTTTTTTAGGGACAAGCAACATTGTCATTTGTCTTCCTTCTAATTTTGGTGCTTCTTGTACATCCGCATATTCTGTAAGCCTATCTGCAAATTTTAAAAGTACATCTCGACCAATTTCCGTATGAGCCATTTGTCTTCCTTTAAAGCGAATAGAAAGTTTTATTCTATCTCCTTTTTGAAGATACTTAATCACATTTCTAAGCTTAGTTTCAATATCACCAACATCAATAGTAGGTGATAAACGATACTCTTTTAATTCCGAAGTATTTGCCCTTTGTCTTTTTAAAGCATCTTTTTCTTTCTTCTTTTTTTCATAACGGAATTTATTATAATCCATTATTTTGCAAACTGGTGGATTAGCATTTGGACTAATCAAAACTAAATCAAGGGATGCATAACTAGCTAGTGTTTTAGCATCACTTATACTTCTTACTCCAACCTGTTCTCCAGTTGGACCTATAACAAGTACTTCTTTCGCTCTAATTTGGTCATTAATATATAATTCACCTCTATTATTTGCGATAATTAACACCTCCATTATATTAAGAAAAGTGGATATAAACTTATATCCACTTAAAAACCAAATAATCTAATCTATTATTATCTAATGGCTTTTAACCTATTGTCAATAAATATTACAACAATCAGGTGGATATAAAATCTCTTTCCTCTTTTCAACTGTTAAAATTATATGTCATTTTCCTATAAAAGTCAACTATTTTATAAAAATCAAATGAAATTCTCTTATATTCATAGTTTCCAACTACCAAAACAGACTTTTTTCTATTCTTCTATAGATAAATCTATTATTTAAAATACTAAAAACTTAACTAAAATTTTCAATTTATACTCCTATTACTTCACTTTGCTTTACCTTTTTGTAATTTCTACTTGCTTCTATAAAACTATACATAATTTTCATAGCATCTTGATCATAATCAAGCATTTTTTCAGGATGCCATTGCACTCCTAAGACAAAATCTTTAGAAGGCATTTCAATAGCTTCAATAACATCATCAGTAGCATATGCTGTAGTTTTAAAGGAAATATTATTAGTAATAGTTCTTTTATGAAAACTATTCACTTCTAACTCACTTTTTTGAACAATACGATAAAGTAAACTATTTGATTCAATCTTCACTTTATGACAATACAAATCTTCTTCATCCTGTAAATGATTAGTTGTAGATTCAATTAAAGATAACTCATTATCTCGATTATAATTAGCAAGAATTTGCATTCCAAGACAAACTCCTAAAATAGGAAGATTCTTTTCTATCGCTAGATTAACAACATATTTATCATACTTAGTAAATTTAAGACCTCCTGGTAAAAATAATCCATCACACATAGACAACCAAAAATCGATACTATCTTTTTCTTCTTCACTAAATTCAGGAAATTCCTTCCAACCAGTTGGATAATAATCAACATCTCCTACAGGACATAAGAGCAAAGGTTCTCCACCAGACTGGACAATACTTCTCCTAACCCGATCATAGATATACTGATAAGGTTTATGATCTGAATCAATACTACAACGCATCATAATGCCAATAATCGGTTTTTCCATTAAAATTGTATCCTTTTCATTACATAGTCTTCTACTTCATCTATTTTTAACACAATTTGTTCCATAGTATCACGGTCCCTCAAAGTTACTGTATTCTGTTTAAGAGTCTCATCATCAACAGTCAGACAAAATGGAGTACCAATCGCATCTTGTCTTCTATAGCGTTTTCCAATAGAAGCAGTCTCATCATAACTACAAGGAAAAATTTTACATAATGAAGAATAAATTTCTTGAGCTTTTTCTGAATGATATTTTTTAGCAAGAGGCAGAATAGCTACTTTATAAGGGGCAAGATAAGGAATAAACTTCATCACTTCTCTAGTCTCTCCGTTTTCTAATTCTTCTATTGTGTAACTATGATCAAGAACAGCTAAAGTAAGTCGATCACAACCAACAGTAGATTCAATAATATAAGGAATGTATTTTTCATTAGTATCTGGATCCAAATACTCTTGAGATACATTAGAAAACTCTTGATGTTGTGATAAATCATAATTTGTACGATTATGGGTTCCATTCACTTCACCCCAACCAAAAGAATATTGATACTCAATATCACAAGCCTCCTTTGCATAATGAGCTAATTTCTCATGATCATGAAATCTAAGCTTTTCTTCTGGAAGCCCTAAATCTAAGAAATAATTTCTAGCATAATCTTTAAAATAATAATAAAGTTCACTATCTGTTCCCTCTTTACAAAACGTTTGATATTCCATTTGTTCAAATTCTATTGTTCTAAAAGTAAAATTACCCGGAGTAATCTCATTCCTAAAAGCTTTTCCAATTTGACCAATACTAAATGGAAGCTTAGCCCTCATCGTTCTTTGTACATTTAAAAAATTAACATACTCTCCTTGAGCATTTTCAGGTCGCAAATAAACTTTATTTTTACCATCTTCAGTAACTCCCCTATGAGTTTCAAACATTAAATTAAACTCTCTAATATCTGTATAATCCACTTTACCACAATTAGGACATGGTACTTCATGTTCTTTAATATAGCTTACCATCTCTTCCTGAGTCATTCCATCAGCATTTGCGGTATCATCAAAGTCATCAATTAGATTATCAGCACGATGTCTCATCTTGCAACCCTTACAATCAATTAATGGATCTGAAAAACTAGCGACATGTCCACTGGCCTCCCAAACTCTAGGATGCATTAAAATAGCTGCATCGACTTCATAAGCATTACTTCTTTCTTGAACAAATCTCTTTCTCCAAGAATCTTTAATATTATTCTTTAGTCTAGCTCCAAGTGGTCCATAATCCCAAGTATTAGCTAACCCTCCATATATTTCACTACCCTGAAATATAAATCCATATTGTTTGCAATAATTTACTAACTTTTCCATTGTTAATTTTTCCATTTTATCTCCTCTTTAATCATTTGAATAATTTTATCAACATCATTTTCTATCACTATATAATCAGAAATATCCTCATTTATAAAGTTATTTTCTTTTAAACGTTTAAATTCTTGTAAAAGAAAATCATAAAAGCCATTTAAATTATATAAAATAATTTTCTTTCTTCTTTCTATTCGATGTTCTTCAATAGCAGAAAAAATTTCAGCATAAGTTCCTAAACCACCTGGTAAAAATAACAATATATCACTATGATCATAAATTTGGGCAAATCTTTCTGTTGTAGTTTCTGTAATAATTTCAACATCAGCCAATAGAATATCACCAAGCATTTTTTTATGATATCGAGTGAGTATTCCTGTTATTTTTTTGTGATATTTTGAAAACTCCTGATAAAGAACTTTAAGTAAGCCCTCATTCCAAGTACCATATACTAAATCAACATTTTCTATATTAGCTAGTTTTTGAACTAATATCTTGCTATTTTGCAAATACATATACTCTATATTTTCTCTCGATGTACCTCCAATAAATAAATTCATCTACTTACCTCCAAAAAAACAGAATAAGATAAGAGCGAAAAACATTCCTCGGCTCCAGCTATTTATTCTAGAAGAATGCCTTTATCATATATAGTTAAGAGTTTCAGCTCCATCATCACTTTTTAATCTAAAAAGAACACTATCTCTTAAGCAAAAAACATAACAACTCTTTTAAAAACAATACCACTTTAATTTAACATACAATATTCTTTTTTACAATACTCTAGAAAGGTTTTAATTATAAATAATGTAGAGTTACAATAGATGTGAAACAATTTTATATAAAAAAAGTGAATCAAG
>CAOJDX010000025.1 GCA_948433435.1 uncultured Clostridia bacterium
AGTATTGTTATTCTATGGATTGGCTTATTGGGAGAAGTTCACAGAAGAAAAGATAGCATTTATTTTTTACAGACTCCATTCTTCCAATTTTCAGATAAAATTAGAAAGATAATGTATACAACTAATACTATTGAATCTCTCAATAGACAATTTAGAAAATACACAAAAACTAAGTCTGTATTTCCTACTGATATGTCTTTATTAAAATGTTTATATTTATCTACTAAAAATATATCTAAAAAATGGGATCAGGCCTATAGAAATTGGGGACCTATTTTATCCGAATTATCTATAATGTTTGATAATAGAATATAAGTTCTTTGATAATTAAATAATATATGTTATTATTTAGATAACAAAAAAGGAACTATCAAAGTTCCCAAATATCGTGGTTAGATATCATTTACACAGAATTTTTTACACACTCTTTACATACTATTATAGGAGTATCTTATACTAGTTTTTCTTTACTATTTTAATATACAATGCGTACATTTGTTTATCAATTTTTATCTGATATTTTTATAAAAAAAGAAAATACTTAATTTTAATAGTATTTTCTTTTCTATTATTGTTTATTATTCAGAGAAACATTATCTGTTTTATCGGTATTTTCAGTTGAATTATTAGGTATTTTATCTCCTTTAGCATAAACATTAATTTTAATTGTAAAATATCTATATGTATTATCTAAGACATAACTGCTATCTAACCACATTCTTAAGCGATAATAGTAAATAATAGATTCACTAGTAGTAGATTGATCAAGTACCATACAGCCACTAGGAGCTCCATACTCATCTTGCTCTTCTAATCCTTTATACAAAGTTGGCATCATGATTTCTTCTTCATATGTTGGAGCGGTCATACTTCTTTGCAAATAAATCTTAATATACTTATCTTCAATAGTAGATGTTGGATCCTTTTCCGCTACCACCTCATAGCTTACTGTACTACTTTTAGTAATATCAATACTGACAGTAAAATCCATTAATTGCTCTGTTTTAGATAGTCGCATTCCCTCTTCATCTGTCATAGGAACAGCATTTTCTATCCTTATACTTTTTTCACCTTCTGTATATACCAGTGTAACTGCACCATTTTTAAAAACATCAGCTTCTCCACCAAAAATTTTATTAATGACAGATGTTCCTGATTCGGTATATAAATATACTTGATAACTTACTCCTATTACTAAAACCACTAGTATGAATATTAATAAAATCATTAATAATAGTGACTTTTTACTAACTTCATTACTATCCTTATTCTTCTCTTTCTCCATAAAATCCACCTCTATTATATAACTTATTTTATCAGGAAAATCCATTACTTTCAATAGAACGATAGAATAAAGTCAATTTTATTTTTATTTTGTAACTATCTATCTTAATTTTTGAAGTTAAAATAAAGATTAAAAAAAATAGTCAAATGTAAATTCCAACTATTTTCCTAATCTTAATATTTCAAAATTAATATTTTTATGAACACCATAATATAATCTGGCCCAATCTTGACTCTCGACAACTAGGTCAAACATGAACCTTCTATCAAAGCCTATATTTTTATCTCCTCTATCTAAGATAATTGCTTTATATTCTCCATCTATAGGATCATTCACTTTTATAATAGAATATAGAGGAAAGTTTTTATCGGAAGCTAAAATACGAACTCTACCATATAAGGCATCATAATAATACATTCCATTTGTTTTAATATTATATCCACTGGCTGTAATTCCTTGTAATGCTGGATCACTACTACAACAATCCCTTCCATAAGCACTCATACTACCAGATAGTTTTGAACCTACATAAACTTTTTCAGAAGGATTAATAATAACAGTAGTATTACCACCAACATTATTATTGTCTACCTTATCATTATTATTGTAATCGTTTGTAGCATCACTTGCTCCATCACTGCTAGCTAAAGAACTAACCTTTTCTACTACCTTAACAGGAGTCTTTATAGCAACTTTAGCTTTTTCTTGTTCCTTTAATCTTTCTTCTTGTCTTTTTCTTTCTTCCTCTTCTTGTAATTTTTTCTTTAAAGATTCTTCTTCTTTTTTCTTAGCACTTCGATCAATTAATACAGTTGTCTTAATCATTTTAGTGGATGCTACTGTATCTGCTTGATAGTGGGTAATATTATCATTACTACAGAAAATAACTACAGTCGGAATCAATGTCAAAAGTAAAATATTTAAAATATAAATAAATTTCTTCATAAACTAAAACTCCTCATATACATGATATCATGCATATGAGGAGTTTACAATGAATGGGCAAAATTACCACATTCACTGTATGTAAATATATGTCAATTATGATGCTTTTTCCTTACAATCATAACCAGCTTTAATCATTTTAGCTTTTATATCATAAATATTTTCCTTATATTTATATTCTGGGTAGGTACCCCCTGCCTCTGTAAATTTTGTTAACCCATTTGTATTAATTAATCTATAATTGTAAGACTGAATAGTTGTTGTAATATTATCACTATTCGTACAACTGACATCAATTCCATTTATATCTTTTACTATTTCTCCTAAAATATTACATTCATTTACTTTACCACTAATAGTGTTTTTATCTTCACTTTCTGTTGTGATATTGAAAGTTGAAGTTAATAATTCCTTATTTGTAAATTTAAAATCCATTTGATAGGAAACTGTTGTTGTATCTGTTTTATTTTCTGTTGTGCAGGTAAGAATTCCATTATTAATTTGTGTATCTATGGAAGAAGAGTTCTTGCCATTTTTCAAGTATTCAGAAATATTAGGTAAAAAGATAATAAAGGCAAATAATAAAATGAAAAATAGAATTAATAATATTGTTTTTAATTTTCCACCTTGGGGGGTGTCTTCTTCTGATAGATCATTATTTTCAATAGATGGAACAGATACTACTTGACTGACTGTAGGTGGAGTTACTGGGGTTGATGATACATTAATATTGGGATTAGTATTGATTGGTGTTGTATTAATTTGTTGAGGATTATTCGTATTGGAATATTGGATATTAGCTGTAGGAGGCTCATTATTAGATATTGGTTGATTATTTACTGATGATTCAATTATTGTAATATTAGAATTATTTAGTGAAGATTGATTAGAATTTGTCATATTTCCATTATTATTTGGTACTTGAGTGTTTAAATTATTATTTTGTTCATTCATATTTTCCCCTACCTTATCTTAATTTATTTATTCTTTCTTGAAAATTATCGCTTTTTATAATAAAACTACCACTGACTACCATGTCACAGTCTTGACAGTTTTTTATTGTAGTATCGTTTATCCCACCATCTATATTAATAATACAGTTCATTTTATATTCTTTCAACAAAGCCTTGGCTTCTTTAATTTTTTTGATACTATCTTCTAAGAAAGCTTGTCCTCCTTGCCCAGGCTCCACACTCATAATTAAGATTTGATCAATCAAAGGCAAGTAAGGAACTATCTCTCTTATAGGAGTTGTTGGATTAAGTGCAATTCCAGCTTTAATACCATAACTTCTAATTGCTAAAAGATTTTCCTTTACCCTTTTGCTTTCAACATGAATGGTAATATATTCACTATTTATACTAGCATAGTCTTTAATATAATTATGAGCATCTTCTACCATTAAATGAACATCTAACCGTTTAGAAGTATATTTGTATATATTTCTCATTTCTCTAAAAGGCATTGTTTTATTTTTAACAAATTTACCATCCATAATATCTACGTGAATGTAATCAGTATCTGTTTCATTAAGTTTTTTTAGATCCTTAGGAGGATTAGTACTGGATAAAAAAGATGTTGATACAAGCATATTATCACCTCTTTATAAACTTTAAATAGTTTTCATATCTTTCTTTTAAAATTTTTCCCTCACTTACCGCTTTTTTTACAGAACATTCATGCTCATTTGTATGAGAACAATCTTTATATGGGCAGGGATGAGAAGAAAATTCAATGAAAGCTTTTCGAATTATCTCTTCTTTATAACTTAAAAAATCTATGGCAGAAAAACCAGGGGTATCTAGAACTTTTCCTGAACATACTTCATATAAAGAAACTACTCTAGTAGTGTGACGACCTCTTCCTAAAGCTTCACTTACTTCTCCAACCTTTAGATCTAAATTTTGATCTATTTTATTTAAAAGAGTACTCTTTCCAGCTCCTGTTTGGCCAGTAAAAACGGTTGTTTTTTCTTTTAAAAGTGATTTAATTCTTTCTATTTGAGTATTTTTTAGAACTAAGTAGCCTAAGTTTTCGTAATAAGAAATAATTTTTTGCACTTTTTGATAGTCTTCTTCACTTATTAAATCAGTTTTAGTAAGACAGATAATAGGTTTTATTTGATTGATTTCCATAATAATTAACAATCTATCTAATAAATTAATGGAAAAGTCGGGGTTACTTAAACTAGTAACAATAATTCCTTGATCGATATTACTTACTTTCGGTCTTACTAACTCGTTTTTTCGAGGGAGAATTTTTTCAATAACTCGTTTTTCTGGAGTAAAAAGGCAATAATCTCCAACTAAAGGTAAAATGTGCTGTTTTCTAAAAATACCACGACATTTGCAAGGATATTTTTGATTTTTGGCACTAACAATATGTAAATCACTAATAATTTCAATTATTTGCCCTTCAATCATTTTCTAGTCTCCTATTTTTTTTCTTTTTTATCATATCCTGTAGGACAAGTTCCATCAGTATTTAAAGCTTTAATATCTGTCTCATCTGTTTTAGATACACATTCATATTCTGGCTTCTTTGTTGGTTTTTCTTCCTCTTTTATTGTAGCTTTTGTTCCTATTTTGATTGTTATTTCATCATTGTTTTTGACTGTTGCTCCGGTTGGCCTTGATTGATTAATTACTTTATCGATAAATGCAGTATCGGTTGTTTCCTGATACTCTACATTTAATGTTACGCAGTTATTATTCGCCCAATTAGAAACTTCATTTTGGGTTTGACCAGAGAAATTTGGAAAATTAACAGAATTTAGCATTTTTAAACTGATAGAGTCTCCACTTTTTACTTTAGAACCACTAGCAAGAGATTGCCAAATAATCATATCTTGACCAATAAACTTACAATTTGTATTATCTGGATCTACTTTTTCAATTGATACTTTAATCCCGTAACTATCTAATTCATTACTAACCTCTGTATAAGTTTTGCCAACATAATCATCTAAAGTATATTTCTTTACCCCTAGAGATTTGTAAATTGTGATTTTTGATCCTTGTTTAATTGTTCGACCAGATTCTGGATCTGTTTTTACGACATACCCCTTCTTGACATCTGAGTCATATACTGTTTTAATTTTTGTTTCTACTTCAAAGCCTTTTTCTTGTAAAGTTTTTTCAGCCTTGGAAACGGTCATATTTTTTACACTTGGTACTTTTACTGATTTAGGGGCTGTTGCCTTTGGAATGACGAAAATAACTACTAGAAAACAAACTACAATAAAGGCAGCAATACTGGATAAAATAATAATTAACTTTTTACTTTTTTTATTTTCCTTTTCTTCTATTTTGGAAGCTATTCTTTCAGAATCTTCTTCCATATTTTCTAATTTTCGAATTGTTTTGGTATTTTCTTCGTGTTCTGGATAAGGATAAGAATATTTTTCTTCATTAATTCTATCATCATCTAAAGCAGTAAGTAAGTCCGAATGCATCTCTTTGGCATCACTATATCTATTCTTAGGATTTTTAGCAGTAGATTTTAATACTATATTATAAACGGACATGGGAATAGATGCATTATCTTCATGGATGTCTGGAATCGCTTCTTTCATTTGTTTTAGGGCTATTTCTACAGCATTTTCTCCTTTAAAAGGAAGTTCTCCTGTTAATAGCTCATAAAAAATAATTCCCATAGAATATATATCGCTTTTTATGGTCGAACCCTTTCCAGCAGCCTGTTCTGGTGGTAAGTAGTGAACAGATCCCATTACTGAATTTGTTTGTGTTAGTTGAGTAGAATTCAAGGCCATAGCAATACCAAAATCGGTTATTTTAATTTGACCATCATCTTGAATCATAATATTTTGTGGTTTTAAATCTCGGTGAATAATGTAGGAATCGTGAGCGTGAGCCATACCATCAGTTAATTGCAACATAATGTCAATTGATTCACTTAAGGTAAGAGCTCCTCTTCTTTTTAAAAGTTGTTTAAGGGTTTGTCCCTCAATGTATTCCATAACAATGTAATAAATTCCATCGTCTTCACCAACATCATACATTTCTACAATATTTTGGTGTGAGAGACTTGATGCTGATAAGGCTTCTCTTTGAAAACGTCTTACGAATTTCTCATCAGTAGATAAATCTCCTCTTAGTATTTTAATAGCAACATTTCTATCTAGAATGGTATCATATCCTAAATAAACATTTGCCATACCACCTTCACCAATACTACGAATAATTTCATAGCGTTCGTTAATTTTTTGCCCCTTTGTTATCACTACTCTTCACCTTCTTTTTCAAAAATTAAATAACATACTGAAATATTATCAGTCCCACCTCGATTATTGGCCTTATTAATTAATTTATTCACTTTATCTTCTACGTCTATTTCTTCTAATAAAACCTTCTCAATTTGTTCTTTATCTAACATATTGGTTAGACCATCGCTACATAAAAGAATTTCTGAAATATTCATATCACAATCAAAAACATCCACTTCGATAGGATCATTGGCTCCTAACGCTTTCATCAAAACATTCTTTTTTGGATGTTCTTTAGCTTCTTCTTTAGTTAATTCTCCTGCACTTACTAATAAATTTACTAAAGTATGATCATAAGTTACTTTATGAAGGCGCTCATCTTTCATCACAAAGCCAGAGCTATCGCCAATATTTCCAAATAAAATATATTCTTTAGTTACAATAGCAAGAACTAAAGTAGAACCCATTCCTTTACTTTCTGGATGAGTTTTTTCATGTTGGAAAATTAAAGTATTAGCTTCATTTACACTATTACGTATCCAATTTACTGCTTCATTTTTATCCATATTGATAAAGGTTTCTTTAAAGTGTTTTCCTAAATAATTAATGGCAATACTACTAGCTACTTCTCCAGCAGAATGTCCCCCCATTCCGTCAGCTACAGCCATTAAATACTCTTCATTACTATTTTTAACAATGATTAAACTATCCTCATTGTGATCACGAACTTTTCCAGCATCTGTTAAATAATATGCTTTCATAATTCCTCCTTTTTACTTCTAAGTTGTCCACAAGCTGCACTAATTTTAGAACCAAATTCTCGTCTTATAGTCACACTTATGTTATTTTTTTTTAGTATATCATAAAATTTAGTGATTTGAAATACTTCACTTCGTTTAAAGGAAATATTTTCTGTTTCATTATATGGTATTATATTTACATAACAATTTATTCCTTTTAATAATTTACTAAGTTCCAAAGCACAAGCTATACTATCATTGATATCTTTTAACATAATATATTCAAAAGTAACTCGCCTATTGGTTTTTTTGATGTATTCTTTTATGGCTACTATTACTTCTTCTATGGGATAAACTTTATTAATAGGCATGATTTGATTACGAATTTGATTGTTAGGGGCATGCAAGCTAATGGCTAGATTAACTTGATATGGAAATTCCATAAATTCGTAAATTTTGGGAACAATGCCACAAGTAGATACCGTAATATGTCTGCTGCCTATTTGTAAGCCATAGGGATTATTAATTATTTTAATGAAGTTCATTACAACATCATAATTATCAAATGGCTCCCCTATTCCCATAACAACAACATGACTTATTTTAGACTTTAAATCTTCTTCTACTAAAAGAAGTTGAGTAACCATCTCACTAACCCTTAAATTACGAACCTTTTTTCTTCTACCTGATTCACAAAATTTACACCCCATATTACAGCCTACTTCTGATGAGACACAAATACTGTTGCCATAGTCATGTTTCATTAATACAGCCTCAATATGTTCCCTATCGCTTAATTTAAAAAGATATTTATTAACATCTTTATCTCTTTCAATTTTTACTATGCTAACTTTTTCTAAGGAAAGATCTTCTTTCAATTTATTTATAATCTCTTTTTTTATATCTGTTATCTCGTCATAGGATGTTATCTTTTTTTGATATAACCATTTATACAATTGCTTAGCTTTAAATTTTTTTTCATTAATACTTAGAAAATATTCTTCGAGTTCCTCTAAATTTTTATCGTAAATATTCATTTTATCACATCCAAGAGTATTATATCGAAAAAGAAATAAAAACTCTATAATTTAATATATTTTTATGTAAATAAAAAGAAAAATATCCTAATTAGAGCTTTTCTTCTAGTTATTAATTAAGAGATGATCATATTAAATGATAGAATTTTCAAAAATAAAAGTACTCCTTAAACATATTGTTCATGTTATAGAAGTACTATAATTATTTCAGTTATAATAAGCTTTGTAACCATTACATAAAATATATTTACAGAAGTTTACCATGCTGCAATTATAAAGCGAGTTGAACCAGTACCACTATAACCATAAGCACGATCAAAGTTGAAAGGTCCAGCGTCTGTACTATCGTTATACTGACCTCCACGAATTGCCCAAGGTATAGAATAATTTACTAATACATCCCTATCTCTATAAAAATATTGAGTTCCATCCGCATTCGTTGCATCTCCTTTTATTCCCGTTTTCTCTATATATAAATTATAATATTTTCTCGCTGGCATACTACTAAACCCTGCATTAGATATCTCATTATTACTATTTCCCATAATATATTCATATGCTCCTCCTGAAGTATCATAAATTCCGTAGATATTTCCTGTTGTACTTGCTGCTTGTCCTTTTTCCATTTCATAGGTATTGGTCGTACATGTTGTACTAGAACTACTAGCAGATACAGTATCTCCTCCTATTCCTGTTATATAACTAGAACAGTTATTAATGGCAACCTCTTTATTAGTCCCACTATAGTTAATATTTCCATATTTTCCATATTTACTTTGAGATAGGTAAGTAAAAGCTCCCCATTCTGTATTTTTGATCATATGAGTGTCATAATTTCCATTAAATCCATAGTTTGTTAAACCACTTTCTCCATTCATTACAGTTTGTATTCCTGTAAAGAAATTTGCTATGTTTTGATTCATTAAACTTGTTGTATTTGGAATTGAAGAAATATCTTCAATTGTTCCAGTCATCTCAAACTTAGACACCCATATTCCTGATAACTCTATATTTCCAGTATCACTTCTTGTTGCTTCCTCATCACAAGTATCGCCCCAACAGAATGAACTTGGAGTAAAATAGTTTTCTGCTGTATCTCCTGAATACTTTCCACTTCCTAGATTGGTTATGTTCTTTTTAATAAACTTAATATCAAAAGCTCCTGGAGTTGGTTGACTTGGTATGTCAGCTCCTTCTATTTGGTAGCCAAGGCTATTTCCTAATGTATAACTATATCTTGGTATCCATACTAAGAAGGTATTAATATCCTCAATTGGTATAGCTGTACCTACTGATGCATTTTTATAAGCTGTTCTTTTTGTACTATCTTTGATTGTTACGGCATTAGCCCATTTTTGACTATCATAATCATACCAACTTCCTTTTGAGGTTGAAGATTTCTGCCAACTACCACTGCCTTCATTATATACTACTGGTATCATATCTCCTACTAGTTCTGGTGGATTCGGATTACTTTTTTCTTTATATCCTCCATCTTTACCATAAGCATTTACTCTTATGGTAAAAGTTTTTGCAACATCACTTAACTCATAACTAGAGTCAACCCACATTCTTAACCTGTAGTAATACATTACTGTTTTATTTGTTGACCCTACATCTAGAACCATTTCTCCTGCTTTTGCTCCAAATTCATCATCCTCTTCCATTGGCTCATATGGACTTGGTTGTAGAACTTCCTCGTCATAATTTGTTCCATCTAAGGACTTTTGTAAATATAATCTTACTTCACTATTAGCAAGTGTTGATGATGGGTCTTTCTCTGCTGTTACTTCATAGGAGATTGTCGTATTTCCCACTATATTGATATTAATGGTAAAATCAAAAATGAAGTTTTCATCACTTAATGTCTTGCCCACCTCTTCTGTCATCGGTATCGCATTATTGATCGTAATCTTATTTTCTCCTTCAGTATATATCATCGTTACTGCTCCTGTTGTAATCACATTTTCTACTGTTCCTGTTTTACTAAAAGTAAATGCTGCATATGTTACTCCAACAATTATCATTACTAGTAATAAGACTAAGGCTACACTAAGTACTTCTTTGTTTTTGCTTTTTTGATTATTCATATTTTCTTACTCCTCACTATTCTATATCATTATATCTTTTTTATCATTATATTTATATATAGTCGTTTTCTGTCGTATGTACTTACGTTTTCCTCATAGTTTTCAAAATAAAGAATAATGATTATAGATAATACAATCATCTTAAATATAAATTAATGTAAAGAAAAAGAATACCTATTATTTTAGTATTCTGAATTAATTGTAGCAATTTCATCAAATTTAGAATAGTTAATGGTTAATCTATATTCATTAATAGAGGGATCATAATAATGAAAATAATCTGTTAGGTTCATCTCAATTTCAGATAAAACTCCATTTTTATCCAATTTTACAGCAATCCTATTAGGTTCTCCAGCAACATCTGCTTCTATATTGTCTATATTTCTTAACATGGTACTTGTACTAATTTCATAAATATAGTCCTCTTCAGAATTATTGGTATATTCTGTTCTTGCTATATAACTACCATAAATAAAAAGTTTTTTTAAATTATTTAAGGTTAATAGCTTTTCAAATTCCATTGGATTAATACTTTCTTCATAAAGTAAAGTATTAATGTTTTTAATATAGTATTTTCCCTCTTTACTATAATAATTAAGAGAAGGTGTTCCACTTTTAATAAATTCTTGCATTTCTTTATTTCTATTTCCATCATATATGGTTACTTCTTTATTTTTTATTATTTTATAATTAAAATGATAATTTTCATTTTCAAGTTCTTTTAATTTGAAACTAGTTCCATAACCTGAATTGCTTCTAGTTACTTTTGAGTTAGTAGTTGTAAAACTACTTCTTAGTAAGATGACAATGAAAACAAAGAAGATGATGTAAAAACCAAAAAAGAAAACTTGCTTTAATTCTGGATTATCTTCAAATATTTCTTGCATTTTATTTTTTTGTTTCATATCTCTCGGAATTTTACTCATATTTTTCACCTATTAACTTGTCTTTACAACCATTTAAATATTCTTTCACTTTCATCTGTTTTTTTCCTTCTAGTTTTAGTTCTGTAATTATATACAAATAGTCTTTGGTGCACACTCCTATTCCCTCTTTATCAAATTTTACAATTTCACCTGGCTCTTTCAATGATCTTTCTTTACTTTGATATCCATTATATATTTTAATTGTTTTGTTTTTTAATTTTACAAAACCTGCTGGATTAGGAGATAATCCTCTAACCTGATTGAAAACTTCGCGACAACTTTTATTAAAATCAATATGTTCATCCTGAAGAGTAATATTATAAGCAAAGGTAACTTTACTTGGATCTTGTTTTATTCTATTATTAGTACCAGCTAATATACTTGGTAATGTTTCCATTAATAATTTTTTACCTAATTGACTAAGTTTTCTAGTAAGAGTTTCTAAATTATCTTTTTCCTCTATTTTTATTTCTTCTTGATTAATAATATCTCCACTATCCATTAATTTGTCCATATACATAATTGTAATTCCTGTTGTTTCTTCTCCTGTTATAATTGCCTTTTGAATTGGAGCTCCTCCTCTAAACTTTGGAAGAAGTGAGGCATGGACATTAATACATCCATATTTAGGGGCATTGAGAATCTGCTCTGGAATGATCTGACCATATGCACAAGTGATAATGATATCAGGTGAAGTATCTAGTATTTCTTGATATTCTTTCTTAATATTTATTGGTTTTACTATAGGAATAGCATTTTCCATAGCACATAAAGAAACAGGACTAGGAGTTATTATCTGTTTTCTTCCTTTTTTCTTATCTGGTTGGCTAACTACTAAAATTACTTCGTATTCTTCATGATCGATTAAACTTTGCAAAACTGGAACACTAAACTCTGGTGTTCCCATGAAAACCACTTTGGTCATTTTTATCACCTTCCTAAATTACTAAGTATGATTAAAATTGTTGTTCCTATTGAAATTAAAAGTAGACCTGTTAGCATCAAAATAGAGGCATATCCATAAGAAGCAGATTTTTTTGGAGTTGGATAGATTACTTCTTTTTTTTCTGGAGCAACTATTTCTTCCAAAGTTTCAATTTTTTCTACCTTCCTTTTTTCTTCTCTTCCTAAAATATTTTGATAACTAGGAAGTGCCACCGTTTCAAGATATAGAGATGAAATATCATGATCAATTTCATATCCAGTATAACGACTTTCCATAATCATGGCCATTGACTCTATAATATCTATTTCTTTAGAATTTTCAATAATTTCTTCGATGTCTTTTAAATAATTTCTTTTTAAATAGCTTCTTTTAATTAAAGCTACATATCCATGACTATTACTAATACTATCTTCTTGCCATACTTCTAATAAATTATTCATGATTATATTTCTTTCTTCTGTTTTAACCTTTTTATTATTCATATATTTTTCAAGATTTTCTTTAAAAATGTGCATATCCTTAGTATAAAAACAACTTGTATCATAAGATTTATGATTGAATATTCCACTGGTTGCAAATTTTTCTAAATAGTCAGGCCCCAAAAAGGCAAAGTAACAAGCAACTACAAAATTATCTGTAATATCACTTTCAACCCTTTTAATAACATTTCTATTTTCATATTTTTTAAGAACTTCGTTTACTTCACTTAATCTAGAGTCTAATATAAATCCATCTTTTTTTATTCCCGAAAAGTCAAGTTCATTTTTATTACTACTAGATAGACCATAGTAAAAATAGCCTTCTACTATATATTTTTCATAGACATATCGTAAAATCTTTTTTTTAGACTCTGGTGATTTATAGTTATTTATATTGAGTAATTTGGCAACCGTTTTACTTATTAATAAGTTAATTCCCTTAGCAATATCTTGATAATTATTCATTTTTTTAGCAATTCTTTTTAATTGACTAATATATTCTTCTATCAGATTTTCCTCTTCTATAATTAATTCAAATTTCATTAATGCATCGATCACTAGAAATAATGCATAATGGTTAGTCATAAAATAATTATTATTAAAAGGTAATGAGACTGTTAAATTATTATAATGTTTATTATTTACTATTTCTTTTGTTAATGATTTTATATCTTCTCGTTCCAACATTTTGGAAAATATTTTCTTCATCACATCAGCCTCCTATCTTTATGATAAGTATATCATATAAACTTAAAATTTGTATACATTTTATATAAAATGCCGAGGGTTAAAATTTAAATCCACTACTACTTTCCTATTACTTTTATACGCTTCTATCATTTTATTTAAAGCATAATATAAGTTATCTTGTTTTTTATATTTTAGAATAATTCCATAGCGATATATATTGTTTATTTTAAAAATAGAATTACTACTTGGTCCTAAAATAATCGTTTCCGTTAAATATTTTTCTAAAGACTTACGAATTTTTAATGCTTCCTGATAACAAATATCACTGTCTTTACCACTTACTCTGATATAAGTTAAAAAATAATAGGGAGAATATTTTAATTCTTTTCTAATGAGCATTTCTTTCTGATAAAACCCAATATAGTCGTGTTTTTTTACATATTCTATGGCATAGTGATTGGGATTATAGGTTTGAATAATAACTTCTCCTCGTTTTTTACTTCGACCACTTCTTCCAGCTACTTGACTTAATAATGAAAAGGTTGTTTCACTGCTTCTGAAGTCTGGAATATTTAATGAAGTATCGGCATTAATTACTCCTACTAGGGTTACATCTTCAAAGTCCAAACCTTTAGCTACTATTTGGGTGCCTAGTAGAATGTCATATTTTTTTTCTTTAAATGCAGTGATAATTTTTTTATGAGCTCCTTTTCTACTGGTTGTATCAAAATCCATTCTAACTACTCTTGCTTCTTTAATATATTTTTTTAATTCTTCTTCTATTTTTTCTGTTCCAACTCCTATGGTTGTAATAGAGTTTTCTTGGCAATTTGGACATTCTTCTATTTTCTTAGTAGCATATCCACAGTAATGACATCTTAAATTATTTGTAGATAAATGATAAGTTAATGTAATATCGCAAAATGGACATTTCGCCACATAGCCACAATTTTTACAACTAACAAAGGAAGAATATCCTCTTCTATTTAAGAGTAAAATTATCTGTTCATTTAGTCCTATTTTTTCTCCTATTTTTTTCAGTAATTCATTTGAAAAGTGACCCTTACTAGTTTTTATTTCATTGTTCATATCTATTATTTTTATCTCAGGTAATGGCATTTGATTGATTCTATTAGGTAAGCTAACCAAGTGATAAATATGTTTTTGACTTCTAGCAAAACTTTCAAGAGAGGGGGTAGCACTCCCTAATACTACTTTACAACCTGGGTTTAATTTGCTTCTTTCAATAGCCATTTCTTTGGCATCATATCTTGGATTGGAATCATCTTGTTTGTATGTATCACTATGTTCTTCATCTATAATAATGATCCCCAAATTTTCTATTGGACTAAATAGAGCACTACGAGCACCTATCACAATATTAGCTTCTTTTCGATAAATTCTACGCCATTCATCATACTTTTCTCCTTCTGATAAAGCAGAGTGAATGGCAGCAATATTCTGACCAAATTTTTTTGTAAAGCGCTGAATCATTTGGGGAGTTAAACTTATTTCTGGTACTAGTACAATAGCCGTTTTTCCCTCCTTTAAAACTTTACTGATTAATTCCATATATACTTCTGTTTTTCCTGAACCTGTTACACCGTGGAGAAGATAAACTTGATCAGAAGTATCATTGATTTCTGCTACCACTCTTTTTTGTTCTATGGTAAGTTCAGATTGTTCTAATTTTCTATTTTCATATTCTAAACGGTAGTGTTCCTTTAATTCGGGAATTAAAACACCACGATTCACTAAAGTTTTTAAACTACTACTAGAAATATTGATAATTTCTTTTTTTTCTACTAATTTTTTTTCTTTAAATAGATTAATAATTTCCTCTTGTTTATCATTTATTTTTCCAGTTATAGAGCCTAATTTATAATATGTATCATATTTTTTATTAATTTTTGTTCCTTTTTTAGCTTTTAATGCTTTAGGAAGCATGGTTTGATAGCAACTAATTAGAGTTGATAATGTTTTTTCTTGCATTATTTTACCAAGGGTAAGTAATTCTTTACTTAAAATATGTTCCTCATCTATGATATTTATTATTGATTTAGTGTCTACTTGGGTTTCTGCTTTAATTTCTACAATGAATCCCTCCAATGTCTGTTTTCCAAAGGGAACCAATACTCTAATACCAAGCTTAATTTTATCTGTTAATAATAAAGGAACAGAATAATCAAAAATTTTATCAATATTTTTATTAGATAATTCTACTAAAACACCAACTACCATTCTTACACCTCTTATTTATATTATAAGATAAAGAATTAATTAATTAAAGAAAATATCCTAATAAATAAAAAAGATCTTATCTTAAAGATCCTTTTTTTATACTACTTAAATCATCACAATCTAGGAATTAATAAGTCTTATCTTTATAAGCTGCAGCTCCCCCAAATGGACAATTCCTTGCATCAGTATTTTTTAAAACCCATTTATTACCACTTTTTTTATATTTGTCTAAAAGAGGTCTATCAGCTCTCCATACATGATGATTCAAAATTTCCATATGTAAACCATTAGGGGAAACATTACCAGCATTATCCTCTGCATAAATTGATAAATAATCTATATCAGGAAGACGATAAGCAGTAAAGCATCCTACTTGAACCTTGGACTTTTGAAATACTCTCTTTACTCCAGAAAGATTATCTCGCGATTGCCTTACAATTGTATTACATGGTTCATTCTTTCTATAAGCACATACTCTGTTACCTGTATAGTCTTTACTGTAATTATTACAACTAAAATTATCAAAACATTGATAGCCACTATCTGACATTGCTACGCTAGAAGTAGCATGAGCTTGATAACATTCATAATCACAGGTTCCATATATATTAACATAAATATTTTTTCCGCCAGTTCCTGCACTATTAGTTATATATTGTACAAGATCTCGATCAATGAACGGTGTAATTGGTGGTACAGTATCTACTTTAAATTGAACTGAACTACATTTCCCCACATTTCCTGCTCCATCTTTGACATAACCATGCCATTTGGCACTTGAGGTATCTGACTGTTGCCCCACTGACGTTCCGTTACAAGATGACAATGAATTAGAAGATAGTCCATAACAGCCTATGCCACTACTATCATTCTGAGGAGAAAGAACTATATTTACATTGTTTTTCTTATACCAGCCATTAGTTCCCCAGGTACCACTAATCGCTATACTACATGTTGGTTTTTTTGTATCATGTTTAACTGGAACACCACTGTTTGAGCAGGAAGAGCAGTTTCCTACATTATCACAAATTCTTTGTAATAAATGACCAGAGTATTCAGTTTCATCACGATTAGCACTATACTCTTTGACGTTATATGTAGACTGTTCACATCCACTTCCAACATCAGAACACTTTAGTTTTACTGTAATATTATTTTTCGTCCAACTATTATTACCAACCCAATCTCCACAAGAAGGAGCTTCATTATCTTTATATATATTCACGACCTCACTACAATTCGTTTCATTTCCTGCATTATCTTTAATTGTTGCATTTGCAAATGCTGTTCTTGTTGTATTATTACTTGGTAATTTATTAGATAAAATTGCATTACTTTGACTACTTAAACATCCACTAGTTGCATCTGTACAATTGGCCTTTACTGATGCATTACCTGTTGTCCAGATAGTACTTGTTCCTGTCCAGCCATTACATCTTGGTGGTGTCTTATCTAGTTTAAATTGTTCACTATTACATTCTCCTACATTCCCTGCAGCAT
>CAOJDX010000026.1 GCA_948433435.1 uncultured Clostridia bacterium
TGCTAGAGTTTCATTATTACGAAGGGCATAAACAATTTCAGCACCTTCACCACCTGATGGGTTTATTTACCATTAGTAATATATTTTATCTTTTTACTTTTGTTCCACAATTCTTTATTTTGTTGTACAAAAGTAATTTTATTTTATTATATATTTTTCTAAAAGTTCTTTTTTATGAGAATATATTTGATTATACGATAATTTAGCAATCAAATCATTCCATTTTATAGCTTCGTCATCATCAATTGTTATAACATTTTTATCTAGATATTTTTCTTGTTTTGAAACCATTAGTGCTAATGATGGTGAAATAGGATAGTATAATTCGAATTCAGTTGGTATACCATCAAAATCACTGTGAAAATTTATTACAGGTTGATCTGAAGTTATAAAATTACAATTTTCATTTTTTAACAAACAGACTTGATATTTTTCTTGAAATAGTGATAAACCTATTTTAAATGCAATACTATGGCGAATTAAAAACCATATATTATTTCC
The DNA here is from genome assembly GCA_948433435.1 of uncultured Clostridia bacterium. Taxonomy (GTDB): domain Bacteria; phylum Bacillota_I; class Bacilli_A; order RF39; family UBA660; genus UBA2730. The sequence goes on from CAOJDX010000026.1 coordinate 502, forward strand.
TCTTATATCAGGATCATTTAATTCTAAACACATTTTATTCGTGTTCTCTTTAATTTTTTTTGTTCGACAATATTGTTCTGCAATTGCATGAAAAAATTGCATAGAATTAATTTCATTTTCTAAAAAAGAAAAGTCTTCTTTATATAATAGATTTAATGTTTGTTTTAATCTATCTTCTACCATGCAATTAAAGTACTTTTCTTCGCTTTGTCTTGCAAACTCAATTATTTCATTTTTTGTTGTGCTATTTGAAATATTATAAGCTTCTTTTAGTTCCCTGTTGAGTTTTTCATATATATGCATTAAACTATCACAAGAATTTTTTGCAAAATATTTCCCCATTTCAATTTCTTTATCAGTACATAGTTTGAATTCATAAAAATAATTTTCTTTCCCTATATTCATAATGTTTGTTAAAAATATTTTTTTATTATTACTTAAACAGTAAATCTTTTTTTGTTGAGTCCATGGTTTTAAATATTTTCTATAAACATAATGTGGTTGTTTTGTAATATTTGACATTAAATAATCACCTATAAATATTATACATTATTCTTTGCCTTTTCTACCATAAGGATTTCTTGCTAAATTTCTATTTTCATATTTAAAAGTAACTTCTTGTACTACATCATATTTATATTTAATAGTGATATTTCTATCTTTATCAATCACTATCTTGTCTATAAGAATATTCATCAATTCTTTTTTAGGTTTGTTTAAATCTAATAGCTTTTTTATCTTTTTTGTATAATTTGGTAAAATACTACTTTTATTTTTAATTTTATATTTTTTTACTTGCTCATTTTCAATAATTTCATTTATCTGTTTTAATTTACTTTCTGATTCACTAGCTAATACTTTATAAGTATCTACCGAAATTATTTCATCACACCTATCATTATACAAAGTTGCTAATCTATTAGTGATTTTATCTTTTTCAATTTGTAATTCCTTGATAACTTTATCTATATCAGTTGTTTCTTTATAAATATTTTTAACAACTTCATTATTTAATTCATTTACATCTAGTTCTTTAATTAATTTAGATACTGATTTATTAATTTGTTCTAAAATTTGTTCTTCTAAATAATTATACGGATAAAAATGTGAATAGCATCTTCCTCTTACAGGATCTCTAGAATATCTATTACAATTAACTGACCAATAATCTAATTTTTTCCTATAAAGTACAGTTAATCTGTTTTGACATTCTTTACAAAATAGTTTTCCTTCCAATAATCTTTTTTCTCTGTTTGTCTTAACTTCATAATTTCTAGTATTTCTTTTTCTTAAAGTATTAACATAATTAAAAGTATCCCTGTCTATCAGTGCTTCATGTGTGTTTTCAACTATTATCCATAACTTTTCATCTAAAGTTATTTTCTTTTTAGATTTATAATTAACTTTTGTTTGAGTATGTTGAACTAAATCACCAGTATAAATTCTATTGCAAAGAATCTTTTTAACTGTAGAAATATTCCAATTATCTCTATCAATTAGTCTTGATGAATAGTTAGTCTTTTTATAGCCACTTGGAGTTGGAACTTTCTCTTTATTAAGTCTATTTGCTATTTCTGTAGGTCCAATTCCATCTGCTCTCCATTTAAAAATATTTTTAACAATAGATGCAGTTTCTGGGTTAGGTATTAAATGACCTTTATCTTCTGGATCTCTCATATAACCAAAGCAAGGTAAGCTCCCAACAAATTTTCCATTTTTTCTTTTTTCATTTAGTACATTTCTAATCTTAACAGAGTTTTGCTTGCTATAATAATCGTTACAAGCAATTATAAATGTTGATGAATCATTACTGGCTTGATTTTTAAAACTATCATAGGATTCTAATATAGAAATAAATCTTATATTATTTTCTGGAAAAAATGTTTCAATATAATAGCCAGTCATAACATGATCTCTACCTAATCTAGATAAATCCTTAACTATGACACAGTTAATTTTTTTATTATTTATATCTTCTAACATTTTTTGAAATCCAGGTCTTTCAAAATCAGTGCCAGAATATCCATCATCGACATACTCTTTAACTAAATTAAAATTATTATTTTTAACATAACCTCTTAATAATTCTTTTTGATTAATTACACTTTCACTATCAGATTCATATTTTTTATCTTTATCTTCTTGAGATAATCTTATGTAGATTCCTACATTGAAATCTACACCAGTTAAGTAAGTATTATACATTTATCCTCCTTTTCTTCTTACTTAATTGGGTATTAAGACTCATCCATGATAGCATCATCTTATTAGATATGCAAATCATCAATTAGATGAATCTCCTTTTTCTTCTTTTATTATCTCTTCAATTAGATATTTTAAAATAAGATCTTTAAATGTAGTGTTAGTCAAATAGGCATCCTCCATTATTAAACCACCTATTTAAATTTATGTTTAAATTATTTATTATTGATATTTTTTCGTACATATATCAAACTCCCTTCTAGTTAATTATTTAAATTAATTTATTATATTTAATTTATAATATTAGTATTTTTATATTCTATTTATTATATTATTATAGTTAAATATATCTTTTGAAAACGAAAAATACATCCATTTAATTAGTCTTTATAATCTAGACTTATGGATGCATTTATTTCATTAACTATAAATATTTTTCTTATGAATTTATGTTTAAATTCCATTTTAATATAATTATTATCAGACAGTTCTTTTAATAATCTAGTAATAGCCCTAGTTCCTACATTTAACTTATCAGCTAAATAACTATTATTAGCATAACAATATCCTTCTTGATAAGTTAATAATACTAATAAACCATATAATAATTTAGCACTAGAGCTTACATTAGTATCCGATAATAATACAATTGGTATTTTTATATAATTATCATAATTCAAATAACCACCTCCTAATCATTATCTTTGTAATTATGATTTTTTAACATTTCAATATAACCTATTTCTAATAATTCTTTCATCATTTTAGAAATAGATAAGTTATAAAATTTAGCCATCAATTTTATTCTATCAAATAATTCAAATGGCAAATATAATTTAAATATTCTCAAAAATATCACTCCTTCCTAATAGGATGATTTCCTATTAAATATTTTAATTTCTAAAAAAGCAGGATAAGAAGATAGCACCATAAACTTAAAAAGTCCTTATTATATAAGGATATTTAATGGTGCTATTCTTATTTCGTACTTACGAAATTCATCCTACTTCGTAGGTTAATATATAGGATGTTACTATATTTAACCCTTTATTTATAATAGATATTAATTTGTTATTATCATCCTATTTTAATAAAATCAATAATTTTTATAGGATGACTAGCCATAAGTATCACCTCCTTTAAAACAGCAAAAAAGAAGACCTAAGTCTTCCCACAAATATTGCTATTTTACTATATTATATTCTATTGACATCAACAAAACAATAAACTAAATAATAAATCAAAAAGTAAACTATTTAGTACACTAATTAGTAAACAAAATAGTGTATATTTCTTTGCATAATGTTTCAAGTTTACTATATTTTAACACTTGACTGTATTTAGTCAATAAACTAAATTGTATTTTTTTAGTAGTCGAATAGTAAACTAAATCGTATTCAAATCGTACGCGAAAAGTACACTAAATCGTATTTAAATAGTAAACAAGATTATTCTATATTGCTATACAAACATATTTTGCATTAAACCTTTTTTTAATTGAAATAATTTTTTTAGTTTATCTTCTTCATAAGTTATTTTTCTTGATAAGTCATAAAATATAGAATCTATTAACTTCATCCTTGGTCTATTATGAATTTTAACTGTTTCCGTCGAGTAGTCCTTAAAATATATATGTGGTATACCAGAACCAACAATATATTTAGAAAAATTAATATTTTCAATTAATTCATTAAAATAATATATTGGAATTTTATTAGGAATAATTGCGCTCATTGTTGCTATAATAGAACTATTACCATCACAAATAATAGTTTTACCTACACTTGCTCCATCCTTAACAATAGCGATGTAATTATCACTAAATTGAAAAGTACTAATTTTTTTTATTTCTCCTGTTGCACCATAAATTGGGAACTTTCCATTATCGAATTCTATATCTAATAGATTGATATTAGAAGCTTTACAACAACATAAATTATTTAATTTATACCTTAACATACCCGACTCATTAAACACTCTATTTTTTAGGCACAATTTATATAACTTAAGGTCTTCTATTTTCTTAGTTTGTAGTTCTATTTTTTTGTCTAATAATGATAGAAAATTTGCTATTTTATTTTGCTCGTTTAAAGTAGGAAGTATAATCTTTATATTTTCTATATTTGACTTACTTATTTCTAAAAAGGTGGATCCAAATGCTTTTATTAACATTTCTTTTTGAAATTTATTTTTAAGATAAAATATAAACTCGTTATTATATTTTTCATCAACAATTAAAGACTGGAATCCTTGATTAGTAGATGCTACATTAGTTAGTATAGAAGCTTCACCAATTGTAGCTCTACTTGATAATAGAATAGTTCCAATAGGCAATAATTTTGCAGATGAATTTTTTAAGCCATCTTTCGTTATTGTTCTTGAGCTGTTTGAAATATATTTAGTTTTTCCTATTTCAGATGGAGTAAACCATTGAATATCTCCGTTCCAATATTTTGAATTGTCAGTTGATGGAGTTCCGCCACCAGTTACAGTAGCAACATCACAAATTCTTTTAGTACTCCACTCATCAGTAAATTCTTTAAATCTTAATTTAGGAACATTCATCATCTCACCACTTTTCTAGTCCTTAAGTTTGTTAATTAGATACTATAATTATATCATGGATTTTAAATATTTTATTACTAAATTGTATATTAAAAAGAAAAGATATTTATTTTACCTTTTCTTGAAATACTTTACTTATTAGATCTATGCACTTTTTCTTCTGAGACATTCTTGGATGAACATATAAATTAAGGGTGATATTTACATTTGCATGTCCTAGCAATTCACTTACTGTCTTATAATCAACTCCTGCAGATATACAATTTGTTGCAAATGTATGTCTTAAGGAATGAAAATTGATATGTTTAAGTTTATTGACTTTTAATACTTTTTCAAAATATTTTCTGTATGTTCTTGGTTCTATATATTTTTCATTTCCAGATATAATATATTCATTATCTTTTCCTTTTAAGTTCTTTAATATGTTTAAGAAACAGTTGTTAATTGGAATATCTCTATTTGCATTTTTTGTTTTTGGTGCAGTTATGATAACTTTAGATATATTTTTATCTTTATCTTTGATATAAACCCTCTGAATTGTTTTATTTACTGTTAAAATTCCTTTTTTAAAGTCTATGTTTTCCCATCTCAATGAACATACCTCGCCAATTCTTAGCCCTGAATATAACGAAATTAAAATTCCTAAATTTTTATTATTTAAATTTTCAATAGAATAATTTGTTATTTTATTCTGTTCACTTTTAGTAAGAATATAAATTTTTTCTTCTTTATGAGTCTTTGGGTAGTTGAAAGATAATTCTATATAATCTATTAGATTGTCATTTATAGCTTTTTTAATACTGCCTTTAACAATTATTGCTATATCTTTAATAGTTTTTTCAGATAAACCACCATCACTACTTTTATTTCCATTTTTGGATAAATCAAGTAAAAAATCTTGTATGATTTTGTGATTTATATCTTTTAGATAATAGTTTCCAAGTTTAGGAATTATGTGATTAAAAATATTTGTAGAATAATTAGCATATGTAGATTCTTTAATATAATTTTTTTGTCTAACAGCCATTCATAAATCCAATCTTTATAAAGTATTTTCTTTTTTAGTAACTGCATACTACTTCTCCTTTCATATATATTATAAAAGATAGTGGCACCAGAACATTCATTATTTAACAAACTTAAGGACTGGAAAAGTGGTGAGATGATGAATGTTCCTAAATTAAGATTTAAAGAATTTACTGATGAGTGGCAACATGATAAAATTTGCAATGTTACAACATATGTTGATTATAGAGGAAAAACACCAAATAAAACTGAAACAGGAATTTTTTTAGTAACAGCGAAAAATGTAAAAAAAGGATATATTGATTATGATTGTTCCAAAGAATATGTTGCCGAAATTGAATACGAAGAAATTATGCATAGAGGAAAACCGAAGGTTGGAGATGTACTTATAACTACTGAAGCCCCTTGTGGAAACGTTGCACAAATTGACAAAGAAAATATTGCATTAGCACAAAGAGTAATAAAATATAGAGGGAATGCTTTAATAGATAATACTTTTTTGAAATATGAATTTTTGAGTAATTATTTTCAAAATGAATTAAAAAAAGTCACTTCTGGTGGAACTGTTTCTGGAGTTAAAGGTAGTATATTACATAATATGGAAATTCATTATTGTTCAAAGGAAGAACAGCTTATGTTATCCAGTTTCTTAACTTTGCTAGATAAAAAAATAGAACTACAAACTAAGAAAATAGAAGACCTTAAGTTATATACCCAAAGTCTAATAAAATCTCTAATTTACAATTTGAATTGCAATAAAAAAAGGATATTCGAACTATTTACGGTATCTGCAGGTGGAGATATAAAAAAAGAACATATTTCTTCCATTAAAACCAAAACATTTTGTTACCCTATATATTCAAATAATTTAGATAAAGATGGATTATATGGTTATAGTAATATTTATAAGATAAAAGAAAATTCAATTACTATCACAGGGCGTGGAGAGATTGGTGTCGCAAAGGTTAGAAATGGGTTTTATTATCCTATTGTAAGATTGATTGTTCTTATTCCAAAGAAAAACTATAATTTAAAATATTTTCAAGAAGCCATTAATAATATCAAAATAATACCTGAATCTACAGGAATACCTCAATTAACAGCGCCACAAATTTCAAATTATTTTGTAAATGTACCCACTATTGATATACAAAATAAAATTGGAACAATAATTGAAATAAAAGAAAAAAAGATTTTTTTAGAAGAACTTAAATTAAAAAAATTACAAGAACTAAAAAAAGGACTTATGCAAAATATGTTTGTATGAATCCTTTTATTTTATATTTCATCTAATCCTAATTCTTTTAAATAAACATTAAGTTCTTTATCAACTTCAGCTATTTGTTTATCTATTTCTTTTAAATCTTGTTGTACTACTTTAATGTCAATTTCTTCTTCCTCTTCAAAGGTATCTACATATCTAGGAATATTTAAGTTATAATCATTTTCTTCTATTTCATATAGTGGTGCTATATGACAATATTTTTCTATTTCGACTCTATCAGTATAAGTTTTGATTATTTTATCAACATCTTGATCTCTTAATCTATTTTGATTTTTTCCTGGTTCAAAATCTTTAGATGCATCGATAAATATAATATTTTCTTCATTTTCTCTACATTTTTTAAATACTAATATACAGGTAGGAATACTAGTACCATAAAATATATTTGCAGGTAATCCAATTACAGCATCTAAGTAGTTTTTATCTTTAATAAGATACTTTCTGATTATCCCCTCTGATGCTCCTCTAAATAATACTCCATGTGGTAATACTACAGCCATTGTCCCATTATCAGATAACTGATAAATCATATGTTGAATAAAAGCAAAGTCAGCTTTTGATTTAGGTGCTAGTTTACCATAAGCACTAAATCTTTCATCTTCTATAAACTTAGGATCTGCACTCCAATTTTGAGAATAAGGTGGGTTTGCAACTACTGCATCAAATTTCATATCAATATGTCTAGGTCTTTCTAAAGTATCATCATTTTTTATATCAAAATGCCTAAATGAAACACCATGTAACAACATATTCATTCGTGCTAAGTTGTAAGTAGTAGAATTAAATTCTTGTCCATAATAAGATACTACTTTAGTTTCTTTACCAACTCTTAATAGTAATGAGCCAGATCCACAAGTAGGATCGTATACAGATTGAAGTTTAGATTTATTAATTGTAACTAATTTAGCAAGAATTCTTGATACTTGTTGTGGAGTATAGAATTCTCCTGCCTTTTTACCTGCTGATGCTGCAAAATTGGAAATCAAATATTCATAAGCATCACCTAAAACATCAATTTCTGCATCTTCATGGTGAAAGTCAATATCATTAATTTTTAACATAATTGTTGATATTAATTTAGTTCGATCTGCTTCTCCTCTACCAAGTTTAGAATTGTTCAAATCCATATCTTCAAAAAGATTTTCAAAATCATCCTCCGATTCATTTCCTAAAGTAGATTCAGATATTGAATTAATTGCTTTTTGTAACATTGATATATCAAATTTACCAGTTTTAATTTTATCTATCAAAGTACTCCATAAATAATCTGGTTCAATAAAATATCCTATATTTTCATCTTCAATTAAATCGCCTTTAAAGTCATCAACTCTACTTTTGTCATCAAACATATCTACATACTTTTTAGTATTTCTTAACATTGTATTTTCTACATAATTAACTAAGTTTTCAGATAGATATCTATAAAATATTAATCCTAAAATATAATTTTTAAAATCATTAGCATCCATATTACCTCTTAAGGTATTAGCTATACTCCACAATTGTTTTTGCAATTCCGCTTGCTGTGATTGTTGTTTTTCTTCTCTAGACATATATACCACCTACATAAATTTCTTTAAAATATTTTTAATAAACTCTTTTATATTATTTTTAATAGTTCTTCTTTCCCAATAGTCATCGATTTCTATTGAATCGTTTATTTCTTTATCTGGGAATATTCCACTATACTCATATTCATCAATGATTTGCTTTAATCTATCAATGTTAATATCATTATTACTAGCAAATTTTTCTATTTCTTTTTCTCTTTCTTTATTCATATGATTATCTAATGCTTCATCAATAGAATCGTCTTCTTTTAAAGTTGGTAATATTGATGTTAAGAAACTTTTAATTAAATCTGCTTTTAAGAATAATTCATCATCTGTAATATTTACTAATTTACTTTGAATATCAATAATGTCTTTTTGCTTTTGTTCTTCATTTGATAAATCAACATTTCTAATTAAATTTAATATATATGAAACATTAATTTTATCTGTCTGGATTAACTCTAATGAAAAAGTTACATCATTTAATATTGAACTTTTCTCTTTATCATTTGACAATTTTCTATATAATTCATAATATTTACTTTTATAATCTTCAAATATTTGAGTATTGATTAATACTCCACAGGTATCCAAATCAAATTGATTGAATGTTTTTAAACTAACTAAAACTTTTGCAAGTTCTCTAAATGCTATTATAAATTCTTTAATATCTTCTTCACTTTCAAGTGAATCAACGCTTTCTACTACTGGTGTGATACTAAGCAATCTATCAACACACACTTTTAGTTTTTCTAAGTATGTTTCATATGGTGCCATAATTACAGTATCTATACTATCTGTTTGTGAAAATAATCTAACTGCTTCATCCACTCTTGTTTTAGTAGTTCTATAGCAAACTATATTCCCAAACGGTTTCGTTTCTGTTTCAACTCTGTTTGTTCTTGAAAACGCTTGAATTAAATCGTGATATTTCAGACTCTTATCAACATATAATGTATTTAATCTTTTAGCATCGAATCCTGTTAATAACATATTAACAACGATTACTATGTCTATTTCAGTGTTTTTAATCTTTTTACATATATCTCTAAAATATCCATCAAAGTTATTTGAAGAAAAATTAGTATTATACATTTTATTATAATCACCAATAATTCTATCTAAAGATTCTCTAGAATGCTCAATGTCGTCATCCAATTCTTCATTTGCACCATAAGTAAATATAGCTCCTATTTTTAAATCATGATTAATCGTTTTAAAAGTATCATAATATTTAACTAATTGCGGAATTGATGATACTGTAAATATAGCATTATATTTTTTATCACGAGTTTTGATATTATGATGTTTAATAATATCATTTGTTATTAAGGTAATTCTATCATCAGCCATAAATACTTCTTCTGTATCTATCCCTTCTACCATCATATCTTCTTCTAATTTTCTTGAATTTAATTCAATAAATTTCATATAATCAACTGAAAAACCTAATACATTTTCATCTTTAATAGCATCTTTAATTAAATAGGTGTGCAAACATTTTTCAAATATATCTGCTGTACTTCTTCCATCTTGTGATGGATTTTCTTTAAATCTAGGAGTACCTGTAAATCCAAAATATTGTGCCTTTGTAAATGTTTTAGATATTTGCCTATGCATTTCACCAAATTGACTTCTATGACATTCATCAATTATAAATACTGTTTTTAAATCTTTATATTTCTCCATTACACCTGCATATTTAGGATTAGAGCAAGCATTTGCCATTTTTTGAATAGTAGTTATTATAAGCGGTTTTGAACTGTCTTTTATTTGTTTAATTAATTTATCTGTTTGATTTGTCATATCAACACAACCTGGATCAAACTTATTAAATTCATCTAATGTTTGTTTATCTAAATCTTTTCTATCAACTAAGAAGAATACCTGATTAATAGATGGTTCTAATGCTAATATTTGACTTGTTTTAAATGATGTAATAGTTTTACCAGATCCAGTTGTATGCCAAATATATCCATTATTACTTGTATCTAATGCACGAGATACTATATTTTCAACAGCATAAACTTGATAAGGTCTCATAACCATTAAAGTTTTATCTGTCTTATTTATAATCATATATCTTGCTATCATCTTGCCAATATTACATCTATCTAAGAAGAACACACAGAATTGTTCTAAATTAGTAATTCTACTATTATCTACATCAGTCCAATAAAAAGTAAATCCATAATTTAATTCCTGATCTCCATTGGCAAAATATTTAGTATCTACACCATTACTAATAACAAATAATTGAATATATTTATAAAGCCCTGTATAAGAATGTCTTTTATATCTTTTAATTTGATTAAAAGCTTCTTTCATATCATTGCCTCTTCTTTTAAGTTCAATTTGTACAAGAGGAAGTCCATTTATTAAAATAGTAACATCATATCTATTAACATATTTGCCTTCGACAGTAGTTTGATGTGTAACTTGGAAAATATTCTTACACCAATCATTTTTATTAAATAACTCAATATATACTTTAGAGCCATCATCTCTTTCAATAAATTGTTTTTGTCTTAATTCATTTGCACTTTGATAAACACCTTTTCCAGATATTTTTACCATTAGCTTTTCAAATTCTTTATCGGATAGTGGTTTATTTTTTAATTCAATTTTATTGTGGCGATTAACTTGCTCTCTAAAATTATTTTCTAAATCTTTGACATCATTTATTTTTACCTTTTCATATCCTTGCTTAACAAGTTGGTCTATCATTCTATCTTCTAATCTTGCTTCACTTTCATAAACACCCATACTACACCTACTTTTTCAAAACACTTATAGTCTAATTATACCATGAAATCAAACAATTTTTTTACTTTAGTCATTATTTTATCCTAGAAATTAAAAAATAGAAGAAATTAATCCTCTATTAAAATATGCATTATAAAAGAAAAATAGGGCTCCATCAATAAAGACAGTGCCCATGCAAAAGTGTAAAACACTTTTTCCTTGCATAACCATATTACCATATAATAATGATCATGTCAAACTATTTTGTTCAATATCTACACTATAATGTTTTTTTATTATTTTATCAAAATAGGCATATATTGATTTTAATAGTTCATTATTATTATAGTATTCTTTATGTAAAATTATTCGTTCATAAAACAAATTATTTATGTCTTTAGTAACATTTATTTTAACACCTGTACTAGTTACAATTTCATTAAACATATAAAGAGTATAAGTTATTTGTCTTATTCTTGAATTACTTAATTTATTAGCTCTTGTTTCTTTTCTTATTTCACAATTATTTAAATAATTAACTATTTTATAATCAGGTGCAAAATTATTATCTTTTTTATCAAGATCACATAAAACACATGAATTATGAGCAACTGCATTTCTTAATTTTACAACTTCTCTTAGAATAAAAACATTTTTAATTTCATTTTTTAATTCATATTCTTTAGCAAAAAATTCATAAAAATTAACTAATTCACCAAATGTTATTATTTCTAGAAATTCCCATATAGGTATATTTTCTATTTTTGTATCACCATCTAAATCATATTTTGTAAATATTTTTTGATAATATTCACTTGTTACTTTATTTCGAATACTTTTGTGAACCTTTTTAGGAAATTTTTCATCATTAAAATCTTTTTCTAAATACATATTGACAATTCTATAGCCATCTTCTTTACCTACGTTCTCTATTAAATTTAAAATTCTTATTTTTAAATAATGCTCAATATCAATAATCATTTTAAATAAAACTAATCTTGATCTGTGATCAATGATAGCTAAATCTTTTAAATAAGCAAAGTCTAAGTCTATAAATTTATCAACAAACTCTCCATCAATAAAATATCTTTCAAAATTATGTTTATATGCTGTCACATTATAATAATTATTATTATATCTTAAATACTTTTCTGCTTCTAATTCAGGCATTATTTTAAATTTGATATTTTTTTCTTTTAAGTAAGGAACCATTTCCGATATTTTCATCATTGGTCTTAAAGATATTTCAGTTTTACTTTCTTCATCCATTCTATCACTTCCTAACTGCTGTAATTATTATAACATACAATTTTTAGAATTTTTACCTTTCTATGTTTTTTATAATTCTCTAGGGCAATTAGGTTTATAATTTACATCATGAAATCCATAAACTTTTTTACATTTATTACAAGTGATTCCAATAAAGTCTGCTCCATCTATTCTAAATCCATCACCTTTTATTACCAATATATCCTTAGAATGACATTTTGGGCAAATAACTGCTTCTTTCATAACTTCATCTTGGCTATAAGCATCTCTTAGTATTTCATAACTATTTTTATTATATTTAGGATAGAATTCATCTTTATTAAATAATTTAATTCTCCCAAACATAAATTCTAATTTATCAATCTGTTTTTCTGTATGAAAATGACCACAATACCATTTATCATAATCAATATTTTCTTCTATTTTATCTAAAAATATTTCCATGGATTTATCTACTTTAGATTGATCTAATCCTTTCATAAACACTTCAGTTGGCTCATATTTCAAAGGACAGGTGTGAGATAAAATAATATCAACATGTTTACCACTATATTTACGTAATATCTCTTCTTTTTCTGATTCTGTTAATTGCTCATCTTTAAACCATCTATGTCCATATGCTAATCTATAATCTTTATCTACTGAATAAGCTCCACCTATAACAAGTATAGATTTTCCCTCTATTGTATATAGTTCACCATTTTTAGCAAATATTAAATTAGGATATTCATCTTCGATAAATACCTTACCTCCAAACATATCAATTTCTTTATAACTTGATATATTTTCAGGTCGTTCTTCATGATTACCTTGAATACAAAATAATTTTATATTCATATCATTTAAATGCCTTTTAAATTTATTATCTTCTTCATTTAAACAATAATTAATACCCACATCACCTAAAATAATTACCATGTTTTCATTATTATTTTCTATACTATACAATCTATAAAAATCCCTATGCATATCTCCTGTTATATAAATCATTATATTATACCCCCACTTTTGTCTGTCTTTTTTTATTGTCCTCAAATCTAACAAAAATTTTACTTTTTACTTTTTTACTAAAATTAATTATATATTTTTCATTTTTATATACTTTTTTAGCCCTATATACATAATCAATAAACTTTCTTGATTCACCACTACTAATGTTTAACACTTTTATTATTCTATGTTTATCTATTTTTGTTTTCTTCTTTTTTCCTTTTAATATTCTTTCATTTTCTCTTTTAGTCATATCATCTATTCTTCTATATAGCTTATAGAAAAATTTAGTCAATGTTTTATCTCTAAATTTTACATAGTTGCCATCAAAAGAAAAACCCAAATAACTTATAAAATTATTTCCATTTTTCATTCCAATAATTGATTTGTGAAGAGATTTTACATTATGATTTTCATATAAATATCCAGAAGTTTTATTTAAATTCATTTCTAATGTTGGATATTTGTCTTTTATACCTTTCAAATAATGCCATATTTCATTAATTGAGCCGACTTGATTCTTTGGAATAACAATGATTAAATCATCAGAATATCTCATATATATTCCACTTTTTTCTTTAACATAATCTTTAACTAATTTATCAAACTCGATCATATATACATTAGCAAAAATACCACTTAATGGGGATCCTTGTGGGATTCCATATTTTTGTTTATTTATTTTTATTTCATTTTTCAAATCTTTTTTTGCTATTTTCCATTGTATATTCTCAAATAAACTATTATTAGTTGTTACACTATCTTTTGTTTCGATTTTATTTGATATTAGATAGTCTATTATTTTTTCCTTTTCTATGTATGCATATTTTGTCATACTCCTATATACTTTATAAAGATCATCTTCTAACTTATCTGTATTTAAAACTTTACACAAATTTTTCTTTAATATATTATGATCTATAAAATCAAAAAAGCTTGAAAAATCACTTACAAGAATATAGCATTCCTTACATTTTTTTATAAAATCAAATGCTATTTTTGAAAATTCAATATTTGTTTTGCCTTTTAAATTTGTTCTATATGCAATGGCACTATAGTTTAAATCGTTATCTAAACAATATTGATTATATCGATTATTTAAATTAAAAGAGTACCACTGATATATACAGCGATCAATATGAGATGCATATTTTATTGGTCTTTTTTTAAATTTCCAATGGTGTTGAGTATCATCATCTATTGTTTCAGAATATTTTTTAAATTGAATTGTATAACTAATAAATGGATAAAAAGAATGTTGTTTTATATACTCCTTATCTTTTACTTTTTGAACAATATCACCTATATCAACTATTTTATCTATATGCTGATAATATCTAGGTTTAAAAATTTTATTTTTCATTGCACCTCCAAATTAAAGAAACACACCCTGGTTGCGGACACCAATATGGATGTGTTCATTAAAAACCTTTCAATTTTTACTCTTCACAATTAAAAATTTACTAAGTCCTTTTCAATTCCGCACCTCTATACATTAATTATAGTATAATAATATTAGATGAATTATTGAATAGATTAATTCAATTCTTCACACAATTATTAGTAACTATTCAGTCAAAGCGAGGTGGTTCTGTTATGAACTTTAACTTTAACCTAATAATTATCAATTTAGTATTGACAATTAACATTTAACACACACGAGTACACTTTACCGTGGCAATATATATTATACCCTTTTCTTAGCATTGTGTCAACACAAGTGCTAATTTTTACTAAAATTCGTTTTATTGCATCCCATAATCAACTCTTGGATATATAAAGGAATGCTCTTTTATTTTTTTCTTCCTCTTTAGCATATTTAACCGTATCATGCAATGTTTTATAAATATAATTAATGTTTATGGTTTTGCCATTAGAATGTTCATAATTTAAATAAATTAAATCAGCTAATAATCTGGCATCATTTTGTCCAAATATACCCGTCTAAATACCCAATTAAATCTAACACTGGTAACTAAACCTTTCACCTCCAGCGTTTATGTGATTTGATACTAATATTACATTTGGATCATTTCCAAA
>CAOJDX010000027.1 GCA_948433435.1 uncultured Clostridia bacterium
GTTCCCAAATATCGTGGTTAGATATCATTTACACAGAATTTTTTACACACTCTTTCTATATTTGATTAGAAAGTTTAATGATTAAATTCATATCATCATCTTTTGCCATAATATTTTTATGTAATTCTTTACATTTTTGGCATTTGTAGATAATTTTAAAATTATCTTTAAATTTTTCTATACTTACGGGTTCTAGTAAGCCACAGCAAGAATTTTTTCGATCGCCAGGCATAATATCTACGTGTTTAGAGTATAAACAATAAGGACAATGATCTCTAGCTGTATAATTTAATTTTTGGACATTTTTTCCACAGTGTTCACAGATGAAACTTTCATCGATCATATTAAAAGTTTTCATTATTTATTTTTTCTAGCATCTTTCTCTTCATATTTTCGCATGATAATCTCTCTAAATAGTTTATCATCTTCAATTTTTGGACTTTTATATTGTTCATTATTGCTTTGTCTATCATTACTATCGTATTTTTTCATTTTGGCACATTTTTCAATGGCACCAATTCCAGTTATTTTTATTTTCATTTTTATACTCCCTTGGTGATTATATTTTATCTTAAATAGCTATTCTTTTCAAGTGATTTTATTTCAGTTAATGTTGATATTAGGATGGTCTCTTTTTATTTTTATATACAAATTTTTGGAAAATTGGTATAATTTTATTAGTTAGAAAGGATAGTATCATGTTGGAATTTAAAATAGGTCAATTTGAGGGTGCTCTTGATTTATTATTACATCTTATTAAAGAAAATAAGATGAATATCTTTGATATAGAGATTGAAAAGATAACGGAGCAATATTTAGACTATTTAAAGCAAATGGAAGAGATGAATTTAGAAATTACTAGTACTTACTTAGTAATGGCTAGTGAACTTTTATATATAAAATCAAAAATGTTACTTCCTCAAGTAAAGAGGGAGGAAGATCAAGAAGAAGATGATGATCCTAGAACAGAATTAGTAAACAGGCTTTTAGAATATCAAGCTTATAAGGATGTTACTGAAACTTTAAGAGAAAAAGAAACTTTACGAAAAGAGATCTATACAAAGGTTCCAGAAGATGTTCAGGAATATTTGGATCAAGATATTAAAATTAATACTAATGTTGACTTGGATAGTTTAGTTGAGGCTTTTAAAAAGTTTCTAGCAAGGCAGGCAGAAGTGAAGCCTCTTAAAACGAAAATAACGGAAAAAGAAATTACGGTTAGTGATCGGAAAAAGAGAATTAGAAGTATTTTAGGAAATAGAAAGAAAGTTAGTTTTTTTGAATTTTTTGAAGATTATAGTAAAGAATATGTAGTTGCTACATTTTTGGCGATACTTGAAATGGCTAAGGAAAAAGAACTTAAAATTGTTCAAGAAAATACTTTTGATGAGATAATTTGTGAGGTAGCATAATGGAGAAAAAAGCAATACTTGAGGGTTTATTATTTGTAGTAGGAGAAGAGGGACTTAGTGTTGAACAGATTAGGGATACTCTAGATATTTCTGATGAGGAAGTAAAGGAACTTATTATGGAATTAAAAGAAGATTATGAAGATATTAGTAGAGGTATTAGAATAGATTTTCTTGGTAATAAACTGAAATTAACGACTAAGAGAGAACATAAAGCTTATTATCAGAAATTAATTGAGAATCCAGAGACTAATTTTTTAAGTCAAATAGCTCTTGAAGTTTTAGCTATAATTGCTTATAATGAACCTATAACTAGGGTAGAAGTGGATGAACTTAGAGGTGTTTCTAGTTCTTCTATGATTAGAAAATTAGTTGCTAAGGGACTTATTAAAGAATCAGGAAGGAGTTCAATGCCTGGAAGACCAATTCTTTATGAGACTACTAGTGAGTTTTTAGATTATTTTGGCCTTAGTGATATAAAAGATTTACCTGATATGAG
Organism: uncultured Clostridia bacterium; assembly: GCA_948433435.1. Lineage (GTDB taxonomy): Bacteria > Bacillota_I > Bacilli_A > RF39 > UBA660 > UBA2730. The sequence goes on from CAOJDX010000027.1 coordinate 1,909, forward strand.
CGAATTTATTCAGAAGTGTCAGGATGAGAAAGATGAAGTTGATTTGTATCATTCAAAATATAGGGAGGGATAATAGGATGGCATTTTTAAATGCAGGTAATGGGCAAGATTTTGCTCGCAATTTTGTAGTTAATCAAAAGGTAGAGAAGAAAGTTTCTACTGAGGAGTGGGAACAGTTATATAAAGCTGAAGAAAGACGACAAAAAGAGTGGAATGAATGGAATGATTTTCAGAGAAATTATCGGGCCAGTCATGCTCAACTTGATGAAGAGTTTCAGAAGGTAGATGCAAGTTATCGTGTTAATAATATGATAAATGATATGAATTTTAAATCGATTCATAATAGTTATCAAGAAAGAACACATTATGTTGGTAGATTGGATACTGTTCAAAAGTTATTATCTGATTATGATACTTTTGAAAGTAATGGGCAAGCTGTATCAGCGGAGCAATTATATGATAATCTTTTAGAACAAATTCAAAAGGATGCTTTTGAAGAAGTTGTAGAAAAAATCAATCTTAATAAAATGAGACTTGATATTAATGGACAAAATGGTTTAAAAGAAAATAATGAACATTATCTTGATGATATGAAAAAGGAAAAGTTAGCAATAGAGACCGATGAACTTCAGAATTTATTAGATGTAATGGATAATGGGCAATTTTCTTTAAAGAAGGAGAAGGCGGATGTTCTATCTTTGTGTCATGGAAGTGCTATTCAAGTTTTTAAAGGAGTTTATTCTTGTAATTTTGTTAAGGAAAATGAAGATTTGCTTGCTTTTGATCAGATGGAAAGAAAAATTTAATTGATAGTTATTGATAAATAAATTGTAACTGTGTTATAATTTATTTATGTTTTGCTCGTATGGTGGAATTGGTAGACACGATTGACTCAAAATCAATTTTCCATTGGAAGTTTCGGTTCAAGTCCGAATACGAGCACCAGTAGGAAATACCTTCTAACTTTTAAATTAGAGGTTTAAAGTAAAAATCAACTTTCTAAAAATAGATTGTTGATTTTTTCACTCTTAAAAGTTGTAAACGTGATTGCTACTCGCACCATAGTGATAGCAAACTCGAACTTTTTGAGTATTAAGTAAAACACACTTGTATATTGTCAATATTAATGAATGTGTATATTAGAAGGAGCTTTTGAAATGAATAATAAAATAATAATTTGTAATTTAAATGATATGAAACCTAAATATAAGAATGAGTATGGATATGAATTTAATAAGTATGAAGTTACGCAAAGAAAAGATTTTAGTCAAGTATATATCTGTTTTTATGAAATTATGCCAGGCAAATCGGCTTACCCTAAACATTATCATTCATATAATACAGAATGTTTTTATATAATTGATGGAGAAGGATTAATAGAAACATTAGATTCTAATATCAAAATAAAAAGTGGTGATATAATTGTACTTCCATGTGGAGAAAAGGGACTTCATAAGTTGATCAATACTTCAAATACAAAAAAATTATTATATATTGATTTTGATACTACCAATTCTCCAGATATTATTCATTATGTAGATTCTAATAAAGTTGGTATTATTGAACATAATATTTCTAGCACATTTTTTCGAAATCAAGATAAAGTTGATTATTATGAAGGAGAATAATAAAATTGTTCTACTTTTTTCAGAGGGGAACAGTTTACTAGTAACTCGTAATTTTATATTGCGAGTTTTAATATTCTCTAAATTATGATATGATATTCATGAAAAATTAATATATTAAATATTCAAGGAATAGAGGGAAGAGGTGTTTATGAAGAAGAAACCTATAACAACATTATTTATGTTGGAATCATTAGATGGGAAAATAAGTAGTGGAAATAGTGATAGTCTTGATGCGGATAAAGATTGGTGTCAAATAGAAGGAGTTAAAGAAGGACTTCATCAATATTATGAAATTGAAACTACTACTGATTTTTACTCTTTAAATACAGGTAGAGTTATGGCTAAAATAGGTGTTAATGAAAGAACAGAATATCATAATAAAGTGGATTGTAGATTTATTATTATCGATAATAAACCACACTTAAATGAAAGAGGAATAGATTATATATGTCATTGGGTTGATAAGCTTATACTTGTAACAACAAATAAAAATCATGTTGCTTACTCATTACAAGAAAAGTATGATAATCTTGATATCTTGTTTTATGATTCTTTAGATCTTAATGTTTTATTATGCGATATTGGAGAAAAGTATAATGCAGAAGCGATTACAATTCAGTCTGGAGGAACACTTAATAGTAAATTTTTAAGGGAAAACTTAATTGATTATATCAATGTAGTCGTTGCTCCATTATTGGTAGGAGGAAAGGATACTTCCACTTTAATAGATGGTGAATCCATAGTTTCTATTGAAGAACTTAAGCATTTAAAGGCACTAAAGTTAATTGAGTGTAATCAATTAGATGATTCATATATTCAACTGAAATATAAAGTTATATGCTAAAAAGATAGTGATGTTTTAATTTTTGTGTTTATATTTTCTATTGATTATTTAAAAATAGAAAGTAAAAGAAACATATTATATAATTATAAAAAGTTTGAAATATTAAATTGATCAAATAATCACTATATATTAGGATGTGGGAAAATGTTTTTTAAGGATGATTATAAATGGTTAAGTGGTTGGATACATGATCATTACTGTGATGAGGTTCCTCCCTTATTTTTAATGCAGATTATAATCATTATTTTGAGTGTCCTCTTTGTCATTATAAATATAGAGATAGTAAGAGAAAAAGAGCTTGGATTATTAAATATAGATATAAAATATTTGATACATTAGAGGAATATTCAAAAAGATACTTATTAGAAAGAAATGAGAAATATTTAAATTTTATAGAGGATGCTTTAGAATACTATTCTTTAAATTATGATTACTTTAAAATACATAATAAAGAAGGAAAAAAGTGTTATAAAGAGAATAAGAAGTATATTAAATATTATTCTTTTGAAGAAGCTTTACGTAATATTTTAATTATTATTCCCTTTTTTTAGGATTAATAAAAGCATGTATTGATTTATCTAATGGAATTGACACTCTTGGAATCATTACATTTTACATTTCATTGCAAGTTGAAATGGGATTTGTATTTGAAGAGTTATCTGGGACGATTATTAGTTGGTATGAGCTTAAAGCTATAAAAAGTAAATTAAACTCTATATTTAAAAATTTTGATCATAGAAAAATACTTAAGTCTTTTAATCAAATTCAACTATCAGATATAGTGATAAAATATCCTAGAACTGATTTAGAAATTAAAGTAGATAGTCTTATTGTTACCAAGTATGATAAAGTGTCACTTACTGGGCAATCAGGTCAAGGAAAAACATCTATTATTAATTTGATTTTGGGTAATATTAGTTTTTATAAAGGAAAATTTTTAATTGATGGCAAGAAAGTTGATCATTCTAAATTAGACATTGGTATTGTAAGTCAAGAAATTGAGTTATTTAATATGTCTATTAAAGATAATTTGTGTTTAGATAAAAATATATCAGATCAAGAACTTATTCAATATTTAGAAGAGTTAGAGTTAGATGAGTTATTACTATTTGAAGATGGTATTTATACTATTGTTGGTGAGAAAGGTTTGAAACTATCTACTGGTCAAAAAAGAAGAATTAATATTTTAAGAAGTTATTTAATGGATAAAGATATTTATATTTTGGATGAACCAACTTCTAATTTAGATGCACATACTGAAGAAATAGTGGTTAATTTTATCTTAAAATATTTTCAAGATAAAACATTAATTATTGCTACTCATAATGAAAAAATAAATGAACTTTGTAATCTATTTTATACATTTGAAAATCATTGTTTAATTAAGAAAAATATGTAAATTTATATTAATATATTTATAATTAGTGGTATTATATAGTGAAAGGAGAAAAATGATGGATGAATTAATTGATGTATTAAATGAAAATGGCTTATTAACAGGGGAAGTTTTACCTAGAAGTGAAGTTCATAAAAGAGGTTTATGGCATAGAGCCATTGTTGTAGCTATTGTTAATGAAAAAAATGAGATTTTATTACAGCAAAGAAGTGAAAAAAAGGAAAAAAATGCTGGTATGTGGGATATTTCTGTTGCAGGTCATATTTCGGCTGGTCAAGATTCTTTATCAGCAGCTGCCCGTGAAATTAATGAAGAAGTAAGTGTTTTGTTAGGATATAGAACAGAAATTAAAGATTTTCGATATATGTATTGTTTTAGAAAAGAACAAAAATTTAGGGATGATTTTATAGAAAGACAGTTTTATGATTTCTTTATTTTAAGAACTTCAGGAGTAGATGATCGAACATTATATTTTCAACAGGATGAAGTACAGGCAGTTAAATTTGTTGACTTATCGACTATACAGAAAATGATAGAAAATCATGAGCTTATAGAAAGACCCGAAGTTTATCGAGTATTAACAAGTTTTTTATTTAGGTTTTAAGTAATATTAAGACTATTATTTTATTTTGAATGATATTTTAGGATTGAGTATTTATAAGTATAAGGAAAAATGGAAGATAGGAAGTGTTAGAATGAATTATATAAAGAGCATGAGAGAAAAAGTTGGACATGATCCTATTTTCATGTGTGCTTGTGGTTGTTTAATTTTTAATGAAAGAAATCAAATTTTACTTCAAAAAAGAAGTGATGATGGTTTGTGGGGAAATCCAGGTGGCTCTATGGAATTGGGAGAAACTATTTATGATACAGTAATAAGAGAAGTTAAAGAAGAAACTAATTTAGATTTAGATAAAGATTCCTTGAAAATATTTAATATTTATTCTGGAGAGGAACAACATCATATTTATCCTAATGGGGATGAGGTATATATGGTTAATATTATTTTTGAAGTCAGAGCGTATAGAGGAGAGGTAATATGTGATTCTGAAAGTACTGAGTTAAAATATTTTGATCTTGCTGATTTACCAACTGATATTACAAAACCTTTTGCTTGTGTTTTGCGTGATTTGAGAAAAGAACAACAAGGTTAATTTTGGAGGAGATATGTATTTTGACAGTAAAAAGGAGCTAACAGACCTTGAAGATATAGATTTAGGAACTTATGGGGCAGTTTATAAAAAAGGAGATAGTGCTATAAAACTTTATCATGATACTATTTGTTGTTATAGAAATCCTTGCTTAAAATTTAGTAAGAAGAAATTTTGGCTACTTAGAAGAAGAAACCAACTTATTAAATATACTCATTTAATTGATGATGTAGTTTTTGTTAAAGACCAGTTTGTTGGTGTTACTTATCCATTTATTGAAGGGAATATTTTAGATGATTTTATTGATAAAAACTTTTCGATAAAAAAAGATATTTGCTCTCAGTTAATTAGAAATGCTAAAGAACTTACAGATTACCATATCTATCCTCTTGATTATAAGTTAAATAATATTTTGTATGATCAAGATGGAAATGTTCAGATTATTGATTTAGATGATATATGGACTAAAGTTACAATAGGTAGTCATTTAATTTATTGGTATCGTAGTTTCTATAGTTTAAGAAGGGCCATTATTAATTTTTCTGAAAATGATCAAGTATATAATTATTTTGATTATTTTTCTGATCAGATAGGTTTAGATGTTCATCAGTATGGAGTGGAATTTAAAAATAAAAAGTTATTGAGTTATCGAATGTTAAGAGAATATGTTCATTTAAAATATCAAGAATTTTGTCCTGTTTTTGTTGATTGTACTAATTTTGAACATATTTCAGATATTCGTTTTGAAGTGCTAGCAAAACTTCAAGAGTATGCTTCTGCTAAAATTATTTTGATCTTTGGTGATAAGGTAGCAAAAGATAAGAGTTTTTGTAAAGAGTTAGTAACTTTGTATAAGAATCATTTTATTGGTATTTATGATCTTTTAACAGTGAGAAATGAAAACGTATTACAAAATGTAGAAAATTATATAAATAAGCATCATATTAGTAATAGTCTATTATTTCGGATAGAAGATCTTTCTATAGAAGAAAACTTTTCGGTTGATCCTTATATTCACTTTTTAACCCAAGATAAAGATCGGGGAAAGATTTTAATGAAGACATAGTTTTGCTATGTTTTTATTTATTCTTTTTTCTTTTTATTATATAATGAAAATAGGTGGTGATCTTTATGAAAAAAGTATCGATCTTATCTTTACATTTGGGATATGGGGGAATTGAAAAGTCAATTAGTTCTTTAGCGAATATTTTGATTCAAAAGTATGAGGTAGAGATTATTTGCACTTATAAAATTTTAGATGAGGCTGTATTCTATATTGATCCAAGAGTAAAAATTACTTATTTGATAGATCATGGACCTAATAGGGAAGAGTTTAAAAAATATCTTCATAAGCATCGATATCTGTCTGCATTTAACGAAGGGATGAAAGGGTATAAGCTTTTACGTTTAAGAAAGAAGACAATGATTCAGGCTATTATGAACAATGATAGTGATATTATTATTTCTACTAGAGATATTTTTAATGAATGGTTAAGTCTTTATGGAAAAGAAAATGTTTTAAAAATAGGGTGGGAGCATAATCATTATCATGATGATATGAAGTATGCAGATAAGATTGTGCGATCATGTTCTGGCTTGGATTATTTAGTACTAGTATCTAATTCATTAAATGCTTTTTATAAGGGAAGACTTAGGAATTCCAAATGTAAAACAGTATTTATTCCAAATGTTATTGAGTATATTCCTAAGGATGAACAGATTTCTTCTTTACAAGAGAAAAGAATTATTTCTATAGGAAGACTTTCTCCTGAGAAGGGATTTATGGATTTAGTTAAAATTTTTAATATTATTTCTAATGACTATCCAGATTGGCATTTAGATATTATCGGAGATGGTGTAGAAAAGGAAAAACTAATTAAATACATTAAGGATAGTAAGATTGAGGAAAAAGTCACTTTACATGGTTTTCGAGATAAAGAATATATTTATGAAATGCTTACCAATTCATCAATTTATCTAATGACTTCTTACACAGAATCTTTTGGAATTGTTTTATTAGAGGCGATGAGTTGTGGACTTCCTTGTATTGCTTTTGCATCAGCAGAAGGAGCGAATGAAATTATTACGAGTGGTCGAGATGGCTATTTGATTAAAAATAGAAATTTTTCAGCTTATATTCAAAAAGTGGAAGATTTAATTAATGATGAAAAAATTAGAAAAAAAATTGGACATGAAGGTCGAAGAACTGTGAAGAAGTATACTCCTGATATGGTAGGTAAAGAGTGGTTTCGGTTATTAGAGGAGAAGTGGTAAGGTGAAAAAAGTTTTATTTATATCTAGTACAGGTGGTCATTTATCTGAAATGATGCAGTTAAAAAGTATGTTTTCTAAGTGTGATTATTATCTTATTACAGAGAAAACGAAATCTAACATGGATTTGATTTCTGAATATCCATCTAGAGTGAGCTATTTGATTTATGGAACTAAGGATCATTTATTTACTTATATTTTTAAGCTCTTGTTCAATGTTTTAAAGACTATTTACTTATATTTTAAAATACATCCTGATTATATTATTACAACGGGAACTCATACAGCAGGTCCAATGTGTTGTTTAGGAAAGATTTTTGGTAGTAGAATTATTTATATTGAAACATTTGCTAATATTACGACTAAAACAATAACAGGTAGATTACTTTATCCAATTGCTGATTTGTTTATTGTTCAGTGGGAAAATATGTTGAAGATTTATCCTAAAGCCGTATATGGGGGGTGGATTTTCTAATGATTTTAGTGACTTTAGGAACACAAGATAAAAGTTTTGAACGACTTTTAAAGGCTATTGACGACCAGATTAAAAAGGGTAATATTAAAGAAAAGGTTATTGTGCAGGCAGGGTATACTCAATATAGTTCTCCTCACATGGAAATCTTTGATTTAGTTAGTCCTAAGGAATTGGATCAATTGATGAAGAAAGCTAGTATTATTATTACTCATGGAGGAGTAGGTAGTATATTGGGAGCTTTAAAGTATGATAAGCCAGTGATTGCTGCAGCCCGTCTTTTGGAATATGGGGAGCATACTAATAATCATCAATTACAAATTATAGAAGAATTTGAACGAGAACATTATTTGCTTGCTTTACATGATTTTAATCAATTAGATCAGCTGCTTATTGAATGTAGAGATTTTGAACCTAAAAAATATAAGTCTAATAATCGGAAGTTTGTTCAACTGATTGAGAATTATATTTTAGAAGATAGTCATACTAGTTGGTGGAATCGTTATAAAAAGATTATTTTAATTATATTAATAGTCTTGGCTTTGATGTTTATATTTTTATTGTTTGGGTTGTAGGAGGAAGTTATGGAAAAAATATCAATTGTTGTTCCTTGTTATAATGAAGAAGAGGCAATTCCTTTATTTTATCAAGAGGTAGAAAAGATTAATCATTTGATGAAAAAGGTTAATTTTGAGTATATTTTTGTAGATGATGGGTCAAAAGATAAGAGTTTAGAGGAAATTAGAAAATTTAGTTTAGTGGATAAAAATGTCAAGTATATTTCTTTTTCTAGGAATTTTGGAAAAGAGGCAGCGATGTATGCTGGTCTTAAAAATAGTACAGGAGATTTTATTTGTGTTATGGATGTTGATTTACAAGATCCACCTACTTTAATTCCTGAAATGTATGATTATCTTACCAAAGATAGTTATGATTGTGTAGGAACAAGAAGAACCACTAGAAGTGGAGAACCTCCTATTAGAAGTTTTTTTGCAAGAATGTTTTATAAAATTATTAATAAGATGAGTAAGACAGAAATGGTTGATGGAGCGAGAGATTTTAGATTGATGACTAGACAAATGGTTGATAGTATTTTAGAAATGAAAGAGTATAATCGTTATTCTAAGGGGCTATTTAGTTTTGTTGGGTTTCGAACAAAGTGGCTCGAATATAAGAATGTAGAAAGAGTGGCAGGAAGTACAAAATTTAATTTTGGGAAGTTATTTATTTATGCTATTGATGGTATAGCAGCTTTTTCTACAGGGCCTTTGGTTTTATCCGCTGTTTTAGGAATTTTATTTTGCTTGCTTTCTTTTATTGCTATTTTGTTTATTATTATTAGGACCTTATGTTTTGGAGACCCTGTCGATGGTTGGCCTTCTATGATTTGTATTATGTTCTTTTTAAGTGGAATACAGTTATTTTGTATGGGAATTGTTGGTGTTTATCTTTCTAAAATGTATATGGAAATTAAGGGTAGGCCAATATATATTGCAAAGGAGACCAATATTAGGAGGTAAAAGAATATGAAAAATGCTAAGGTAATTACAATTTGTGGAAGTTTAAAGTTTCGAGATGAAATGATGAGGGTTAGTGAAGAGTTGGAATTACAGAGAAATTGTGTATTGAGTGTTATTTATCCTGTTGGTCACGAAAAGGATAATATTACGGAAGATCAAGCCAAAATTTTGTTTGATATGCATAAACAAAAAATTAGAATGTCTGATGCAATTTTTGTTGTTAATGTTGGTGGTTATATAGGTTCAGGGGTAAAATCTGAAATTGATTATGCTAAAAGTCTTGGAAAGGAAATATTATATTTAGAAAATAAAAATGAAATGTAAGTATGCTACAGTTCATTTTTTTCTATTTTGTAATCCCATAAACTTAGTTTTCCATTTACAGGTAGGGGAGTTATTTTTTGAACATTTTCTAGTTTAAATCCATAACCATTCCAGTCTGTGTGTTTAATTATATTCTCATATACAAGCGGATTCTTTTCCTGAAGTATTTTTCTTTGTTTATCATCTATCGGAATGCAGTCTGTTAAAGTTGCTTTAGCTATTATGCAACCACTAGGATATTCTAGATTTAAATGTTTAAATTTTTCCATTGCTTTTTTATTTACTCCTTTTCCAGCATGGATTAAGATTTCTCCTCTATATTTCGTTTTCCAAGTTCTAAATTCATATTCTTTTAAATTTTCTGCTATTAAAGTGGCAAATGGTTGTTTAATCGTTATTGCTTTCATTATTATTTTTTCCTTTCTAATATTTATATTATAACAAATATTAGAAAGGAGATCATTGATTTTAACTACTTAAAATCCAATTAATAATTTCTTTTTTAATCATGAAGTATTCTTCTTTTTCGAATTGCATATTAGCTATACAGTATTTTTTGCTAGCAATATGGGAACAAAACATACATTCATATAAATCAAAGCAATCTTGAATGAAAAAGGAATTGATAATTTTATTGGAACATATAACACTATAACTATTGCTACAATTTTTAGAATCATCACATCTAATGCAAAAGTTTGAGAATCCTGTTCTTTGGGAAGCTAGTAAGAATTCACTATTTCCACAAGAATCGCAAAATATTAAGTTTTTGGAAGTACTACAATCTGTTGAGTGATAAATATTTTCACATTGATAAATGGTATCACTTTTACTTACGTTAATGGAATTATATACTCTTTCAGTAGTAGTTAAGTTTATTTGATTCCAGTAAATAAGTAGTTCTTCTAGGTTGTTGATTTCTTTTTTTTCGAGCATCCAACTTTTTTGTTTTTCTTTTTCTTCCATATTTTTTAGAGTAATAAATTTTCCATTATGAATAGAATCAGCCCATGTTTCTTCATTGGTTATCGAATCATAAACTTTTTTAGGTAATTTAATGTCAAAAGCAAATTTATTTAGTATTTCTTCAATACTTAAATTGTTTGGAAGATTAAAAATATTCTTAAAAATTTTGTTAATTGTAACTAGTACCATTTCTTCATTCATTTGTTTATTTCCTTTCTACTAGTAGAAGTTGATTTTAGAAGATCTTTCAAATGGGTGGAGGAGTTAATATGAAAGCTTGATAAGTTCTGATTTGATGAGTAATTTATTTTTTCATTATCATGTTTATTATTTCTTGTTTTTCTAGGAATACTTTGAAAGTCTAAAGTTTTACACTTTATGGTAGGGAGCAGGTAACCATTTTCATTGATTCTAACAAGGCATTCTCTGTCTTGGAGTTTAGTAATCATTTTTATTTTTTGTTCTTTGGTATCATTTAAAGGAATTTTCATATCTAAATTATCTACTAGTATATTAGCATCGTATTTTGATATTCTAAAAATGTAATAGTTAATTACATTAGCGAATATAGCTTTTTGTAGTTTTTCTGATATACCATTAAAGTATTGGCCAGCTAGTATTAGAGATAAATTATACTTTCTGGCTTCAGCTAGAAATTTATTTAAAATGAAATTTTCGATTACTGGTACTTCATCAATAATAAAAATAAGATGTTCTTTAAATGTATAATTTTGAATTAAGATGAATAGTTGTTGCATTATTAGTCCAGAAATCATCTTTGTAATGTTATTTCCTAATCTTGTTCTATCTAGTGATAATATTGTTAAAAAGTTATTAGTAATTGTTTTCTCAAGGGTAGGATAATTACTATTATTTTCATTAAAAGTGGGAAGCATTTCTATTTCATCGATAAATGCTATTAATGGAGAGATAGAATCCATATAAGATTTTGTTTTGATCTCATTAAATTCTGATAAGAAAAACTCAATTACATTTGTAGGAAGTATCCTTTCATATTTTTTTATTAGAAAACTTCTATACTCTAATTCTAATAATAATTTTCTTAAATTTTGAAAGTTAAAATTTTGTGCAGTTAAAAGTAAGTATAAAGAATGCCTCAATACTCTTTCTAATTTTGAATTGTAATTATTAGGAATTAGTCCTTTCCAGATATCTAGGAGCAATTCTATAGAAATGATCGTATCTTCATTTTTATTAGAAAATAAATTTATGCAATCTTCTTTATGTTTAAAATCGATAATTTTTCCTAGACCGCCAATATCATTTTCCAAAGAAGCATGAGGATCGATTATAATAACTTTGTATTTTTTAGAAAATTCTTCATTTTTATGAAGTGTGTTTACCAGTAGACTGATTAACTTTGATTTTCCACAACCACTAGAACCAAAGATAATAGAATGTTTGGCGAAGTTGATATTTTTTTGTTCTAGGTAATATTGTCCTTGTAAATAGGGAAAAGGATCTATACTTAAGATGGAATTTATTTGAGTTGTTTTTAATAAGTGTAAGCATTTACTAATATCTAAGTATTTAGGAGCACTTTTATAAGTCAGATGGCAATTACTTTCAAAATTTATGGATAAAATTATTGATGGAATTTTTAATAAAAGACTATACTGTTTTTTTTGAGTGTCATTTTTGATTGTTTCAATTGTAATTTTGCTTTTAATATTATTTTCATATAGTTTTCGGAAATTAATTTTGATTAAAACGATTTTTTCATTTTTTTTGAAGTCAATATAGTTTTTTATATCAATTGCATTACTTTCTATTGGTAGTATTAAAAGAGTAGATAAGGAAGGGGAATTTTCATTTTTACAAGAGTAATTATTTATGTTTTTTAATATAAAAGATTTTAGACCATTAATACTGGGAGGAAGTGGATTATTTGTTTTTATATAATAGTGGATTTCGTTATTTTTAAAGTAAATGATTATTTGCCATTTTCTAAGAACTTTATTGTAGTTTGAAATTGTGTTAATTAATTTTTGCCATTCTTCTCGAGTAATAAAACTTTTTGTTAAATATATTTCAGATAAGTATTTCATAATTTATCCCCCCATATTAAGAATATAATTTTTTTTCATACAAAACTTGATATTTTATGAATCAATTATGTCAATTATGGTATAAAGATAAAAAAATATTATATTTACTTATTATTTGATTAGGGATTTGTTAATTTTTAATAGTATGATATAATAGGTCGAAAAAGAGAAAATGTATAAGTTATTAGGTTAGATATTTAAGGGGGAATTTTATGATTACATCTTTTTGCCAGGACATATACAAAATGTTATGTGAGAAATATCCAAATCGGAAAATATATGTTATAGGTGATCAGCATTTTTATCATATAAATATTGTGAAATATTCACGTAATCAATTTTCTGATGTTTTAGAAATGAACCATTATATTATTGAAATGCATAATAGAGTTGTTGATAAGGAAGATATTTGTATATTTCTTGGAGACTTCTGTTTTAAAAATTCTGCTGTTAAAGATATTTTGGAAAGGGTCCTCTGTGCTAACTCTTAAATACAAACCACATATTACTTTTTCTCCTTTTTCATTCAAATCTAATTTCATCTCCCTTTCTTATTTTAAATTCAAAAAAGAGAAGTAAAGGTACTACTCAAAATAATACTTTCACTTCTCTAAACTACATTGTAAGACTCTTGGTAACTAGGTTACCATCTATATTAATTATACAACTTTTGTCTTAAAATGTCCATCACATGAGAAGCCTGGCATTACTTGATATTATTGAGATAATTTTCTAATTCTGTTAATTTTATCTTGTTTGATAAATTCTTAATATAAATATCATTAGAATAATTAAATGCAAGAAATGTTATGTCTTTTATGATAATTCTATGAGGTTCTACATATTGCAAATTAGATTTATCAATTTTACGAATACTACCATTAATAAAAGTAGGAGTAGTCTTACAAAAATTACAAATAAATTCTAACCTTTGTTTTAAACCTTTTTCCATTTCAATTTCTTGCTTAATAATATTAATCATAAACACCATCCTTCCTTTAGGATGATTTCTTTGTAAACAACAAAAAAACCAATCTTTCGATTGATTTCTATATATCAATGTCCGAAAAGTTCGAACAGATTCGTCAATGGAGCGGATGATGGGAATCGAACCCACGTAGTCAGCTTGGAAGGCTGAGGTTCTACCATTAAACTACATCCGCATTCAGTAGACATTTATAATTGTATCAAAAAAATGTAAAAAGTCAATACTTTTTGATGATTTTTTTGTAGAGTTACTGTAGAGTTACAATAGATGTGAAACAATTTTATATAAAAA
>CAOJDX010000028.1 GCA_948433435.1 uncultured Clostridia bacterium
CAAAATAGATAAAAACTTATATATTCAAAAACTAATTATCAAAAATATTTAATTTAATAGAAATATACTATAAAGATTAAAAACCATTTTGGTATTTAATAATTGATCTTCTCTATAAGTAAAAGAAATAAAACAACTTTTCAATATAAAATGCTAGAATAAAAATTAATGATTAAATTGTGTGAAATAGAATTAGTACCTAAATCTTTATAATTTTTTTCTAGAGATTTGCCTTTCAGATAACTCAATTAAATGAGAAGAATCAGATGTTTAAATTTCACTAGTCATAAGTTGAACTAAAATATCATTGCTTCTTTCATAGTTAATATAATCCTTTTGTTTCTTTGAAGGATTATTATATTATTACTGACATTTTCTAAAAAATAATAAAACATACTATTATCACGAAATGTTACTAAAAACTAAAAAAACTTGACAAATTGGGGGGAAGGAGAGTATAATACAAATAATTTCATAGAAGAGGGGGAAAATAGGTGAAAGATATAAAAATTATTGAAACAGGAAATCAATATGGCACAATGAATGGTGGTAGTATTAGATTATCTAATATTACAGAGAAAGATAAAAAAATGCTTATGGAGATACATAAGTTAAAAACATTAGAAGGCTATGAGATTACAAAATCAGATAAAAATGTGATTTTTAAAGAGCATAGGGAAATAGTAGGAAAAGCTTATGGGTATGATTGGCACAAAATGTTTATGGCAGATCAAAATCATAAAAAAGGTACATACTTTAAATTAAGTCAAGATTATGTTGAAGCAAATCCAACTGGATGGACAGATATTCCTGAAGATATTCTCATCATAACAAAAGAGGCTCCAGGAATTGTAGCAGGTCATCCAGTAGCTGATTGTCCTGTAGTTGTAATGAAAGATGTAAAGCAAGGAATTACTGCTGTTGCACATTGTAGTGCAGAATTAATTGATAAAAAATTACCAATGATGATGGCTGATGCTTTACTTGAAGCTTATGAAACTAAAGATGAAAATATTTCAGTATATGTTAGCTCATGCGCAGGTCCAGATTGGACATATAATCAATATCCAAATTGGGCAACAGATAAAGAAATGTGGAAATCTGGAATAGAAGTAGATGAGGCTGGACTTTTCCATATTAATTTAAGAAAGGTTATCGAAAATCAATTTAAAGAAAGAAATATTTTACCAAAACAAGTAATATTTAATAAGGTAGATACAATTACTAATCCAGATTATTATTCAAATGCAGCAGCTAGTCCATACGGATTAAATCAACCTGAAAAGGCAGGACGTAATTTTGTAGGGGCTTTTTATAAAGATGAACAAGAAATGGTAAAAACTAGATAAAATAAAAATTCATAGACAATAGTCTATGTTTTTTATGTGATAAAATCTATTAAAAGTTAATAATATTAACTTTCTGAACATAAAGAGAAGACTTTTCTTTTTTTTCTAAATTTGATATACTTTAACTAAATAAAGGAGAAATTCAAAAATGACTAAAGTGATAAAGGATATCGAAATAAAAAATAAAAGAGTAATTATTAGATGCGACTTTAACGTACCAATAGAAAATGGAAAAATAGTAGATGATACTAGGATAATAGCTAGCTTAAAAACAATAAAATATGCTTTGAAAAATAATTGCAAAATAATTCTTTTATCACATTTAGGGCGTATTAAGGAAAAAAAAGATTTAGAAAAAAACACTTTAGCTCCCGTTGCTAAGAGACTTTCAGAACTCTTACAACAAGAAGTAAAATTTGTGAATAAAACCAGAGGAAAAGAATTGGAAAAAGTTGTTGAAAAAATGCAACCTAAAGAAATTATACTAATTCAAAATACCAGATATGAGGATTTGGAAGGAAAAAAAGAAAGTTCAAATGATAAAGATCTAGCTGCATATTGGGCAAGCTTAGGAGAAATTTTTATTAATGATGCTTTTGGAACATGTCATAGAAAGCATGCTTCAAATGTTGGAATTGCTGCTAATATTCCCTCTGCACTGGGATTTTTAGTAGAAAAGGAAGTAAAAGCGTTAGAAGAACTAAAGTGTCCCTCAAAACCATTTATTCTAATATTAGGAGGGAAAAAAGTAGCTGATAAAATAGGAGTAATTGAAAACTTAATTACTAAGGTCGATTATTTATTAATAGGCGGAGGAATGGCATTCACCTTTTTAAAAGCTGAGGGTTATCCAGTAGGCAATTCTATAATAGATAGCGAAAGTTTAGAATTTTGTAAGCAAATACTAGAAAAATATGAAGATAAAATCATTTTACCACTAGATATCAAGGTAAATAATGAATATGCAAATGAAGGTAGTATTGCTATTAGGGATATTACTGAAATAAAAGAAAATGAAATAGGCTTGGATATTGGCCCTAAAACAGTAAAAGTATTTAAATCCTATTTAAAAAAGGGAAAAACAATTCTTTGGAATGGTCCATTAGGAGTTTATGAATTCAGTAACTTTAAAATAGCAACCGATGAGATTTTGAATTATTTAGTAGAAAATAACATTAAAACAATTCTAGGAGGAGGAGATATTGTTGCTGCATCAGGTGACCTAAAAGATAAAATATATCATGTATCAACAGGTGGTGGAGCAACTTTGGAATATTTAGAAGGGAAACCTTTACCTGGTATTGAAATAATGGAGTAGGTGTAAAAATGGGTAGTAAGAATCTTTTTATAATAGATTCATGTGATGAGATTCAAAAGTTGAAATTAGAAAAATTTGCTATTAAAAATAATATCGTAGATCTAGTTCAAAAAGATTTAGAGGTTCTTATTAAAAATAGTAATAAAGAAAATGTTAATCAGAACAATCAATTAGAGCAGATTGTTTATATAGAAGAAAAAAGAGAAATAGTGAATAGTTGTCATCTTTATATTGAAAGAGATATAAAAAGTTGCTATATTAGATTTTATCCATCAAAAGAAGAAGAAAAAATTGAAAGATTATTATCTCAATTAGAAGACTATGTTTTTACATTTTTAAAAATAGAAGAAATGTTTATTCAAGTATATCCCAATGACTTTAAAATGATGAATATGATGCTTAAAAAGGGTTTTGAAAATATTGGAATAATAAATGGTATGATTTACCTTTTAAAAGAAAAAGAAAAAGAGATGAGTTTAAATGGAATTAATCAAAAATATTAAAAAAAATACAATGATATTATTATTAATCACCTTTTTTGTTTTAATTTTTGTCTTAAAAGATAATTTATCGGATATTCTTACTACTCTTTTCAAAATGAATTATATTTATGTGTTAATAGCTATTATCTTTTTTTTCTTATCTATTGTTTTAAAAGCTTATGTCACTTATAAGACAGTAAATAATAAAGAAAAAATAAGTCTATTAGAAGCAATAAAGCATAATTTAATTACTCAATTTTTTAACGGAATAACCCCATTTTCAACAGGTGGACAACCTATGGAAATTTATATGTTAACTGAACACCAAATTAAAGTAAGTCATGCTACTAACATTACAATTCAGAATTTTATTTTTTATCAAACTGCATTGGTAATTTATGGTTTAATAGCAGTGATTTATAATGCCATATTTCATATTTTTCCTAATGTTCCTATATTAAGAAATTTTGTATTATTAGGATTTATAATTAATGTCTTGGTAGCAGTAGGTTTGTTTTTTATTACTTTTTCAAAAAGAACGACTGAAAAAATAGTTCATAGTATGCTAAAAATTTTAGCAACACTAAAGTTACTTAAAAATAAAGAAGAAAAAATACAGAAATGGAATGAAAAAATTCAAGAGTTTCATTTAAGTGCTAAAAATCTTCGCCAAAGAAAAAAGTTATTTATTGGAGGTGTATTGCTAAATCTATTAAGTTTAACTTGTCTTTATATAATTCCCTTATTTCTTGCCTATGGTTTTAATGATTTTACCAGTCTGAATATTTTTACAACTTTAACTTCCTCAGCCTATGTTCTAATTATAGGATCTTTTGTTCCAATACCTGGAGCTAGTGGAGGAATAGAATATGGATTTCTAAAATTTTATGGTAATTTTATTCCCAAAGTCACTTTAAGTGCTACCTTACTAATTTGGCGCTTTGTTACCTATTACTTAGGGATGATTATTGGAGCCATAGCACTTAGTATAGAAAGAAAGGAGAATTAATATGCGAATTGGAATTTTTAGTGAAACTTATACTCCTTACATTAGTGGTCTAGTTACTAGTGAAGTAATGCTGAAAAAGGCCTTGGAAAAAAAAGGACATGAAGTTTATGTAGTAACTGCCAATTTAGATAGCTTTAAATATAATTATGACGAAAAAGAAAAAGTGTTAAGAATACCAGGTATTCCTACAGGTATTTATGATTCTAGACTAACTAGTATTTATCCAATTCAAGCGGTAAATAAAATTAAAAGTTGGAAATTAGATGTAATCCACTCACAAACCGAATTTGCTATAGGTACTTTTGCTCGTCTTTTAGCAAAGCAATTTAATATTCCCTTAGTACATACTTACCATACGATGTATGAAGATTATATACATTATATTACTAAAGGTTATTTTAATCGATCTAGTAAAAAGATAGTAGAATATTTCACTAAATTTTACTGTGATACAACAGCAACAGAATTGATCGTTCCTACTACTAAAACATATAAATTATTTAAAGAAAAATATCAGTTTAAAAAAAATATTCACATTATTCCTACAGGAATAGAAGTAGAGCGCTTCTATCAAGAAAATATTGATCAAAAAGAAGTTACTTCTTTAAAGAAAACTTTAGGCTTAACAAAAAAAGATTTTACTATTATCTTTATTGGTAGATTAGCAGAAGAAAAAAATGTTGAATTTTTACTAGAAGCTCAAAAAAAATTAAATAAAAAATATACTAATATGAAACTCTTAATCGTAGGGGATGGTCCAGATAAAGAAAAATATATAGAATTATCTCAAAAACTCAAGATAGATAAAAAAGTTATCTTTACTGGAAAAGTAGCATGGGAAGAAATTCCTTATTACTATCATTGTGCTAATGTTTTTGTAACTCCTTCAAAAACCGAAACACAAGGATTAACAGTAATTGAGGCAATGGCTTCAAGCATTGTTCCTATCTGCATGAGAGATGAAGCATTCATTAGTATGGTAACTGAAAACTTAAATGGATTATTTTTTGAAACAGAAGAGGAATATCAAAAAGAAGTGATAGAATTATATACCAATAAAGAAGAACATAAGAGATTAAATAAACAAGCCCGTATTCAAGCAGAACATTATAGTTCCAAGAATTATGCAGAACAAGTGTTAGAAGTTTATGATCGAGCAATTAAAGAAAAAAATGATCATCACTTTGGCATATTTTCCAAATTATCGAAAAAAATAAAAGGAGAAAATGAATGATCACTGTCTTAAATAACAAAAGTAATTTAACAAGAGAAGAATTTATAGAATACCAAAGTGAACTGGCAAAAATTAAAAGTAATATTAATATAGTTTTATGTCCAAGTATAATTCACATTGCAAATTTCTATTTAGAAAATATCCATTTAGGAAGTCAAAATGTTAGTAAAGATAAGAATGGATCACATACTGGAGAAGTTTCAGCCCTTCAGTTAAAATCTTTTGATGTTGAATACTGTTTAGTAGGTCATAGCGAAAGAAGAGAAGAATTTAATGAAACGAATTCTATTATTAATAAGAAAATTAAAAATTTATTAGAGGAAAAAATAATTCCTATAGTATGCATTGGAGAGTATAATCAAGAAGACTTTGATACAACAATTAACATCTTAAAAAAACAACTTTCTATTACACTAAAAGAATTAGCTGAAGAGGAAAAAAAGAACATTATTATTGCCTATGAACCAAGATGGACAATAGGTACAGGGATGACACTTAAACTAGAGAAAATCAATGCAATTTTACAAAAAATCAAAGAAATATTACCTAATAATATATTACTCTATGGGGGTGGAATAACAGAGGACAATATTGAATATTTAAAAGAATCTGATTATCTAGATGGTTATTTATTAGGAAGTCTAAGTTTAGATGCTAAAGGAATTCAGAAATTTCTACAAAAAATAGAAAAATAATTCTTTTTCTTTACAAAAGTTTACTATTTCGACAAAAATAGTCAAAATAACCCCCTACTAAATTGCAGAATTTTGTTATATAATAATCATGCGTGCAGTATATGAAAGGAGAAATATGGAAAGAACTAGAGTGCTAATGATTGATGATAATATCGAATTAGTAAAAATGGTAAAGGAGTATTTTAGTAAACACGCAGTATCCGATATAGAAATAGTCTTAGAAGCAAATAATGGGGAAGATGGATTTAATCTTATTGATAAAAAGCAAGACGAATATGATTTAATATTACTGGATCTTGTTATGCCAAAAAAGGATGGTAAATCTGTTTTAGAAAGTATGAAAAAAAAGAAAATTGATAAGAAGGTAATTGTATTAACTTCTTATAATAGTCCTGATATGATCAGAAAAACATCAGAGTTAGGAATAAATTATTTCATACTGAAACCATTTGAATTAAAAGAATTAGAAAGTATTATTGAAGAAGTAATGAATAAAACATCATATGGCAATAAATCAATTGACTTATTTCACAATAATTTACAAATATCAATAACAAAAATATTACATGAATTAGGAGTGCCATCACACATAAAGGGATATCAATATATAAGAGATGGTATTATTATGATTTATGATAATCCAGAAATAGTTGGTGGTATTACCAAAGAACTATATCCAGATGTCGCTAAAAAATATAATACAACAGTATCTCGTGTAGAAAGGGCAATACGTCATGCTATTGAGGTAAGTTGGAATAGAGGTAATTGGGATCTAATGGAAGAAATATTTGGTCATAGTGTTGATATTGATAAAGCCAAACCAACCAATTCAGAATTTATCGTAACAGTTGCAGATAAACTTCGTTTAGAATTTCATAAAGAAAGTTACATATAAAAAGTAAGAATATTCTAAAGTATTCCTACTTTTTTTGTTTTACCACACAGCCAATCTAATGATAAATGATATTTAAGACAAACTTGATAAGCAAAAGTAGTTAAGATCAATGTTTTTCCTGTTTCATATGCACTAATGGTAGAATGAGAAGTATTAAGATATTGAGCAAGATTTATTTGTGTTAGTTTAAACCTTCTTCTAATAGCTCGTAGTCTTTTCCCAATATCATCAAAACTAAGATCATTTTTTATAATATCAGAATTTTTAACATTACTTAATCCAATAATATAATCCATACTAACTTGAAAATAATTAGCATAGATATTTAGTTTATCTAAAGGAATAATTTCTTTTGTAGTTTCCCATTGTGATACAGCGACTCTACTAACTCCTAATATAATAGCCATATCTTGTTGTGTTAGCTCATTCTCCTCTCTTAAAAAATAAAGTCTTTCTAAATTCATTTATACCACCTATAATAATTTTCCCTTTATTTTAAAAATTATGAGGGAAATGTAAGTACATACGACAGAAAACGACTATAAATATTATGGTAAAAAGGATATAATAAACTTATAGAAAGGAGTATAGAGTATGAAAGAAAAGAAAAATAAAGAAAAAAACAACAAGGAAGTGGTAACAGTATTTTTAGTCTTATTGTTGGTCATGGTAATCATTGGAGTAAGTTATGCTGCTTTTACCTTTAGTAAAGCTGGAACAGTAGAGAATGCCATTACAACAGGAGCAGTAACAATGATTTATACAGAAGGAGATAACCAGATTACTATTAATAATGCAGTTCCAATGACAGAAGATGTTGGGAAAACATTAAGTGATGAAAATCATCTCTTTGATTTTACGATTAACATTAATATTGTCGGAAATACAACAATTTCCTATGAAGTAACAGCTGAAAAAGATCCAAGCTCTACTTTAGCTAATAGTGAAGTAAGATTATACTTACAAAAATCTTTAGATGGAACGAATTATAATGAAGAAGTATTAGAACCAAGTCCATATGAACCACTAGACTCTGAAGATGAATTTGGAGCCAAGGCTGGAGAGATGGTGTTAGATGTTGGTTCGACCAATAAAACAGTAATGTATTATTATCGTCTAAGAATGTGGGTAGATGAGAGTTATGAGTTAAGTGAAGTAGCCAAAACATTTACCATCAGAGTCAATGCTTATGGTAAGGAAGGTGGTTATACTGAAAAAGATTTAATTGATGCAAATAAAAATATAGAGGAAGTATACACATATAATCAAGAAAAGGGAGCAAGAAATTATTGTGTAACTGGCGAAGAGGAAACTTGTGAAAGTACCAATTGTTATCGAAAGGAAAAAGAAGGAAGTTGTCCAGCAGGAACAATAGTTAAATATAAAGTAAATGATACTGAGATAGTAAACTTTCATGTTATGTTTGATAATGGAGATACTATAAGAATGCAAAGTCAAAAAAATATTACTAATGGTTATGGCTGGTTTACCGGCAATGACCATAGATATGGACCTTTATACGTATTACCTGCATTAGAAAATGCAACAGCAGATTGGAGTAATGTAAATGATTTAACATACGAAGCTGGAAAAACAACTTTATATGATAATCCGTATACTGGATGCAGTACCTTTGATACATGTGAAGAAAATGCCTATATATTAGGGAGTAGAACAGCTAAAGCAAGAATGATTACTGTCCAGGAAGCAACTATCTTAGGTTGTACTCAAACAGAAATGACATGTCCGATATGGTTATATAATTATATGAGTAACTCAATAGGATATGGTGGAACAGAAAATGAAAATTTAGGCAGTGGAAGTAACAGCCAATATTCCACTATGAATGCCCAACAACCTGGTCAAAATTTAGCAACTTCATGGTTTATCGATTACAGAGGTAATTTAGCAACAGGTCCTGCAGGAGACGGTTATGGAGGAAGAGCAGTAGTAGAAATAATAAAGCAGAATTTAGATAAATAAAATATATTTAAGAAAAAAACAGTAGATAATCAAATTCTACTGCTTTTTGTATAGAATGTTGATTGACTATTTCCCAAAATAAATATATAATTAATTATGAAATATGTTAGGAGGTAACAGTTTATGGAACGAAAGATAAATTCTTATTTAAATAGATGGAAAAATGACTTAGTAAGAAAACCACTATTAATCTATGGACCAAAACAAATTGGAAAGACATATAGCATTTTATCTTTCGGTGAAAAAGAATATAGAAATATAGTTTATTTTAATACCGATAATAATAATGAATTAGTAAATTTATTTGAAAAAGAAAAATCAACAGAAAGAATTATCATGAATCTAAGTCTAATTTCAGGCCAAACTATATTAGAACAAGACACCTTAATTATTTTAGATAATGTTAATAATAATGAAATAGTCAAAGGTGTAAAATTATTTGGTAGTAAATTAAGTAAGTATCATATTATTATGATTTCTTCTAAAAGAGAAAATCTTACTTTATTTAAGGGGGAAGAATTACAATTTAAAGGAATGTATGGATTAGACTTTGAAGAATATCTTTGGGCTAGAGGAGAAATCAATCTAGCCAACCTAATTAGAGAGTCATTTGAAAAGCGAAAAACATGCCCTTTTCATAAAATTGCCTTAGAATTTTTTATGGAATATATTATAACAGGAGGACTTCCAGAAGTAATTAATGCAAATATTGAGGGAAAGAACGAATATTATATAGATTCTATTAAACAAAAGATATTAGATACTTATCGAAAAGAAATTTCCTTAAATACAAATTTAATTGATATTGAAAGAGGGTTAGCTGTACTTAATTCAATACCTGAACAATTAAAAAAAGAAAATAAGAAATTTCAATATGGGCTACTAGGTTTTGGTAGACGAGCAAAAGAATATTCTTCATCAATAGAATTTTTAGTATCAAATCAAATTGTCTATAGAAGTTATAAAATTAAAGAAGTTAAATCACCTCTTAGTAGTTGTCGTGAAAAAGATAGTTTTAAACTGTATATTAACGATGAAGGAATGCTATATTCAATGCTACATCTTACCCAAAGAGACTTGCTAACCAATGAAAAATTAAAAGAAACATTATATGAAAATCATATTGCAAAGTCATTAACAGAAGCAGCTTATCCCCTATATTATTATCAATCTGATGGAAAAGCTGAAGTAAATTTTGTTATGCAGAATAGAATGGGAAAAATTATTCCTATTGAAATAGCAACAATTTCTAATTCCAAAGCAAAATCCTTATCTGTATTTATGAAGAAATTTACTTGTTTAGAAGCTTATCGAATTACAGAGAATAACTTCTCTACTAAAAAAGAAATTCGCTATTTACCAATATATGCAATATTCTGTTTAAATGATTTGAAAGGATAGAAAATGGAAAAAATAATTTTAACAATATTAGATGGTTATGGACTAAGGGATGAAAATCATGGAAATGCTGTCAATCAAGCTAATAATTCATTTTTTAATCAGTTATGGAAAAATTATCCTCATACTACCTTGAAAGCTTCAGGAGAAGAAGTGGGTCTACCAAATGGTCAAATGGGGAATAGTGAAGTAGGACATATGAATATAGGGGCAGGAAGAATTGTTTATCAACCACTAGAATTAATTAATAAAAGTATTAAAGATAAAAGCTTTTTTAAAAATGAAAAGATTCTGCAAGTAATGAATCATACAAAAAAAAATAATTCCAAGTTACATATTATGGGCTTAATCAGTGATGGTGGAGTTCATTCTCATATAAACCATTTACTAGCACTTTTAGATATGTGTAAACAAAATGAAATAAAGAAATTATATCTCCACTTATTTACAGATGGCAGGGATACAAGTCCTACAAGTGCCTATTCCTATATTTTGCCAATCGAAGAAAAATTAAATGAGATAAAAATAGGCAAGATAGCAACAATTAGTGGTAGATATTATGCTATGGATAGAGATAATAACTATGATAGATTAAAAAAAGCTTATGATGTGATAGTAAATGGTAAAGAAGAAACTCAAAGTTCAATAAAACAATATATTACAGAAAGTTATCAGAAAGAAATTACTGATGAATTTTTGCTTCCTACCCTATTTGATCAAGAAGGAGTAATTTCAGAAAATGATGGTATAATTGCATTCAATTATCGAAAGGATCGTTTAAGAGAATTATTTACTGCATTAACTAATCCTCGATTCAAAGAAATGGAAGTAACAAAATTTGAAAATCTTAAAGTAGTAACTATGCTTCCTGTTGTTGAATCAGTTATTGCTCCTCATGCTTTTGATGATCCAGTATTAACCAATATATTGGGAGAATATATTGAAAAAAAAGGTCTTTCTCAATTACGGATTGCTGAAACAGAGAAGTTTGCCCATGTAACATTCTTTTTCGATGGTGGTAAAGAAAGAGATTACCAAAATGAAAAGAAAATATTAATTCCATCACCTAAAGTAGCTACTTATGATTTAAAACCAGAAATGAGTGCAATAGAAATAACCGAAAATTTATTAAAAGAAATGCAAAATTATGATTTAACTATTTTAAATTTTGCTAATGGAGATATGTTAGGACACACAGGAGTTTTAGAGGCAGCAATAAAAGGAGTAGAAGTAGTAGATCAATGTTTAGAAAGAATTTATAAAAGGGCAAAAGAGTTAAATATTACAATGATTGTAACTGCTGATCATGGAAATTGTGAAGAGATGCTAGATGATAAAAATCATATAGTTACTTCCCATACAACCAATACTGTACCCTTTATAGTAACAAAAGAAAATTTAAATTTAGCACCTGGAAAACTAGCTGACATTGCACCTACAATATTGGATTTATTAAATTTAGAAATTCCCAAGGAAATGACAGGAACAAGTCTAATTAAATAAAATAGATATATCTACGGGGGAAAGTAGAATGAATATATACCAAGATTTAAATGAATGTATACAATATATAGAAGACAATTTAGAAAATACAATAGATTATAAACATATATCTAAAATATTTGGTTGCAGTATATCAACTATTCAAAAGGCTTTTTCTTTAATAACAGGAATGACTTTAACAGAATATATTAGAAGAAGAAGGTTAAGTGTAGCAGTTTCAGATATTAGAAATAAGGAAAGAATAATAGATATTGCTTTAAAATATGGCTATAGATCAGATGCTAGTTTTTCTAGAAGTTTTAAAAAAATGCATGGCATTTTACCGAGTAAAGTAAAAAATGAAAATATTATTTGCAATTTACAACCTATGTTAAAATTTAACAAGTTTAAAAATAAAAATAATGTATCATATAGAATAGAAGAACTAGATAAAATAACATTATACGGATTGAGAAGAGAAGCTGACCCTGATTTTGTTCCTAAAACAGCTGAAAAGCTTTGGATTGAAATGAAAGAAAAATATCCTTCTATATTAAAGGAAGAAAGATATGGTCTCACTTTATTTGAAAATCATAAATGTTATTATTGTTGCGCAAGTAAATCTAAATATACCGATTTAGAAAAAATAATAGTTCCTAAATCTAAATGGATTATTTTTAAAACAAATAGTTTTCAGGGGAAAGATATTCAAGAAGAAATTATAGAAATACTTCAAAATCATGCCCCAAATATTAGGCTAAAGGTAAAGGAAGAATTTCAACTTGAGAAATATTCCTCATCTAATGTAGAAATCTATATTATGTTAACTTGACTTTTTTAGAAATAAAATTGTCAAGTTTTTAGATAAACTATTTTTTATAATAACTACAAGGTGATAGAAATGACAGAAGAAATATTAGAATTTTATAAAAAAGTTAGTATGTATACTAATTATGGACCATATAAAGAATATTTTGTATCTCTTCCAAATGATTTACAAAAACTTACAGAGTTAATTAACGATCAGTATATTCATCGGATAGTGTTATTTAGAAGTTACTTACAAAATACCAAAATAAAGGATGAATATCCTTGGTATAGATATAGATCACATGATGATGTTCTTTTAACCGTTCCCTCTATTGCTGCAGAGTTATTTCGATTAGATCATAGAGGGTTTACTAATTTAAGAGAAAATAAAGATAAAGTGATTATAACCTGTAGATATGCTTCCATATTACTTGCTTCCATATTAAAAGCAAAAGGATATTCCGCTAGAGTACGGAGTGGTTTTGGAAAATATTTTCAAGAAGATCAATATCCTGATCATTGGTTGGTAGAATATTATAGTCAAGAGGAAAAAAGATGGATATTAGTAGATACTGATACAATAAAAAGTAAAATATTTAAAAATTATCATAATATAGACGTAAATAGATCATACTTTTATACAGCTGCTCAAGCCTGGCTTCAAGTAAGAAGCGGAAAAGAAAATATAAATAAATTTATTCATGGTTCCCGTATTCAGGGACTTGATATGCTTGCACGAAGTTTATTTTATGACTTCCATGCTTTAATGAATGATGAAATATCTTATTTGTTTTTCCCGACATTTATTGATGAAAAGAAAGAATTTTTTACCCTAACTATTGACGAATTAAAAGAGTTTGATGATTTAGCAACTTTAATGCTCGATCCAGATAGAAACTTTGATGAACTCAGGTATCTATTTGAAAATGATAAAAGATTTAGAACAATTAATACTCCTGTACTTGGAGATAGAGATCATCTTGAGTTATAGCCTCTACTTTTTAGTGGAGGTTTTATAATGGAAAGAATTAAAAAAACAGCTCATTGACAAACAAATGTATGTATTATATATTATCAATAAGAGGTGAACTAATGATGGAAAGAATTATATTTCATATAGATGTAAATAATGCTTTTTTGTCATGGACAGCTGTACATAAATTAAAAAAAGGAGAGAAAATAGATATTAGAAAAATTCCGTCTGTTATAGGAGGTGATGAAAAGACACGACATGGAATTGTTTTAGCTAAGAGTCCAGTGGCTAAGAAAATGGGTGTAGTAACAGCGGAAACTCTATATTCAGCAAGAAAAAAATGTCCTAATTTAAAAATTTTTCCCGCAGAGTTTGATTGGTATTATCAACAATCAAATGATATGTATCAATACCTATGTAATTACACACCATTAATTGAAAGATTTTCTATAGATGAATGTTTTTTAGATTTAACAGGTACAACTTTGTTATATAAAAATTATGAAGAATTAGCACAAAAAATAAAGGACGATATTAAAAATAAATTTGGCTTTACGGTAAACATAGGGATTGGCAATAATAAGTTATGTGCAAAAATGGCTTCTGACTTTGAAAAACCAGATAAAGTTCATACTCTATATAATAATGAAATAAAAAATAAATTATGGTCTTTACCAATAGAAGATTTATTTATGGTAGGAAAAAAAACAGCACTGGTATTAAGACAGTTAAATATTAATACAATAGGAGAATTGGCGATAGCCGATGAACAAATTCTAATAAGGCACTTAAAAAATCAGGGAAAAATATTAAAAGCATTTTCCAATGGAATAGATGATAGTAAAGTACTTCCCAGAAGTTCTCATACAGAAAGCATTAGTATTTCGGAGACATTAGCATACGATTGTGAAGATATTGAAAAATTGAAGGAAATTTTATTTAGACAAACCGAAGAGGTAACACGAGCTTTAAGAACACAAAATAAATATGCCAAAACTATTGCTATTACTTATAAAAATAATCTTTTTAAAGGCTATTCACACCAAGAAAAATTAGAACCTCCTAAAAACTCAACAACAGAAATATATAAAGAAATAATTACTTTGCTAGAAAATAGTTGGAAAAGTGATCCGATTAGGAATATAGGAATTAGATTAAGTGACCTAACCAAAGAAAGAGTATCACAAATTTCTATTTTCAATCAGGAAGTAAAAGAAGAATCAAATGAAAAAATACAAGAAATTATAGACTCTATAAATAAAAAGTATGGATCTACTAGTGTTATTCCAGCATCTATTAAAATAATAGGAAGGTCAGCAAGACATGAAAAGCCAAAGTAATAAAATTATTAAAAAATAAAGATAAAAAATTATTGACATAATGAATTAAAGCTGTTATATTAGAAAACGACTGACAAAAAGTGTAAATTTATCTAAGAAAATGAATGAAGATGCACTGATTAATCAGTTTATAGCATATAAATGAACAAACTTTAGAGTGATGTAAATTTATGTCTAAATAGTATCAAAAAATAATTAAAAAAATGTCAAAAAAATGTTGACTTAAATATTATTCTTTGATATATTAATAACATGTTGCAGGAAGAAGCAACAGAAATGATCTTTGAAAACTAAGCAAAACGTTGATTC
>CAOJDX010000029.1 GCA_948433435.1 uncultured Clostridia bacterium
GAATCAACGTTTTGCTTAGTTTTCAAAGATCATTTCTGTTGCTTCTTCCTGCAACTGTGTTAATACTATATCAGATTTTTTTTAATTTGTGAATACCTTTTTTGCATTTTTTTCTTTTTTCTGAATTTAGTGGGTTAAAATCAATTTTTCCCTCAACACGTTTATTAATATAACAAAGGTGTCTCATAAAGTCAACACTTTTTTTATATTTTTTAAATTTCTTTTTTTCACACTTATATTATATGAAAAAGGTTCATTTTTATGAACCTTTTATTTTATTTTTATATTTTTTATAAATTTCATAATACCTTTCCACAGTATAAGGTACAAAAGCTAATTCTTTCTCTCTTACCATATTAATTAAATTCGTTAATTCCTCTTTTAAAATTAAATCTATGTCATCACTATAATTCATTAATTGTTTATGATATTTGTATTCTCCCCTATCTAAAACTTTAAAAGAACCATCAGGAAAAACTCTTAAGTCCAAATCATAATCAATATACTTTATAGTATTCTCCTCTATAATATAAGGTGAAGCAATATTGCAATAATAATAGATCCCATCTTTTTTATATTGTCCTATTATATTAAACCATTTCTTTTTAAAGAAATACATGACAGCAGGTTCCTTTGTTCTCCATGATCTGCCATCTGATTCCGTTACTTTAGTTTTATCGTTCCCAAAAATCAAATAATCATCATGTATTTCTAATAGAATTGCTTCATCCCAAGCTCTGTGGATACTTTCATTATGCTTATAACTATGAATTACGTAACGGTGTCCTACTTTTAAATTTTCCATATTAATACCTCATTTACTTAATCATTATATCTTTTTTTTTACAATTAGGCAAATGAGTAAACTTTATTTTTTATTTTCTATCATTATTACTAGGATAACAATTATTACTATTGTTAATAAAATAATTATCCAATAATCCTTTTCAACTTTTATCTTTGTTTCTTTGTTATCTTTAAAATCTTTAGTAATTTCAATATCACTATTATCTTTTTTTTCCTCTATCGGTTCTAATAATTCAATTTCTTCATTTTCCATGTTTACTCCTGCCTTTTTAGATATTGATTTCCTATAGTTAATATGGTTTTAATATTATTTACTTATTAGCAAAATGATTAATTGCCATACAAACAGCTAAAAATAGGCCTAAGGTTAAAAAACTGGCTACTACTCCATTACTAGTAAATTTATCAGTCCAAGCATTAAATCTATCATTTAATTTATTAATTTCTTCACTTATTGTTAAAAGACTTATCCAATTATTTATCATTTTTATTTTTTTCTTTCTTTGATTTAGTATTTTTCTTTTTAGATTTATTTTCTGTTTGTTCAGTAGTGTCTTGTTCTATTATTACTTCAGCATCAATAGTAGCATTGTCAATTTTTCTAGTAGTAGCTTCTGATTGCTTAAAAGTTTTCTTTATTTGATAAATAGAAATAATATCTAATATAGAATAAATAATAATAAATATTCCTATTATTTTAAATACCATTAAGCTTGTTTTAAATGGATTAAATAAAATTAATATTCCACAACCTGCTCCGATAGCGGCCATGATTAAGGTTGATTGCCATAGTGCATCATTATCATTTTTTAATTCTATTGAATATGCTAATTTGATAGAACTACTGACTAAAATCCCTAAACCTACTACAAATGGAATAAAAGTGGCAATTGCTGTAGGATTTGAAATAATTAAGGTTCCAAATATTATTGTTACGATTCCATACACTATATTTAGATCATTAAAAGCATTTATGCTACTTTTTCGAAAAAAGTTAATAAGAGCGATAAGTCCCAATACTATTAAAATACATCCTAATATATAAGATAATGCTATAATAGTATCATTTGATTTAAATAATAGTAATAGTCCTATCAATAGTAAAACCCCTGATGTTAATAATGATGATTTATAAAATGATTTCATTAATTTTTGCATTTATTTTCTCCTTCTATAATTAAATAAAATGTTATCCTATGTCATTTATTATTAATAATAGTATAACACTTATTTTAATTTATACAATAATATTTTAGTTGTTTAAGGAGTATTTTTTAAAATATCAGTTGTTTTTTTCTTACCATTAATAATATCATTGATTGTAGATATAATAGGCATTTCTATATTTTTCTTTTGCATAATACTACAAATCGACTTCAGAGTATATACTCCCTCTACTGTAGTATTTTTTAAATATTCTTCTGATTGTTCTTTCGAAGTTGTTGCTAATAATTTACCATAGCTAAAGTTTCTACTCTTTTCAGAAGTACAGGTTAAAATAAAATCACCAACTCCTGCAAAGGTTAGAATAGTTCTTTCTTCTCCACCTAATAATCTGATTAAATTTTTAATCTCATTTAAAGCGTTTGTTAAAAACATAGCTTTAGTTGACTCATTACATTCTAATCCTTTTAACATTCCTAGTGCAATAGCAAAAATATTTTTAATTGCCCCACAAATTTCTACTCCTATAATATCTTCTGTTTCTTCAATTTGTGTATAATTGTTAACAAAGGCATTTTTTATTAAGGAAATAGTTTCTTGACTTTTGGAAGCCACTGTAAGAGCAATAGGATCTTTAGTTGGAATATCAACTGCAAATGTTGGTCCACTTAATGCTGCTATATTGTCTGTATCTAAATATTTTTTTAAAATTTCATATACATACAAATTGGTATTTTGTTCAATTCCTTTAGAAGCTATTACAATGTGATTCTTTTTGATATAAGGTTTTAATTTCTGACATAGTGAATCTATAAAAGCAACAGGTATGGCTATTATTAATAAGTCTTTTTCTTTTATGCATTCAATTATATCTGTTGTTAATTCTATTTTCTCAGAAAGAATATAATTTGGAATTAATTTTTCGTTTTTCCTTGTTTGTTCCAATTGTTCTTTTTCTTCTTCAAATTTTGTCCACATAGTAATGTGACAATTATTTTCTGTTAAAATACTACTCAAAGCTAATCCATAAGCTCCTGTTCCAAATATTCCTATTCTCATTCTTATTTTTATATAATCAATCCTAGAAAACCCTTAATTTCTTCAATTGATCTTTTCCTTCCTTTTTAACTTTATCTATTTTATCTTTCCCATATTATGTAATTTATGATCAATCTCTTGTAATTGATCATTAACAAGAGAATCTACTAAATCGTTGTTATAACAAATACCTGAAATTACTATAGACGTTTCTTCTTTTAGTCTAACAATTTTTCTGTTTGTAGTTAATCTAACAACTGGTCTCGTAGCAAAGTTATAACCTGTAAATGTTTTAACTACAGTTCCCTTTTCTCCATTTGATAACTTTACTTCAGTTCCCAATGGATAAATTGGTACATTATTTAAAAATATGTTGGTAAGTTGAGAATTAATTACTCCCCTATTAGCAGCTTGACCTAATATTGCAACTACATTTTCTAAACTTTCTTTTGTATTAATACAATGTGATAAATAATCATCATACAAACTACAAAGATGTATTATTTTAGCACCAACCATTTTTCCAGGAAGATTTTCTTGATTAAATCCTTTTACCTTTAATGGACCTGTATTATTTTCATTTTCATTAGAAAGTAAAATCATAATTCTGGTATTATCTGATAATCCTTCAAATTCATGTGATAAACAAAATGAGTAAAATTCTGTATATCTGTCATCAAATCTATCCTTAGGTATTGATGATAACTCCTGAAGTGAATTTATTAATCTAGGTGTATTTAATAAACTTTGAACTCTTTCCAATAAGGCTTGATCTCGTTGAAATTTTCCACTGTCATGTAATAAGGCAGCAAGAGTAATATCTTTATAATTAATTAATCTTCTTTCTAATTCCTGTTTATCTTTTACCATTCGTTTAATATGGTCATTGTACAAATACGTTAAAATAATGGAAAAAGTAGCTACTCTAATAGAATGATCTAATGAGTTTTCTATTGCTGTTTTATTTAAAGTATTACAATGTTCTAAATTATATTTTAAATTAGAGAAACTACCATTAAAGTCTATACTTTTTAAAACTGCAGAAACCATATGGGTAGCATTTTCTTCAATCTTTTCAATATCATGTTTCAGTAAAGCTTCTTTTGTTTGCAAAAATAGTTTTTCACTAATAGTATCTTCCATATTTTCTTCTTCATTACTCTTTTCACCTGATACAATATCAATAGATTCTATTGCAAAACGGTCTTTTAGTTTTTTAATTATAGCAGGTGTTAAAGGCTCATTTTTTCCTACTAAGACTACTTGATTTCTAACAATTGGTTCTTCAAGCATCATACCAGGAATGGCATCATTTATATTTATTTTCATATTTTCATATTTTCTTATTATCAATCTTATAGAAATATTAATCCATTGATTGATTCCTTTCCATTTGTTTTTTAGGATTTATTCTTATTTTTAGCTAATTAAATATTATTTATTCTTCAATGCAAAAATAAGCTTTTAGTGATCTCTATTGTTTAGCATAATAATATCACTATAAATAGTATACTTCCTTACAGTATTAAATATCAAGACTTTTATTTTCTATAATATGTCATTACTATGTCATTACTATTTTGAATATTTGTTATTTAGTTGTTGAATCTCGTAATTATCTGTGATATAATTTTTTTGATTAGTAAGTATTTTTTTATTAGAAATATTTATTATTATCCTAGGGGATTAGTTAAATGGTATAATAATGGTCTCCAAAACCACTGTTGGGAGTTCGATTCTCTCATCCCCTGCCATTTGAATTTTAAGCAACAGTGATGTTGCTTTTTTTGTTGTTTTGCAGGTGATGACTTTAAACTAGACCTCTGGTGAGGCTCAGTAGTCCCCTCTTCTAGTTTAAAGTATTTTCTATATTGTTTCTTTGAATGGTTGTTTTGTTGTATAAATTACAAAAATATTTTTTAGAGAAGGAGAATTTATATGACAGAACAAACTATTAATGAACTTACAAACTTTTTTCAACAGTTCAAGACAGGAGAGACAAAACAACCTGTGCAAAGTAATCTTTTTTTCGACAAGGCTGTGGATTACTTTTTTAGAAATATGGAGGAGCGAGGATTAGCAGACCAAACATTAGACTTTTATAAAAAGAAACTTTTAGCATTTAGAAAATTCTTAGTGCAGATTAAGAAAGTGCAATGCTTAGAGTTGTTAACTGGTGAGGAGATAAAATTTTATATTGAGAGTAAATATTCTAAAAATAAGACTAACACTTTTAATTGTCATGCGAGGGCACTAAGAGCTTTCTTTAATTATTTAGAAAGAGATGGTTATTTAATTGCCAACCCTGCGCGTAATATTAAGCCTAAAAAAGTTAGAAACGAAAAAATAGATTACTTTACAATAGACCAAGTGCGAAAATTGATTACTTCGTTTGATTTACGTTACAAGTCAGAATTACGAAATTTATTATTAGTAATGGTTTTACTAGATACTGGTGTTCGTAATAGTGAACTTGTAAGAATCAAACTTGAAGATATTAACTTTAGGGAAAGAAGTATTTATGTGTATGCAACTAAGACAAATACTTTTCGCACGGTCTATTATTCAAAAGAAACTGAGCGATTATTAAATGTTTATAGGCGTGAAGTTTTAAAAGGAGCAGAAAAAGGACCACTTTTTGTTAAATTCCATAATCAGTATAACGAACCTATTCTGGGTTCTGGTATTAATACAGAAATGGTATATGGATTATTAAGTCGGAAAGCAAAGAAAATATTTGGTGATGATTTTAGAATGAACCCACATAAGTTTCGTCATACTTTTGCGACACACTTTATAATAAATGGTGGTGACGCTTTTTCACTCCGTGATCTTTTAGGACATACTAACATTGAAACCACAAAGATTTATGTTGATATGTCACCAAAAGACCTTAAAACTAAACACACCAAACATTCAATAATCTCCAATATAGAAAATAACAGACAAGCAGGGTCAGGTGAAAATCATGAAATTTAGAAAACTTTTGGTTTATGAAGACTCATCTGATAGGCCTTATATTCTGTTAAAGGGGAAATGGCTTCAGAAACTTGGTTTTCACTTTCATGATGTTGTCGAAATAAAAACTTATAAAGATAAAATAATTATTAGAAAAGTAAAAGACTCAAATCTTTCGAAGATTTAAGTCTTTCTTTATTTATAACCTGCTTGTCTAATCGAACATCCAGCATAGGTTTTGTCTAATTAATATACCATTTAACTAATCCCCTATACTAGACTTAGTCTTATAAAATATACAAAGTTAAATCGGTTTACTTAATGGTCTCCAAAGGATTTGGAGATTTGACTCAAATTGACCTAGTCCCATCTCTGCCGAACTCTTTATATTTTATAATAAATATAATAGTGTTCTCAATATATAAATTACTCTTTCATTATACAAAAGTCTCAGTACTTTATCAACAATAAATGTGGAAAACATTTATGATATTTTTGGGCTTGAGCGCGAAAGGTCAAAAATCGCGGGCTTCGCCCGAAAGTGGTAGTTTTAAAATAGTCGTTTATTCTTAAAAAGTATTGATAAATAGGAATAAAAATCAAAAGTCAGAATCGCAATAGGTGTGGGGAAAAGCGGTTCTTTTATTTTATAATTTTATGACTGGGTATTTTGTATGTACCCCTATTACATTACTAGGTTATTTTTCTATTTATTTTGTAGATTAAATGGTTTCAGTATGTATAATTTCGATTATTCCAATAAATCCCAATTATTTAAAAATTTATCATCACTGTCTTCAAATATTCTAATATTGTTATCATTATGCTTCTGACCATTTTTTCCAGGACTATTTAACCATGTTTGATGTTTTTTGTATATTTCTTCTGCAATTATTCTACTTGGAACAATATGATATTCTGGATGATTAAGTTCATTTAAGTTGACCAAAATATATATAATATTGTCACCAATTAACTTTTCATTCTTCTGTGATAAAATCCATTTCTTATCTTTTCCATTGTTGGTTTTTACTTGAATTGCATATTGGTTATAACTTTCGCGATTGATGGCTAAAATATCAAAGTCTTTTGTGTTTGACATAGGAACTGCACAAGTAATTCCCCTTCTCTCTAATTCACCAGCTACAAAGTATTCTCCAGAATTTCCTACACTTATTTTATTCACTTTTAAATCGTCTCCTTGCATAATTCTTTATATTTTACATTGGAAATATTTCATTAATTAATATGTTCTTGTAATAAATTTTTATTATCTCATTTAGTATATCATAATAATTAATAATTTTTATTAGCCTATTTATTTAGAATTATCTATGATAAATGTTGTTTTTAACTTTTTTATAAAAAAGTGCAGGCGTTGTGGAAAAAGTATCTCTGTTATTTTATTATCTTGGTACCCAAATATTTCGTACATACTTTTTAGATGGCTATTTTTTTATTAGTTTATGAAAAAAAGATGTTTGTTAACACCTTTTTAACTTTTCTTTTACGAAATTATAAATTCTATTGTATTTCCGTCAACCCAAAAATTAGCATTATATTCAATAGTAATTTTCGTTGCATTTAGTGGAACTTCATAGAATACATAGCCAGATATTTTTTTTCCTTTTCCTAATGTAGCAGTTAAATCTTTATAAGTATCTTTTGCCCCATAGAATGATTCTACAGCATTACCATCAGCATAAGCATTAAAATCTGAACTACTAATATATTGTTCGTCACTTTTCTCATCAATATTCTCAATTTCATACTTTGCCATTATTACTTTATAACCACTTGTTGGTTCTGAATATTCAGAATAATCTTTAAAGTCTAAATTTACTTCTGTCATAGTTATCTTAGTACGTGTACTTTGGAAAGTTTCATTTATTGAAAATGAAGTTTTACCATTTATGTCTGCATATGAATCTGATGTTTCTTTTATAGATTCATCAACTGCTTTAGAACAACTATTTACACATCCAACTATGCATACAAAAATAATAACAACTATAATGATTTCTTTTATAAAACCGGGCATTCCAAGTTTTCCTCCACACTTTGGACATCTTTTAGCACTTTTTGCTATTTCTTCCTGACAATGTTTACATTTTTTTGTTTTCATATTCTCTTTTACTCCTTTCTGTTTTCATTATATATTATTTTTTTCTTGCAGTAAATAGTTCGTGTGAATATTTTGCAGCAAATAATATCATACCTGTAAATGGAGGGGATATTATGAAGATAGATTTTGATAACTTAAGAGACTTGCTTATTTTTAATATTAAATACTATAGATATGTAAATAATTTTTCACAGGAAAAGCTTGCTGAATTGAGCAAGCTAAGTCCAAGATATATTACAGATGTTGAAAGAGGATTGCACTGTCCTACTATTCCTAAGATAGAAAGTATTGCAAACTCTTTAAATATCGAACCTTATCAATTATTTGTAAATATTGAAAGAGATATTAAGATTGTTAACAAAATGAAGCAAGGAAGGCAATATAATCAAAATTAAAAGATTAGAGTTTGTTCTCTAATCTTTATTTGTAGGGGTTTTATTTCACCACTATATAAATTTAAAATACTAACATATTACTAATTAATATCATGTTGATTTTTTATTAATTTTTCAATGAGTTCATAAATATTTGTGTGTGGATTTGCTTCAACACTATGAATTTTTCTTCCATTTTCAAGTTGGAATTGTTCTAACCTTTTCGCATTATCTATTGCATTGTTCATTCTTTCTTTAATTATTGGATATATATTATAATTTTTTTGATATTTTTCATTATGCTTTTTTATTTTTGTCATTATAGAATTATTATCTAAAAAACCTGTTGTATATTCATAATGTAACAAAAACCAAATTTCAAAGCATGGACATGAAGTAACGATTTTTATATTATATAGTACTGCCAAGTTAATCGCTTCATTAATTTGTTTGTCCTTTTGTAACTGCGTATCAGTATCAAATATACAAAAAGCCATGTCGTCTGCCTTCAAGTCTAATCCAAGTTCATTTATCTTTTTTATAGTTTGTTTAACTAGGTTTACAGGGTCTGTTTCATTTCCTGGTACCATTTGTAGTATAAAATCATTTTCTCTATTAGAAAAATTATTAAAATATATTTTTTCAGTCTTGTTTTTTCCTTCATATGATACTAAAATTACTCTTTTTGATTTTCGATTATGTCTTCCTCTTTTTCTATCTAAACTCACTAATTATTATTCTCCATATGGATTAAAATCACTGGTTATAAAAGGAATAGCACCATATCGTCCTAGTAAATATCCCTTTTCAACATTTTCAGTTTTTCTAACCGAAAAATCATCTAATGGATATATTGTGGTTGATTCATCTTTATAATTTTTCTCTGTAAACCAAATTTGATCTCTTCTCAATATATCAAGATTTAGTAAATTAGTATCATGTGTGTTAAAAATTAACTGTGCACCATTGGTATTAATGGTAGGATCATTAAATATTTCTACTATATATTTTACTATAAATGGATGTAAGCTTTTATCAAATTCATCTATTATTAATATTTTTTTATTTTCTATAACATCTTTTAATACTGGAATAAACGAAAATACTACTTGTGTTCCTAGTGATTCTTCAGTGATATCTAGTTCATATTCTTTATCATTTATTATATGCTTTGTATTAACTTTATACATTGGACTTCCGACTGGGAACATCGTTTTTGCAAAATCAGGCAAACTATTGAAAACTTCTTCTTTTAATTTGCCTTCTATTACGCGGTATCCTTTTATATTAATATCGGCTTTTCTCAGAAAGTTCAAAGCAAATCTTTCAAGATTATTCTCTTTATCATTATAATATTGATTATAAGAATAATCATGCAATTGATCATTAGATAAGACTACACCAATCTTTTCTGTTATAAAATCATAAGCGTCTTTAGTTTTTTCATAATTCCAACTGGTAGCTGTAGCAATAAAAAATTTATTGTCAGAATTTTTACTCTTTATATCAACTAATATTTTTTCATCATTACGATTAAATTCATATTTAGACATTTTTTCTCTAGTAAATATTCTTGCAGGTCTTCCATTTGGATAATATACTAAATATTCCTCATAAATTTTTCTACAGTCGGCTTTAAATCCATATAAATATCTGGTATCATTAACTACAAATTTTATTTCAAATTCACTTGGCTCCTTTGCTGTATTTTCATCTAATCTAAATGGTACAATTGGTAGCAAATAATTTGGATCTACGTAATTTGAATTTTTTATCATATTACTTACAATCCCTAATACTTTAAATAAATTGGTTTTACCTGATGCATTTGCTCCATAAATCGCTGTCATCTTTAATATATTGTCATTTCCAACAGTTACGTAATTGTCATTTAATGATTTATCTGATGAAGCTGCCATAGTAAATGTATTTTTATCTTTGAAAGACAAAAAATTTTTAACACTAAATTCTATTAGCATAAGCACTCCTCCTACCTATATTATATTCGGAATTCTAAAAAAAACAATATATTTTTGCATTTATTTTTGTTTTATTGTATTTTTTTTGCATTTTTTTACTTTTAATTGTTGAATTTTGTAATTTAAGTGCTATAATATACTTGTGAGTATAAAAAAAGAAACTTCTGGCAAAGTTTCTCTCACGTGTAAGACTACACAAAATAGCATGGAATTGCTTCCAATCGTATTGTATCATCTTTTTGATTATTGTAAAAGGTATTTTTAACAATTGGAGGCTATTCACTGTAAAAATTTACAATAAGAAAGGAGTGATATCATGGCAACAGTTAAAGCAATTCATCAAACTAAAACAGGTAAAAACGATATGTTTGTTAATACTGGTAATCATCATACGATGACTTTAAATGAGTTTGTTAAGAAAATTGAGAGTGGAACTTCTGCTTACAGCGATAGATATTACATAAAACATGATAGTAGTGGCAAAACCCCAGTATCAAAGCCAGATAAAAGCACTTCTAATAATTTAGAGTAGTATTATCATTAATGTGTAGTCTTACTCAAATTATTTTTTGGAGGTACTATGGAAATAAAATATGAATCTAGAATCGATGGTGAATTTGAAGGTTGGGATGGGGAAACAATCTTTCAACTGATAAATGGAACCATATGGAAACAATATAGATATGAATACAAGTATGTTTATAAATATCGACCAAAAGTGAAGATTTGGAAAGATGGAAGTAAATACTTTTTAGATGTTGATGGGCTAAACAAAATGTTACAAGTTGTTAGGATATAAATATTTACTTAATTTAACTAAAGGGAATTGTTTACTATAGCAATTCTTTTTTTTCAATCAAAAAGCTATAATAGTCTCTAATTTTTTGTTTTTCTTCATCTGTTGTCACTTTATTTAATAATCTTTTGTAAAGTCCTTTCCTAAAGTATAGATCTTCACAAGAATAAAATAAACAACTTATTGAATCAATACATAATGACACAAAATTTCTTAAATCGTGTAAATCATATCCAGAGAAACTAGGCTGTATGCTTTCGTTATATTTTATATACTGTTCTATAAACTTCTCGTCTGATGAGTTTACAATTTTAATTATTTCAGAAAATTGGTGGACTATTTCCGCATTAAAATAGGTATCATTATGTTCTTTTTTATATATGACATCTCTCATCTTATATAATAATTTTCTTAAATCGTGAACTTTTGGATATTTTTCATTATTAACCGAAATATATGCTTTTGCGAAGAGTTCTAAAAATAATACAATGTTATTTGTAAGGCCAGTAGATAATTTCATTAGGTAATTGTAATTGTAACTATCAATATCATATATATCTTTCTTTTTTAGTAATTGACCTACTTTATCTAATAATATCTCTAATACTTCTCCTTGAGATTCAAATGCAAATATAATTTTTTCTACATCAGTATTGAACTTTTCGTTGTATATTACCATACCATAAGTGCTTATTAAAAATGATCCCCATTCGCTTTCCGATATATGTAATTTTTTCTTTTTATTGTGATAATAATATTTTTTATCAAACGTTTCACAGTTTATTTTTAACTCTTTCAACATAATATATTTAAATTCATAGTCGGCAAAATCAAATTTATCGCAAAATTGTTGTTTATTCTTAATATCATTTATTAATTTATACAAGGTTTCTTCGTTTTCTATTCTTATTGAGTTATATTTCATTTTTTACCTCCGATACCATAATTCACTATTAATGATTATAGCATAAAAGAATCGCTTTTCCCCACACCCCTTGCGATTCTTTTGTTTTGATTTTAATTTCTATTTATATACTTTTAGTAATAATAAAAGACTATTTTTCACTACACTTACCGACGAAGCCCGCGATTTTTGACCTTTCGCGCTCAAGCCCAAAAATATCATAAATGTTTTCCACATTTATTGTTGATAAAGTACTGAGACTTTTGTATAATGAAAGAGTAATTTATATATTGAGAACACTATTATATTTATTATAAAATATAAAGAGTTCGGCAGAGATGGGACTAGGTCAATTTGAGTCAAATCTCCAAAACCACTGTTGGGAGTTCGATTCTCTCATCCCCTGCCAAATGCAAATACACTCCAAAAAATGGAGTTTTTATATTATAGTAGGAGAATAGGAGTGAAAATATGGATTATAGTAAATACCTTCCTTATTTAGAGGATTCAGTAGATAAATTGCTTGATAATTTTCAAGAGTTGTCTTTTACAAAAAACAACTCTTGAAAGATGTTTGGAAATAAGAAAGGAATTAGGTATATATTTGAAACATTTCAAAAAAATTAAAGACCAAAATCCAGATAAATCTATTGATGATCATGTTGGAGCAATATTATATTCTTTTATGTTAAATCCTGAATTAAATATGATGGAACGAGATGCTCATTATAATGGAGTTTGGTATGCCTTGTGGGGAAATATAAATAAGCAAGAAGTAGATCAAGTTAAGGCAAGATGTGCAAAGGCAAATCCAAATGATAAAAAATGGACTCAGGTATGTTTATCGGCTGTTGATGAATATTATAAATCAGGCAATAACCGTCATTATTTAGATATTTTAAAGATAAGAAAAAGATAAAGATATAGTGTAAAGCAAAATTCAAAAAGCTCTCTTTCTCATAGCCATATGTGACACACTTCAAAACGAGCTTAAAACATACGGAAAAATACGGAATTGTAAGTGAGAAACTGTATTTTATTTATACTTCAAAAAAATTGTTAGTAATAATGTTATTTGTTTGTAAAATCATTTCAATTTCAGTTTGTATTATATTACATAATTCATTGTTTTCTTTCTGAACTTTCTAAAACAAGCAAAAAAAGGAAGGTAAATCAAATAATGCTTAATATAAATAACTTGTTTTACAATCTTTTTGTTATTTATGACAAATTAAAACTATATCATATTAAGAGTGATATAGAGTATGATATCCATTGAAAACAGTTAACTATGACTAAGAGAGAATTACATCCTTTACAATTTTGATTAGTATGAACCATATCATAATAGCTGTACTAACTTTGAAGAAGGAGACAAATATACATAAGTAATTTCTTTTCCCTAAATACTATAGTTTTGATATTTAATAGTAATATATTGTATTCAATTGTTATCAGAAGTTATTTTCTATATACTATTAATTAATATTCCAATTAGTCAAAAGTATATTTTATTATTTATTAATAATGTATTACCATATAATTTTTTTATTAGTAGTGACTTTTATAAGAAGGGAGGTATGAAACTATCGATTATTGTGATGAATTAGGGAATATTGAATTTTTGTATACTTTTTTATTACTACATTATAAAGAATACGAACTATTGGAAGAAGAAAAAACTAATAATCCTATGATTTTGTCTATTATTGAAACTACCACTCCCTTTCTTAACCCATTATTAGAAAAGTATAATTTGAATGATCTTTATAATTTCTTTTTTAGAGAAGCACAAAAAAGAAATTTGTCAGTTTTAACACCTTCTAAGAATCTAATTTTTTCTCAAGAATTTTCTGATTGGCAAAAGTATATGAAAAAGCATCCAACTTATGTACGTGAAATTAGGTCTACAAACTATTTAGGAAGTATGGATATATCAAATGATCTATTTCTATCTTTTTTAGATTTTCCTGTACGAGAGGCTTGTACAATTTTAAATGAAAAAGGTTATATTACTTATTGGTCCTCTGCCAATCGTGATGACTATTTTAAAAGAAGAGGACAAATAATTGAAAATATTTCAGTAGCTTATATTTTGATAGATCCAAAAAATTTAAATAACGAGTTAAAGGAAAAGTTAAAATTACAATATAGTGAACACTTTTGGGGTCGTGCTTTAACTTATAGTGATTATGGTTCTTATTATGGTATATACACAGAAATTGTTTCTGAAAATATGTTCTGTTCTGAATTAAGTGATCAATTAAAGAAGAAGGCTTTAGAACTACCAAATTTACTTAAAGGATATAATAAATGATTAAGAGGAAGATTTTAAAATGTATCATTGTTTTAGAACAGAAAAGAAATTAGAAAGTTATGTAATACAAAAATCAGATATCAGGAGTTATTCTTCATCATATTGGTTATTTAAATAGGCTTCTATTAGGCTTATTGATAGCGGAAGTAGCCAACTGAAAAATGAGCAACTTGAAGTTGTTAGCATTATTAGTACCTTATCGTCAGATAGAGTTCATATTCATATCTTTGTCTCTGACAAGTTAGGAAATATAATTGGTGGTCATTTGAGGATGACTGTATTATTTACAACTGCTGAAAAATATTTGTTAGAAATAGAAAATGCCCTATTTGAGTGTGTAAAAAATTCTGTGTAAATGATATCTAACCACGATATTTGGGAAC
>CAOJDX010000030.1 GCA_948433435.1 uncultured Clostridia bacterium
ATGGAGGTAATGCCAATAATGATAGTTCAACCCGTATGGTTTTGATTAATAAATAAGTTAAATTAACTACCTATGATTGATGCATGAAAATTATATTTCCGCATATAATATTAGTGAGAAATTGACAAGAAATAGGTTTAAGTGGTATGATAATTTTATCTAATGAGGTGAATTATGAAAAAATCACAAATGATCAGTGCTTTACTATCGATAAGTGGTGTTTGCATGATCGTTATAGCCCTTATTATTATGGGATTTACAAATGAAAATAGTTTTATAGCATATAGCAGTAATAATGAAATTGTAACTGCGAGTATGAAGTATACATCTCCAGGTACAATTAAAGAAGTTAGTATGCCTTCTTCACCCAAAGCTACCTTAAACATTGCTAAAGCATCTCAAGGAGACATCTTAAGTGGTCAAACAGTAGAGGAAATTGCCATAAACTTAAATAAACACTTAGGAACAGATTTACTAATGAATAAAGGAGATTTAATAGCTGGTTACTGTATAAGCATAGGAGTTGACCCCTATCTAGCTACAGCAGTAATGCTTCATGAAACAGGTTGTAAATCTAAATGCAGCGCCTTAGTAAGAAAATGTAATAATGTCGCTGGACAAAAGGGTGCTCCTTCTTGTAATGGAAGTTATAAAGGCTATTCTACAATTGATGAAGGAATCAAAGGAGCAATTAATAATTTACATAAAAATTATTATAGTAGAGGACTAACTACAGTTGAATTAATTGGTCCTAGATATGCTGAAAGTA
Organism: uncultured Clostridia bacterium; assembly: GCA_948433435.1. GTDB lineage: Bacteria > Bacillota_I > Bacilli_A > RF39 > UBA660 > UBA2730. The sequence goes on from CAOJDX010000030.1 coordinate 770, forward strand.
GTAGTTGGGTTTCTAAAATTAATAGTTATATAAATATGTTAAAAGGATAAAAATCCTTAAGTTTAACGTGATATATTAAATGTAGACAAAAAAATCTAGTCTACATTTTTTGTTTTTTTAAATCACTTGTATAAATAGCTTACTTCATTTATAATGAAGATAATGAAGGTAGAAACTCTTCAGATAAAGAATAAAGGTGGTTGAGGTTTAAGGAGGAAAAATGAAAGGAATTATCTTAGCAGGTGGGAGTGGAACTAGACTAGGACCAAGTACAGATGGTGTAAGTAAACAATTACTCGATATTTATGACAAACCAATGATTTATTATCCCTTAGCAACCCTAATGACAGCAGGAATCAGGGACATTTTAGTAATTACAACAGAAGAAGACCAACCAGCATTTAAAAGACTATTAGGAAATGGAAAAAAGTTTGGGATTAATATATCTTATACGATTCAACCTTCACCAGATGGTTTAGCTCAAGCATTTATATTAGGGGAAGAATTCATTAATCAAGAAGAATGTGCTATGATTCTAGGAGATAATATTTTTTATGGAAATGGGTTTAAAAAATTATTAAACAAAGCTAAAAGTAATGCTCAAGAAGGAAAAGCTACTATTTTCGGTAACCAAGTTAGAGATCCCGAAAGATTCGGAATTATGGAATTAGATCAAGAAAATAATGTGCTTAGTGTCGAAGAAAAACCAAAAGTACCTAAATCAAATTATGCAATCGTTGGACTTTATTTTTATCCAAAAGGAGTATCAGAATTAGCCAAAAAAGTAGTACCTTCAAAAAGAGGAGAATTAGAAATAACAACCTTAAATGACTTTTACTTACAAGAAGGTATATTAAAAGCAGAAATTTTAGAAGATGGTTTTACTTGGTTTGACACAGGTACACACGAAAGTAAGCTTGATGCTGCTAATATGATCAGAACAATTGAAAAAAATAAGGATCAAATTATTTGTTGTCCAGAACAAATTGCTTATGAACAGGGTTGGCTTACTAAAGAAGAGTTAACAAATAGTATAGAAATATACAGTAAAAATGAATATGGTAAATATTTACAAAAGATAATAATGAAAAACAAGTAGGAGTGAAAATGAAAAAAGTTGAAACAGAATTAAAAGATTGTTATATTTTAGAACCAGATCTTTTTGGAGATGATCGAGGATATTTTACTGAGTTTTATAATCAAAAAAGAATGGAAGAATATTCTTTAAATACTATTTTTGAAGGAACTGTCCAAGCTAATAGATCAATGAGTAGAAAAGGCACCCTACGTGGAATGCATTATCAATTAGGAAAATCTTGTCAGGCTAAGTTAGTTGAGTGTTTACAAGGAGCTGTTTTAGATATAGTAGTAGATATTAGGAAAAATTCTCCTACCTACAAAAAATGGATTAGTGTTGAATTAACTGCCGAAAATCATCGCCAATTGTTAGTACCAAAAGGGTTTGCTCATGGTTTCTTGACATTAGAAGACAATACCATATTTCAGTACTTAGTAGACAACTTCTATGATCCTAGTATGGAAGATGGTATTGCTTGGAATGATTCAGACATCGGTATTATTTGGCCTTTTGAAAAATATGGAATAAATGAACCAATTTTATCAGAAAAAGATAAAAATAGACAAACCCTTAAAGAAAAGAGTGTTTTATTCGAATGAGATATTTGATTACTGGTGTAACAGGACAATTAGGATATGATATTGTTAGAGAATTAGAAAAAAGAGGGCAAATAGATTATTTAGCACCGACCTCAGAGCAGCTAGATATTACTGATTATAATAAGGTAACCAAAATTGTGACTGAATATCAGCCAGATGTGATTTTTCATTGTGCTGCTTGGACCAAGGTAGATAAAGCAGAAGAAGAAAAAGAACTATGTCAAAAGGTTAATGTCTTAGGAACTAAAAATATAACAGAAGCTTCTATTGCTGTTAATGCCAAAATAATTTATATCTCTACTGATTATGTTTTTAATGGTCAAAAAAAAGGAATTTACTATCCTGATGATGATGTAAATCCTCAAAATATTTATGGAAAGACCAAATACCTAGGTGAAGAGGAAACTCGTCGTAATCCTAAACATTACATTGCTAGAATATCTTGGGTATTTGGAATCAATAATCATAATTTTGTCAAAACAATGCTAAAATTAGCAGATACTCATTCTAGTTTAAATGTTGTAGATGACCAAGTAGGATCGCCAACTTATACTGTAGATTTAGCTAAAATACTAGTTGATATGGCTGATACCAATAAGTATGGCACTTATCATATTACTAATGAAGGTTTTTGTAGTTGGGCTGAATTTGCCGAATATATCTTCAAAAGTAATCATAAAAACGTGAAAATAAATAGAGTAACAACTGATGAATATTTAAAATTGACAGGAATTAAACAAGCCTATCGGCCTAAGAACTCAAGAATGAGTAAAGACAAATTAATTGAAAATGGTTTTTCCTTATTACCCAATTGGAAGGATGCCTTAAAACGCTATAACATAGAATTAGAAGAGCAAAAAATGAATAAAGAAAAGTAGGTGTAAAGATGAAATTTTTAATTACAGGGGGAGCAGGCTTTATTGGTAGTAATTATTTACAATATGTAGTAAAAAAATATCCTAATGATAAGTTTGTTTGCCTAGATTATTTAACTTATGCTGGAAATTACAATAATATTAAAATGTTAGAAAAGGAAGCTAACTATAAGTTTGTCTATGGCGATATTACAGATCGGATGTTTATTGATGAATTATTTCAAAAAGAAAAGTTTGATATAGTCATTAATTTTGCTGCAGAATCACATGTCGATAACTCAATAAAAAATCCAAGTATTTTTTTGACAACTAATATTATAGGAACCCAAGTATTAATGGATGCTTCATTAAAATATAACATCAAAAGATACCATCAAATTTCAACAGATGAAGTCTATGGAGACTTACCATTAGATAGACCTGATTTATTATTTACAGAAGAAACTCCTATTCACACATCAAGTCCATATTCTACAAGTAAGGCTAGTGCTGACCTATTAGTAATGGCATATCATAGAACTTACGGGTTACCTGTTACGATTAGTCGTTGTTCAAATAATTATGGACCCTATCAATTTCCAGAAAAGTTAATTCCTCTAACCATTAAGAAGGCCTTGAACAATGAAAAAATACCTGTTTACGGAACAGGAGAAAATGTCCGTGATTGGATCCATGTTCATGACCATAACGTTGGTGTTGATTTAATTGTTCGTCATGGAAAAATAGGAGAAATTTATAATTTAGGAGGTCATGCAGAGCGTCCCAACCTTTTAATCGTCAAAACGATACTAGAACAAATGGGAAAAAGTACTGAGCTAATTAATTTTGTAGAGGATCGTAAAGGTCATGACTTACGTTATGCTATTGATTCTAGTAAGATGGAAAAAGAATTAGGTTGGACTAGATCTTATGAGTTTGAAACAGGAATGAAGGAAACAATTGCTTGGTATTTAGATCATCAAGACTGGATTGAAGAGATTGAAAATGGCACCTATAAAGAAAGTTACTCCAAATAATATACGAAAATAGAGCACATGCATCTATTTTCTTTTTACATAAACTATCATGAGGTGATAGTTTTGAATATCAGTATAGAAGAATTAAAAAAAGAGTTATTTTCAAAAAATTTAAACATCATAGATATTAGAAATAAATATAAATATATGAATGGTACTATTTATAAAGCAATAAATATAGAGGAAAATGAGTTGTTATATAATCATTTAAAATATTTAAAAAGAAATGAAGAATATTATTTATTATGTGATCACGGTTTTAGTAGTCTCAGACTTTCCAGAATGCTTAATTCATTAGGATATAAAACCTATAGTATAAAAGGTGGATATGATCAATATATTCTAGAAAAATAAAAAAATATATCGTATAATATATATAAGCTAAAGAAAGTACAGGTGTTTTATGGAAATAATTTATTTAGTATTATTACTAGTAGTGATCATTTTACTAATAATCAATTTAATGATGAATAAAAAAGAAAAAATAAATGATGCTAATATTACTGAAAGATTAGGTCGATTTGAAGTAAACATGATGAAAGAATTAAACGACTTTCGAGATAATTTTAGTAAAAATATTAATCAAGACTTTGTATCTTTAAATGAAAATGTTGAAAGAAGATTAATGATAATTAATGATAAAGTAAATGAAAGACTAGATCAAAATTTTGAAAAAACCAATAAAACTTTTACCAATGTAATAGAGCGTCTAAGTAAGATCGATGAGGCTCAAAAGAAGATTGATCATTTATCTAACGACATTATTAGTTTAGAAAGTATATTAACTGATAAAAAAAGTAGAGGTATTTTTGGAGAAGTTAATTTAAGACATATTTTATCTAGTGTATTTGGTGAAAAAAATGACAGCATATATCAAATGCAATACTCCCTAAGTACAGGAGTGATTGCTGACTCTGTATTATTTGCCCCTAAACCCTTGGGTACAATTATTATTGATTCCAAATTTCCATTAGAAAATTATCAAAATATGGTTGATAAGAACTTTTCTAGTGAAAAAAGGGAATACTATGCCAAACTTTTCAAACAAGATGTCAAAAAGCACATTGATGCCATTCATAGTAAATATATTATTTCTGGCGAAACAGCGGATCAGGCAATTATGTTTTTGCCAGCAGAGGCAATCTTCGCTGAAATTAACGCTTATCATAGTGATATCATTAATTATGCCTATAAAAAAAGAGTTTGGATTACTAGTCCAACAACCCTAATCTCTACACTGACAGTAGTTGAAATGATCATAAAAAATATAGAAAGAGATAAATATACAAAAGTCATCCATGACGAATTAAATAAATTAGGCATAGAATTTACAAGATACAAAGAACGTTGGGATAAATTATCTAGAAGTATTCAATCTGTTAATAAAGATGTCGAAAACTTTTCCATTACAACAGATAAACTTTCTAAAAAATTTGAATTGATCAATAAAGTAGAAGTTAAAAAATTACAAGGAAATGTCGAAGAAGATCAAATTTATTTGGACTAGAAAATAAAAGTCGCTCATAGAGTTTATGGAGGGACTTTTATGTTTTTAAGAATAGTTTTATTTGTATTAGGTTTCTTTTTAATGGTATGGGGAAATTTTTATATAATAATATACATTAATTTATTTAGTTTTGGTTATACTATAGTTGAGTATTTAGAATATATATTTACTAGTTATGAATGTTATTACACATTACTTGGTTTTATTCTAGTCTTAATATCTATTTATAAGAGGAGAGAAAAATAATGCTATATATATATGATATTTTAGTAAATTTTATGGATGGAAACAGAATATATGAGTTTTTTGAATGGGATTATAATGATGTCGTTGAACATATTAGAAAAATACCAGTTGTTAGAGTTGATCAAAAAACTTTTAAAGATTTTATAGAAAATGAAATAAAAGTAGATAATGAATTCTTAGGATTGATAAAAAATAAAACTTATACTTACAAAGATAAAATTGAATATGCTGTTATTATTAGTAATTTAGATAGATGCTATGCTTTAGAATTTAATACCAAAGGAGAAATTGTTTTTAGAAGTGCTTTATTGATTGATGAAGAAGAAGAGATTATTGAATGTAGTCAAAAACTAGATTGTCTTAAAATAGAGTATGTAATATTAGATAAATATCAAAATCTAAAGGATAATAGATGTTTTACTAGAAGAGAAGAAACAGATAAAAACTTATTAAAAAGAGAAATTATCGCTACTTATGAAAGTAAAAATTATGAAAAACTAAATTATTTATATGAAGAAGGTTATGGAAATGATAATTTACAAATTGATCAGAGATATTCTAAATTATTATATGATATTGATCATTCTTTTCCAAGCAACCTAAAAAAAATAGTTCAAATTATCAGATTAACAAATAAAAAAAGAAAAGCCCTTTAATAATCAATCATCATGGCTTTTTTTATTTTTTCCATTTGTTCAGTCGCTTTTTCTTGAGCTTTTTTTGTTCCATTTTTTAAAATTTCTTCAACTTCTTTAGGATGTTCTTCGTAATATTTTCTTCTTTCTTTAATTGGCGCTAAAAATTCATTCATTTTTTCGATCAATTCCCTTTTGCAACCAACACATCCACGAGTACCACTTTTACATTCAGTACAAACTTTTTGAATATTTTCCTTAGAATTTACTAATTTATGATAGTAGTAAACCATACAAATATCAGGGTTAGCAGGATCATCTTTTCTAATTTTATGAGGATCAGTAACAGCACCCATTATTTTCTTTTGAACAGTCTCTTCATCATCAATTAAAAAAATAGCATTTCCTAGGCTTTTGCCCATTTTTTCATTTCCATCTAAACCTTTAATCCTTGTGGTTTCACTTAATATTGGCTGAGGTTCTTTTAAAGTGTCTCCATAAATAGAATTAAACTTTCTAACGATTTCTCTACATTGCTCGATTAAAGGCAGTTGATCTTCTCCAACAGGAATTAATTCGCCATCAAAAGTGGTAATATCAGCAGCTTGGCTTACTGGGTATCCCAAAAAACCATATGTAATACTTTCTCCATTATGACCAAATAAATCTTTTTTTTGAGCAATTTCAGCCTTTACAGTAGGATTTCTTTCTAGTCGTGCAATAGTTACTAAATTAGAATAAAAAACAGTCAATTCTGCAATTTCTTTGATCTGCGATTGAATAAAAAAATTAACTTTTTTAGGATCCAATCCAACAGCTAATAAATCCATAGTAATTTCATTTACATTGATTCTAACTTTTTTAGGCTGATCAAAGTTATCAGTTAAGGCCTGTACATCGGCTATTTCTAAATAAAAGTCGTAATCGTCTTGTAATTTAAGATAATTCTGACAGGCTCCAAAAAGATGTCCTAAATGTAAATTACCAGTAGGGCGAAGACCCGTTAAAATTGTTTTTTTCATGATATCACTCCTCGTATAGTTGAATTTTATCATATCTATTCAAAAATGGAAAGATTGAAACTTAGAAGAGGTAAAATGCTAGAAATGATTTTTACGATATAATCGTAAATTTTAAAGATTAATCTGTAAATTAACAGTATCTTACAAACCCCACTTGACAAAATTGCCTGGGGGGGGGGGGGTAGAATCAAAGTATAAAGATAAAATAAAGGAGTAAAAAAGATGAAACAAAAGAAGAAAAATAAAGAAATAATCACAGTAGGTTTAGTTTTATTACTAGTAATAGTAATTGTAGGAGTAAGTTATGCTGCCTTTACTTTTAGTAAAACAGGTGTAACAGAAAATGCCATCACAACGAGTGCTGTTACGATGATCTATACAGAAGGGGACAATCAAATCAGCATCAACAATGCAGTTCCAATGACAGAAGAAGTTGGGAAAACATTAAGTGATGAGAACTACGTCTTTGATTTTACGATTGATATTAAAACAGGACCCAAGATGCCCATTTCCTATGAAGTAACAGCAGTAAAAGATTCTTCATCAACTATGGAAAATGAAGATGTCAGGTTGTATTTACAAAAGTCTTTAGATGGTACCAATTATAATGAAGAAGTATTAGAACCAAGTCCATATACACCATTAGATGTTGATGATGAGTTTGGTGCAAAAGCTGGAGAAATGGTCATGGATGTAGGAACAGTAAGTGAGAAAGTAACCTATTATTACCGTTTAAGAATGTGGGTAGATTCAAGTTATGAATTAAGTAGTGAAGCCAAAAGTTTTACTGTAAGAATTAATGCTTATGGTAAAGAAGGAGGATATAGGCAAGAAGGAGATCCTGCTTCTCCAGAGATAGTTGAAGGAATCATTCCCGTAATTTATGATGAAGAAAACAGTACTTGGGTAAAATCGAGTACTAACCAAGGAGAATGGTATGATTATGACAATCAGATGTGGGCCAATGCGGTAACCATTAAAGATAATACAAAAAGAGGAATCTATAAAAATGCTGATGTAGGGGCTCCAGTAGCTATAGAAGATATTAATGCCTTTATGGTGTGGATACCAAGATATAGTTATACTTTAGGAAATACTTATGGATACCAAATAGAAGGAGCAGAAACGCCGAGTAGAGAAACTCCAGGAGCCTTTGATATTAAGTTTGTCGATAAAAATACAATAGATATGGGAAGTGGACAATATACAGGAGATACACCAGAAAACTATTTTACGCCAAGTTCCTTCTGTTGGGGAGATACCTGTGATGATGAAGCAACTAGAAAGGATCCTGAAAATATTGAATTAGCAGGAATTTGGGTATCCAAGTTTTCACTTACATACGAAAATAATATTATAAATTCAATTCCCAATGTTAGTCTTTCAAGTCTAACAAATGTAGCAAATACTTTTTCAAAAATACAAACAATAATGAACGGAGGAAATGGTTTAACAAATTATGGCTTTAGCGGAAACTATGATACGCATATGATCAAAAATACCGAATGGGGAGCCTTTACTTATTTATCCCAAAGTAAATATGGCAAATATGGCAATAAAAATTATAAAGGAAAAGAAAAGCTTATTTATCATAGTAACACCAATCCCAATTTATCTATCAATGGATGTAGTTGGGGAGAGTATATGGAAAATAATATAAATGAAACTGCGCCAACCGAAATAACTTGTAGATATAAATATAATGTTATTGGTCCAGGAACAGGAGCTTCAACCACAGGAACAATTTATGGAATATATGGAACCGCAGGTTCTCATGGTGATTATGTTATGGGAAATTATAAAAATTATGTTGCTAAAAGTACATGGGGATCAACAGGCTTTGCTGGATTAGATGAGAATGGTAATAAAATAAGTGGAATTCCATTTCCTAGTAGAAAATATTACAATCTGTATACAGGTTCAGTAGGAATAAAAGGTGATGCTACCAATGCAGATTTTGTTCTAGGGTTTGGAGAAAACTCCTCTGGCAGTCAGACTTCTTTTTCAGATTTTGCGTCTTTAAATAATAGCAATCATTGGCTAATGCGTGGAGAATTTGCCTCTGCTCAGTGGCAATGTAGTCCGTTTTCTCTTAGGGCATTAACAGGAATTGATAGAGTGAGTACTCGTTTTGTCATGATTAATTATTAATTTTAATTGCCTGAAAATTGTAAATTTTAAATGATCAGATGCATATAATTATTAATATAGGATATATTAAAAAGGAATACTTCAAATTTAAGGCTTGACAAGTAAAAGATATATCACTATAATTTAATTATCAACTTTGATGGAGAAAAGTAAATTAGTAAAAGTAAAAGCGAATTAGGAATTTGGTGTAAGCCTAATAATGGATACTAATTGAAAGAACACTCCTTAGTTGCTTACCGAAAAGAATTTCTTAGTAGACTAAGCCGGTTGTATACCGTTATATATACTGGATTTGATAGAATCGAAAGTGATTATGAAGAAATAACTTTATAATAAATAGGGTGGTACCGCGGAATACTAGTTTTCGTCCCTTTGTATAGGGAGTATACGTAAACTAGTATTTTTATTTATTATAAGGAGATGATCTCATGGAAGAGCTTAGCCAAAAAACTGAGTATTTAAAAATTTTAAAAGCCTTTTTATTAGAAGAAGAAGACTATAAAAGAAAAGTACAAATGATTCAAAAAGCCAAAGAATTCTGTCAATATTTAACTCAAAATAATATTGATTATGAAGTATGTCTTAAACACCCAGAAGTCATAAGTTGTGATGATTCTTATCAGTATTATCAGAGATTTCAGGATTATTTAACAGAAGATTATGTGATTTGTAAAAATTTATTAGTCCAAGAAAGAAAAGGGGAAAAAAGAAAATTTCTGGTCATTTTGGATAGCAGAAAACAACTATCCTTTCAACAATTAAGAGAAATTCTTGCTTGTAAAAAATTAGAATTTGTAAATAGTAATGAAATGAAAGAACTACTGGATACTACTCCAGGTAATGTTTCATTATTTAATATCAAAAATGATCAAACTAAACAAGTTCATTTAGTATTAGATCAGGAATTGCTTCAGGCAAACTTGTTGGCCTTTCATCCATTATACAATGGAATGAGTTTATTTTTAAGGCCCATTGATTGTCTAAAATTTGTTCACTTAATAAAAAGAAATGCCCAAGTTATTTCTCTTTCTAAAGAGAATAATAAACAATATATAAAAAGTAATTAATAATGATAAAATTAGATAAAAGAAAGAAGGAAAAAATATGAAAATGATTTATTTAAAAGATTTATTAGAAGATGCAGAAAAGTATTTAGAACAAGAAATTTTAATTAGAGGATGGATTAGAAATCATCGTAAACAAAAAGAATTTGGGTTTATTAACTTATCAGATGGTACCTGTTTTAAACCTTTACAAATAGTCTATGATAAAGAACTAGAAGACTTTGATGACATAACAAGTATTAATTTTGGTTCTGCAATTGAAGTAAGGGGAACTTTAATCAAAAGTGTTGGCAAAGAGCAAGCCTATGAGGTGAAAGCTAAAGAAATAATTGTACTTGGTGAATGCAGTGAAACTTATCCATTGCAACCAAAGAGACACTCTCAAGAATTTTTAAGAGAAATTGGTTATTTAAGACCAAGAGCAAATCTATTTCAAGCTGTTTTCCGTGTTAGAAGTTTAGCTGCCATGGCAATTCATACTTACTTTCAAGAAAGAGGATATATTTACTTACATGCACCTTTGATTACAGGAAGTGATTGTGAAGGAGCAGGAGAAATGTTTCAAGTTACATCATTTGATTTAGATCAACTAAAAGAAAAGATAGATTACTCTAAAGACTTCTTTGGCAAGAAAACATCTCTTACTGTTTCTGGACAATTACAAGGAGAAGCTTTTGCAATGGCTTTTAGTAAAATTTATACTTTTGGACCGACCTTTAGAGCAGAAAATTCTAATACTAAAACTCATGCCGCAGAATTTTGGATGATTGAACCAGAAATAGCCTTTTGCGATTTAGAACAATTAATGGATATTGAAGAAGATATGTTAAAATATATTGTTACTTATGTTTTAGAACATGCCAAAGATGAAATGGAGTTTTTAGACCAGTTCGTTGAAAAAGGACTAATAGAAAAACTTCATATAGTCCTTGGTCATAAAGCTGCTAGAATTACTCATAAAGAAGCCATTGATATTTTACAAAAGAGTGGCAAAGATTTTGAATTTAAACCAGTTCAAGGCGAAGATTTAGCAAAAGAGCATGAAAAGTATCTAACTGAGGAATACTTTAAAAGTCCTGTTTGTGTTTATGATTGGCCAAAGGATATTAAAGCTTTCTACATGAAACTAAATCCTGATCAAGAAACAGTTGCAGCCGTTGATTTACTTGTTCCTGGAAGCGGTGAATTAATGGGAGGATCTCAAAGAGAAGAAGATTATGATAAATTGTTAAAACGAATGGAAGAGCTAGGAGTATCAGAGGAAGAACTAGATTGGTACTGTAACTTAAGAAAATATGGTACTTGCATTCATTCAGGATTTGGTATGGGTTTTGAAAGATTACTAATCTATCTAACAGGTGTAGATAACATTCGTGATGTTATTCCTTTCCCTAGAACACCTGGTAATTGTGAATTTTAATTGTTGAAGTAGGAAATTTATTCCTACTTTTTGTATATTTTTTTTTCTTTAAGCCATTCTATTAATGGAGGAATTTTATGAAAAAAATATTTTTAACGATCATTTTATTTTTAGTAACGATTACTGGCTGTACAACAACTACGAATACTCCTACTAAAAGAGTAGAAGATTTTATGAGTAAATACCAAGCTCTTGATAGTGATGTACTTAGTCAACTTGATCGAGTAGTTTCTAACGAAGCAACAATGGGTGATGATCAGAAAAAAGAATATACTTCTTTGATGAAAAAACAATATCAAAATTTATCTTATAAAATTAAAGATGAAAAAATTGAAGAAGATACCGCTACTGTTACTGTAGAAGTAGAAGTATATGATTATAGAAGTGCTCTTAATAATGCAGAGACTTATTATGCTAGTAACAAAGATAAATTTACTGATGATAAGGATAAGTATATGGACTATAAGATTACAGAAATGAAAAAAGTAACAGACAGAAAAAAATATGAACTAATATTTACTTTATTTCGTGAAAATGATGAATGGTCTATGGACGATATAACAGATAGTGATAGACAAAAGTTACATGGAGTATATCAAGACTAATTTTAAGTTAGATGGTTTAAGAGAATGCTACCTAGAATAGTATTTTCTTTTTTTTATTATTAAAAAATTGATGTTTTCATATGAAAAAAGTCAAGTAATTTCAACTTGAATTTTTGAATTTATGTCCATAAAATAGACCTTAATTTAAATAACTAATATTTTTTAATTAAAAATATAAGGAGAAATTATGACTTAAATAAATATATTTACTTCCCTTACCACTTATGATATAATATACGAGGTTTAAAGGAGGAAAAATTATGGCATACTATAATAGAAAAGGTGAAAAATTAAAAAAAATCAAAGAAGCAATGGAATATTTGTCATCTGGAGAATCTGCCTCTATATGTCATAATAATGAAATAATATTTAAAGAGTACTTTTCTGATACTATTACACAGTGTAGAATAGATCCTAAAATATTTGATATATTAAAAGATATAGATGATGATTATTTTATAAAATTAATTGAGATTTATAGTAACATGGATCTATCAGAATTGTTTCAATATAAAATAAATATTAGAAAATTTTTAGTTGATGCTTATACTGCGGTATACTACAAAGATGATTCGGTTAATGTATTATATGAACATAAGAACTATCTACTTGAAAGTCTTCGGGGATTAGAAAGATTACTTGGTATATTTACTGATAACTCAATAATTACTGATGATCTAAAGCGAAAAAATGCGATACTAAGTTCTAGTGGCATTATTATAATAGATCCAGATACATTTTATAAATCATCTCTTCCAAAAGAGGATATAGCAATTGCCAACAAAAAAGAACTATTGACCTTACTTAGAAGTATTTGTATTAGTTGTATAGAAAAAAACGAAAATTATGAGGGTATTTTGAGCAAGATTATTTTAGATTTAGCTGATATTGATGTTGATAATAATACGAATATAACCGATGAGCTATCTAAAAAGTTAAAGTATGTAAAGAAACCAGTAGAATATTTAGTTAAGGCAAAAAAATAAATCTAAAATAACAAAATGATGTAAAAATTTCCCATAAGAAAGCCTCTGAAAAATCAGAGGTTTATCTATCTTCTGAAAAGATCAAATTTATCTTTTCTTCTGTGAACTTCTCCCAATAAGCCAATCCATAGAATAACAATACT
>CAOJDX010000031.1 GCA_948433435.1 uncultured Clostridia bacterium
TCGAACTCCAGACCCTTTGATTAAAAGTCAAATGCTCTACCGACTGAGCTAGCGGATCACAATAACAAAAATGGCTGCCTCGGCTAGATTCGAACTAGCGCATGTCAGAGTCAAAGTCTGATGCCTTACCACTTGGCTACGAGGCAATCAGTGGTGGAGAGAGATGGATTCGAACCATCGAACCCGAAGGAACAGATTTACAGTCTGTCGCGTTTAGCCACTTCGCTACCTCTCCAAAAAAATGGTGCCGAAACCAGGAATCGAACCCGGAACCTACTGATTACAAATCAGTTGCTCTACCAATTGAGCTATTTCGGCAAATAATGGTGGGCGATATAGGACTCGAACCTATGACCCCCTGCTTGTAAGGCAGGTGCTCTAACCAACTGAGCTAATCGCCCATAACTTCTGCAGTTGTCAGAATTAAATATACCAGGTAATAAAAACTTTGTCAATACTTTAATCAATTTTTTACTAAAAATATTAGAAAATGAATTCAATAATATAAATCTAATATAAATATTTACTTCTCACTCATCATTTTACTATTGATTATAGTAGCTTTTTTCTCCTCAATCCATACATTTAAATAAGTTTTCAAAGTATTAAACCCAGAAGGAGTTTCTTGAATTTTTATCTTTCTTCTCTTTGTCATTCTATAATCTATATTTTTTATACTAAGTTTTAAATGATGGTTATCCTCATCGATAGCTAAAATTTTAACCCTAATTGTTTCTCCTATATTTACATAATCATTAATATTTCTAACAAAATTATCGCTTATTTCTGAAATATGAATAAGACCACTATAATAATTATCTAAACTCACAAAAATACCATACTTCTCTATCCCTGTAACACATCCTGTTACAATATCATTGCTTTTAAATTCTGGCATTATTTCACCTTCCCTTTCTCATTGTACCATAAAATAGCTTTACTATAAAGCTTTTTATGCTTATAATATAAATAGGTGATAAAATGGAAAATGAAGAAAAAATAATTGAAAAAATCAAAAATGAAATTGCCAAAATACAACCTTTTATGATGAGTGAAGGTGGTATCTTAGAATTTGTAAAATATGAAAATGGAATTGTTTATGTATATTTAGGTGGAGCATGTAGTACTTGCAGTTTAATAGATGTTACTCTAAAGGATGGTATTGAACAAATTATTACAGCTACAATTCCTGAAGTAAAAGAAGTTCGCAGAATAAATTAGAACTATACCCAGTCAATACTGGGTATTCTTGTAATCTGATTAATAAGCTGATAAATAGTATTTAAATATTCTTCATATTCCGCTGTCTTTTTTATAAAAAAATAACTCTCACTTTCTAATTCTTTATTATTAATGATTTTCTCATATATATCAAAATAAAAAGATGGATATAGCATCCTAGCATATAAAAGCTGATACCCATAATTACTAAGATTAGAATTAATAATTATTTCCCTTAACAAACTAATATGATAAGTGCCTTTTATGAATAAATATTTCAAATATTCACTTACATCTCTTGATTTATGATCAATAATAATATTAAGAGGATTATAAAAAGATACTTTACTATTACAAGTTATTCTTTTATGATTAACAGATAAATAATCAAGATTGGTACTTTTAGATTTAGCTAATGTATAATTTAAATAAGCAATACAATTTTCAGACATTCCAATATAATAATCTAAAGATTCATCTAACACTTTATACTTATCTTTTAAGTGCTCCCTTTGATACTCCAAATAATCTATTTTCTTTCCGATCAAATCTACCCAATTATTTCTTAATAAAATTTCCATTTCTTTACTCATAGCAACCTCTTTAACTTCCAAATCTGAGTAATTAATATTTCCTTTATGATAATTAACTTTTAGTAAAACATATTGTTTATTATTCAAAAACGTTATAGGACTATTATTTTTATTTAATACAATTTTATGATACTTTTTTAAATTACCTACCAATTGATAAATTGCATTTAATTCACTAATACTCCTATTAGTATAAACAAAGGCATAATTTTCTTGATTGTATTGAAAATAATAATAGTCCTTTTTTTCGTGAACAGTAATATTTAAAAAATTATAATAATATTCTAAAAAATTTTTCATACCGCTCACCTCTCAATTAATTTTATGATAAAAAAAAAGAGATATGCTCTATCTCTATAAATGTTTACCTGTACTACCTTTAGAAAACTCAACATTGCTCATTCCTAACATCTCTTCAAGAGCCTTAGAAACTTCCATATCCTGTTGTGCCTTTCTATTATTAGCTTCGGAAACAGCTTTATTCTCTTGCCCTTCTTTGATAGCTGCCTCAGCAACTGCTCTATTTTCTTCCGCTCTTTTATTGGCAACCTCTGCAAGTTTATTCTCTTCAGCTTCCATTTTCATTCCATCGTTAATTTCCTTTTGTAATTTACTAGCATGCTCAGCAAACATTTTTAACATAGCATCTCTTCTCTTAGAAGCTTCTTCTGCACTTTGTAAAGATTGATTTTTTTCCTTAACTGCTTCCTCTTTAAATTGAAGTGCCTCTTCCTTATCTCTTGTAGCTTGACTCTCACTCTGCATAGCAGCTTCTTTCATTCTACGGGCTTCATTTAACTTTTCTTGTTGATCTCTTTTACGTCCTTCAAGTTCTAATAATTGTTGTTTAGCTTTTTCTAACACAAGTTTAGCAGAATCGTCCTCCATCACACTTCCCATAACGCTATGATCGGGTAAAGAAACAACGGTTGACTGCTGATTTCTACTAATAAGAGCATTAATATCTTTTTCCAACTCTAATCTATCAGTATCATGCATTGGTAAAGTAACTACTGCTGTTTCTTGATCATTACCAAAATTAGTAACACTAGTTAAATTATCTGATCTTTGTAAACTTTGAAACTCTGTAGAACGAAGTATTTCATCAAGTTTTATTGTATCTTTATTAGTATCTACTACATAAGAATCATTTACTGAATTGACAGGATCACTTAAATCAAACTCTTCTTCTGCATCTACAAATTTTCCAGTTGTATCAATCACTTGATCATCCTCTGAGTATATCTGTTTCTCATATGGGGTAAAAACTGGTATTCTTTCTAATTCATCATTTTTATCTGCACTATTTTGTTTCACTTTTTCTTGTTCTTTTTCTTTTTGAATAGAAATATTTCTTTTATTAATCTCAGTTTGAATTCTTTCCTCAACAGGGGCCATATGCTGTTTTAATAGATTACTTAATCGTTCATCTTCACTCATCTTTGAAGAACTTTCCTTACTATCTTCATCTACTCCAGGAATATTTGGAATTGCAATTTGTGGAGAAACTTCTTGACTCCTAGAAAAAACATCCTTATTTATATCCACTTCCATTTGATTTTCATCTTTTTTTCGAGACCATATTTTCTTTAATGGATTTGCAAGTGCTGCAGCCACATAAAAAGAATTACGAACTTCTTTTAAATTTCTAAAAGTTAAACGTAAAGGTTTCGGTCTTTCTATTAATTCAACCCTTTCAGCACTAATTCCTTTCATTTCTCTATCTAAAATATCAAGACGATTTTCTAATATTTTAATTTTTCTTTGTACTCTCTCCAAACTACCTTGTTCAATCATATATTTGCTTTTTGAGTATTCATCTTCTTTGTCTTTTAAAGTATTAATCTCTTTTCTAATAGCTGACGCTTCTTTTCGATTTTTATGTTCCTTATACCACAATAAAAACTTATTCACAATTCTAAAGCGAGATTTTTTAGTCAACTGAACTGCTTTAGTATATTTACCTTGATAAACATCTTCAAGTGGTTTTTCAGGAATATTCACTAATTCTATATTATCCATCTTTACCCCTCCTTTCTTAATCTTCTTTAGCCAATTCTCTTAAAACATCTTTAATGCGACTCCATTCTTCATCGCTATCTACTCCTAATAACTTAGGAGAATCATTTTCTCTAGATACATTTGAAACATAAACTGTAACATTACCATTCTCATCTGTCTCATTTCTTGTATAAACTACATATTCCTTTTTATTATCTTTAAATTGAAACGCCAAAATAACCTCTACTTCTTCAATAGACCCATTATCTGAAATAATAGACATCATTTTTCTATCTTGTTCCATTTGTATTTCATTATTATCCATATTATCTTCTCCTTACTATACTATTATATATAAAATATTTTATCATATATTTAATAATTTGCAAGTACTCACTGTACTTTTTTTAATAAAAAATAATTTGCTTGATATGAACAGTAATTCTTAACATACTCATCTATTTGATTTATATCATTAATCTTATTAAATCTAGAACTACCTTTTTTACAAAAACCCTTCAATCTAAGTTTATCATAAGAATAATCACCCAAAATATAATCAAATTCATCAAAATAATCAGTAAACAATACTTCCACTTCTTCATATTTAAAACAATTATGAATATTTTTTTCTATAATATATTTTTGATTATTAAATTTAATATTTTCCATATAATCACCATAATCATTATAACAATGATTATTGTATTGGTAAAGAATAGTTCTGAGAATTTTTCTCAATATTTCCATTATAATATACTGGAATTTTTCCTTCTATAACTTTCATGGCAATAGGAACTTGTCTTTTAATAACGACATCTTCTGTCATCATAGGTACAACTAATCTTTCAGTAACAACTACCTCAATATTCATTTCTAAATATGCATTATTAATGCCATAAGATTTTACTTGAGTATTTAAAGAAACTGATACATCTCCTATAAATGTCATTTTTACTGGAATAATAGGTCCTGTATTAGCAAATAAACTATTTCCAAAAATACTTCCACTAGTTGTCTCACAAACTATTCCATACTTTATCTTAGAGAAATTTTTTCCCTTTAATCCATCACTAATTTCAAATTCCTTAACATTTCCCTTTTCCATATCTAACAATTTCTTTTGAATATTCTGTGATACCAACTTTAATAATTCATTAACATTCTTAGGATTAAAATCAATCATTTCTATTTCATCATTACTATTTTTAGTTAAGGTAAATATATCATTTCCAATATACCCCTTCTCAATAATTTCATTAATAGAAGTATTAATAACAGATGTCGTAATTCTTCTTGCCTCTACAACAGCATATTTCATGATACTAGGATTTAGTTTTTTCCCAATATAAATAACCATAATATAACTAGCTAAAACAACAATTCCCAAAAAAATAAAAAAATATTTTCTATTTTTCATTTCAGACTTACTAATATAACATCCTCACCTATTTTCTTAATATCTGCCCAAGCTATTTCTACATCTACATCTTTATTTAAAAAAGAAAAAACATTCCCCTTACTTTCAATGATCAAAGAATCAATATTTCCTGTTGCTTCATTAATTTTAACATCGATAATATTACCAATATTCTTACCATCATTCATATTGACTAAATTTTTACTTTGTAAATCAGATAAACGCATACTCTTCACCTATATTAATGGTATTAAAAAAAAAGCCTTTTTATGCTTTTTTTGATTTCTAAAAATGATCCTATAAATTAAGAATTTATTTTAATACCTTTTTTAATTGTTTAATAGCAGATTTTTCTAGTCGAGACACTTGAGCCTGACTAATCATTAATTCATCAGCGACCTCCATTTGAGTTTTTCCAATTATAAATCGTTGATCTAAAATAAAACGCTCTCTTTCATTTAAGTCTTGAATTGCATCATCTACACTCATTCTAATTTCTAAATCTTTATTATTTACCTTTTTATCTTCAATTTGATCGTACAAATAAATAGTATCTCCACCATCATTATAAATGGAAGAGAAAATACTAACTGGATCCTTTAAAGAATCAAGAGCCATCACAACATCATAACTACTAAGTCCAAGAATCTCTGCAATTTCTTCATAATCGGGTAAAGTACCTGTTGTAGATAGTCTCTCTTCTTGAACTTTTAATGCTTTATAGGCAATATCTTTTAAAGATCTACTGACCCTTAAACTATTATTATCTCTAATGTAGCGTTTAATTTCTCCTAAAATCATAGGAACAGCATAAGTAGAAAATCTAACCTCATGAGAAAGATCAAAATTATCAATAGCCTTCATTAAGCCAATACATCCTACTTGAAATAAATCATCCATATTTCCTTTATTAACAAACCTCTTCAAAATAGATAATACCAATTTTAAATTTCCATTAGCTAGTCTATTTCGCGCTGTAGGATCTGTTCCATTCTGCATATTAGTAAATAACTCATACATCTCCTCATTCGTTAAAACTTCTAAATTACTAGTATTTACTCCACTTATTTCAACTTTATTTAAACTCATAATAAAAATTCCTTTCATACTTATATAGGTACAAAAGAATGTTTTCTATTCATGATTAATCATAGTTTTCTAAAAAAGAATGTTTTCCACTAGTAAGTTTATATCCCAAAAGTGTTTCTATATTAACATTTTCAGTAGCCTTAAAAATATTATATTCTACATTAGGATTAACATCTTTTAATTTGTGTATTAATTGTTTTATTTCCTTTCTTTTAGAATTATTTTCTACCCTTTCATTATCTCTAGTAAACTTACAAGCACAATTAAGAAAATGAAAAGAATGAAAAAGACTCCATTTAATAATATTTTCCTCTCTTACTAAATATAGTGGTCTAATTAATTCCATTCCAAAAAAATTAGTACTCTTTAACTTTGGAGGCATACTTTTAAATTCTCCTCCATAAAATACACTTAACAGAACAGTTTCTATCACATCATCAAAATGGTGCCCCAAAGCAATTTTATTACATCCCAAATCTTTAGCTTTCTGATAAAGAAATCCTCTTCGCATACGAGCACACATATAACAAGGATGTTCTTGATTAAGTTTCTCCGAAACAGCAAAAATATCAGATTCAAAAATATGTAGAGGAATATTTAATAACTCAGCATTTTTCTTAATACTATTCAAATTATCCTCATCATAACCTGGATTCATTACAATAAATTCTAGTTCAAAGTGATACTTTCCATGTCGTCTCAACTCTTGCATTAATTTAGCCAACAACATAGAATCTTTCCCTCCCGAAATACAAACAGCAATTTTATCATTTTCTTGAATTAATTGATAATCTCTTATTGCTTTAGAAAAAGGTCTCCATAAAACCTTCCGAAATTTCGTAATAATAGAATGCTCCACCTCTTCATACTTTAACATTTTCTTCCTCCACAAACAATTTTAAATACCCCATCAAAATATCCCTTTAATTTCACTGTAAACTTTCTTCTCATATTACTTATATTTTTTCTTTTAATAGGCAATCAAAATCCTTTGGAATAGGAGCAACATAGGTAAATTTTTTCTTCCTCTGTTGATCATAAACAGTCAAAGAATAAGCATGTAAATATAACCTATTTTTCTGATCCTTTATTCCATATTTTTTATCACCTACAATAGCCGTCCCAATACTAGCAAGCTGAACTCTAATTTGATTTTTACGTCCTGTTTCAATCTCAATTTCTAATTTACTATATTTTTTCGTTTCTCTGATCACCTTATAATTAGTAATCGCTTCTTTTCCATCTCTTGCAATATAAACAAGATTCGTTGAAGTTTCTTTTAAAAAATGAACTAATCGTTCCTCATCCTTTCTAGGTTTTCCATGAACGATTGCAATATATTTTCTCTTAACAAATTGATTCCACTCTTTTTGATAAAGGTCTTTAATATACTCACTTTTAGCAAATAGTAAAACTCCACTAGTATCTTTATCTAATCGATGAACAACAAATAATTTAGCATATTTATGGACACTTTTTAAATAAGTAGAAACTAGATGATAAACAGTTTCTTCTTTTTCTTTAGAACTAGCAATAGTCAAAAGATTACTTGGCTTGTCAACCACAATAATATTATTATCCTCATAAATAATAGGAAATGGCAACTGTACTTTATTTTTAGCTTTAGTATCAATATAAATAATAGAACCTTCCCTTAGAGGATAATCATACTGAGTAGTTTTCACCTGATCAACATAAATAGTTCCATGTTTTAAATACTCCTTAACCTTTTTTCTAGACATATCTAGATTATCTTCTAAATATTCTAATAACTTTGCTTCTGTTTTTACTAATAATTTCATCTATAATCACCTTTAATATTTAACATCACTCAAAAATATTTGCTTCAAACTCTTCTCTACCCCTTTCAGGCTATTAGAAAGGGTAGTTTTTTTGCTAATTAATTTAAGTTCTCTAATAGCATTATCTACAGCTATTCCACAACCCACTTTTTTCACCAATTCTAAATCGTTATAATAATCTCCATAGGCTACAATTTCCTGTTTCTTAATATTTTCCCTTTTAGCAATAAACATAGTAGCTGTATATTTAGAAACATTTTCATTCGTTATCTCTACCAAATAATCTTTATCATCATATTTATGTAAATTAAGATTAAAAACAAATTGTCCACTTTTAAGTTCTTTTAAAATTTCTTTTCCCCTTTTTAGAGTCTTAGAATGAATTTCTATTTTATATACTTTATTGTTTTTCAAAAAATCATTTAAATCACGAATAACAATATCCTCTGTTTCTTCATTTTTTACATTCCATAAACATTTAGAATGATCTGTACATAAATATATCTTCACATCTTGTTTTTCATATTGCTTAATAACTTTTCTAATTGCCATTTTTTTCATACCTTGATCAAAAATTAATTGATCTTTCAAGACATCATATATATAGCTTCCATTTAAAGCAATAATATAATCTATAAAATTTACATCTTTTATATATTCCTTAACAAAACTAATTTCTCGTCCTGTTGCTACTACAAACTTACAATTTTTTCTTCTTATCTCGTCGATTGTTAATACTGTTGAAACAGAAATCGCTAAATCATCATCTAATAATGTTCCATCAAAACCACTTACTACCAATTTATACATATTAACACCTACTACAAAAAATATTTCCAAGCATTCCAGTAACACTTTATAACACCCTTTTAGTATACAATAATATTCTTTTTTATAAAAGAAAAACTTCTGTCAAAACAGAAGTAAAATTTCTAAATGGCGGAGCAGAAGGGATTTGAACCCTTGCGCCAGTTGCCCGACCTACACCCTTAGCAGGGGCGCCTCTTCAGCCTCTTGAGTACTGCTCCATATAAGCACTCATAAACGCTTTCGCACTTATAATATTACCGTAATTTAAGATTAATGTCAACCGCTTTTCATCAGAATTTCTTCTAAAAAAATTGACAAAATAATTAATCTTTTTATCTTTTAGATTTGATCATCACTTTAGTTTGAAAAAATTCAATATACTCTTGATTTCCATATACACTATCCAATAAACCTCAACTTAAAATTCATCTTTTTTAATTACCATTTGACTTACTACATCTTAAGAATCAATAATAACCAATATCTATCCTACTCTTTCAACCAGATTCATTAAAATTCTACCACTATTAATAAATAAGCAATAAATTTCTTCTACTAATTATATCCTTTCTTAAAACTTAACCATAATAAAAACTCCTCTAAGGAGTTTATTTTAAAAATTGGTGACGAGTACGGAATTCGAATCCGTGAATGCTGCCGTGAAAGGGCAGTGTGTTAAGCCACTTCACCAACTCGCCAAAATGGCGCCTCAACTAGGACTTGAACCTAGGACCCCTTGATTAACAGTCAAGTGCTCTAACCAGCTGAGCTATTGAGGCATACATGGTGGACCTGATAGGACTTGAACCTATGACCCCACGCTTATCAAGCGTGTGCTCTAACCAACTGAGCTACAGGTCCATGTAATAACTACTACTTCATAGTACACTACTTTTGCAAATTTTGCAAGAGTAAATTTTGTCATTTTTCCAAATGACAGATTTATATTAACAAAACAAAAGCAAGAAATCAAGTATTTTCCTGCTTTTTAAGAAGATTTTTTTTCCTTTTTTCTTTATTTTTATCGATTTTTCTTAAAAACACTTGAAACTTAACCTCAAAAAAATGATAAAAATAATATGATAACAAAGTAAGAGTTAATACAATAAATGCCATCGGTGTATTAAATTTAGAAAAAGAAAAGACATTTCTCATTCCAACAAAACCTAATATAAAAATAGTAAACATAGAAACAATCAAACTTGTTCTAAGCTTATTAAGAGGTTTACATATTTTACATAACAACATAAACATCACCATTCCTGTCATAAAAACAGATAAAGTAGAAGCTTGTTCATAAGTCATATGAAATAATAAGTTTAAAATAGTAATAACGATAATATTAAAAACAATAATAAAAGCTGGAGGAACAGCTCTTTTCAACACATTAGTTAAAAATGCTCCTTTTACTATTTCATTATTTGGTTCAAAAGAAAGTATAAAAGAAGGAATTCCAATAGTGGAAATACTAGCTAATGTTAATTGAATCGGAATAAAGGGATATGGTTGATCAATAAAAATAAACAAAACAGCCAAAATAGAAGCATAAACTGTTTTAACTAAAAATAAAGAAGCACTTCTCTCAATATTATTAATAGTTCTCCTTCCTTCTTTAACAATATATGGCATAGAAGAAAAATCAGAATCAAGCAAAACCAATTGACTAACATTTTTAGTAGCATCACTTCCACTAGCCATAGCAATAGAACAGTCAGCCTCTTTCAAAGCCAAAACATCATTTACTCCATCTCCTGTCATTGCAACAATGTGTCCTAAATTTTGTAATGCAATTACCAAATCTTTTTTCTGTTCAGGAGTTACCCTTCCAAAAATATTATATTTCTCTACTGCTTCTATAATATTTTCCTCATCTTTTAAACAAGTAGCATCAATCTCCTTTAAATGAGAAAGACCTGCTCTTTCAGCAATATTTTTAACTGTTAATGGATGATCACCAGAAATAATTTTTAAAGAAACTCCTTGTCTTTTAAAATATTCCAAAGTCTTTCTTGCATTTTCTCTTATCTTATCCTGTAAAAAGACAAAACCCAAAACTTCACTTTTATCTTTTTCTTTTTCTACAAGAACCAATAGACGATATTTTTGAGAATAATCCGTTATCTTTTTTCGATATTTTTCTTGAAGTTCAGCATCTAAAATAAATTCAGGAGCACCAACTAAATAAGTAATATCATTCTCTAAAATAACCCCAGAATATTTATTTTTAGAGGTAAATGGCAAAACTTTCTTTGATTTTTCTGAAATACTTTCAGTATACTTTTTTCTCAAAGCAATAGCTGTAGGATTTTGATCTTTAGTCTCAGAACAAATAAAAGAAATAATTCCTCCTAAATCTTTTTTTGAAAAATTCTCTTCCCCCACTACTTCCATTTGACCTTCTGTAATAGTTCCTGTCTTATCAAGACACAATACATCTACTCGAGCCAAAGTTTCTATACAATAAAGATCTTGAACTAAAACTTTTTTCTTAGATAATGTATAAACACTAACGGCTAATACTGTACTAGTAAGTAAGACAAGACCTTCAGGAATCATTCCAATTAAAGCAGCAGTTGTATTAACTACTGCATTAGCTACAGTATTATTATCAATATATAATTGTCGATAAAACAAGAGAATTGCAATAGGTAAAATGAATATAGAAATATATTGAACAATTTTATTTAAAGATCGCATAATTTCACTAGATACTGCTTTTATATATTTAGTAGAACTAGAAATTTTGGCTGTATAATTTTCATTACCAATATGTTCTACCTGACAAATAGCTTCCCCACTAACAATAAAACTTCCAGATAAAAGTTGATCCCCTACTTCCTTATAAACCGTCTCAGACTCACCAGTAACAAAAGACTCATCAACTTCAACATTGCCACTTCTTAGAAAAGAATCTACAACAACTTGATTACCAGCCCTTAAAAGAATAATATCATCCTTAACAATTTCATTAAGATCTAAATAATGATCTACCCCTTCTCTTCTTGTTAATATTTTACTTTCGGCAACAACACGTAATTTATCCAAAGTATTCTTACTACGAAGTTGCTGAAAAATACTAATTAAAGTATTTGCAATAATAATCCCCATAAAAGCCAAATTTTTAAATGACCCCACTAAAATAATTGAACTAGCTAATATTAAATTAATAATATTAAATAAAGTTAAAATATTATCTATAACTATCTCTTTAACAGTCTTTGTAGCAACAGAAGTATCATAATTAACTAGATTTTGTTGATATCTATATTCTACTTCTGCAACAGAAAGTCCCTTTTGAACACTTATTAATTTCTTTTCTAATTTAGGCATTTAATTCACCCTCTTATAAAAAATATAATAACATAATGCATTTTTTTTGTCTAATATAACGAATATTTTCAATTTTGTACATTTGTAAATGATGTGAAACAAAATTTTATATAAAAGTGACTCGT
>CAOJDX010000032.1 GCA_948433435.1 uncultured Clostridia bacterium
ATTTCTAATTATGATCGTTATAAAAGAAATACTCAGGTTGATTCTTCTGTGAAAGTTGGGAATAATATTTTAAGTAATGAGCAGAAAGCAGATTATATTATAAGTCAAATGGAGCAAGATACTATAATTTATAGTGAAGAGACTAATTATTCAATGCGAAGAGGATAATACTTGTTTATGCTAATCTAAAATTTTTATACGTTATGAGTGTATTGGAATTTATTATAATGATAGTGTTTTGAAGTTATTAAAGCATGCATAATAGATACATAGAAAGGATTAGTTTGTTATGAGGGTTATTTTTTTAGATTTTGATGGAGTGATAAATGATTGTCATGATAGAAGTGTTATTGTAAAGGCAGAGTTTGTCGCAGAATTAAAGAAGGTTATAGTTCAGACAGGTGCGAAGATTGTGGTGACTTCTGCTCATCGTGATGATGTACGTTTTGTAACAACTTTGAAACATGGTGGAATCCAAATTTATGATTATCTTCCTCAATTAGTAGTAGATAAAGAAGAGGATAAAAGAGAATTGGAAATTATTTATTATTTAGGACAACATTCAGAGATAGAAAATTTTGTTATTATAGAAGATGATTTTGTTATGAATCAATTATATGATCATCAAGTATTTATTGAATATAGTAATGGTTTTACATCAGAATATGTAGAGCCTGCGATTCGTATATTAAATGGCCATTTAGGTTTTTATCCTGAAAATTATGATAGAAATGAAACTTTTGAGGAAAGAATGTATCGTTTGTTTCCGAGTCTTTTTCCTGAGGAAGAAATATCAAAGGTTTTAAAAAAATTGGTTTAATAAGGTAAATTTGAGAGATTATTTCTTGGCTGAACTGGAATAATTATATGTTTTATTTATTATTTGCTTGCATAATAAATAAATTTGTGTTATTCTTTAGGGGCTATATTTATTAATATAGATTAGTGGGAGGCAAAGAAATTGAAAAGCGGATTTCGAGCTTATTGAACCACTCGCGAAAACTAAATTATATAGGAGGTGTTTTTCGTGGCAAAAGAAGTAGTTAAAAAAATTAAGTTACAAGTACCTGCAGGAAAAGCTACACCAGCTCCACCAGTTGGAACTGTTTTAGGACCAGCAGGAATTAATTTACAAGAATTTTGTACTAAGTATAATGATGCTACTCGTGATAAGATGGGAGATATCTTACCAGTAGAAATTTCAGTATATGATGATAGAAGTTTTGATTTTATTATTAAAACTCCACCAACAGGATTCTTATTAAAAAAATTTGCTAAAATTACAAAAGGATCTGTTAAGGGAGCAAACGAAATTGTTGCAACTCTTACAAAAGATCAAATTAAAGAAATTGCAGAGATTAAATTACCTGATTTAAACTGCTATGATATTGAAGCTGCTATCAAAATTGTTGCTGGTACAGCTAGAAATATGGGTATTGCAGTTGAAGGAATGGATGAAGAAGCTACTGTAGAAACTCAGGAGTAGCTGAATAAAATTTAAATTATTTTTATCCGCTTTTAGATTTAATTCAATTCCGCTTGCACTTTATAATATAAGGAGGAAAAAATGAAAAAGAGAAGTAAAAAGTATATGGAAGCTTTTTCTAAAATTGAAAAGGGAAAAGCATATACAAAAGAAGAAGCTGTTAAGCTAGTCAAAGAAACTTCTATTAGTAAGTTTGATGGTAGTATTGAAATTGCTATGAGGCTTAATCTTGATACAAAAAAAGCAGATCAACAATTAAGAGGAGCTATTGTTTTACCTAAAGGAACAGGTAAAGATATTCGTGTTTTAGTAATTGCTAAAGGAGAGGCTGCTGCTAAAGCAAAGGATGCAGGTGCTGATTACGTAGGTGATATGGATATGTTAGAAAAAATTGAAAAGGAAAATTGGTTCGATTTTGATACCATGATTGCAACACCTGATATGATGCCGCTTCTTGGTAAGTTAGGTAGAGTTTTAGGACCAAAAGGGTTAATGCCAAATCCTAAAACAGGTACTGTTACTGTTGATCCTGCCAAGGCTGTTAGTGATGCAAAAGCTGGTCGTGTAGAATATAGAACTGATAGTTTTGGAAATATTCATGCGGCTATTGGAAAAGTATCATTTTCAGATGAAGATCTAGTAGAGAACTTAAGTAGTTTTGTAGAAAAGATTCTTAAAATTAAGCCTGCAACCGTAAAGGGTGAGTATGTTAAGAATATTACTTTATCTTCAACAATGGGTCCTGGTGTAAAAATTGCTACAAATAGTTTTGACAAGTAGGTAAGAATAGTTTATAATATATTATGTTTGTTGGTGCCATAGACAGTAGGTAATAGATGTAAATCCTACCGAGGACAGATACTTGATTGAAAAGTTCTCGGTATATAGAGAACTTTTATTGTGGCATACAAATTATGAGGAGGTGAATATATGGCAAGTGAGAAGATTTTAAAACAAAAGCAAGCTGTAATCGAGGAAATTAAGACTCGTATTAATGATTCTGTTTCTATTGTATTATTTGATTATCGTGGTTTAACTGATAGCGAAACAAAAGAATTGCGTCGTAAGTTAAGAGAAAATGATTCTGATTATAAAGTATATAAAAATACTTTAATGGCTAGAGCGTTTAACGATTTAAATATTGATTTGAATGCAGAATTGAATGGACCTAGTGCTTTTGCTTATGGAACAGATCAAATTGCTGCTGTTAAAGTGTTAACAGAATTTAAGAAGGATCATCCAGCACTTGAATTGAAAGTAGGTATCATTGATGGAGAGAAAGCTGATCAGGCTAAATTATCTGAATATGCTTCATTACCTTCAAGAGAAGGATTGCTTACTATGCTTGCTGGTGGTATGATTGGTCTTGCAAGAGACTTATCAATCTGTTTAGATTTATATTCTAAACAAAAAGAGGAAAATTAATTAAAAAATAAGGAGGAATTAAAATGGCAAAGTTAAATAAAGAAGATTTTATTAGTGCTTTAAAAGAAATGAATCTTTTAGAAATAAAAGAATTAGTAGATGCAATGAAGGAGGAATTTGGTGTTGATCCATCAGCTGTGGCTGCTGCTCCAGTAGCTAGTCAAGGTGCTGCTGATGCTGCTCCTAGTCAAGTATCTGTATCTATTTCAGATGCTGGTGCTGCTAAAGTTGCTGTTATCAAAGTTGTTAAAGAACTTACTGGTTTAGGATTAAAAGAAGCTAAGGATATTGTTGATAACAATGGTACTGTTAAAGAAAATATTTCTGTTGATGAAGCTAATGAAATTAAAGCTAAACTTGAAGAGGCAGGAGCTTCTGTTGAAGTTAAATAATTATATTTATTTATGAAAGTTCTTTTTGAACTTTTTTTTGTGAAAAAAATCTTGACATGGAACATTATCTAGTGTATTATATCAATTACAGAAAGGAGACAACTATTTATTTTTGTATAGTTGTCTTTTTCTTTTTGTTTTAGGAGACTCATATGGGACAGTACTTTTCTAATGAAAAATTACCAAGTCAGATTAGAAAAACAGAATCTACCATACTAGGTAGGAAATTTGTTTTTTTTACTGATAATGGTGTTTTTTCAAAAGATGGACTAGATTTTGGCAGTAGACTTCTTCTTGAATCAATCCCGCTTGAAGAAGTTGGAGCCAATGTTTTAGATGTTGGGTGTGGAGTGGGAGTTTTTGGTATTGTTTTAAATAAATTGCTAGAAACTTCTGTTGATATGGTTGATGTTAATTTACGAGCTATTCATTTAACAGAGCGTAATATTAAAGAAAATCATTGTCATAATATTAGAGTATTTGAAAGTAATTGTTATGAAAATGTTACTAAAAAATATTCTTGTATTATTACTAATCCGCCTATTCGGGCGGGAAAAAAGATAGTTTATGAAATTGTAATGAATGCAATAAATTATTTAGAAAAAAAAGGTGTCTTGTTTTTGGTGATTAGAAAAGAGCAAGGTGCAAAATCGCTAATATCCGACTTGGAAAAAATATATAATGTAGAGGTATTAGAGCGAAAGAAGGGCTTTTTTATAATTAAATGTACATTTTAATTGACTTATTGCTATATTCATGGTAATAATATAAATTGGCAACGTATTATTTTTTTATAAATATGTTCTTTGATTTTATTATGTGTATTGGGGTGAATAATGTGTCATATAAAATAGTAGATTGTGGTGACTATCGTAAAAGAAGAAATTTTTCTAAAATTAGAAATACCTATGAACTAAAAGACTTACTTGAAATTCAAAAGAAGTCTTATCGTTGGTTTATTGAAACAGGAATCAAGGAAGTATTTGAAGATTTATTTCCAGTTGAAAACTTTTCAGGAACTTTATCATTGGAATTTGGCGATTATCATTTTGATGAGGCTAGATATTCTATTAAAGAAAGTAAAGATCGTGAGAGTACTTTTTCTGCTCCTTTAAAGGTTGAGGTTCGTTTATTTAATCATGAGACTGGTGAAGTAAAAGAGCAGGAAATATTTATGGGTGATATGCCTATTATGACTGATTCAGGAACATTTGTTATTAATGGTGCAGAGCGTGTTATTGTTTCTCAATTAGTTAGAAGTCCTAGTGTTTATTTTAATCGTGAAATTGATAAAAATGGTCGTGAAGTGATTACTTCACAGGTAATACCGACTCGTGGTACTTGGCTTGAGTTTGAAACAGATGCTAGGGATGTTTTGTATGTTAGAATTGATCGTACTAGAAAGGTTACTCTTACTACTTTACTTAGAGCATTTGGTCTTTCTAGTAATGAGGAAATTTATAGTTTATTTGGAAAAGATGAATATTTAGAAAATACAATGGCTAAAGATTCTACTAAGAATACAGATGAAGCTTTGATTGAGATTTATGAGAAATTAAGACCAGGAGAACCAGCTACTCTTGATTCTTCTAAGAATAATATTATTACTAGATTTTTTGATGAATTTCGTTATGACTTAGCACGTGTTGGGCGTTATAAGTTTAACCGCAAGTTAAATGTAGCTGATCGTTTGTTAGGACAAACTTTAGCAGAAGATATTATTGTTTCAGGTGAAGTTAAATTTAGTAAAGGTACTGTTATTACTAAGGCTAATATTGAAGAGTTAAAAGAAGCTTTAAGTACAGGTTTTGGAATAGTAGAAGTTAAAATTAATGATGAACTTGATAGTTATAATAAAGTACAAATAGTAAAAATTGTTGATCCAATGGATTCTAAGAAAAGTTTGATTGTAGTTGGTAATGATCCAACAATTGAAGTGAAACGTTTAACGATTTCTGATGTTTATGCTTCCGTTTCATATTATTTAAATTTATTACATGGTGTAGGAAATTTTGATGAAATTGATCATTTAGGAAATAGACGTGTTCGTCAAGTAGGGGAACTTTTACAAAATCAATTTAGAATTGGTGTTTCTCGTATGGAAAGAGTAATTCGTGAGAGAATGACTACTCAGGAAATGGAAGAGGTAACTCCTAAAACACTAATTAATATTAGACCAGTTACTGCTGCTATGAAAGAATTTTTTGGTAGTAGTCAACTTTCTCAATTTATGGATCAAACAAATCCAATTGCTGAGCTTACTAATAAACGACGTTTATCTGCCTTAGGGCCAGGAGGACTTTCTCGTGATAGAGCAGGAGTTGAAGTTCGTGACGTTAATGCATCACATTATGGTAGAATTTGTCCGATTGAATCTCCTGAAGGACCAAACATTGGACTTATTACTTCTCTTGCTAGTTATGCTAAAATTGATGATTATGGATTTATTAAAACCCCATATCGTAAGGTAATGGATTCTAAAATTACGGATGAAATTGTTTATTTAACTGCTGATGAAGAGGAAGACTATATTGTTAGTCAGTCAACAGTTGGAACAAATGAGAATAATGAAATTGTTGATGATGTTGTAAATGCTAGATTTCGTGGTGAAAATATTCTTGCAAAAGCTTCTCAAGTTGATTTAATCGATGTTAGTCCACAACAAGTTGTTTCTGTTACTACAAGTTGTATTCCATTCTTAGAGCATGATGATGCTACTCGTGCTTTAATGGGAGCGAACATGCAAAGACAAGCTATGCCGCTTTTGAAAACAGAGGCTCCATTTATTGGAACTGGTGTTGAGCATATTGCTGCGAAAGATTCAGGAGTATGTATTGTAGCAAAGGCAGATGGTGTTGTTGAATATGTCGATGCTAAGAAAATTATTGTTAAAAATGCAAATGGTAAGGATACTTATTATCTTGCTAATTATGAGCTTGCTAATGCTGGTATTTGTAATCATCAAAAACCAATTGTTAAAGTTGGTGATCAGGTTAAGGCTGGTAAAACTATTTTAGCTGATGGTAACAGTACTGATTTAGGTGAACTTGCTTTAGGTAAAAATATGACAGTAGCTTTCATGACTTTTAATGGTTATAATTATGAGGATGCAGTTATCTTAAATGAAAATTTAGTAAAAGATGATGCTTATACTTCATTGCATTTGGAAGATTATGAAATGCAGTGTCGTGAAACTAAGCTTGGACCTGAAGAAATTACTAGAGATATTCCTAATGTTAGTGAAGAAGCTCGCCGTAATTTAGATGAAAATGGTATTGTTACTGTAGGAACAGAGGTTAAAGAGGGAGATATCTTAGTTGGTAAAGTTACACCAAAGGGTGTTGCTGAACTTACTAGTGAAGAAAAGCTTTTACATGCTATATTCGGAGAAAAAACTCGTGAAGTTCGTGATACTTCTCTTCGTGTACCACATGGTGGGGATGGAATTGTTCATGATATTAAGATTTATTCTCATAAAGATAATGATGAACTTCCAGCAGGAGTATCTAAAGTAATTCGTGTATATATTATTCAAAAACGTAAAATTCAAGTTGGAGACAAAATGAGTGGACGTCATGGTAATAAAGGTGTTATTTCTCTTATTCTTCCACAAGAAGATATGCCATATTTGCCAGATGGTACTCCAGTTGATGTTATGCTTAATCCACAAGGTGTTCCTTCTCGTATGAATTTAGGACAAGTTTTAGAGTTACATATGGGTATGGCTGCTAAAAAGTTAGGTGTTCATGTTGCTACTCCAGTATTTGATGGGGCACATATTGAAGATATTCAAGATATGATGAAGGAAGCTGGAATGGATGCTGATGGTAAGACTGTTCTTTATGATGGTCGTACAGGAGAACCTTTTGATAATAGGATTTCTGTAGGAGTTATGTACATGATCAAACTTCATCACATGGTTGATGATAAACTTCATGCTAGAAGTACAGGTCCATATTCTTTAGTTACTCAACAACCACTTGGTGGTAAAGCTCAATTTGGTGGACAGAGATTTGGAGAAATGGAAGTATGGGCGCTATATGCTTATGGTGCAGCGCACACATTACAAGAAATGATTACTGTTAAGTCAGATGATGTTGTTGGACGTGTTAGAGTATATGAATCAATTGTTAAAGGACAAGAGGTCAATGAAGCTGGGGTTCCAGAATCATTTAGAGTTTTAATGAAGGAGTTCCAAGCACTAGGCTTAGATATATCTATTGTTAATGATGAAGGAAAATCACTTGAATTAAAAGATATCGAAGAAGCAGAAGATAAGGAAGAGTTGAATTTTTCTATAGATGATATAGAGGCTAATCCTGCTAAAGAAGTAAAAGATGATACCTTAATTTACAAAGATGATTTGGATGAGGAAGAATTAGAAGATGAAGATCATTTTGATGACATAGATGATGAAGAAATTGACATTACTGTAGAGGAAGGAGAAGAGTTTTAATGATAGAAGTAAATAAGATAAAAGCTTTAAAAATAGGTATTGCTTCTCCTGAGAAAATTAGACAATGGAGTTATGGTGAAGTTAAGAAACCTGAAACAATTAATTATCGTACATTAAGACCTGAACGTGATGGACTTTTCTGTGAAAAGATCTTTGGACCTTCAAAAGATTTTGAATGTTCTTGCGGAAAATATAAAAGAGTTCGTTATAAAAATATTGTTTGTGATCGATGTGGTGTAGAAGTTACTCGTTCTAAAGTTCGTCGTGAACGTATGGGACATATAGAGCTTGCTTCTCCAGTTTCTCATATTTGGTTTTTTAAAGGTGTTCCTTCTCGTATGGGATTGGTACTAGATATGAGTCCTAGAGATTTAGAAGAAGTTTTATATTTTGTTAGTTATGTTGTTATTGATAAAGGAAATGCACCACTTGAAGATAAACAGACTTTATCTGAAAAAGAATATCGTAGTTATTATGAAAAATATGGTACTGGTTTTAAAGTAGGTATGGGTGCCGAGGCAGTTAAAGAGTTACTTAAGAAGGTTGATTTAAAACATGATATTGATGAAATTGACAAAGAACTTGAAACTGCTCAAGGTCAAAAAAGAATTCGTTTATTGAAGCGTCTTGATGTTTTGAATGCCTTTTATTTATCTAATCAAAGACCAGAATGGATGATTCTTGATTGTATTCCAGTTATTCCGCCTGATTTAAGACCGATGATTCAACTTGATGGTGGTCGTTTTGCTACTAGTGATTTAAATGATTTATATCGTCGTGTGATTAACCGTAATAATCGTTTAAAGAAGCTTATTGATTTAGGAGCCCCTAGTATTATCATTCAAAATGAAAAACGTATGTTGCAAGAGGCTGTTGATGCTTTATTTGATAACGGACGTCGTGGTAGAAGTGTAACTGGTGCTGGAAATAGACCTTTAAAATCTCTTTCTAGTATGTTAAAAGGTAAACAAGGACGTTTTCGTCAAAACTTACTTGGTAAACGTGTTGATTATTCTGGTCGTTCTGTTATTGTAGTTGGTCCATCTCTTAAGATGTATCAATGTGGTATTCCAAAGGAAATGGCTCTTGAATTATTTAAGCCACATGTTATTAATGGTTTAGTTGATCATGATATTGCACATAATATTAAGGCTGCTAAAAGACTAATTGATAATCGTGATCCACAAGTTTGGGATATTGTTGAAGAGGCAATTAAGGAACATCCTGTACTATTGAATCGTGCTCCTACTTTACATAGATTAGGTATTCAAGCATTTGAACCAATTTTAGTTGGTGGTAAAGCAATTCGCTTACATCCATTAGTTTGTCCAGCATTTAATGCTGACTTTGATGGAGATCAAATGGCTGTTCATGTACCTATTTCAGAGGAAGCTCAAGCAGAGGCTAGATTATTAATGTTAGGATCAAATAATATTTTACATCCAAAGAGTGGAGATCCTATCGTTACTCCATCTCAAGACATGGTTTTAGGTAATTATTATATTACTATGGAAAAAGTTTCAGCTAAGGGTGAAGGACGATTATTTAAAAATACGAATGAAGCATTAATGGCATATGAAAGACGTGAAGTTACTTTACATACTAGAATTGCAGTTCCTGTTAGTTCTTTTAAACATAAATTATTTACTGATGATAAAAAGGACAAATATTTAGTTACTACTGTCGGTAAAATTAAATTTAATGAAATTTTACCTGATTCATTTCCGTATGTTAATGAACCAACTGATGAGAATATTCAACAAATGATTCCTAATAAGTACTTTATTGAACGTGGTAAGAATGTTCCTGAAGAAATTAGTAAGATGCCACTTGTAAAACCTTTTGCTAAAGGTGCATTAGAAAAAATTATTGCACAAGTATTTAAACGTTATAAAACTACTGAAACATCGATGATGCTTGATAAGTTAAAAGATTTAGGATTTAAATATTCTACTATTGCTGGTATTACTGTTAGTATGAGTGATGTTGTAACTAGTGAACATAAACAGGAATATGTAGATGATGGTCAAGCTATGGTTGATAAAATTAATAAGCAATATAAACGTGGTTTAATTACTGATGAAGAACGTCATTTAAAAGTTTTAGATGTTTGGTATGGTGTTAAAGATAAGGTTCAAGCAGAGCTTGAAGAAATTTCTCAAAGAGAAATCGATAATCCAATTTTCATGATGATGCATTCCAAAGCACGTGGTAATATTTCAAACTTTACTCAAGTTGCTGGGATGAGAGGACTTATGCAGAAACCAAATGGAGATCCTATTGAAATTCCGGTTTTATCAAACTTTAAAGAGGGACTTTCTGTTGCAGAATTCTTCTTATCTACACATAGTGCTCGTAAGGGTAGTGCTGATACGGCATTAAAAACTGCTGATTCTGGTTATTTAACTCGTCGTTTGGTTGACGTATCTCAAGATATGATTGTTACTTGTGAGGATTGTGGAACGGATCAAGGTGTAGTTGTTTACGATTTTGTTAATGAGAAAAATGGTTCTATTATTGAAGGCTTGCGAGATCGTATTGTTGGTCGTTTTGCTAATAAAAAGGTTATTCATCCAGAAACTAAGGAAGTTCTTGTAGATAAGTTGGAAATGATTACAGAGTCTATTGCAGATAAAATTATTTCAGCTGGAATTCAAGAAGTTGAAATACGTGCTATCCTTACATGTTCTGTTCAAAATGGTGTTTGTCAAAAATGTTATGGACGTAATTTGGCAACTGGTAATTTGGTTGAAGTAGGAGAAGCTGTTGGAGTTATGGCAGCACAATCTATTGGAGAACCTGGTACTCAGCTTACTATGCGTACTTTCCATACTGGTGGAGTTGCGGGGGGAGAGGACATTACTCAAGGTCTTCCTCGTGTTCAAGAATTATTTGAGGCTCGTAATCCAAAAGGAAAAGCAACTATTTCTGAAATTGATGGTAAAGTTACTAAGATCAAAGAGGATCATGGGAAATATAAAATTAGTGTTACTAACTCTCTTGAAACTAAAGAACATGTTTCTAATTATGGAGCTAAACTTTGTGTTGACAAGGGACAGGAAGTTAAGTGTGGTGATAGGTTAACTGAAGGAGCTATTTCTCCTAAGGAATTACTTGCTGTTACTGATCCTATTACTACACAGGAATATATTTTGAAAGAAGTACAAAATACTTATCGTTCTCAAGGTGTTGATATTTCTGATAAGCATATCGAAATTATTGCACGTAGAATGATTTCTAGAATTAGAATTGTAGAAAGTGGTGATACTAAATTTTTACCAGGTAGTCTTGTTAATTTCCATGAATTTACAGATGGAAATAAGGAAGCGGTTATTCATGGTAAAAAACCAGCACTTGGTAAACCAGTTTTACTTGGTATTACAAAAGCTTCTCTTGAAACTGACTCCTTCTTATCTGCTGCATCTTTCCAAGAAACAACTAGAATTCTTACAGATGCTGCGATTAAAGGAAAAATTGATCATTTAGAAGGATTAAAAGAAAATGTTATTATTGGTAAGTTAATTCCTGCAGGAACTGGTGTTAAGCAATATCAAGATGTTAATTATGATCTTTCTAGAGAATTAACTGATGAGGAACCAATTGATAGACTTGAGGAAGAATTTATGGAATAGTGATCTATTCCTTTTTTCTTTACAAAATAAACGATATGCTTTAGAATTATTTTATGAGGTGATTGGATGATAGATCTTGATGATAAGGGTTGGGGACTAAATACTATGATTATTTTTGTTTGTGTTTTAATTTTTGTTGTTATGCTTGTTTTCATTTTAGCTTATCAAATAGATAAAGAAGGAGAAGCTAATCCTGATTTTCATAATCATAAATCAATAAGTCTTTATTATTAATTTTTTTAATTTGTAGATGATAAATTTTATCCTATTCCTATTTAGAAGTATGAACAGTCATATCATCTTGTTTTTAATGTCAGCAGTAGTAGAGTAAAACTAAAAGAGCATTCAATATTTTAGATTTTGTTCTATCCTATTATTGGATGATTATGACTTAAAATTTAATTTTTTTGAGAAAACTCTATTATATTAATAATTTCAGTAAAGTGATAGAAGTAGCTTTTTAATTTTCAGGAGAATAGTCAGTATTCAGATTTTTGGAACCATAATTATTGTGTTATGAAAGGGGAATTAAGTCTCCTTTAAAAAGATATAGTTAAAGTTGAAAATAGATTTAGTAATCCATTTGTTGAATATGGATATAAATGGATATTTTGTTGTTTTGTATTTAATGTACATTTGTAAATGATGTGAAACAAAATTTTATATAAAAGTGACTCGTATT
>CAOJDX010000033.1 GCA_948433435.1 uncultured Clostridia bacterium
AGATTCAGAATTATTACTAAACCATAAACAATTACATCAAAAAAAAGATAGGCATATTCCACCTATCAAATAAGTTCAATACTTGTTTTTATTAAAATAATCTTAAGATATCATTTATTGTTATGAAAAACATTAATAATAAAAGGGCATACAAACCTATCATATGTATTTTATTTTCTAACTCTGGTTTTACAGGACTACCTTTTAATTTTTCTATAATGATAAATAAAATGTGTCCTCCATCAAAAGCAGGGAGTGGAATTAAATTTAAGAATCCGACATTAATACTTAAGTATGCTATTAAATAAAGAATACTAGAAAAACCACTTTTAGCTTGCTCACCTACTATTGAGTAAATTCCTATAGGTCCACTTAATTGACTTACACTAATGCGTCCTGTAAATAAGTAGCCCACTGTTACAAACATTTGTCTGAATAAAGAACCTGTTTTAGTAATCATATATTCAAAAGATTTTCCTACTCCATATTCTTTTGATGTCTTTAGACCAATTCCGTATTGATAACTAGTTGTCTTTTTTCCATTTATTTTAACTGTTACTTTTTTTGGTTTTATTTGATATTTTTTTGTCATACCATTCTTTTTAGTCACTTTAATGGTATTTTTTTTATCATGAGGAGCAACTGTTAAATATAGGCTAACATCATCCATTGTTTTAATTTTATGACCATTAATTTCTGTAATGATATCATCTTTACTAAGACCTGATTCATAAGCTGGTAAATTTTTTGTTACATCTGAAATCTTTGGTATGCTACTTGGTGCTCCCCAAATGATCGCTATTGTAAATAAAATGATCAGAGAAAAGATGAAATTAAAACCTGGACCCATAAACATAATTAAAAATCTTTGCCATGGCTTTTTTGCTTGTAGTTTTCTATCAGCAGGAACCTTTTTATCATCTAATTCTACATCTTCTCCAGCTAGTGAACAAAATCCTCCAACTGGAACTGCCCTAATGGAGTATTCTGTTTCACTTTTTTTAGGATGGAAACTAAATATTTTAGGTCCCATTCCTATTGCAAACTCATAAACGTAAACTCCTGTTAATTTAGCAAATAGAAAATGACCAAACTCATGAACTAAAACAATCACTCCTAAAATTAATATAAATAATAATAAATTAATTAATATACTCATAATATCCTCCTTAAATAATCCCTATGATTAAGATAAATGCAAGAACAATAAATATTAGACTATCAAAACGATCTAGTATTCCGCCATGCCCAGGAATCAAGTTAGAAAAGTCTTTCTTCTTGTAATATCTTTTAATCATAGAAAATACTAAATCGCCAAGTTGACCAACTATAGAAAGCGCTCCTGTAATTAATATCAGAACAACTAAGGAATAACTAGGATTCATAAACACATGGTAAAAGCTACTAGCTATGAAAATTCCCATAATAGTTCCAACAATCATTCCTTCTACTGTTTTTCCTGGGCTTATATTAGGACACAATTTATTTTTCCCGATTAATTTTCCTGTTATAAAAGCAAATGTATCAGTAATAGTAGATACTAACAAAAGATAAATAAGGTAGTTTATATCATAGTTACGAATCATAATTATTAAATTAAAACTAAATCCTAATAGTAAGGTACTCCCCATTAAATATAGAGCATCACCAATATTATATTTTTTATTATCATTAATAAAAATCATAGGAATAATAAACATTAAAATAATTAGGGATATCATTTTGTAATCCATGGTATAGTGGAAATCTATTTTATCTATGTTGTTAAGAGTTACAAAAACTAACAAAATATAGGAATATACTTTCATCACCAGGGATATTTTGTTATCTGTTTCTTTAATATTTAAAAGTTCGTGCATCCCTAATAGTGCTATTAAGGTCATTAATCCTGTAAACAGTTTTCCCCCTGTTATGAATAGTGGAATAAAAATAAGTAACATTATAATTATGCTGATCACTCTTTTTTTCATCTGTTAACCCTCCATCTTATCTAAAATTAATTATATAACAAAGAGTATTTTTCTACAAGAAAAATTTAGAAATGTAAAAATGTAAGTTGGAAAAGGTTTTTCATATTTTGTCCTAACAAATTATTTTAGTAAGTAGATATTTAAAAATAGTTCTTTAAAGGGTATAATTATAT
This sequence comes from uncultured Clostridia bacterium, assembly GCA_948433435.1. Classification (GTDB taxonomy): domain Bacteria; phylum Bacillota_I; class Bacilli_A; order RF39; family UBA660; genus UBA2730. The sequence goes on from CAOJDX010000033.1 coordinate 2,144, forward strand.
AGAGGTGAAATATGAAGTCATTAGAAAAATGCCAAATCTGTCCTAGGTATTGCAATGTCAATAGGATCAAACAAGAAATTGGACTATGTGGAGCTACTGATAAAATAAAGGTAGCAAGAATTTCTTTACATCAATGGGAGGAACCTCCTATTTCTGGAAAAAATGGTTCTGGTGCCATTTTCTTTTCTGGTTGTAATATGAAATGTATTTTTTGCCAAAATTATCATATATCTACCAAAAATTTTGGTACTATCTTAACTATTGAAGAATTGGCCAATAAGATGATTGATCTACAAAGACAAAAAGCACATAATATTAATTTAATAACCCCTACTCATTATATTCCACAGATTATAAAAGCGATTCAGCTTGCAAAAAAGAAGGGCTTAAGTATTCCCATTGTTTATAATTCTAGTGGTTATGAAAATATTGAAAGTTTAAAGATGCTAAACGGATTGATCGATATTTATTTACCTGATTTAAAGTATTATGATGATATTCTTGCGATGAGATATTCTAAGGCACCTAATTATTTTGAGATTGTTACTAAGGCAATTCAAGAAATGTACAATCAAGTGGGACTTCCAAAATTTGATCAGAATGGAATTTTACAAAAGGGAATAATTGTAAGACATTTACTTTTACCAGAACAACTAGAGGATTCTAAAAAGATTATTCATTATCTTTATAATTCTTATCAAGATAAAATTTTTATTAGTATTATGAATCAATATACTCCTATAAAACAAGTTAGAAATATTGAAGAATTAAATCATAAGGTTAACAAAAAAGATTACGATATACTGGTAAACTATGCATGTTCTTTAAATATTAAAAATGCCTTTATTCAGCAAGGAGATACTGCAAAAGATAGTTTTATTCCGGAATTTGATTTAACTGGTGTCAAAGAAAAAATCTAGAAATTTTTCTAGATTTTATTTACTTCTACTTTAATATATTTATTGTCTCTTAGTGTACTTGCTTCTTGAATTAAAGTACGAATAGATTGAATTGTTCTTCCATCTTTTCCAATTATTCTTTTCAGATCTTCCTCATTTACCTGAATGTTAATTTCAATAGTACCATCTTCTAATTCCTGTTCTGTCACTACTAGATTATTTGAATTTTTAATTAGAGACTTTATTATAAATTCTGCTAACTCTTTTAAACTCATCATTAATTACCTTTTTTATTTTTTTCATCAGCAAACTTTTTCATGATACCAGCTTTACTAAATAAACTTCTAACAGTATCTGTAGGAACTGCTCCTGTTCTTAACCATTTTAAAGCTATTTCTTCATTTATTTTAGTTTCTGTAGCATCACATGGATAATAGTTTCCTATTAATTCTAAATACTCTCCATCACGTCTAGCACGAGAATCAGTTGCTACTATTCTATATATTGGATGTCTTTTCGCTCCCATTCTTGTTAATCTAATTTTAACTGCCATAATTTTTCCTCCATTTCATTTATATGATTGATTATAACATGTTTATCACAAAAATGTCAACAAAAAAGTGTTGACACCTATATATTTTAACTAACCTTTATTTCTAAAATATTTTGTACATTTTTTTTATGCAGCGAGCAATTGTGATTAAATGTATTTTAATAACTGGGTAAATTCTGTATACCCACTTTCAGAATTTAAATGACCTCCACCAGAAATGATAGTTTGCTTTCTGGTTAATGCTTCGGCAAATTCTTTTTCTTTTTCATACTTCACATAGGGATCATTATCGGAATAGAAACAAATAATATCATCACAATATTTTTTAACATCCGTGTAATTGTCAAAATACATGCTTTTATTAACCATATCATAATCTTCACTTATGCCAAAATAATTATTAAATCCACATACGAAGATTAATCTTTTAACCCTTATTTTATTTTCTACTAGAAATTTACATATGAATATAGGGGCTATTGAGTGAGCAAATATAATTGTATTTTGATTAATAATGCCTATATCTACATAAGTTTTTAAAAGTTTAGACCAATTCTCATAATTTTGATGTTTAACTCCTGTTGGAAAATCTGGTGTATATACCTCTAAAGCTTTACTTTCAATTTTTTCTTTTAGATACGGAATCCAATTTGAGAATGGACTTCCAAAACTTCCATGTAATAATAAATAATTACTTTTTTTCTCTATCATGTTCAATTATTCCTTTTTATTTTCTAAAGTCTTTATTAATATCCTATTTTTTCTTTGAATTGAATATGATTTCAGTTGTTCTTCTTTCATAAATTGAATTATGGAAGAGATTCCATCATGAAATTCAATATTCTCCCAAAATACTAGCATTTCTACATCTTTACTTGGATGTATTGGAACTATAGAATTTGATTCCCTCTTAATATTACCATATGTATCTACTTCTCTAAATCCTCCATAATATGTAGCGATTTTATTCATTAAATCTGCATATATTTCATCCAAAATAGCTCTTCTTTCATTATTGTCGGAGGCATTAATAATTTTTTGATAATATGTAGGTAGTGATTTTAGCATTTCAAAAAAATTTCTATTATATTCTTCATTTTTTGTCAACATATCTATGCCTAAATCAGTATATTCCTTTTCTTCTAACTCAAAGTCTGCTGGAAATTTTCCTAATATCATTTTTTGAAAAATATTACATATTTGTAATAAGATACCTGTTTTAAAAGTATCACTCCATCTAATCATTGCATTAAAAAATGTTCTTCTATCTTCCCATTTAAACCAGTTATTTGTTTCAATATCAAGGGGCATCATATTTAAAAAATCTGCTGGAACATATTCTGGTTGTTCAATATCCATTGAATAAGGCAAATGTTTAGCAAAGCTATAAACCATTGAGGTGTATAAGGAAACAGATGGATTTTTATACATATTATTTTTACTATTTTTTTCTATCCAGTCCCGTTCATAAATATGTAAATCAGTATCATAATTTGTATTGATTAAATTTTTCACTTGTACCACCTCTTTCGAATTTTTTAGGTAGATATTTTATCGCTTCCTATGGTTAACTTTTTCTAACTTCCACAGATTTCTAAATATTTATAGTTTCTCATATTAAAATTTATTTTATACATATAGCATAGATCTAAAACAAAAGTATTTCTCTTTGTACTTTTTCCACTGTTTGAGTACCATTCAAAATGACATAGATCTAAAACAGTTACTATTTAGTACCCAGAAAAGAGGGCGTTTGAGTACCATTCAAAATGACATAGATCTAAAACTTGCTGTTGTACCAGTTATTCCAAGTTCGCGTTTGAGTACCATTCAAAATGACATAGATCTAAAACTATTACTAATAGTTATGCATTACCTGGATCGTTTGAGTACCATTCAAAATGACATAGATCTAAAACCTCAAATAGCTCCAAATCTATCTCAAATGTATCATAGAGAAATACTTATTGAATGATACTTATGTCATCTATTAGAAATATAACATAATGTAAATATAATGTAAATAAAAAGAATTATATAGTTTTATCTTCTTCTATATAATTCTCCTTAACTTCTTCGTCAATTTTATCGCCTATATCATCAAGTATTTCATCCCAAGGATCTTCCTCTTCACTTGTTTCAATTTTTACTTTTTCATCTCCTACAAGTTCAATTCCCAATTCCTTTTCTATTGTATATACAATATCATTACCTTCAATATCTACTTTAATACAACTAGGTTGTTTTAAACTTCTAACTATGATTTCTTCATTAACTACTTCTCTATTATTTTTTATGGTTACAACTTCATTATAACTATCTGTTTGCTTAATTACATCAGTTTTTGTATCATTGTCATATGAATACCAAATATTAATGTCATAATTTCCTGTAATATTTACTTTCTCGCCAATTTTTTGACCTTGAAAATTATGATTAATTACCCAACAACCAAGAATTGTTGATGGAGTATTTTCTACTGTTTTTTTATTTATCGTAGTAAAAGTTTTTTTTCCTTTACCAATGACCGTTTTCGTAACAATTTCACGATAATTTGCCACTATAATCCCTCCTCTAATTTAGTTTATGCAAGAGAAATTATAATTTTTACATATTTTCATTTTTTCTTTTATTTTTGAAAATTTTAGAGTTATTATTAATAAATCCTAATTTCTTCTAAATTGGCGATTTTTAATTTTTTCTATACTTTGTTTTTCTAACCATCTTTCATTTGACAATGCCAATTTAAGTGTTTTGGCTATTTCTTTCTGTTGGTGAGGGTAATTATTTTCTAAACCATATCTTAAAATTAATATTTGTTTTTCTATATCTAGCAGATTACTAGATGTTAACATGTTTTTAATGTCCTCTTTTAGTATTACCTTTTCCTCATAGTTTATATCATATAATGATAAATATTTTTCTAATGAATCGGTACTATCTAGTAAGGAATCTAAGCTTATAGCATCATAATATAAATAGGGTTTTTTAGCCTTTTCCTTCTCTATTTTATTAAATATTATTATATCATCAAAAGTACTTTTCTTATTTTGTACTAAGTTTTTTCTTACCCTATGATAAACTCTTAACTCATCATATTTTTCACTTGGAAGGCTAATAGTTCTGGACTTTTTTCTATAACCTTTAATGATTTCACCACTTATTTTAGGATAAGCATAAGTGGAAAATTTATATTTTCTTGATAAATCAAAGCTATCAACAGCTTTTATTAACCCAATATTACCATCTTGAACAAAGTCTAGAAAGTCCATACTTTTATTAGTTCTTCTTTTAATGGCAATACTAACGACTAATCTTAAATTTCTTTCTATGGCAATTTTTCTGGCTTCTTTATCCCCTAATGCTATTCTTTGAAACAATTCTATTTCTTCTTCAGCTGTTAATAATGGTCGATTAATTTCTTTTAGATAAAGTTTTACAATATCTAAATTTTTTTCATATTCATTTAAATAATGTTCTATTGTAGTAATTTCTAAATGGGGATTATGATAAGCCTTCACCATAGAAATCACCATATTATTATCAGTTAAAACATCAATATTAGATACTGATATATTTTGAATACATTGATGTAATTTATCATTTTGGTTAATTAAGGAAAAGAGAAAATTTTCATCCATTAAATATCCTGTATTTTCTATGAATAAGCATAACTTTTCTAAATTACTTAGATTATCTCTTGTAAAATTTTTATTAATATACCTTTCTATTATGGAGTAGGACTCTAACTGTAGTTGTTCCTTTATATAATTATTTAAGATTTGCCTTACTCTTTCCTCAAAATCTGTTAAATCTATGTCTTCTTCTAATTTTAGAATATCTTTAACATATTCATATATTTCTCTTTTAGATAAATCTAAAAAATCATATTCTTTTATTATTCTATTGATTGATATCTCTAACTTTTTGAACATTTATTTTCACCTTCTTTATAAGATATTGTTAGTTATCTTAACAAAGTAATCATTTAATTCATTTTTTACCAAGTCGATTTGATCATTTACTTTTTCTAAATAATGGTTATATAAAACATATAAATTATTATTATTTAAAAGTCCTATATGATAATCTAGTTCTTCTTTTATTTTTTGATTATAATTATTACGAATATATTTCTTTTGTAGTTCTTTTACTTTAGTAATTAATTCTAAAAGTTTTTCATCTTCTTTCATTCTTGCTTTTAATTCATTACATTTGATATATTCTGGACTTGTTTTAATAAATTCTATTATTTTATTTAATGATTGCCTACTCTCTTTATTTAAATAACTTTCCATCTAAACTCCATGTTTTAGCATCTGTAATTTTTACAGTTACCAAGTCCCCTTCTTTGATATCTTTTCCTGTGAAGTTGACTAATTTATTTGTTTTTGTATATCCATAATAACAATCTTTTTTCTTAGGTGATTTGCCCTCTACTAAAATTTCCACTACTTCATTTTCAAGCTTTTTATTGTTTTCTAAGAAAAATTCATTCACTAGGGTATTTAATCTTTGCAACCGTTCTTCTTTTGTACTATTATCTACATTATCTTTTAATTTGGCCGCTGGAGTATTTTCGCGAGGAGAATAGATAAAGGTAAAGGCATTATCATATTTACAATGTTCTACTACCTCCAATGTTTCTAAAAAGTCTTCTTCACTTTCCTTTGGAAAACCTACAATAATGTCTGTTGAAATACTTACTCCTGGAATTTCTGCTTTCATCTTATCAAAAAGTTCTAAGTAGCTTTCTTTGGTATAACGTCTTCCCATTAATTTTAAAATTTTACTGCTTCCAGATTGAAGTGGTAAATGAATACTTGGCATAATATTAGAATATTGACTAATTACTTGAATCATTTTATCCGTAAAATCCCATGGATGTGAAGTAGTAAACCGAATTCTAGGAATGTTTGTTTTACTAACATCTTCTAAAAGCTCTCCAAGTCCATAATCTGAATATAAGTCTTTACCATAAGCATTTACATTTTGGCCTAATAAAGTTACCTCTTTATAGCCATCTTTTACTAGTTTTTCTATTTCTTTTAATATATCCTCTTTTTTTCTACTTCGTTCTCCTCCTCTAGTATAAGGTACTATACAATAAGTACAAAATTTATCACATCCATAAATAATATTGACATATGCCTTATATTTACTTGCTCTTCTTACAGGAATATCTTCTACTAAATCTCCTTCTTTTGAAAAAACCTCAATTTCTTGTTTATTTTCCATAAGAGCTTTATCTATGATATATGGAAGTCTATATAAATTATGAGTTCCAAAGACAAAGTTAACAAATTTGTATTTTTGCATAATCTCTTCTATTACGCCAACTTCCTGTGCCATACATCCACAAAGACCTATAATTAAATCTTTCTTTTCTTCTTTCAGATGTTTTAATCTTCCTAGCATTCCAAAGGCCTTATTATGAGCATTTTCTCTTATAGAACAGGTATTTAAAAGTACTAAGTCTGCATTCATATAATCATTTACTTCGGAAAAACCTATACTGTCCAGTATTGCTTTTATATTTTCACTATCATGTTCGTTCATTTGGCAACCATAAGTTTTTAAAAAGTAGGTTTTTCCACTATACTTTCCTAAATAATTTTCATCTAATTTATATTCTACTGTTTTATATTCTTTATTTCTTATTTTTGCTTCTTTATAGTTAGGCAAATGCATACTACCACTTCCATTCCTGTTAGTATTATATAGAAAAATGCTAAAAATGTAAATATAGTATAAGTAAACAATCTTTTCTAAAAAGAAAAAGTACTTAATGTACTTTAAATAATTTTGTTTAAACTAAGATTTTTATTTTTGTGCTAGATTTTTCTTCAGATGTCTTTTTCTCATAAATTAAACATTTTTGAGATTCTTCTCTACCTTTTAATTTTAAATATTCTTTAAAATTACAATTACTTAAAATGTAATCTAATACTTTTTCAGAATAATTTTCTTTTAGTAACTCTTCTCTGCTGGCAATTTCTTTTCCTCCATATAACAATAACAACATAATTTTATTTGCCATTTTCGCATTATTTTCAGAGATAGCAATAAGTAAAGCATTTACTATTTTGTCATAATCAATGTATGAGGTGAAATTATTTACTATTTTTTCATTTTCAATATCTGTTATTTCTGAATAAACTTTAAAATTGAAATGATCTATAATATAATTTAGGACTTCTTCGGAATTATTTTTTGCCATTAGATCTTTTTTACTACCAGATATTCTTTTCAAAAATAATGCTGTAACCTTATTGGCCATTTTATCATTGTTTTCAAAGATAGTTGCTAGTAAGGCATTTATGACATTATGATAACTAATATATGGACCATTGTTAATTATTGTTTTTCCATCTGTATTTTGAATTATCCACTCTGCCAAAATATGATTTTTTTTTAAAGCAATAGTTTTTACTTGTTCTTCATTACTATGATTATATTCTAATAAAAAGGACCCTATATTTAGTGTTTCAACAAATATGGGGTCATAAATACTTTTACTGATTAATTGATCCAATTCTAACAAATTCATTACATCTTCTAAGATTATATATTCTTCACTCAATGTGTACTTTAAAATCATAACCGTTTCCCCATTTTAAATATTACTATTTACAGCTATATCCTTGATCTTCTAATGTTTTCTTGTTTACTGAATAGTTTTCACTTCCTGATAATTTTAAGCCTTCACGAGTTTTTTTCTCAATTTTTTTATTGTCTACTGTTAGATTGAAATTAATTACATCATCCTTTGCTTCAGTACTATAAGTTACTCCTTTGGCATCCTTATATGCTCCATATTGCTCTTCTAGACTCTTTTTAATTGTATCCTTATATTTTACATAGTCACTGTCTAGCTTAACATTCATATCCATTTTAATTATACCAATTTTATTGTTCTTAAAATCTGTTGTCATTTTAGACTCTATTGTCATTCCTGTTGTTTTTTCTGTTTTTGTACAAACTAAAGTTTTTGTTTGTCCACATCCACTGCACATCATGATTGTTACAATCATTACTAATAATAAAATTTTCTTTTTCATTTCTCTCACACTCCTAATAATCATTATACTCTTGTTTTGAAATTTTTCAACACAAAAAAAGCAATTTTTTATATTGCTTCTATATATGAATCTATAATATTTTCTAAATTATTTGATTTATTTACTAATAAATCTCTTTTTATTACTTCCATATTATTAGTAATAGACTTCAATAATTCTTTCATTCTTGGTAATAGTTTGTCTTTTTTTTCTAAATTATCTACGATAAATTCTAAATTATTTAATTTAGAATACTTTCCATAATAAGCATTTTTTATATATGCCTTAAATAATTTTTTAAATGATACTACATCTATACTATTAAATCTTTTGTCTTCTAATATCTTCATTGTAGTAGAAATGTAATTGCCATTAATAGATCTATCTAAAATTGTTTCATTATGTCTATTTTTTAAGTTAGGCATAAAGTCAGCATTTTTTTTCAATTGATCAATTATTTGAGCAATTTGAATATAATTATGTGTTACTAGTATATGTGCAAAAGTATTCCCATCCATATTTTGATGGTTAATATCCCAATCTTTATTTCTCATATACTTTAAGACTAACTGATACTGTTTTGCCTTTAATAATCTTGTTATTACATCATTGAAAGAATCATCTACAGTATTAATATCAACTATTTTTTTGTCTAAAATTTTGTCAACTACATCGAAATAACCATCTTTTATTAATTCGAAAATCAGGGATGGCTCTTCTGTACAAGCATGCATTGCTTGGTCTTCATTATAAAATATCATAATACACCTCTTTAATAACGGGACAGTTATATATTTTAGCATTATCTTTACTTATTGTCAATTTTACAGTATATTTGCTTATTGAAAACGGTCGACTTTAATTTAAATCTATAATATTTTCGCTACTTACCTAAATAGTTTTTAATTATTGATCCCTTATTTTGATATTTATATTATTATTTTATGATTATGGTTAAATGTTTACTACATTATTAATACTAAAATGTACATTTGTAAATGATGTGAAACAAAATTTTATATAAAAGTGACTCGT
>CAOJDX010000034.1 GCA_948433435.1 uncultured Clostridia bacterium
CATCAGTCATTGGAATAGCATTCTCCATACTAATACTATTATTTCCTTCTGTATAGGTCATGGTGATAGCTCCTGTTGTGATACTATTTTCTTTATTTCCTGCTTTACTAAACGTAAAGGCTGCATAACTTATTCCTATCACCACAACAATTAATACAAAAATCATTGCCAACGAAAGAATTACTTTCTTTTTCTTTTCCTCCATCTTTATCTTACTCCTTTATAATAATCTATATTTTCATTCTACCCCCCCTCCCCGGCTTTTTTGTCAATAGGGGGAGTATAGGTCGGATAATTATAATATGTACCAAAAATTCCCAAATTATACCTCTTATCCTATCTATTATCCATTATACATATTTTCAAAGGGTAATACAAGTATCTTATTTATAAAAATAAAATATTATTCTTAAAAAAAAGAAATACCCAATATATTCCTTTTCAAAAATTCCGATCAACCTACTCCATAATTTTAAAATGATTTCCACTATCCAAATATAAAATACCTTTTCTTCCTTCCAACTGCGGTAATACTTTATGATAATAATTAATCATTTCAAACTTTGTCAATGTCAAATAAACACTATTACCATCATTCATATATAAAAGAAAACGATCTTTATCATATTCATTAGGAACATACTTCATCTCAGAAATTTCTCCTAAAATACTTGCTTTAATATTAGCCACTTCTTCTATAAAATCATCATATTTTTCTTTTGAGACAGTATTAAGCAATTTAGGAACCCGATATTCACCAGTTAATTCTAATTCCTCCCCACTTGCTAAAATATACTGGTTTGTAGTTCCATTCTTTAAAATAATTGGATATTCATCAACATAAATATTGAATACATGAAAAAAACTCTTTTTAATCGTAACAGTTTTAACCATAGGCAACTTCTGTAATTTTTGTTTAATTTGATAAGAAAAAGTACGAAAAAAAGATGGATAATCCGTCAAGTCTGCTTGTTCTAGTATTTCCTCATCAGATAAATACTTATTTCCATAAACATTAATATTTCTAATTTTAGAATTTAATAATAAATAAATCAAAAAAACTAGTATTCCTATAATGAATAGAAATATTAGAAAATGAAAGACTTTAAATTTTTTCCTTTTCACTAGTTTTTTAGCCATTTTCCTACTCCCAATTTACAAATTCTTGTTCTACTTTTAATTCTATATCATAATGCTCTTTTACACTCTTTTGAATAAATTCAATTAATTCTTTAACATCTGTTGCTGATGCAGTTCCTGTATTAACCACAAAATTGGCATGTTTTTCACTAACCTGTGCCCCACCCTTTTTTAAGCCTTTTAAGCCCAAGTCTTCTATTAGTTTTCCTGCTGGATCATATCCTTCTGGATTTCTAAAAACACTTCCTGCTGATGGATATTCCAAAGGTTGTGTCAAAACCCTTCTATTTTTTCTATCTTTAATTACTTTTTCTATTTCACTTTTTTTTCCCTGTTTTAATTTAAGAACAACTTCTAAACAAATATAATCTTTATTCTTTTGTAAAAAAGAAGTTCGATAATGAAAATCAAGCTCTTGATTAGTTAGAGTGATAATTTTCAAATCTGGTGTCAAAACCTTAACTGAGGATGTAATATATCCCATATCGCTTTTATAAGCTCCAGCATTCATATAAATAGCCCCTCCAACAGTACCAGGAATACCTGCTGCGAACTCAAGACCAGTTAAACTACGACGAGTAGCTATTGCAGCTAATCTCATAAGTGAATACCCTGCTCCTACGATAATTTTATGATCGATGATTTCTAATTGATTAAAATCAGATAACTTAATTAAAACACCATCATACTCTTTATCACTAAATAATAAGTTTGAGCCATTTCCTAAAACTTTATAGTTCAAATGATACTTTTGAATAAATTTAATTAATAAAACCAATTTATCAATATTTTTAGGATAAATAATACACTTAGCTATACCACCTACTTTATAAGTCGTATACTTAGATAAAGGAACATTCTCCTCTATCTTACCAATATTATTTTCCATTACCTCTTGTAAAAAATGTGTCATTTTTGATCAACCTCTACTAACTTCTTAATTTCATTATACACCTTTGTAGCACTATCTGTAACTCCTAATTTGCGAGAAGCAATCGCCATTTTTTTGTATAATGATTGATCACTGAGTATTTTATCGATTAAAGGAATAATGGCCTCCTTCGTAAAATCTTTTTCCTCAACAACAATACAAGCCCCACTACTTTCTAAATCCTTAGCATTTTTTAATTGATGATTATTAGCAACATAAGGAGAGGGAACCAATATAGCTGGAAGTCCAATAGCAGTAACCTCAGCAATCGTAGAAGCTCCTGCTCTTGATACAATAAGATCAGTTACCTTCAATAAAGTGGTCAAATTATTCAAAAAAGGAACTACTTGTACATTTTTAGGAATATCAAGCTTCTGATAATCATGAAAATATTTTTCTCCTGTAATCAATACTACCTCATAATCTTTATTTCTAAACTCTTCTACCAATTCTAATTCCTTTTCATTCATAGTCGCTGAGCCAAGAGACCCCATTACAATCACTACAGTTTTTTTAACTGCTGATAAATGAAATTCTTTTTTAGAAACATTCTTGATCATAGCAATTTCTTCACTACGAGGATTTCCTGTATAAATAGTTTTCTCTTTTGGGAAATACTGAACTGAGTTTGGTAAAGATACCAAAACTTTATCAACTATCTTAGCCAAGGTTTGATTAGAAACTCCAGGAATAGAATTTTGTTCATGAATAACTGTTTTATAATGCAAGGAATGAGCAGCTTTAATAACAGGTGCAGTTACATAGCCACCTACTCCAACAACAACATCTGGTCGAAACTTTTTAATCTCTTTTTTTGCCTCCTTAATAGCAGTCCAATATTTTTTTAAAACAATAATATTCCTAAAAATATTTTTTCGATTAATTCCTTCCATTTCCAATCCTACATAAGGAATTCCTTTTTCTGGTATTAATTTAGCTTCCATTCTATCTGTTGTTCCAATATATAAAATTTCACTATCTTTTTCTAACTCTTTAATTTTATGAATAATAGCTAGAGCTGGATATATATGCCCACCTGTTCCACCAGCAGAAATAATTACTCGCATAATAGCCCTCCTACTTTAAATTTATGCCTAACAAAGAAAAAAAGAAGTCTAAGAATAGTATTAGGCTCCTGTATCAAAATCTGTTTTATCTTCTAAAATTGCTTTTACTTGCATCTTAGCATGAAAATGGAGACCTGCTACTTCATTAGATGCATTTTGATCAATCCAAAGTCTTAATTGATAATGATCAGTTGTTCCAGAATTTAACGTAGTCGTAGTAATAATCCCATTTTTAGCATCTAAATGTCCAACTTCACTATTACTATTATTTTTAGTAATAGAATACTTAATCTTAGACCATGGAAATTTTTTATCTGTACAATTATCGCTTTGATACTTTTCTTCATCATCTAAAAGATAAATTTGATATTTAGAAGTTTCCGTTCCAGTATTATGAATAGTAAAATTATAAGAGTCTCCATTCAATGCTTCACTATCACTAATAGGAGCAGAATCCATAAGAGTTAATCCCTCCTCTTCCTCTAAATTTAAAATTAATGTTCCTGTCCTAAGAGTATTTTTTTTATCAGAACTCTTAGAATATGTAAATAATGCATAGCTTGCTGTTAATAAAATAACAACAGCAACAAATCCACCCATGATCAAGTATTTCTTTTGCTTATTTTTTTTATCTTTCATTAAAATCACCTATTCTTAACATTATTATACAAATATTTAGATTCAATGTAAAGTTCTAAATTTCTTCTACTTCTAACATTCCATGAAAATGGAAATTATTACTAATTGCTAAAGAATTTTGAGAAATCCAAAAACGAACAGTATAGTTAATCTCTTTTTTCGCTCCTATAATTCTATTAACAATAATTCCATCCTCTAAATCATCTAAATTATAAATATTGCTAACTTCTCCCTCACTATGAATTCCTGTTTTAATGATATTAAAAGGAATAACTCCCTCACAATCATCTTCTTCAATAGTAGCTTTATCTTCTTTAATTTTAATAACATATCTTACTTTTTTATTGGTATTATTTTTAATCGTAAAAGTATATGACTTAGAAGATAACCCTACAGCATCAGTTACAGGATTTACTTTAGTCAAACTAACATTATTTCCTTCTTTATTATGAAAAGCAACTTCTAATGATTCTGATGACAAAATTTCATCTCTTGTATCTTTAAAACGATTGTAAATAGAATAAGTAGAAATGCAAGCAAAAAGTAAAATAACAAAAATAAAAACTCCACTTTTAATCATCATCTTTCTTTGTAATTTTTTATAATATGCATAATTCATCGTTCACCTCTCCAATACTAATAATATCGTAAACTTTTTTTTCTATAATGTAAATAAAAAGTTAAAATATCCTGTAAATAAAATACATTGCTTGTAAAATTATACTAGATAAGATAGAATGATTTTAGATTAAGGAAGTGATTCTTTTGAAGCAAAAGATAATAATTATTTTTCTACTTTCACAACCATTTTTAGATATTATAGCAGGTACCAGTTTTTTAAATGGTATTCATGTAATTATTAGAGGACTATTCTTTATTTTCTGTTTATTCGAGTTAGTTAAAAATAAAAATGACTATAAACTAACTCTTCTTTTAACAACAATTATGTTTATCTATTTTTGTAGTTATCTATCTCTTTATCATTATGGTTTAACTAATTCTATAAGTTATACATTAAAATTATTTTATCTGCCTATTACTACCATGTTTTTTTATTATCATAAAGATAAAATTGATGATAAATATATAAGTATAATTTTACTTACTTATCTTATTTTACTAATGACTTGTTATATATTTAATATAGGTAATGGTATATATGAATCAGGTATTAATAAAACTGGTTTTAAGGGTTTATTTAATTCAATTAATGAATTTAGTGCCATTGTAATTATTCTCCTACCACTATCCCTAGATTTCTTTTTAAAAAGAAAAAAATATCTGTATTGTTTTTTAACTATAGTACTAGTAGGAATAACTAGTATGTTAACAGGTACTAAGGTAATATTGGGGGGCATAATTATTTGTTCATTATATTTTCTCTATTTACCATTTAAAAAGTTCTTTGTCAAACAGAACCATTTAAAAAAAGGAATGCTTATTACTTCAATCCTTCTTTCTTTTGGAATAATATTTCTCCTAATCACTAATACCACTGCTTATAAAAATGCTATTGTCCAAGCGAAATTTTTTAAAGTTAAAAATATTATTTCTTTAAAAGGAATTAATAAAGTGGTTTTTAATGATCGCTTTAGTTTTATTCCTGCTAGTCAAAAAGTATTTAATAGAGCTTCATTACATGAAAAAATATTAGGTTTAACTTATAATCCTTCTAGAAAAGATGTTGAAATAGATTTATTTGATGTCTTTTATAAGTATGGAATTATCGGAATGTTAATTATCGTTTCCATTATCATTTATTATGGATGCAAATCAAAATTACAAGGAACCTATCTTTTATCATTCATCTTATTAATGCTAATCAGTGAAACATCAGGACATGTCTTAATATGTCCTGCAGTTAGCATATATCTAGGAACAATTATAAGTTTAAGTGCTTATAAATAAACACATATAAACAGAATATACATTCTATAATCTACCCCCCTACATCTCCATATTTAGTAAAAAATAACTACCCAAATGGCAATTATTTTTTACTAATCAATATATACTAATGAAAATCTAGAAGATTCCTGAGCATATGCAGCGCCATTTTTACAATTAAAGAAAAATATTCCTGCATATAAACCTGAAGATTCAGTTCCACCTCCCCGACCTATCCAAGGACACGCATACTGAAGATAAAAATCACCATAAAAACCATTAGTTCCATCAATTCCATATGCATCACCTTTAATACTATTAGATTCATTTAAAACATCGCTTGAATATAAATTATAATATTTTCTACTCGGAAATGAAATACCAGAAAAAGATGAACCATTATCACTAAGTATTCCACTAAAGCCTGAATTATAATTACTATTAATTCCTGAATAATTTTTCTTATTACCCATTACTAATTCTGTCGCTCCTCCTGAAGTATCATAAATACCATAAATATTTCCCGTTGTTGAAGCTCCTGTACCAGTATTACTTACATTATAAGCTACCTGAACATTTTTATTAGTCTGACCAGGAGTTCCATTACTCTTTCCAGTAGAATATGGTTTAGACTTATTTTGATATATCTCTTTATTTAACCCACTATAATTAGGATTCCCATACTTTCCATATTTACTCTGTGATAAATAAGCCATCGCTCCCCATTCTGTATTCTTGATCATATGGGTATCATAATTGCCTTCTAATCCATAGTTAGAATTTCCTAAACTTCCATTCATATTATTTTGAATTGAAGTAAAATAACTAGAAAGTTTTTGATTAGTTATACTAGTTGCATTAGGAACTGAAGCTATATTACTTAATGTTCCAGACATTTCAAACTTAGCTATCCAAATTCCTTCTAATTCAATATTTCCTGAATCTTTTCTTGTGGCCTCATCATCACAAGTATCTCCCCAACAAAAAGAACTTGGAGTAAAATAATTTTCTGGTGTGCTACCAGTATACTGTCCACTTCCCACATCTATTGTATTTTTATTCACAAACTTAATATCGAAAGCTCCAGGAGTTTGTTTACTTGGAGTCGAAGCTCCTTCTATTTGATAACCGTAAGTATTTCCTAAAGTATAACTATATCTTGGTATCCAAACCATAAACGTATTAATATCGCTAATGGTTATAGGAGTACCTATATCAGCATTTTGGTAAATTGTTCTCTTAGTACTATCTTTTATTGTTACAGCATTCGCCCACATTTGATTGTTATAATCATACCATACTCCACCCGATGTAGAAGACTTTTTCCAAGTACTATTTGACTCATCATAAACAACTGGAATCATTCCATTAACCAATTGAGGCATATTAGCTCCACTAGCATCTTTTTGAACATATTCTTGATATCTTACTTTTAACTTTCCTTTATAAATACCTGTAGTTGCACCTGACAACTTAATTGTAATTGTATCCTGTTCTCCAGCCTTTAAATTTCCAGTGATCAAAATAGAATTATCTGCAGTTACATTAGCAGTTGACTGTGTTTTAGAGGTTGAAGTAATTTCACAAGTAACATTACTTGCAGCTATCGTACTAGAAGAATCTGTTTCTATATATAACTCATAACCAGAGTCTTCTACTCCTCTATTTTCAACAGTAAAAGTATAAGTATTTCCTATTTGAAGATTATTCTTTCCTTCTCCATATATTCCTATATACTTTGTCCCTGAAGCTACTGAAATTATTTTATTAGAATTCACTGATTTCGTAAAAAGGGCATAAGTAACCCCCAATCCAACTACAAGTACTGTTACCAATAAAGGAACAATAATAAGTAAATTTACTCTTTTATCCTGGTTTGTCATTCTTACACCTCTCTATTTTCTACTTAAATAGTATCATTTTTTACAGGCATTTGCAAGATATTATTCACAACAAAACAAAAAAAGAAAAGAAATTTTATTTATTCTTTTCTATCGTAAATGTATAAGATTTTAATACCTTTTTATCTACAACCATATCAATTCTAGAATTTCCTTTTCCTTCTGTTTCTGGTATTACAACTCCTACTGTATCAATCACATCATTGTTTTCTTTTCTAAAAACAATATTTACATATTCTTGTTTAAATACCTCATTAGAAGTATTTGTAACATTAATGGCAATATGATTTAATTCTTCTGCTTCAATTACCTCAATATCAGAAAAAGTTAAACTTCCATATTTCTTATCTTCTGTCAACTTTTTAGATATAGTCGCTACATCTTTCTTAGAATTTGATTTTAATACTTGTGTTCCAATAACTCCTACAACTACTGCTAAAACTATAACTAAAACAGCAATAATAATTACTTTCTTTTGATTTAAATCGATTTTTTTCATTTCACTCACCTCATATTATTTCTTCAGCCTCTACGGCATTTCTAATATCCCTTTCATTAAATGGTTTAAATATAATTCCTTTTACTTGATACTTTTTTACTTGTTGAATAATATCCTCTGCTCCTACTCCTGTAATTACTGTAATCGGTATTTGATAAAACAAATTATTTTGTTTAAAATACTCCAATACTTGTAATCCATTCACATTAGGCATATTCAAATCAAGAAGCATTGCTTTAATACTATGTTGATTACTAGCTACAACCTGAATAGCCTCATTTCCATCAGCCGCCTCTAACACCTGATATTTATGGTTAAAAATAGTTTGAATAAATTTTTTTATGACAGCTGAATCATCTACTACCAAAATAGCTTGATCTTTTGGCAAAATAGTCTTTTCTTCCTTAATTATTTCTAAGCCCATATATTCTCTAACAATATTTTCAACCCTATCTAACTCTTGCATAAATTCATTATAATGTTCTGAAACATAATACATATTATTTTGTTTTCCTGCCATTTCATGATTTAGTGCAATTTCTGCTAAAGAATCAAAACCAAAATACTTAGCATCACTTTTAACAGAATGAGCATAAATAGCATAATTAGCCATATCTGAAACTTCTTTGTACTTTTGCAAGCACTTTCTTTTTTCTACAATCTCTGTAATAAAGTCTTTCAATGTTTCATTATAAGTTTCCATATCTCCAAATAATTCTAAACTTTTAGAAACATTTACTCCATGTTCAATCAAAAAATCTTTATCTTTCATCTTTACCTCCTTAACCTGGCCCTAGAAACTCATCTAAGATTTTCTCTAATTCGAATTTCTCAATTGGCTTTGCTAAATAATCATTAAAGCCTTCTTGTAAATATTCTTCTCTCATCCCTGACAAAGCATTAGCTGTTAAGGCTACTACTGGTATCTGAAATTCTGGTAATTCTTTAAGTTTTTTTAATGTCTGTTTTCCATCCATTTTCGGCATCATATCATCCATCAATATCAAATCATACTTTTCATGTTGACTAATTTTATCTAAACATTCAAAACCACTTTGCACAGTAATCGTTTGAACATTATATTTATGAAGTAATTTTTCTGCAACTTTCAAGTTTAGTTTATTATCATCAACGATTAGTACCTTCTTATTAGAGTAATCATTCTTATCACTAATAGAATCTGTCAAGAGTTCTGTCTCCTCTACAGGATCAGGATAATCTTGCTCATTAGCAATTTTTTGATCAATATAAGCAGTAAACTTAGAACCTTGTCCATAAACACTTTGAACAGTAATTTTTCCATTCATTAACTCTAAAAGTTTCTTTGTAATAGCTAGTCCCAAACCAGTTCCTTCAATTGTAACGTTTTCTTCTTCATCGAGTCGATCAAACTTAGTAAACAGTCGATCAATCTGATCTGCCTTAATTCCTTTCCCAGTATCTTCAACCGATATAATAAATCGACATACATCATCTTTAATCACTGAACTAACTTTAAAATCAATATATCCTTCATCAGTGTACTTAGCTGCATTTGTAAGTAAATTTAAAATGACTTGCTTAATTCTACCATGATCACCATAAAGCCTCTTAGGAATTGTTGAATCAATATATGTTCGCAACTCAATAGGCTTGTCCCCAATCCTAACTTTAGTTAAAGATTGCAATTCCCTGAATATCTCAGTAGGATTATAAATTTTATTAACAATTTCAATTTTATTAGCTTCTATTTTAGAAATATCTAAAACTCCATTTACAATTTCTAAAAGACTATTAGAAGCAGCTATAATATCATTAATATCTTCTTTAGCAGCATCAGGCATTCCTTCTTCCTCCGCAAGAGACTGACTAAAACCAGTTATTGCATTTAGAGGAGTTCTTATTTCATGGGACATATTAGCAAGAAATTCGGTTTTAGCATTATTTGCTCTCTCCGCTTCTCCTTTAGCAATATTAAGTTCATTGATCATTTTAATATCAGGATTTTCTATAGTGTGATACATTAAAGAAGTAACAAAAGTTTGTGCTGATATCATTAATGTCAATTCAGGATAAGTAGACTGAATAGCAATAACAATAACTCCGACTAAAATAAACATAAAAATAGGTACATACTTTTTTCCCTTAATATATCGAAAATTACTAACAATCAAAATTAACCAAATAGTAATTAAAACTCCACTAATAATATAAGTAAAATTAGCAGCAGGTCCATAAGTATAAGCTGCTCCCTTGTTTCGATATGAATATAATGGCAATATAAAAATAACCAAGATACTAACAATCATTTCCAATATTAATGTTCTTTTAAATGTTTTTAAATAACCTCCTCTCTTTTGACTATTATCTTTCCATCTATCTTTCAAAACAATCAATATAATATAATAAGAAAAAGTAGTAATCCAAACAATAAAATAAATCAAAATTAATTTTAAAAATAATATAGCTAATACTTCATTTTTATAAATTAATATTTTAGAAGCATAAGTTCCAATAAATATTTCAATAATTAAGCCAACTAAGTTTATAATTAGGAGTTTTTTATATACATTATTTTCTTCACTTTCAAGTCTTTTACGCCAAAAGAAAACAACTATAATTAAAATGCTATAAAATAAACTTATAATAGAAAAAAATATTCCATTCTGCATTTATATACCACCTACTATTGTATTAATTATATCAAAAAAATATAGATAGTTAAATACATTTTGAAGATATTTTTGTAGAGTTACTGTAGAGTTACAATAGATGTGAAACAATTTTATATAAAAA
>CAOJDX010000035.1 GCA_948433435.1 uncultured Clostridia bacterium
CGACTTGATTCACTTTTTTTATATAAAATTGTTTCACATCTATTGTAACTCTACAAAATGCCAATTTCTTCCTTAATTTTTTTCTTGTTTTTATTCTTTATATAATATATAATAGGTAAAACAATGTTAGTGGAGTGGATGATATGAATAAAAAAAGTGGTATAGTAGTCGATAAAGAGAAATATTATCAATATCAAAAGGCAGAAATTTTAAAATTAAAAAATGAAGGCAATTTATTTTGGGCTCGTAGTTTGATTTTAAAAGGATTAGAAATTTTTCCTAATGATTATCAATTATTAAGATTACTAGCAGATACTTGCATTGAACAAAGAGATTATTTGGGAGCAATTCAAATACTTGAGAGTTTAGATGAACAAAAAGAACATAACCTTTTAACTTCGCTTTATGTAAAAGTAAAAGATAAAGCGAAGATAGAGGAATTTTATGAGAAGTATTATTCTACTCCTTTATATGCTGATCAAGATGTTCATGAGTATAATGATGATGAATTTTTAGATTATCAGCTTCATCTTTATATAACTCAATTATTTAATTTTCATTTTAACTTAAATTGGGGAGATTTAGTGTATATATGTAAACAGATATATTCTTATGATCATAGAAGTGCCTTAAATCATATTAAGTATTATCATCAAAAAGAAGGTAGAAAATATAAAGGTTTATTTGATCCTTCTATTTCCATTAACGAATTGCTTACGCTAGTGAGAAACTATATAGAAAATAATCAAGGACAGGGAATATTTGAATATCCTCTTAAGGATACTTATTGTTTTTATTATCCAAATTGTGGGAAAAATAGAAAGGGTAAGAGCACAGATTATTTTGAAGTGATTTCTCTTGTTAATACCGCTAATATTATTACGATGTATCCAGTTTCTTTTAATGAAAAATTAAATATTTATTTTTTAGAAGATAAAATGGAAACTAGTAAATTTGTTAAAGTAAAAAGTGGCTTAGAACGTTTTAATGCTAGATATGGTCAAAAATAGCATTAGAAGCAGTTTTATGCTTTTTATTTGATTAAAGAGTTGAAATTTTGTCCATTATTTATTATAATATGTTGAAATTAATAGAGGTGTTTGGAGGAAGTAGAATGAAAATTGAGCTATGTGATGTTAAAAGAACAAGATATACAAAGTCAGGCTATTTGTCTTATCAACAGGCGAAAATTTTAGAATTAATTTCTGATGGTAAGGCGAAGCTTGCGAAAAAAATTGCCTTAGAAGTGTTAGAATATTATCCTGATGATTATAGAATTTCTAAAATATTGGCAGATATTTATCGAGGACAGGGTGAATATTATGAATCAATAAGAATTTTAGAAGAAATAGATGAAGAACATGTAATTCGTAATTTGGCTGCCTTTTATATTAAAACTAATGAACGAGAAAAATTATATCATTTATATCAAAAGTATTATTCAAAAGATTTAATTCTAAAAGAATTTGGAATTATTGATGAAGAGAGTATGTTGTTTTCTATACAACTTTATTTAAAGTGTCTTTTCCATTCTAATTTTCAGATAGATAGAAATAGTTTATGTTATTTTGATCGACAAATTTATTCATATTCTGATAGAGAAGCTATTAAGCATATTAGAAATCGTCATCAAAGATATGATGATACGGGAGTTTTTGATTGTAATATGAATGTGGAAGAATTATTTGGAAAGGTAAAAAGCTATATAGAGTTGAATAAGAATTTAGGAGTATTAGATTATCCTGTATGTGATATGTATCATTTCTTTTATCCACAATGTGGGAAAGTAGATGGTAAGTATGATACCAATTATTTTAGAGTAATCACTCTTGTTAATACCTCCGATATTATTACTATGCATCCACTTCCTTTTAATAAGAGAATGAATCCTTTACCTTTAGAAGAAGTAAGAAAAACTGAAGAGAGTGTTAAAAGTTATGTTAAAACAAGAAGTGGCTTAGAACGTTTTAATGCTAGATATAATCAGAAGTAATATTTAAGAAAAGTAGTTTTTAGATAGTAAATTATCTTGAAATTTTGTTGATGATTTGTTATAATAGTCAGCAATTAACAAGTTAAAGGGGATGAAAATATGAAAAATAAACTATATGGAGATGGAAGAGGAAAATATACCAAAGCTGGATATTTGGCATACCAACAATCTCAGATTTTAGAGTTGTTTCATGCTGGAAAAATTCAATTGGCTGAAAAAATTACTTTAGAGATGTTAAGTAATTATCCTGATGATTATAGATTAAAGAAACTATTAGTTCATATTTATAAAAATCAGAGGAAATATGATGAGGCTATTGCTATTTTGGAAGATCAAGATGAGAAGTATGTATATGATGTATTGTCTTCATTTTATATTAAAGTTGATGAAAGAGAAAAACTAGAAAAATTATATCAGAAATATTTTTCTCAAGAATATGTATCTAAAAAACTTCATACGAGTTCAAAGGAGTCACTTTATTATAATAGATTACTTTATTTGAAACAATTATTTGATTCGGAATTTCAAATTAGTCGTAATGAGTTAAACTATTATGATAGACAATTTTATTCTTATGATGAGCAGGATGCTATTAGTTATATTAGAGATTTACATCAACTTGATCAATCAATGATTTCAAGAGGAGTTTTTCGTGCTGGTATTGACCTTAAGCAATTAATGAAAAATGTACATTCTTATATTGAAGTAAATAAAAATCAAGGAATACTTGGATATCCCATTAATGATATGTATTTATTTTCATATGCTAATTGTGGTAGAGATTCTATGGGGGAAGAAACTGATTGTTTTTTAGTTAACACTATTGTGAACACTTCTTCTGTTGTTAATATGACTCCCGTAAGTTTTCGTCAGTGGATGGATATTTGTTCTTTAGATGATGAGAAGAAGATCGAAGCAAAGAGTCCTGTTAAGGTAAAAAATGGTTTAGAACGTTTTAATGCTAGATATGGAAAAAAATAAAAAAACGAAGTAGTACAAAATAGTTGTCTCTTCGTTTTTTTTAATAGAAATTCGAAAAGTTAAAGTTTGTGTTATAGTATTTACATTTAGTGTTATAATAAAACATGTTTCATTTAAAAATTAATAATATATATTATATTGATAGGGGGATTTGAAAATGAATAAAAATGATTATTATTTAGAATTAGAGGATATTGTTAATCAGGATTGTGAAAAGATTATGAATGAGATATTGGAACTTTATTATCATAAAATAGAAGTTAATAAGAGTTTTTGGGAATTGGTAAAGGAAAGAATGAATCCAAAATATTTTTATCTTTTAGAGGAATATTATTTTAATATTATTCGATTAATTCCTAAAGATTTGTATATTTGTCCTAATGGTCGTTGGGCTCTTGTGACAGAAGAAGAATATGATGATTATTTATTAGAGGAAAGATATTCCTTTCGTATTTCTAAGGAAAAGCTTAATGAAGTAATTAATCATATTATAGATGATTTATTAAATAGTGATGATTTTTTTGATACAATTAATAAACATCTAAATTCTTTAGGACAGTATATTATTGGTTTAAAAGAGAAAAAATATATTATGACAGAAATATATTACGGACTAAGAAAAAGAGGATATACTATTGTTAGTATTAATCCTCTAAAACTTATAGCAAATTAACTACTTTTTACGTACATATCAACTCTAGTTGGTAGTTTTTTAGCTTTTAATGCTGTCTTTTCTTCAAATAACATTTTGGTCTCAATACCAAATGATTTAGCTATTGTATCAATATTTTTACAAGTAAGATTGGCATCACCAGTTTCAATAACACTAATATAGGCCATTTTAAATTTTGTCTTTTCAGCATATTGTTCTTGAGTAAGTCCTCTTTGATACCTATGCCATTTTGTATTAAGTCCAACTAATTGCATTGCATTCATATACTTCACCTCCAAGCTTTCAATAAAACTTGTTAAAATAAAACTTATCCATAAACAAATTATAAAGTTTGAAAGAAATAAATTTAATACCATTAAAAGTTATTAAGTTTTAGATTAATAATAATATTTATCCTTATTTTATATCGTAACATTTTAATTATAAAATAAATGTATTTTGTCAGGTATAGATTAACTAATTATGAACATGTGATATAATGGAAAGAGGAAGTGATAGTATGTCTAAAGTAGTTGTTATAGGAGGTGGAGCCTCAGGTCTTGTTTCGGCAATTATTGCTTGCAGAAATAAGCATGAGGTGATTCTTTTAGAAAGAAATTCTATATGTGGTAAGAAAATTTTAGTTACTGGTAATGGTCGTTGTAATTATTTTAACACTGATCAAGATGTGAAGCATTATCATAGTATGAATGAAGAGATAATCAATCAGGTGATAACAAATAAAAATCTGGAAAAAGTACTTTCTTTTTTTGAAAGTATTGGAATTATTCCTAAAATAAAGGATGGTTACTATTATCCATTTTCCAATCAGGCCGTTAGTATTCAAAATGCATTAATTAAGGAAGCTAAATTATTGGGAGTTAATATTCAGAATAATATGTATGTAGAAGATGTTTGGCCTTGTCATAATGGTTATGAGGTTAAAACTTCTGAATATATTTATGAGGCTGATTGTGTTATTGTAGCGACGGGTTCTTATGCAGCTTCTAAAACAGGTAGTGATGGTAATTTTTATTCTTTGCTTGAACGAATGGGCCATTCTATTATTAAGCCTTTGCCTGCTTTGGTACAACTAAATGCAAAGGGAAATTTTTTAAAAGACTGGTCTGGAGTTAGAGCAGATGTAGAAATTAAACTTCTTGAAGATAATACTACTATCAGAGAAGAAAGTGGAGAAATTCTTTTAACAAATTATGGAATTAGTGGTATTTGTGTAATGCAATTAAGTGGAATGGTTGCTAGAGGACTTGATTTAGAAAAAAGGGAAGAAGTAGTTATTAACTTTATTCCTTCTTTAGCTAAGAGTAGAGTGGAATTTATTCACTTGATGGATGAGCGAAGTAAATTACTTAGGGGGCGAAATGTTTCAGAATTATTAGATAGTATTTTAAATTATAAACTTGTAAATACTTTGATTAAAAATGCTGGGATTGCCATTTCTAAAAAGTGGGAACAATTAAGTGAAAGAGATCGATCTGTGTTAGCTAGTCAGTTTGTAGAATTTAGATTAAATATTATTAGTACTAATTCATTTTCTAATGCTCAGGTAGCTAGTGGAGGAATTCCTCTTACTGAAATTAATCCACTTACTATGGAATCAAAAATAAGAAAAAATTTATATTTGGTTGGTGAAGTGTTAGATATTTATGGAGATTGTGGAGGTTATAATTTAACTTTTGCTTGGCTTAGTGGTTTGTTGGCAGGAACTTTGGGAGAGAAAAATGATTAGAATCAGTCAAATATATATTAATATTCAGGATGAACAGGAAAGTAATTTACGAAAAAAATGTTGCAAAATTTTAGGAATTCATGAACATAATCTTCAAAAGTTGGAAATTCATAAATTGTCTTTAGATGCTAGAAAAAAACCTCTTTTGTATTATGTTTATGAAGTTGATGTTGAAGTTTTACACGAAGATTTGCTTCTTTCTAAGGTTAGGAATCAGCATGTTGGAAAAACTCCTAATGAGGAGTATCAACGACTTATTATGGGTAATGAGGTATTAAAGAAGCGACCAGTTATTGTGGGTGCTGGACCAGCTGGTTTATTTTGTGCTTATCTTTTAGCGGAATATGGTTATCAACCTATTATTCTTGAAAGGGGAGAAAGGATAGAAGAGAGGGTTCATACAGTAGAAGAATTTTGGAAAAGTGGCCAGTTAAATCTTCATTCTAATGTCCAATTTGGAGAGGGTGGTGCAGGTACTTTTTCTGATGGTAAATTGAATACCTTAGTAAAAGATAAGCATCATCGACAAAAGAAGGTACTTGAAATATTTGTAGAGTGTGGGGCACCAAGAGAAATTTTGTATTTACAAAAACCTCATATTGGAACTGATTTATTAAGAAAAGTTATTATTAATATGCGAAATAAAATTATTGCTATGGGTGGAGAATTTAGATATCAGACATTGCTCACGGATATTTTTTTAGAAAATCAGATGATTAAAAAAATACATATTAATCAACAAGAATTTTTAGATACTGATGTTTTGGTTTTAGCTCTAGGTCATAGTGCTAGAGATACTTTTCAAATGCTTGCTAAAAGAAATTTAGTCATGGAAGCAAAACCTTTTGCTGTTGGAGTTCGAATTCAACATCCTCAAAAGATGATTAATAAGAGTCAGTATGGAGTTGAGCATAGTTCTCTTTTAAATCCAGCGAGTTATAAACTTACTTATAATACAAAGGATCGTAGAGGAGTGTATACATTTTGTATGTGTCCTGGAGGTTTTGTTGTCAATTCATCTTCTGAAGATGGTTGTCTTGCTATTAATGGGATGAGTAATTATAAAAGAGATGAAGAAAATGCTAATAGTGCTATTATTGTAACAGTTAGTCCAAAAGATTTTGGAGAAGATGCTTTGGCCGGTTTGGAATTTCAACGTTTATTAGAAAGAAAAGCTTATTCGTTAGGAAATGGTAAAATTCCTTTACAAACTTATCAAGATTTTAAGAATAATCGAAAAAGAGAAGAGTTACAAGGAATTAAACCTGTGATGAAAGGGGAGTATACATTTAGTAATCTTAGGGATATATTTCCTATTTATATTGTCAATTCTTTAATTGAAGGAATTGATTACTTTGATACTAAAATTAAAGGATTTGGTAGAGGAGATGCTCTTTTGGCAGCTGTTGAAAGCAGAACATCTTCTCCTGTTAGGATCAAAAGAAATGTTCTAGGAGTTAGTTCTATTCAAGGCATTTATCCATGTGGTGAGGGAGCAGGCTATGCAGGAGGAATTACTTCAGCGGCAATGGATGGAATTTATCAAGCAGAAAATATTATTAAAAGATATCGTCATTTTTAATGGTCTTTTATTAGAAAGGAATTTGTTTAAATATTTTGATATTTGAATAAGAAATTAATATGATTAAAAAAATTAAAAATAATTGGCAATGGATTGTACTATTTTTATCTATTTTTATTGTTATTCATTTAACGAGTATTGTTTTAAGAGGAGAAATTATTCGGATCGATACGTTTTTTCATGCTATGCTGGTAAAAAACTTACGAAGTGATTTTTTGACTCCCATTATGAAGTTTTTTACTTTTCTAGGTAGTAGTTATATGATTATTACTGTTACTATTTTAACTATTTTTCTGTTTAAGAATAAGAGAAAGGGAATTTTTGTTAGCATTAATCTTATATTGGTGGTTCTAATAAATCAACTTTTAAAGTTTGCAATTCAAAGAGATAGACCTTTTGGAGTGGCTATTATGATTGAAAAGGGCTTTAGCTTTCCTTCAGGACATTCGATGGTTTCTACAGCTTTTTATGGTTTTTTAATTTATTTGGTTTATCGATATTGTCAAAATAATAAGCTAAAATACTCTTTCATTTTTGGACTTAGTTGTTTAATTTTTCTCATTGGCATTAGTCGAGTTTATTTGGGTGTTCATTATATGAGTGATGTTGTGGCTGGATTTTTTCTTTCTATTGCTTATTTAATATTATATATTAGAATAGTAAATAGATATATCGAAGAAGGAGATCGTTATGAAAAATAGAAGTTTGCGAAAAAGTTTTAAACATGCTTTTGATGGGTTGATTTATGTTATTAAAGCAGAAAGAAATATGAGGATTCATATTATAATTATGTTTCTTATTATCTTATTGAGTTTTTTGTTAAAGATTGATATTACAGAATGGTTTATTTGTATTTTGTTATTTGGTTTGGTAATAGCAGCAGAGTGTTTGAATACTGCAATTGAGAAAATGGTAGATATATTTTGTCCAGATAAGAATGAGTTGGCTAAAATAACTAAAGATAGTTCAGCAGCTTTTGTTTTGATATTAGCTGTTACCTCAGCAGTTATGGGAATTATTCTTTTTGTTCCTAAATTATTGGAATTTATATAATTTAGTTATTTATATTTTAAATTAAATGTCAATAATTGACAAAAACGGACAATATCTTTAATATATGTGATATTATTTTATTGTTAACTAAAATTTTAAATGTTGAGATTTCATTGAGAAAGGAAATTGATTAAATGAAAAAAGATATTATTTTTGAAGATAAAAAATATAAATTGGATAGGCCAATTACTGGAAATATTTCAGAAGATAGAATTTGGGAGCAATGGTATAGTCCTGAAATTTTTAAGGAAGTATTACCTAAAATGAATCAAAGGGATTACTTGTTTCAATGTAATAAGGGTTATGAAGAACAGGTTATTATTAATAATAGAGGAATGAAGAAAATTACAATAAATCAGTTTGAAAAGATGGTAAATTACTTTACTGCTTCTTTAAAGGCATATCATATAGGTAAAGGAGATTTTGTCGCCTCTATTTCACTTTCTACACCAGAGTTAATTGCTTTAAAGTATGCCTGTGCTACAAGAGGAGCAGTTACTGCTAACTTAAATTTTATGGATGCTGAAGGTAAAGCGGATAATAATACGATGTATAGACAATTAAAATTATTGAATCCTACTATGATTTTTACTTTAGATATTTTAGAGAATAGAGTTTCTGAGGTGTTAAATTTAGAAGAATTTAAGGATATACAAAAAGTTATTTTACCTTTAACTAAATCTACACCATTGTATAATTCAGAAAGAGTAAAAATTAAACTATTACAAACAATGAATAAGATTCAAAATTTAAGTATTAATCATTCTATTAGTTTAAATACATTTTTAAGTGCAGGGGCTCATTTAAGGAATATTTCTGATCATAGTGTTTATTGTGAAAATCTGCCTTCTAATATAGCATTTACTTCAGGTACTACTGGAGAGAGTAAGGCTGTTTTATTATCTCATGATGCCAATAATGCTTTAGCAATGCAACATCGTCTTGCTGGTCTTGGACTTGAAAGGGGAAAAACAAATTTAGCTCTTGTCCCTCCGTTTTTAGCATTTTGGGATGCTGATATTATTCATATGGCGATGTGTTTAGGAATTGAGGAAATTTTAGAGTTATCTTTAACTTATGAAGAAATACCAGGTTATTTATTAAAGCATTTACCTAATTATGGAATTTGGTCACAATATTTATGGGATTCCATTTTATCTATGAAAAATGATGATTTGAAAAAAGTGTGTTCTCATTTAGAAAAATGTGTTGTTGGCGGGGAAAGAGCTGATATTAATCAAATTAACACTTTTAAGGCAATAACTGGTCTTGATCAAATAGATGGATTTGGTGCTAGTGAGATGGATTCTTGTTTTACTGTAACTCATCCAAATTGTAATGTAATAGGTTCAGCTGGTCTTCCTTTACCATTTAATAATGTTAGAGTAGTAGATGAAAGTTTTCAGGATTTGACTTATAATGAACGAGGAAGAATTTTGATTACTGGTCCAGCTCAAATGTTAGGTTATTATGGTCGAGATGATTTAACGAAAAAGGTATTAATTAGAGATTCTAAAGGGACTATTTGGTATGATACTAAAGATTATGGGTATGTTGATATGACTGGAAGTTTATTTCCACTAGATAGAGATAGTGAATCAATTATTTTAGAGAGTAACGGTCATAAGAAAGAAAAGGAAAAATTAATTAATATTACAGAGGAAATAAAGGAATGTCCATATATTAAATTATGTAAAACTAATTATTATCATGGGGTTTTAGTTAGTCATGTTTCTTTTGATAATTTTGTAGATATTCCAGTTGAAGAGATGAAAAATAGTATGGTTGAGGTTATAAAGGAAAGATTGCCTGAATATAAGAGACCACATATTATTAATTTGATGCCAACACTTCCCCGAACTCCATTAGGAAAGATTGATTATCCTAAACTTGCTGAGATGACAGAGAGTATGGTTTTATCTGAAATAGGCCAGACTGACTATAGTGAACGTTTAAGAATAGTTGATCATATTAAAGAGGAAAAAATATATCAAAAAAAGTATAAATAATAGAGAAATATTTAAGTGAATAATTTATTAGAAAAATAGAGTTATTTATAGGTTTTTGTTACCTATACTAAGAAAGAACAAGAAAAAAATGTTCTTTTTTGTACATTTGTAAATGATGTGAAACAAAATTTTATATAAAAGTGACTCGTA
>CAOJDX010000036.1 GCA_948433435.1 uncultured Clostridia bacterium
TCCTTTTCAATACAAAAAAGAACATTTTTTTCTTGTTCTTTCTTAGTGTAGGTAACACAAATATCTTAAATTTTCTAGTTACTGTTTTTAATAAAACTTTCAAAATATTTTTATAATGAATTGGCTAAATTTTCGTATAAATCATAGAAAGTTCCATCCTCTTTCTGAGCTAAAATTGTCTGGAATCCTCCTACGGAATTTTCTCCTTTTGGTCTTGCACCAACAGAATAAAACTTTATAATATTTTCTACTCCTGATATTTTTCCAGATGATTTTATATTGTTACTTTCTAAAGCTTTATAAAGAGGAATATATTCAACTGTTCCATCCTCTAATAAAAATAAAGCTACACTTCCTGTTGCATCCTGACCAATTCCATCAATATGCATATCTACTACTTTTCCACTAAAATTATTGATTGTATATTGATTACTTCTTGCTGCCCCATTACTTATTCCCCAATTTCTGGTAATATTATCCCAGTTAATACTTAGATTAACTGTATTACTTGCTGGATCTAGACTGAAGTTTAATCCAGATAAAGTATAATTAGTTAATGTATATTGATAGCTATTAGAATTTATACACTTATTTAAATCTATTCCTGTTACCTTCTTAGCATTTTCTAGTTGGGTAGATTCTTTTTCTTCAGATTTTATTTCATTCTCTTTCTCAGTTTTCTTCTCTAATACTTCCTGTTTACTATTTAGAATTATTTCCTTGTCATAACAAATATAAACAATTAACCCTAAAACTATTACTGCTAAAAGAACAATGGTGATAATAAACCCTGTATTGTTCTTCCCTTGACTTTTCTTTTCATCCATATTTAATCTCTCCTTTGACTATAATACTAGCAGATCCTTTTTTATAAATATAGATACTTATAGTTTTTTTATGTCTATTTTTGTCAACTATTTGTTATTTTTATATTTTTGTAAATAATTTAAAAACTTTTGATAATAATTCCTTCCTTCTAAATATTCTTTTTTGATATTTTGCTTTTTCATTTTGATCACCAATTATAGTATGGCTAAAATTTAAAAATATATTTAATAGATAATATGAACAATAAAATACTACCAATTAAATTGGCTTTTTTTTCGATATGTTTATTTAAGTATTTTCCAATAGTAATACCAATAACTGTAAAAAGTGCACTGATAATAGAAAAAATTAAACTTGATAATAAAGTATATTGATGATTAAGAGATAGTCCTAATCCTACTGTAAAACTATCTACGCTTACTGTTAAAGAGATTAAAATTAAATATAGATAATTAAGCTTTAAAGTATTTTCTTTTTCCTTAGAAGTTATTAATTCTATACTTAGTATCAGAAAAATAATTCCTAATATATAATCAGCTATCTTTCCTAAATTAATAGAAATTATCATTCCTAAGCAATTCCCTAATAAAGGCATAACGAAATGCATAATTCCTACTATTATTGGAAAAGCGATCATTTTCATTTTTGTTAGAAGATTACTAGTAGATGTACATATTGAAACAGAAAAAGCATCCATGCTTAAGGCTACAGCTATTAATAAATCTGTTGTTATATTATTCATTCTTTCACCTAATATAATTTATTAATTATATAGATTTTTCATTCTAAAAATATTTATTTAACAAATCTTTGACTAATAAATGATATTCTGTATCTTTAGTATTTTCTTGTTCTTCTATTAAACATAATGGTGGAAATAGAACACACCAGAAATTATTACCTTCGGCTTTTCCTAATTTTACAACTAAAGACTCATAGTTTCCAGAATTGTAAATGACTCCTTTATAATTTTTACTTGGAAAATAATTTTCTCCATAACTGATTGTATATGTTTCCTTTGAATTATTTTGTTTTAATGTTTTTTCCACATTTTCTTTTAATAATGGTAAATTTTTTTCTAAAGATAATCGTGCTTGCTGAATATTTTTTTCATTCTTTAGTATATTTTGCATATTTTTTTGAAGATTATCTTTTACTTTTACTTTTAACTCTTGATCTTCTTTACTATTTGAACTTGCTATTACTCTAAATCTAATTGCTTCATTGGGAATTACTATTTTTTCATCTTTCAAATCATTCATCACAAATACACTTGTAATTATTGTTAGTATTATTAAATATTTTTTCATTTAAAATCACCCTCTACTTTTATTTAGGGTGATCTTATTTTTCTTATACAATTTTAAATTGACTTATTTCGACGAAAATAGATTATTAGAAAAAATAAAACACATTCGATCTCTTTGTTGAAGATCTTTTTTGATTTCTATTGTTACATCTTGTAGATAAGTATTGATTAGTTTTTTTAGGTCTTCTTTTTGAGTATGGCCTATTTCGAAGGCGATTAAAAATCTTTCTTTTAAATTTTTATTAATATCCTTTAATATTTTTCGGTAACAGTCTAAACCATCAATTCCAGCATATAAAGCTAGGTGAGGTTCGTTATTTTTTACGATATCCTCTATTTCCTCATTTGTCTTAATATAGGGGGGATTACTAATAATTATGTCATATTTTTTTTCTATATTAGAGAGCATATCTCCTTTTTGAAGATGAGCTTTAGAATTTAGAATTAGACAATTTTGGTTGGCTACTTCTAGGGCTTTTTCACTGATATCGATTAAATCCACAGAATTTGTGGAAACTTTTTTTTCTAAGATTAGTCCTATTATGCCACTACCACAACCTAAATCAATTATATCCACAGGATCTGTGAAAAACTTTTGAATATATCGAATTGTATTTTCCACTAATTCTTCGGTCTCAAATCTTGGAATTAGGACATTTTCATTGATGATAAATCTTTGTCCATAAAAATTAACATGTCCTAAAACATATTGAATTGGTTTTTCTTCTTGTAAAGCATTAATTTCCTTTTTATATAACTCTTCCTTTTCTATTGGAACTCTTTCTTCTAAATGAAGTAATAATTCTAAAGGATTAAAGTTTAATAAATCACTTAAAAGTATCTTAGCATAATCAGAGTGTACTTTTGATTTGCCATAAACTAATAATTCTTCTATTGTCATCTTATTTTTCTTTCCTTAATATTTTTTGAATATCTTGTGATCTTATTTTTTCCATATTTTCTAAATATATCATATCAAAGATAGTATCTTCTACTTGTTTGATTTCTTTCTTTTTTACTTCATCTTGAGAATTTATTAGTAGTTTATTTTTTAACTTTTTTACCATATTACTTTTCTCCAGCTAGTTTTCTTGCCTGATCCTCTTTCTGTAAAGCCTCAATAATGCCATCTAGATCTCCATCTACTACTCTGTCTAAATTTTTCGTTGTATATCCTATTCGGTGATCAGTAACTCTATTTTGGGGATAATTATAGGTACGAATCTTTTCAGCACGATCTCCTGTTCCTATTTTGCTTCTTCTTTCATTTCCCTCTTCTGTTTCTAGGCGTTCTCTTTCTAATTCATATAATCTTGCCTTTAAAACTTTCATTGCTTGTTCTTTATTTTGAATTTGACTTCTTTCATTTTGACAGGTAACTACAGTATTTGTTGGTAGATGAGTAATTCTTACTGCTGAATCAGTTGTGTTTACTCCTTGACCTCCACAACCTGAGGAACGATAAATATCTATTCTTAAATCAGATTGTTTTATTTCAATATCTACCTCTTCTGCTTCTGGCATTACTAATACAGTTGCAGTAGATGTTTGAAGACGACCATTTGATTCTGTTGTTGGGACTCTCTGAACTCTATGAGAACCACTTTCATATTTAAATTTGCTATAGGCTCCATCTCCTTTGATCATAAATTCAATTTGGCTATAACCTCCAGCATCTCCTTCTATAGCATTATAAATATCATATTTAAATCCTTTTTTTTCAGCATATCTAGTATACATTCTAAATAAGTCGCCAGCAAAAATATTAGCTTCATCTCCACCTGCTGCTCCACGAATTTCTACAATAACATTCTTATTATCATTAGGATCTTTAGGAATTAATAAAACTTCTAATTCTTTTTCATAAGTTATTTTTTGTTCTTCTAAAGAAGATAATTCTTCTTTAGCTATTTCTTGCAAATCTTTATCTTTTAACATTTCTTTGGTATCAGATATTTCTGTTAAGATTTTTTTATAGGACTTAAAACAATTGACTACTTCTTCTAACTCACTTAACTCTTTTGAAAGTTCTCTTGTCCTTTTTATATCGTTTAGAACCTCTTGTTTTGTTAAATCGGTTGCTATTTCATTATATCTAGCCTCTATTTGTTCTAAGTGTTCGACCATACTCATCTCTCCTTTTTACTAATTTGTAGTATATCATATTATTATTTCTTTTAAAACAATTCGTATAAAAAAACACCTTGTGGTGCTATCTTGTGATTTCTTTATTACTCTTCTAGTTCTTCTTCATCAATAACTACTAAATCTTTTAAATCTTCTTCAGTTGTATCATAAGTAGTATCATCATCTGAGTAGTCGTCTTCAACTGGCTCTTCTTCTACTTCCTCATCTTCATCGACTTCTTCTTCATCTATATCGTCATCATTGTCAGAAGATATTTTTACTAATTTATCAGAAGTATGATTACTTCTTAAATCCCAGTTTCCATCGTCTAATAAGATAAATCTTTTATCTGTTGCTAAGGCTGTATAATAGTCTCCTATTTTCTCTTCAAAAGTTGTTTCAGGTAAATCTAATAGCTTTATAATTTTTTTAAATAAATCAGCTGTGTTCATCGTTTTTTTACTTTCTTCTAAAATCATTTTAGTAATATCTTTATTTGAAAGTAATTCTAATTCTTCTTTTTTCATTTTAGCAATGCTCATTAAATTTCCTCCATTCAAGTCATTATATGTAAAATTTTATAACTTGTTTATTTAATTTATGATAAATTACGAAAATATTTATATCATACATCTCTTCGTTATGCAATATCTTTTTTACATTTTTTCTGGAACTGTGATTCCAAGTATTTCCAAAATCTTTATATTAGTAGTATAGACAATATTTGTTAAAGCTAACCAAGATAATTTTAAAGCTTCGTCTTCTTCTGTTAAAACTTTACATTCATTATAAAATGTATTATAACTACTAGTTAGTTTATAAATATAATCTGTTAGTTCGTTTAATGATTTCTGTTCTAATGATTTAGTTAATATTTGAGGAAGTTTTAAGAGTTCTAAAGCTACTGCCCGATCAGTTTTGTTTTTTAATTTCATTACGATATATTTTTCCACATTAGCTTTCTTTAATAATGATTTCATCCTAATTGTTGAATAAAGTAAGTAAGGACCTGTTTTTCCATCTAAACTGACAAACTTTTCTGAATCAAAAATATAATCTGTTTCACGATAGGGAATTAAGTCAGCATACTTTAGGGCAGAAATGGCAATTTTTTTAGCAGTTTCTTCTTGATTTTCTAATTCAACTATGTCTTTATTTAATCTTTTTGAAGTTTCTACAGTTAAAATTTGTATCAATTCTTTTAGGCTCATTACATTTCCGTCTCTTGTTTTAAATGGTTTGCCATCTTTTCCATTCATTGTTCCAAAACCATAGAAACCTAATTTTAGGGTTTCATTTGCTATTTTTGTTTTTTTGGCAGCACGGAAAACCTGTTCAAAGTAAAGTGATTGTCTAAAGTCAGCAAAGTACCATATTTCATCAGGAGAAAAACGTTCTATTCTAGAATACATTGTTGCTAGTTCACGAGTTGCATAAAGTGTGGCTCCATTTGATTTAATGACTACTAAAGGAGGCATAGGTGAATTATCAGTTTCCTCTTTAATATCAATTACTTTAGCATCTTCACTTTCTCTTAAATAGTGATTTTTTTCTAAGTAATCTAATACTTTAGGAATATAAGGATAACAAGTACTTTCTCCCTCATATAAGTCAAATGTAGTATTAATGTCTTTATATACTTGTTTAATGTCTTCTATAGATACTTCTTTGATTTTATCCCATAGGGCAGTATAGGCTTTATTTCCTTCCTCTAGTTCTTTAGTTATGGTCGTAACTTCTTCCATTCTTTGAGGATCATTTTTAGCTGCTAGACTAGCAGTAGGGTAGATTTCACCTAATTCATCAGGTGTAATTTGGAAGTTTATCTTTTCATAACTACCTGAAAAATTTTCATTAAAATAGTCTAGAGTAGGGTATCTTCTTTTAATTTCAGAAATAACCATTCCTGATTGTCTACCAATATCTCCAAAATGAACATCGCTTATTACTTCATGCCCTAAGTATTTAGCTAATCTTTTAATTGCTTCACCAATATTGGCAGAACGTAGATGTCCAACATGAAGAGTTTTTGCCACATTAGCACCTCCATAGTCCATCATAATTTTCTTTGATTCTTCTTTATCGATATTTGTAGAAAAATCTTCAAGTATTTTATTTAAAGCCGTCTGTAAAAAATAAGAGCTTAATGTTAAATTAATAAATCCTGGTCCTGCGATATTTACATTAACAAAGCGTGAATCTTCTTTTAAGACATTAGCTATTTTGGTTGCTATCTCTTTTGGATTTTCATGATAAATAGAGGCAAGAGACATGGCATTATTTATCTGATAATCTCCTAAATCTTTGCGTGATGATTCAACAAATATTAGTTCTTCCACATCATAGCCAATTGCCTTTATTGTTTCTTTTATATCTTTTTTTAATTCTTTTAGGATACTCATTTTAATTCCTCCATTATTTCTATTTT
Source organism: uncultured Clostridia bacterium (assembly GCA_948433435.1). Lineage (GTDB taxonomy): Bacteria > Bacillota_I > Bacilli_A > RF39 > UBA660 > UBA2730. The sequence continues at coordinate 6,693 of CAOJDX010000036.1, forward strand.
ATATAAATATTTTTCTTCATTTAGTGAATAATAAACAGTAAGTTCTGGATAATTATTGATGATTTTAGTAGTCGAAATTTCGATATCTATATATTTGTCCAAATCTTTTAAAAGCATTTTATTAATGGTAATTTTTCGGGAAATAAATTTGAATTCTTGATATATTTTTAAGTTATCCCGTTTTAAAATATTTTTCTTATAATCATATATTACCGCTGTTTTATCAGAATCTTTTTCTAAATAATAAAGATAATTTTTTTCTTGATCATATGTTGCCTCTGTTTGATAGATCATACTTTGATTATTAGACTTTATCGTAACTAAAATTTTCAATCTTTGCATTTTTTCACCAACTTAAATTTACAGCTTACATTATAGCATAACTTGTTAAAAATAAATACATATTTTAAACGATTTGTAAAATACTAAATGTGAGGGTGATGATCATGAAAAGAGCAGGAAAAATTATTAGAAATGGCATTATTATTGGTATTGTTGGAATTTTTGTTACCTTTTTAAGTGCTTTTTTATATGCAAAATTTTCTCCTAAACTAGAAATTAAGTCTGCTAATAGTATTACTTTATTTGATAAAGATAAAGAAGTTTTTTTTCAAGGATCTGGTACAAAAGAGTGGGTGGGTTTGGATGAGATTTCTAAAAATGTGATTAATGCTACTATTTCAACAGAGGATAAAAATTTTTACAAGCATAAAGGGTTTGACTTATTTCGAATTTTAAAGGCTACCTATATTAATATTTCTAGTAGGAAAACAAAACAGGGTGCATCTACGATTACTCAGCAGTATGCCAAAAACTTATTTTTAGATTTTGACAAAACTTGGAAAAGAAAGTGGGATGAAGCTTTATATACCATTCGCTTGGAAGCAAATTATAGTAAAGATGAAATTTTAGAGGGATACTTAAATACAATAAATTATGGTCATGGCATGTATGGAATTGAAAATGCTAGTCAATTTTATTTTAATAAAAGTGCTAAAGATCTAGATTTAGCTGAAGCTAGTATTTTAGTTGGAATTCCAAAATCTCCTAGTAACTATTCTCCTCTTGTTAATGAACAAATTGCTAAAAATAGACAAAAAACTATCCTTAATATGATGGTTAAAAATAATTTTATTTCTGAAGAAGAAGCTAATAATGCACACCAACAAAATTTAACTTATTATGGAAAAAAAGATGATGATAATTCTACTACTTTAATGTATTATCAAGATGCAGTTTTAAGTGAATTAAAAGAAATTAAAAGTATTCCTAGTTCTTATACAGATACAAAAGGCTTAAAAATATATACCAATTTAGATCTTAATATGCAAAAAACATTAGAACAAAATATTAATGAACAGCTAGTAGAAGATAAAGAGTTGCAAGCTTCTGCTGTGATGATGGATCCAGATACAGGAAAAATTATTGCATTAATTGGAGGAAGGGATTATAATTCTTCCCAATTTAATAGAGCAACTAAAGCAAAAAGGCAAGTTGGTTCAACTATGAAACCTTATTTGTATTATGCAGCCTTAGAAAATGGATTTACTACTAGTAGTTCTTTTACTAGTGAACAGACTACTTTTACTTTTTCAGAAAGAGATGATTATTCTCCAAAAAATTATAATGATAAGTATGCTAATAAGGCTATTTCTATGGCCACTGCTGTTAGTTATTCTGATAATATTTATGCAGTTAAGACTAATTTATTTTTAGGAAGCGATGCCATGATTAATGTGGCAAAGAGAGTAGGGATAACGGCAAAACTAGAGGATGTTCCTAGTCTTCCTTTGGGTACTAATGAAATTAGTATTATTGAAATGACAGCTGGATATGCTTCTTTTGCTAATTTAGGATACAAAGTAACTCCTCACTTAATCGAAAGAGTAGAAGATAGTGAGGGCAATGTTCTTTATAAAGCTAACAATAATAAAAATTTAGTTTTAAATTCTAGTATTACTTATATTTTGAATAATATGTTAACAGCAACTTATGATCCAGAATATATTGATTATAATTATCCTACTGCTATTGGACTTTCTTCCAAATTAAAACATACATATTCTTTAAAAAGTGGAACAACCGATACAGATGAATGGTATATTGGTTATAATAAAAATATTGTTACTTCTGTTTGGCTGGGATATGATAATAATAAATCTTTAACTACGGCAGCTCCTCGCTATGCTCAAAATATTTGGTATAAAAGTATTGAGGCTTATGAGGAAGGTAAAGAAAATGAATGGTATGCAAAGCCAGATAATGTTTCGGCTGTTTTAGTGGACCCTATTTCGGGGAAAATTGTTGATGAAGCTGCAGAGAAAAAAAAGTTAATGTATTTTATTAAAGGAACGGAACCTACTACTGATCAAACTATTTTTGATGAAAAGTTAAATAATACGAGAGCAGAGTGATAATTTTATTTCTTTTACATATGATTAAAGTGTAAAAGGAAGGATGTTTTAAATGAATAATAGTTATGTTTATCCTAATTATCAAGGAAATAATATGAGAGTTACACCTAATGGAATCACTAATATACAGACAAATAATAATTTCATGAATAATCATGGTAGAATAGCATCTTTTTATTTATCTTTTCCTCATTCGGAGGAATGGAGAGATACTATTTTTAAGGGATATATTCAAGAAGAAGGAAATGACTATACCATTATTAGAGATGCTACAACGGGAAAAAATATTTGGTTTTGGAATAAATATATTGATTATGTAATTTTTGAAGATGGGACAAATAATTAAGGGACAATTGTCCTTTTAATTTTATTTGTCAATATTTGTCATTTATGTTATATTTAGATATATCATAGAGGTGGTTTAATGGAAGTATTTATCATTGGTGGAATTTTATTCCTATTACTATTACTAATTATTTTAGGAGTTATTTGTTCAAAAAAGAAAATGAAAAGGGAACTTTTAAAAATAGAGGAAGCAGATAATAATATTGATTTATATTTAGAAAACAAAAGATCTCTGTTTGGAAAAATTTCTAAAACTTTAAAAGATATTGAAGATATATCTTCTATTAAAAAAATTTCTTTTGAAGAAGTTGATCATTTTCGAATGCATGAGATTTTGGAAGATTACCATGGAAAACTGAAGAAAATTTTAACAGAAGAGGAAGAACTACTTCAGGATAAAAAGCTACAAGATTTGGTTTCAGAGATTAATGAGAATAATTGTAATTTGTATGGATCAATTAAATTTTATAATGATAGTGTAGATCATTATCTTTCTTTAAAGAGTAAATTTCCTACTAAATTAATCAAGTTATTTTGTGGCTTTAAAAAATTTGATACTTATGAAATAAAGACTAGTAAAAAAGTAATTTTGAACTGATAATATAAAAGTAGACAGAAAAAAGCTGTTTGCTTTTTTGTTATAAT
>CAOJDX010000037.1 GCA_948433435.1 uncultured Clostridia bacterium
ATCAAATCCTTTTATTTTTTTCCTATTTACTATTAAACTTCTACTTACTTTCATAAAATCTTCGTTTAATTTTTCATTAATTTCATTTAATGAGCATTGAACATGTTTTATTCCGTATGTAGTTACTACTATACACTTTTTACTTTCTATTTCTTTTTCAATAAAGATAATATCTCTTAATTCTACCTTATGTATTGCTCTATCATATTCTAAAGTTATACTATTACTAATCTTTTTATATTTTTTTAGGACATTTTTTAGATCTTGCTCTAAATGTGAGTCGAAACTACTTAATTTATTTAAAAAGTCAAATAGATCCAGTCTATTTCCTAATGCTTCATATCTAAACTCTTCATGGGATGTTACAATCATAATAATAGAATTCCAGTCATCATATTTTTCTCTAATGGTTCTTGTGGCATCTAATCCAGATCCTTTTTTTGTTTCTATATCTAAAAAATAAACTTTAAATGTATTTTCTGATTGTACCATTTTTTCAAACTCTGCTCCATATCCATAAAAAATATGATATTCACACTCAATTTCTTTGTAACGACTCATAAACTCTTGTACTTTCTTTTTTAATAGAATTGTAAATTCTTTCTGATCATCACATATAATAAAATTAATCATCTAATCACCTCTTTTTACTATAATAATATTACCATATTTTTCCAAATTTTAATAATAATCAACAAAAAAGCAATCACTTTTTAGGTAATTGCTGCTTTTTCTTTTCTTTTGGTTGCCCTTTTTTTATTTTTGAAGTTAATTTTTCTGTCAATCTTGGAGTTTTATCAGAAATAATACTAGTATGGAAAACAAACCATACAATTATTAGGAAAAGTATAATGTAAAGAATACTTCCTAATTGTGCATCTTTTATAGTATAAAGAATAGTTGCTGTGGAAAATAAAATATCTATTATATAAATTATTAGTACTGTCACTCTTTGAGAAAAGTTCATTCCTAATAACTGGTGATGTAAATGTTCTTTATCAGCAGAAAAAATAGGTTTTCTTTTTAAGGTTCTTCTTATAATAGCAAAGAAAGTATCTAAAATTGGAATGGCCAAGATGATAATTGGTACAAAAAATGATGTTAAGGCTGGACCTTTAAACTCTAACATTGAAACAACAGCAATCGTAAATCCCATAAAAGTTGCTGCATCTCCCGCAAAAATGGTTGCTGGATAAAAGTTGTGAGCTAAAAATCCTAAAGTAGAACCTAACATTACAAATGTTAAAATCATAACTAAGCTTCCACTTCTTCCCTGATACAATCCGATTATTCCTATTGTTAGAAAAAATATAGAACATATTCCACCACTTAGTCCATCTAGACCATCGATTAAATTTATTATATTTGCACATGCGATAATAAATAATAGAGTTATGGGATAAGTCCATAGGCCAAAATCTAAGGAGAATCCAAAGGCAGTTACATTATTTAAGGTTATTTTTCCATAAAAGACAATGACAATTGCAGCTATTAAATGACCTATTAGTTTTTGCCATGATTTAATTGGTTTTATATCATCTGCTATGCTGGTTAAAATGACTATAAAACTTCCTATTAATATAGAATTCATTTGGATACTTTGACTACCAAAAATCATATATCCAACTAAAAAACTTAAGAATATACCAAGACCACCAAATTTAGGAATAGCTTTTTTATGAATATGTCGATTACCTTCTTCACTCCTTGGTATATCAATAGCTCCTACATGAGTAGCGATTCTTTTCATAAATGGCATAATTAAAGCAGAGCAGATAAATGTAGTTATCACAATTTTTAAGCTTTGTATTATCTCTTGAGTCATAACATTCCTCTTTTCTATTTTGATTATACTATACAATTAAAAAAAGAAAAAGAGATAATGTTTCATTTTACTATATGATAAAAGACTATTGGTTTTATCATCAATAGTCTTACTTATTATCTTTCTCTAATTGTTTAATATTATTAAGTAGTATTCCTGTTCCTTCTACAACACAGGTAAGTGGAGAGTCTGCAATTAGTGTTGGAATTGCTAATTGTTCCTGTAATAAGTCAGTTAAACCTTTTAATAGTGCCCCTCCACCTGTTACTACCATTCCTCTATCTACTATATCAGCAGCTAATTCTGGTGGCGTTTGTTCTAAAACACTAGTGATAGAGTTGACTATTTTATCAATACTTTCTTGTAATGCCTCTTTTGGTTCTTCTTGGGTAATTGATATAGTATGTGGTAAACCTGTTACTAGGTTTCTTCCTTTAATATCCATTTTTTCTTTTTTATCTGGATTATAAACATTAGCAAAATTGATCTTAATTTCTTCTGCTGTTTTTTCTCCAATTAATAACTTATATTTTTGTTTAATATAGTTAATAATATCTTGGTCAAATAGATTTCCTGCTATTTTTATAGAGGAAGATGTTACCATATCATTCATAGAAAGAATAGCTATATCCGTTGTCCCTCCACCAATATCTACTACCATGTGAGCACTAGGTTTTGATATTTCCATTCCTGCTCCTATTGCTGCAACTTTTGGTTCTTCTTCGATATATACTCTTCTGGCTCCTGTTCTTTCTGCAGCTTCTTTAATGGCATTTTTTTCTACTTGAGTTATATTAGACGGACAACATATTAGAATTCTAGGCCTAGCTAATAAGGATCTAGCTTTGATCTTTTTTATAAAAGTGTTTAGCATTATTTCTGTTACTTCAAAATCAGCTATTACGCCATCTTTCATTGGTTTTATTGCTTTTACATGTTCTGGAGTTCTACCTAGCATTTCGCTGGCCTCTAGTCCTACTGCAATTACTTTTTTGTTTTCTGTATCAATAGCAACGATACTTGGTTCATTTAAGACAATGCCTTCTCCCTTTATATATATTAATACATTAGCTGTTCCTAAATCTATTCCTATGTCTTTTGCTAACACTTTTATCACATCCTTTCACAACGTCTTTATTTTAACACAAAATATGGTAAATTATAACATTTTTTGATATTTTTTTCTGGTAGCTTCTCCACCTATATAGTGTCTTGTATCCAAATGTTTTTTAAATACTTTTTGAACTTTATTATATAACTTTTTATCCAAATAAGATAATTTTTCTTGCATATCTTTGTGAATTGTACTTTTACTGATCCCCAATCTTTTGGATAATTCTCTTAAAGTTATTTCTGTATTAATAATAATATTTGCTTCTTCTATTACTCTTTTAGTAATTAATTTGTCCATAAAATTTCTCCTTACTTAATTATATAAATAAGAATAAGATTTTATGAAAAAAGAAGATTACTCTTCTTCATTTAATTGATTTTTAGAATTCTCAGCTGGTTGTTCTTCGTTTTTTGAATCTCTTGTTGATTCCTCTTGTTTTTGGGAATTTTCAGTTGTTTGTTGATTTTCTGTTTGACCTTCGTCATTATTGGCAATTACTGAAATTTCTTTGTCTATATAAAGTATAGGATCTACTATTTGGCCTTTAATATAAAGTTCAAAATGTAAGTGATTTCCCATATCTTTATCGATTTCATTTGTACCACTTTTTCCTATTATTTGTCCTTGAGTTACAACGTCACCTTTTTTAACATCTACTGTACTTAGACTTTGATAAACTGTTACATAGTTGTTATCATGCTTAATTTCAACAATTTTTCCTAATAAGTCATCAGTTTTTACAGAAGTTACTGTACCGTTTAATACACTAACTACATCGAAAGATTCTTCTAAGATATAGTCTACACCAGAGTTTTGCATATAGGTATTATCATGATATGTTATTGAATTTTCTTGTTTATTATTCTCTGCCTTATAATCATAGAAATATTTACCTATTTTTACATTTTCATTAGTATAGGGCTTAATCATCTTTTCTTTTTCATTAATAACTTGTTGTGAGTTATCAATAATTGTTTCTGAAACATAGTCCAAATTTTCCTGTTGTTGTTCCTTATTTGTTGTTTTTGTTGCAAACATGTTGGATACTACTAAAGTAATATAGAATGTTGCTATAAAAAGGCATACGTATAGACTTGGTAAAACATAAGATTTTAATTTTAACTTTCTTTTCATTTTTCCACCTCATTAAGAGTTTTTACCGAAAATGAAAATTTATACAAAAATTATATAATTTTTGATGAAAGAAAAAAATCCCAAATAAAATTAGTAATTAAATAAATGAAAGACAAGGCAAGGAGAAGATAAAATACTCTTGCTTGTAATACTTTATTTTTTTTAAAAATTTTATTGATATTAATACAGTCTAATGTCCAAATAACTAATATAGATACTAAGATATATAATATTACTTTAACACTCATGTTCTTCCTCATATTTTTGAATTTTTAATTCTCTTCTTTGATATCTTTCAATAGAGGAAAATTCTGTTGAAATAAAGGCATTAATAATTTTTAAAGCGTCTTCTATTTTTGTATTTTCATTTAGCGCTATCATATTAATATTATCATCATTTCTAGCTGTTATTACTTCTTCTACTTTTGTTATATTACCACAACGAATACCTTTTACTTTATTGCAAGCTATTGTCATTCCGATACCAGAACCGCATAAAGCTACTCCATAATCCACTTCTTTATTTGCTACTTTTTCACCTAACAAAAAAGCAAAGTCAGGATAATCAACACTTTCTTCGGAATTAGTTCCATAATCTATTAATTGATACTCTTTTTTGTCTAATGTCTCTTTAATTTTTTCTTTTAATTTATATCCTCGATGATCACTTACTATACCAATAGTCATAATTTCACCTTCTTTTCTATTTTTTCCTGGATAATAAAAACTATACTATCTTATAGAGTTAGTATAACATTTATTATTAAAATTGTTAATTATTTCCATCAGTTTTATAAATTATACTTTTAAAGAAATGTTTTAAACAACTAAACTTATAGATCTTATAGACTTTAGATAACTCTTTTGGTTGTTCATATTGAGTATTTAAATCCAATATAGTTCCATTAACAATTACTTCTTTTGTAGTTGTTCGATATAAGTTTTCTTGAATATCTGTTACCTTCCAGTTATATTTATTTCCTATTTTCACAAATTCATATAATTTATCAATTGGAATAGTAATTAACGGTTTCTCTTCTTCTAAATAATTTATTGCTTTTTCCACAAGAATTGTTCCTATTTTATTTTTTTGAAAATTTTTTTCCACATAAAATGTGCAAATCTTTTTTTCTTCTTTTGTTTTTTTTAGGGAAACGAAACCTACGACTTTATTATTCATGTGAGCAATAATAATATTTCTAGTGTTATTAAATATCCCTGGTATTTGTTTGTTTTGATACCAAGTTTTATAATCAGGATAATCTTCTTTTACCTTTAGACTTAATAGCAAAATATCATCTAGTATTTTTTTTATTGCTTTGGACGAATATCCTTTTTTGATTAATTCATTTATATCTTCTATTTCTACTTTATTCATTATATACCTCTTATGAAAAAAACTGCTTATTAAGCAGCTTCATTTTGAGTAAATCCATATTTTTTATTAAATTTATCTACACGTCCAGCACGTGATGCTCTACTTTGTTTTCCTGTATAAAATGGATGACATTTTGAACATACTTCTACTACGATTTCGTCTTTTGTACTTTGTACTTTAAATGTTTCTCCACAAGCACAAGTTACTGTAGACTCTTTATACTCTGGATGGATTCCCTTTTTCATTTTATCTCTCCTTCCGCCATGATTCCATATAGAACCATAGTAATAATAGCGTAATTAGTATAACAATAATTTCTTTATTTTGCAAGCTTAAACGTGTTTTAATTATTAATTTTGTAATTATTCATAAACTAACTAGAAAAAATGCAATTTAAACATTTTATAATTCTTTAAACTAATCGCTGAGTAAAAAAATTATTAAACCTTTATTTTATATAGAAATTATTTTTATCCATATCTTATTTATAGAACCAACGATTGATATCTATATCTAGTTTGGTATAATCGATCAGTTTATTTTTCCGATTCTATTTTTTCTTTTATTATAGCTAATTTTGTTGGTATTGTTTAATCATTTTTAGAGAAATTTGTTGATAAGCTTCAGTATTAGGATAATAGGAAGAAGGATTGTCAAAGTATGCCTTGTTTTTTGAGATAAAAGTAGTATCAATATAGAAATCATTTGTTTTTTGACAATAATTTTGATATTTTTTATTTAGTTTCCTAATTAAAGAATCATATTTGGTATTATTTTCATAATAACCAATTATATAAACTGGATAGTGATAATATTTTTTTATTTCCTTTAATAAATTTTTATAATTATTAAAAACATTATCTACTATTCTATTTTCTTCATAATCTGTCAAAAAATGATTTTTTAAGTTGTATTCAAATATTAAATCATTTAATCCAATCGAAATAGAAATAATTTCAGAGTCTCTTAATAATCTTTTTAAATTGTAAGTTTTATTATCTTTAGTTGTTAACTCATCTAAAAGAATATCCTTATATAAGTCATTTATTGTTTTTGTTTTACTTGTATACTCTTTATTATAGTTTGATAAAAGATGTTTTTTTTCTAAATAATCTTTAAAGTAATCACTATATCCATAAGTAGCTGCTCCATATGAATTTTCCCCTAATGATAAAGAATCTCCTAACGAGACATAAGTAATATTATCTTTATTATTGATTTCATAGATTAAGTAAATTGATGATATAGATAATATTAAAATTAACAGTTTAATTCTTTTTTTCATGTAGCCCTCCAAAAGAAAAAGAGTCTTTATATTATTTATATTTCTCGACTCTTTATTTTAGCACCTACTTGAGTTAATTTTTCTACGATATTTTCATATCCTCTTAAAATATGTTCTACATTAGTAATCATTGTTGTATCAGTAGCTATTAAGGCAGCTGCTACTAGAGATGCTCCAGCTCGAAGATCTGTTGCAACCACTTCTCTTCCCTTTAATTTACTTGGTCCTATTATTGTTGATGTTTGATTTTTTACTGTAATGTCGGCTCCCATCTGACATAAATATGGAACTTGCATAAATCTATTTTCAAATATTGTTTCTTCAATTTTACATTTGCCATTACACTGAGTTAAAATAATGGAAAATGGTTGTTGAAGGTCTGTTGGAAAGCCAGGATAAACAGCTGTTTTAATACTAGTTGGCTTGTAATTTGTTCCTCTTGTGACAGTAATATAGTCTGCCCCTATTTCTAATTGTACTCCTATCTCTTGTAATTTTGAAATCAAGGAATCTAAATGTTCTGGAATAATGTTATCAATTTTTAAGTTTTCTCCACATAGTGATCCTATAATTAAATAAGTACCCGCTTCAATTCGATCAGGAATTACTTCATGGAAACATCCTTTTAAATTAGCTGTTCCATCAATAGTTATTGTGCTGGTTCCTGCTCCTGTAATATGTGCTCCCATACTATTTAAGAATGTTGCTACGTTTACAATTTCTGGTTCTTTAGCAGCATTATCAATTGTGGTTCTTCCTTCTGCTTTTACAGCAGCTAACATAATGTTTATCGTGGCTCCAACTGATGCTATATCCAAGTAAATTGGACATCCTATTAATCTTTCTGCTTCTACGATATATCTATTATTATCTATTGTTACTTTAGCACCTAGAGCCTCAAATCCTTTTAAATGTAAATCTATTGGTCTTGCTCCAATGGAACAGCCTCCAGGAAAATGCATTACTGCTTTTTTATATTTTCCTAAAAGGGCTCCCATAAAGTAGTATGATGCTCTTAATTTTTTAGAAAATTCTTCATCAATTTCATTATTTTTCATTTTAGTAGGATCAATTATAATACTTTCACTAGCTCTTTTGGTACTCACACCTAAATGATTTAATATTGAGCACAAATTATCGGTATCTGTAATTTCTGGGATATTACAAATAGTTACCTTTTCGTCGGCTAGAATAGCAGCAGGAATTAAAGCTACTGCACTATTTTTCGCTCCGCTTATTCTTATTGTTCCACTAAGTTTTTCTCCTCCTGTTATCTCTAATATTTTCATGTAATCCTCCATCACTATATTGTATTTTATTCTTTCAATTAAGTTCTTTTATTTTTAGGATTTTGACCATTTATTTTATATAAAAGTTCTTTTCTATCCCTACTTATATGATAGTAAAGATATGTTTTTTTGTCAATGTAAGTTAATTCAGAAAAAGATAAGCTTAATTTTAGTTATAAACTTATCTTATATTTTAAACTTATTATTTTGAAACTACTACTACAGGTCGAAGACCATTTGAATTTGGATAGCAATTTTCAAAACATATATCTATTATCATCTTCTTAATAATATATGTATCACTTGGGCTTGTTGAAGAAGCTGATAGTGTCCAATATCCACGGCCATAGTGCTCTGTTCCGCTTATTCCGCTATAACTGTGATATTCTGTATAGTTGTACATCCAACTTGGACAGCTTTGATATTCATTTGTACATCCTAATGCTGTTGCCTCCTGCAACGTAATCATTCTAGCCTTTGCTGTTCGGCTAGGTAGTGTATATGTTTTATTTGAACATAATAAAGTAGAATTGTCACATCCTGTATTAGCATTATTTTTAAATACGGTTGTTCCCATCGTATAGGTTTGATTATTTACATTACTCCAATTTGCAGTTTCAGCTTCAACAGTTTTTAATGCAGTTAATGGCCCCTTCGAATTATTTCCTCTTGTTCCATAATCTGTTCCCCCTGCAGCTACATAATCTTCTTTCGAAATCCACTGAGTTTGATAGTTATCATTGTACTTCAAGTTTTTTTGACTCTGCATTACCAATGTACTTCCTTTATCTTCCATTACATGGAATGTAATTACTGTTGTATTATTTACTTTATATCTTATTATTGTTCCTGCTGGACAACTTCCCACTGTTTTATTTTTATAACATTCTGTTTTTTTACATGTTTTTTCTAATCCAGTTTCACAGTGATTTTCATCAAAGTTATAATGATAAACATATGCTTCTGCAATTTTTTCTATTGGAGTACCAGTTATTTTAATTCCTGTTGCTATTGATGTTTGCTCATTAGCATTCCCTACAGCATCTGTAAGTGTATTTTTCGCTATTACTATACTTAGATCCCCTGTGTTAATTATACCATCAAAATCAAATGTTATTGTATATCGATATGTTTCCCCTCCCATTGTACTACTTAAGTTTACCATTGGTTTTATTTCCGTTTTTCCCATAAATATATTAATATCAGATACACTTAGTTTCATATTAAGATTTTCTTTATTGCCTACTATATTAATTTCTACACTATCAGCTAAAGATGTCGTTTTTAGTCCCGAACTTGTTGTTACGTTTTCTAAAATCCATATTGGTGATTCAATATCACTAGTTACAGTATATATTTTGGTTACTGGTTTATAGTTGGTGGTATCCGTTGGAGTGAAAGTTACTGTGATTGTACTTGTTCCGCTTTCTACTCCTGTTATGGTTACCTCTTTATTCGTATTAGCTGCTACATCACTATAATTTGTTGGTGATACTGTTGCTATACTAGCATTAGAACTTGTATGTGTAAATGTTCCTGCTACATTTGCACTTTCGGTAAACGTTCCCCCTTTTATTCCAATCGTTCCACTACTTGCACTTAGTGTTAATACTGGAGTTGCCTTTTCTATCGTAAAGGTCTTGGTTTCAGTACCTGTATATCCTACTCCTGTTTCGGAATTAATGTTTCCTGTTCCGGTGATTGTAATCGTTCCTTCTCCTGCATTCGTATTATTTCCATAATCAATCGTATAGTCTA
>CAOJDX010000038.1 GCA_948433435.1 uncultured Clostridia bacterium
TTGATTCACTTTTTTTATATAAAATTGTTTCACATCTATTGTAACTCTACACTAATATAACGAATATTTTCAATTTATTATAGACTTTTAAATATTTTATGATATAATTTTATTTATCAGATAAATATTCTGGTGATTTTAATGGGACGTTAGCTCAGTTGGTAGAGCAACTGACTCTTAATCAGTGGGTCTAGGGTTCGAATCCCTAACGTCCCACCAGAGTGATAGGAAACTCGAACTTTTCGAGTATTGAAGAAACGACTTGCCAAAAAGTCGTTTTTTGTTATAAAAAGAGGAACACTTAATCTTACAATGAATAGTACCTCTAACTTAATAGAAATAACACTTTATCAATACTAAAAAATATCTATTTTTGTTGCTAACATCAATAAGATAGAAAGTAACAAAATGATATTACTGAACCTTACTTTTTTAAATTTAAAATTATAACAAATATTAATGAACTTCAATATTAAATTTCAGTTAAATATTATTTAAAAATATCCTATCATTTAAATAATATAAAAACAATTTTCCAAAAAGAAAACTACTTTTAATCTCAAAATATTAAAAGTAGTTTTAACTAAACATTATGATCATTTGGAAGTTGAATCTGAGGAGCAGTAGCACTTTGATAAGCAAAGTTATTATTAATTGAATTAACAGGTTCATTAACAACAGGCGCTTGTGCAACATAAGAAGCTGCATCAACATTAACAGTTGGTACTTCTGGTACAGTAGTTATTGTTGGAGAAACAGAATTAACCTCTACTACACTAGGAGCAGCAGGAACTGGATTAACAACTACTGGATCAGTAACTGGAACTGAAACAGGTGGAGCTGGAGAATACATAGTACTATCTGCACTATTGGCAATATCATTAATAGGAACTGATTGTGTTCCTTCTAAAGGATTAGCACCACCATAAATTTGAGGAGTCTCTGTTACAGATAAATCAGAAATAGTCGGATCACTTCCACCATAAATTGGAGTTGTAGAAACAGAAGTATTTAAACCATCTGAACTATATGGACTAGAATAATTATCTGTTGTATTAATTGTAGGAGCTCCTACATCTTGTAATTCAGGAATAACTTGCTCAACAGAAGGTGTCACTACATTACTAGTATTATTACTTGCATTGAAAGCAGTAGATACAGTTGGTACCTCTGAAATATTTGGAGTATTAACTGGCACTTCATTTATTTGAGACATATTATCAGTAGGAGCTATAGACACAACAGGTTGTGGATCTATAACTGGAACAGCCTCTTGGACTGGCAAAACACCAGGCACTGAACTAACTTCACCAATAGTAATATCTGGAGTAGGAATAGGCGAAATTTCAGGATTAGAAGCGGAATTAGGCATAGAACTCATTCCAGGAACATTATAAGAAACAGCTGTTGGCACTTCCATAACAGATGGAGGAACAGGCACACTATCCAATGTAGGAGGCTGAACATTAGGAACAGTAGGTACTGGCCCTGGAGCTGGAATAGAAATACTATCCACCCCCATCGCTGGTTGTCCTATAACACCATTAGGTTGATTAGACACATTTAAATTACCAACTCCTTCTGGATTTGTTACAACCCCAGAATTAGGAATAGTGGCAACACCAGCACTCTCCTCTGCCTTTTTATTCTTTTTATCTTTCTTGCTAGTTACAATAAAAATAACTAAAGCAACTACTAATAATAAAACTCCACCGGTAATAAGTAAACCAGGTATTGTTGTAAACCATTTTAATGAAAACATACTATAAATCTCTCCCTTATTTTATTCTACAAATATAGTATCAAAAAAAAAAGGCAATTGCAAATATATTTACAAAATTATAATTACTTTACATTATCTTACATTTAAAATATGTAAATTAATAAATCACTTAAAATCATCCCAATAATCACCTTTAGGAAGTTCAATTTGAAAAAACATAGGTTCTTTAGAGACAGGATGAATAAATTCCAATTTATAACTGCATAA
The DNA here is from genome assembly GCA_948433435.1 of uncultured Clostridia bacterium. Taxonomy (GTDB): domain Bacteria; phylum Bacillota_I; class Bacilli_A; order RF39; family UBA660; genus UBA2730. The sequence goes on from CAOJDX010000038.1 coordinate 1,991, forward strand.
AGCAATCTGTCTTTTATCCATCTTCCCATATCGTTGATCTCCACATAAAGAATAGCCTCTACTAGCGAACTGAACTCTTATCTGGTGGTGTCTTCCTGTTTTTAAATCAATTTCCACTAATGTTTCATTCTTCAAAAGATTTCGTTCTAACACTTTATAATGCAATTCAGCATATTTACCAACTTCCTTACTAACAACAATACTATTTCCTCTAACATCTTTCATTAAATAATCAATAAATTCTCCTGTATCTTCTGGCAAAATAGAACTTACAATTGCTGCATAAGTTTTCTTCATTTGTTTCAGACGAATTTGTTCAGATAGCCGACTCGCCGCTTTACTAGTTCTTGCAAAAACCATAATTCCAGACACTGGTCGATCCAAACGATGAACAAGACCAATATAAACATTCCCTGGTTTATTATATTTTTCCTTAATATACTCTTTAACCATAGTAAGTAAGTCCATATCTCCAGTACTATCGCCTTGACTAAGAATATTGCAAGGCTTGCAAACAACTATAAGATGATTATCTTCATATAATACTTCTAATTTATTCATTACTTTCCCATCTTCCATAAATACCACAAGGTAATATCAAATCATTATTAGTAATAGGAAGACCTACTTCTCCACAACTGACTATACCAGAAAATCTTTGGTTTACCGTTAAATAAAGTAAATTAGCTAAAACTGTTGCTGAAAGTCCTGTAGTATAAGAATTAATTTGAAAAAAAATAGGTTTTTCACTAAGAATTTTCACACAAAGTTGCACTAATTCACAAAGATTTTTTTCAATATCCCAAACCTCTCCATTAGCTCCTCTTCCATAACTTGGCGGATCCATAATAATAGCATCATATTGGTTTCCTCTTCTTATTTCCCTTTTGACAAATTTAACAACATCATCTACTAAATATCGAATTGGTTGATCAGATAATTTACAAGATTTAACATTTTCTTTACACCATTCAACCATTCCACGAGAAGAATCAACATGAACAACACTAGCTCCAGCACTCAAACATGCACAACTGGCTCCTCCAGTATAGGCAAATAAATTTAAAACCTTTATTGGTCTTTTACTTCGTTTTATTTTTTCTATCATAAAATTCCAATTACTCGCCTGTTCAGGAAAAAGACCAGTATGCTTAAATCCCATCTGCTTAATATGGAAAGTTAAATTATCATAACTAATCTGCCAAGAGCTGGGAAGCCTACGTAAATTTTCCCAAGAACCTCCTCCTTTATTACTCCTATGATAAATGGCATCTATTTTCCCCTTATACTTTTCTTCCAAATTTCCATTATCCCATATAACTTGTGGATCAGGTCTAAGTAAATAATATTTTCCCCATCTTTCATACTTCATTCCTAAAGAACAATCAATAAGTTCATAATCTATAAAATTTCTAACAACCAACATAAAAATCACCTGAAAACATTATACAGTAATTTAATTAGAATGTATATAACAGAAATATTCACCAAAATAAAAAAAATATGTTAAAATAATGTTGGTGATTATCAATGAATGAAAACATAGGGGTCAAAGGAGGAAAACAAGATCGTAAAAGATCTTTTATGATAAAAAAAAGAACTCTAGAAAAATTAAAAAAGTCTCAAGAAAAGAACATAAAAAAAACAGATCTAAAAACCTTTTTCAAAATTATTCCTTTAGTAATAGTTGGTGAAAGTTTTAAAATATTATTTGCAAAAAGCGAAGAGAAAAAAAATACTCCACCTACTATCAATATTAATCTTAATTTAAATCATGAAAAAAAAGATCAGATCAAAAAAATTTCTTCTCAAAAAACAACTCCTCTTGACAAAGAAAAATTTTCTGCACCTACAAATACAAAAAAACAAATTTTTCCCCAAGAAACACACACTCATCTACCTAATAACCAAAAAAAAGAAACAAACCCAAAAAATACAACAAAAAAAGATAAACCTAATACACCTTCAATCATCTTAATAAATCAAAAGAAAACCCAAAAGAAAAATGAATATAAGAAAGAAACAGAAAAAACCATCATTCCCTCAATCATTATTCCCAATTCCCATATTTCTGAGATAAAAAGAAAAAACATGGAAAAAGAAAATATTCAATATCCCAATAATATGATAAAAATTCAAAAAAAAGGTAAAATAATCAAAACAAAAAATAATTCAAAAAAAGAAACAGAAAAAACAAATGACTTAAAAGATAACAAATTAAAAGATAACAAAAAATGGAACAACTTAAAAGAAAATAAAATTATCGAAGAATATGAAAAACGATTAAAAGAGATAAGATATTCATTAAGAAATCTTATTTATGAATACAATGGAATAATTAAAGAATACGATGATATTTATACCTCACAAGAAGCTCAACTTCTATTAGATAAATTAAATATAATTATTAAAAAAATTGAAGAGTTAAAAGAAAAAATAAGAATAGAAGATATAGACAAATACGATGATGCTTACATCTATCAATTAGTAAATGATTATATAAAAGAATTTGACAATCAAAAATTTATAGATGAAATTAAAGACTCAGAATTATATATTGCAATCTCAGAAAAACTTCAAGAACTAGACACTGAAAAAAGTAACTTAGAAACCAATCTAGAACTAAGAAAAGAAAAAATGCTAACTAACGAAGAAAACTTTGAACAAATTAAAAAGGATTATGATAATTATGCCAAATTTGACGAAGAAATATTAAAATTCCAAAATGAACAATTGCATTTGTTAAGAGAACTAGAAAATAACATAGAAAACTCACTAAGTATTCAAGAAAAAGTCGAACTAGAAATAGTCACAATGAACAAACAATGCAAAAAATTATTAGAACTGATAGCTTTACAGATGATGATTCCTAAATTAAAAAGTTCAAAAAATATAATTAGTGCTACTATGATATATATGTATTTCATGAGAAAAATACTAGCTCCAGAAACAAAAAAACAGGAATATAGAATAATTCAAGTAGAAGATTATAGTAAAGATATTGAAAATAGTTTATACCAACTTGATCATATCAGTGAAAAACTACAAACTACTTCCAAAAAATTAACTACAATGATCAAAGAAATAGAATATAAATATCAAGAATACTTAGAAGCAATTCCTGAGTGTAAAGACTTATTAAATAATCTTAAGACTGTGAAAAGCAATTTAAAGGAAAAAGAATATGAATTAGAGAAACTAAAAAAGCAACAATCTAAGAATTTAGAAATAAACAATGAAAAAGTAAAAAAATTAAATAATAAAATTGAAAAAAAGGCTTCTTAAACGTGCGCAAAATCATTATAATACAAAGATTTTATTTGACTTATAACTTTTTTTATGATAAAGTTAATAAGCAGATGTAATATATTACAAAGGAGGAAAAATTATGGCAGTAAAAGCTACAAAGAAAAGCCCCTTAAAGGGAAATGATCGTTCTCATGCTTTAAATACTCATAAAAGAGCTAGAAAATTAAATTATCAAGTACATAGACTAGAAGATGGTACTAAAGTTAGAATACCAGCAAGAGACAAAAGAACATTAAGAAAAGAAGAAAAAGCCGCAGCATAATCTGCGACTTTTTTAATGACATAAACTGCCTAGTCTTTCTTCACTTTTTTTAACTTGATCTACACTTTCTCCACCTGCAAAAATACTAGTATGATTTAATCTATTTATTTCTGAATTATAATTAGCTTGATTAAAATTAGAATAATTACTAATCACACTATTAAAATACAAACTATTGTGTTCAAGATATATCTTATAGGCAATCGTTTGATCTATATTTGTATATAAATCATTATAGTGCTCTTTTAACAAATTTAGATTAGTATAGTCATTTCCACTAAGTACAGAAATAGTTGTATTACTCTCAGAAGAACTTAACTTACTATTATGAAAATTATATATAGTCTTAGTATATACTTTTAAATTATTGGTTTTATCATCAATATTAGCAATACAAGTAAGAGCATTTTTCTCTACCATGCTAGCAACTTCAATCGCTTCATTTTTTACAAAATAGTGATTCAAACCCGGATATACAATACCAGCTAAAATAAAAATAAATCCTAAAAAAGCAAAAATCATAGGGAATCTTTTACTTTTCATATAAATCTCTTTTTTTTCAGCTTCTCTAATTTCATCAAGATTTAAAACATGAGTTTGCATTAATTCTTCTTGTGTTTGTTTTATTTTTCCCATCTAACCACCTTATCTTTAATACCATTATAATGAATTAAAGAAAAAAAAACAACTAATTATAGTTATTTTTTCAATTATGCTACTTTTTTTCTAGAATCAAATTTCTTTCTTTCATCTGTATTTAAAATTTTCTTACGCAAGCGAATATAATTAGGAGTTACTTCTACTAATTCATCAGAATTGATATAATCTAAAGCATATTCTAAGGTAATTGGACGAGGTCTTTTCAAAACTATAGTATGATCACTTCCAGCTGCACGTACATTAGTTAAATTTTTTCCCTTAACAACATTAACCGCTAAATCATTCTCACGATTACATTCGCCTATAATCATTCCTTCATATACCTCAGTGGCTGGTTCGATAAACATAATTCCTCTATCTTCTAAGTTACCAATAGAGTAACTTGTCGCTGCACCATTTTCAATAGAAACAAGAACTCCTAATTTTCTTTCTCCTACAGAAACATTAGTCATTGGACGATACTCCTTAAAAGTATGGTTCATAATTCCATAACCTTTAGTAAGAGTCATAAATATAGTAGAAAACCCAATTAAACCACGTGAAGGAATAGTATAAATTAAACGAACTTGATTTTCCACATTAGTCATATTTTCCATATTGGCTCCACGAAGTCCCAACTGTTCAATAACACTCCCTACTACCTCTTCTGGAACATCAATCTGTAATTCTTCATATGGTTCCATTTTAATGCCATTTTCCTCTTTAATGATTACCTGAGGTTTAGAGACCTCTAATTCAAAGCCTTCACGGCGCATATTTTCAATTAATATTCCTAAATGTAATTCTCCTCTTCCAGATACTAAGAAAGATTCATTAGTATACGGTTCAACTTTCAAACTAACATCTCTTTGGGTTTCTTTATTAAGACGTTCTTCTATTTTACGAGCAGTAACAATTTTTCCATCCTTTCCCACAAAAGGAGAAGTATTAGTTCCAAAAGTCATTTGTAATGTTGGTTCATCAATATGAAGTTTAGGAAGAACAGTTTCTTTTCCTACCTCACATAACGTTTCACCAACTGAAATATCACTAAGGCCTGCAACAGCAATAATATCACCTGCTTCTGCTTCCTCTATTTCAACTCGATTATAACCATAATAACCAAATAATTTTTGAATTCTAAATTGTTTAATAGAACCATCTAAACGACAGCAACTAACCATTTGTCCAACCTTGATTTTTCCATTATGTAAACGACCAATTCCTATTCTTCCCACAAATTCATTATAATCTAAAAGTGCTGGTTGAAATTGTAACACAGAATTACTCTCTCCATTTGGACTAGGTATTTCAGAAATAATTAAATCTAATAATTCATGAAATCCAGCTGTTTGGGTTGATAAATCATCATTTAATGAGCAAGTACCATTTAAAGCAGAAGCATATACCACTTTAAAATCAAGTTGCTCATCACTAGCTCCTAGTTCAATAAATAAATCTAAAACTTCATCTAAAACTTTACTACACCTTGCACTAGGTTTATCAACTTTATTAATAACAACAATGGGTTTAACTTTAGCCTCAAAGGCTTTTTTTAATACAAATCGTGTTTGAGGCATTGGTCCTTCATACGCATCAACTACTAAAACAACACCATCAACCATATTCATAATACGTTCTACTTCACCACCAAAGTCCGCATGACCTGGAGTATCAAGAATATTAATTCTATAATCATTATAATCAAGAGCTGTAGTCTTAGCAAGAATAGTAATACCTCTTTCTCTTTCTAATGCATTAGAATCCATTGACACTTGACTAACATCTTCATTTTCTCTAAACATTCCGCTTGTCTTTAATATTTCATCTACTAATGTAGTTTTTCCATGATCAACATGGGCAATAATTGCTATATTTCTTTTTTTCATATAAACACTTCCTCACAACTTTCACGATTATACCATACTTTTCTATAAAAAACTAGTAGTTTATTTAATTTATCTAGCCCTTCCCAAATTTCTATGTCTAATTTTTTTATAAAAATAACTAATAACCAAAATAATTAACAATATCTTAATAGGAGTCTTTAAATTACTAACATAATCCAAAACAACAACCCAATTATTACCTAAAGCATATCCTACATATACAAAGATAAAAGTCCATGGAATAGAACCTATAGTAGTATAAATCAAAAATTTTGGAAAAGAAAGTCTCATGATTCCAACTGGTAAAGATATTAATGTACGAACAATAGGAAAATTTCTTCCAATGAGTGTTGCTAAAAGTCCATATTTATTAAACCAAGAATCAGATTTTTCTATATCTTCTTCTTTCATAAAAAAATATTTACCATACTTTTTAATAAAAGGTTTCCCTCCAAAATATCCCATAAAATAAATAACTATGGCACAAAAAACACTGCCTAAAAGTCCAATTAAAAAAGCTCCCCATAATGAAAATATTCCCTTTGCAGCCAAAATTCCACCTGTCGCTAAAATAGCTTCACTAGGAATAATAACAATCACTGCTTCCAAAACCATTCCCATAAACATTCCAAAATAACCATATTGACTAATCAGGTCTAAAACAAAATCCAACATTCAATCACCTAATTAAGATTATGATAAATTTTAAACAGTTATTAGAAAAAATCATCAAAATGTACATTTGTAAATGATGTGAAACAAAATTTTATATAAAAGTGACTCG
>CAOJDX010000039.1 GCA_948433435.1 uncultured Clostridia bacterium
ATCAAATCCTTTTATTTTTTTCCTATTTACTATTAAACTTCTACTTACTTTCATATTATTTTTCTTAGTCAATCTAGTATAAAAAAAGAAGTTCATATAAATGGCTTCTTTTTAGTACTTAATCTTAATTTACTTGCATTAAATATTTAGCTGTTCTTACCATTTGGGAAGTGTAGCTCATCTCATTATCATACCAAGCAATTACTTTAATTAATTGTTTTCCATTTACCTCTAAAATATTTGTAGATAGACCATCTACTAGTGAACCGCATCTTCTACCAATTATATCACTGGAAACAATTGGATCAGTAGTATATTGTAATGTTTCATTCTGTGCATTTTTAAGATTCTCATTAATTTCTTCCACTGTTGTATTTTTCTTTAATTCTAAAACTAAGTCTATTACGGATCCTGTTGGCACGGGAACTCTCATAGCCATACCTTCTAACTTTCCAGATAAGTTGGGGCAAACTTTTCCAATAGCTGAGGCAGCTCCAGTAGATGCTGGAACAATATTTGCAGCACACGCTCTTCCACGACGAGCTTTAATTCCTTTTTTATGAGGAACATCTAAAGTTGCTTGATCATTAGTATAGGCATGAACCGTTGTCATATATCCTTTTTCTATTCCAAATTTCTTATCTAAAATATCGACAACAGGTGCTAAACAATTTGTTGTACAACTAGCAGCAGAAATTACCTTTTCCTCTCCAGTTAATATTTCATGATTTACATTATAAACAATTGTTTTTAAATCCCCTTTGGCAGGTGCTGAAATAATTACCTTTTTAGCTCCTGCTTCAATATGGGCGCTGGCTTTTTCAAGTGAGGTAAATAAACCAGTACATTCAAATACTACATCGATATCTAATTCTTTCCATGGTAAATCTTCAGGATTCTTCTCGGCATAAACTTTTATTTTTCTATCACCCACTATGATACAATCATCTTCATTTTTAATTTCATCAATTCGATAATTCCTATGATTTGTATCATATTTTAATAAATATGCTAAAGTTTCTGCATCTGTTAAATCGTTTATAGCAACTACTTCATAATCTTCGTCTTCTTCCATAAGACGGAAAGCTAATCTTCCTATTCTTCCGAATCCATTTATGGCTACTTTTATCATTTTTTTCCTCTTTTCTGTCATAATTTATACTACTTTATTTTATCATTTCTCAGTCCTTAAAACAACTTCCTCCGATAAATTCTTTTAAAACGGAATCTTGGGGAATTGCATCAGCTGGTATTGGTAAAAAATTTCTTAAAAAGTCAATTAACCTTTTTGCTTCAACATAATATGGGGAATCTGGCTCTACTGAATATAGAAGGGGTTCTACATATGTTTTTAGGACACCCAACTCATATAATAGGGCAGTATTTAAAATATAATCTTCTTCATCCTGGTAGGGAAAAATATATTTTTCTTCACCTTTTCTAACATAAGGCCAATCTGCAAGAGTGTCTTCTACCTTTCTTCCTCTTGTTTTACTATCCCTTACTATTCTTCTTAATAGGCGATTATCAGTTGTTGAAACTCTATTATGATTATCAATATTTAATTCTGTTAAAGCTGAAACATAAATTTTATATTTTTTTTCAGATGAAATATTTGTTAAAATCTTATTATCCAAACCATGTATTCCCTCAATTACTAATAGATCGTCATCTTTTAAAATAATTTCTCTTTTATACTCTTTTTTTCCTGTTATAAAATTGTAAGTTGGAACGATTGTTTTTTGACCTTTCAATAATTTTTCTATTTGTTCATCGAATAGTTTTAAGTCTACTGCCTCTAAACACTCAAAATCAGGATTGCCATCTTGATCTAATGGGGTTTCCTCCCTTTCTACAAAATAATCATCCATTGACAACACTGCTGGATTTTTACCTAAACTCTTTAAAGCCATACATAGTTTTTTAGAACTTGTAGTCTTTCCTGATGAAGAAGGACCAGCCATTAAAATAATTTTAGCAGAACCTTTTTTGACAATTCTATTAGCTATTTCTAAAAATTCATTATTTTGATTATTTTCACAGATTCGAATCAATTCATCTATTTTTCCATTTGAGACAATTTTGTTCAAATCTGAGGCATTCTCGATATGAATTAATTTATTCCAAGCCTTACATTCATTAAATACTTTAAACATATCTTCATGGTGAATATAATCTGGTATTTTATCATTAATATATGTTGTAGGAAAACGAAGCATAAAACCATTTTCTTGGACATAATTCAATTCAAATGAATTTAATAGTCCTGTTGATATTGGCATTTTATTATAGAAATAATTATAATAATCTCCTAAATGGTATAGTGTGACATAGGAATTAGTATTATATTTAGTAATTTGTACCTTTGATTCATCTTTGACACTTTTAAAATATTTAATTGCTTCCATTCGATCTACAATTACTTTTTTAATTTCCCTGTTCTCATTAATTATTTCTTGCATTTTATGTTTAATTTGTTCTATTATTTCTTCATTTATAGGAAAACTACTTTCAATATAAAGTCCCCTATCTAACGAATGATCTACAATAATATCTTGATCAGCACCATATAACTCTTTTATAGCTACTAAAAGAATAAAAACTAAACCATTAATATGAGCTCTATTACCAAATGGTTTTGTTAAATCGTAAAATTCTATCTCCTTATTGCTATTTACTTTATAATTTAATTCTTTTAAAGAATTATTTACTTTGGCTACTAGGATTGGATACTGATATTCACTTTGAACCATTTCACTAATTTCTTTTAAGGTACTTCCCTTTTTTATTGCATATATTTTACTATTAATTTTTACATTTACTGATTGATTCACTTTATCACCCTTTTCTATTCTTATTCAGTATAACATATTTTGACGAATTATTATACGTATAAATTATCGTTTTTAATACTAAATTATTTATAGGTGATAATAATGAATTTAGTTCCAATGGTTGTAGAAAAAGAAATTAGTGGAGAAAGAAGTTATGATATTTATTCTAGGCTTTTAAAAAACAGAATTATTCTCTTAACTGGAGAAATTAATGATAGTACTTCTAGTGTTGTTATTGCACAACTTTTGTACTTAGATTCTTTAGGAAGTGAAGACATTTCTTTATATATTAACTCTCCGGGTGGTAGTGTTAGTGCTGGAATGGCTATTTATGATACGATGAATTTTATTCATAGTGATGTATCTACAATAGGGATGGGTATGGCTGCTTCTATGGGGGCTTTTCTTCTTAGTAGTGGTACCAAAGGAAAAAGATTTGCTCTTTCCAATTGTGAAGTTATGATTCATCAGCCCTTAGGTGGTGCTGAAGGTCAAGCTACAGAAATAAAAATCGCAGCTGAACATATCTTGAAATTGAAGAAAAAATTAAATCATATTTTAGCTAAAAATACAAAGAAGAGTTTGAAAACAATTGAAAGAGATACAGAAAGAGACCATTTCTTAGATGCAAATGAAGCATTAGAATATGGTCTTGTAGATCAAGTTATTTAGTCCACTTTTCGGATAATTCTTTTATTTTTCTAAAACGGTGATTTAGACCTGATTTTGTTATTTTCTTTCCTGTTTCAAGAGAAATAATTTCACTTAATTCTTTTAGAGAGGCCTCTGGATATTTTTTCCGGTAAATTAGGGCTTCTTTTATTTTGTCATCTAATAAGTCTATTTCAATATTTTTTTCGATTACTTTTATTTGTTCTAACTGTTTTGTAGCTGAATGAACAATTTTGTCTACATTTGCCTGTTCACAATTATTTAAACGATTTGTTTTATTTTTCTCTTCATGATAAATTTTAATATTTTCATAATATAAAACAGCATTATGAGCCTTTAATATTTTTAAATAATCACTTATTTTTTCTGCTTCCTTAATATAGATCATATATCCTTTATCTCTACTTAATATTTTAGCATTTAACTCGAAGGTATTTAAAAGTCGCTGAATAAAGACTGCTTCTCCTTTTTGATTAATTGTCAATTCCATATGATAAGATGATTTAGGGTCATTAATACTTCCAGTACATAGAAAGACTCCTCTTAAATAAGCTCTTATTTCTTCATTTGATCCTACTATATAATTAGGGGGACTTTCTAAATAAATATTTTCCTTGTTGTAATAGCCAAGATCTTGAAGAATAAAATTTACCTTAGAGGATATTTCCATTAGATTTAATTTATTTTTGAAAAGATTTAAATTATCTATTTTATTTATTTTTACTTCTATATCATATAAGTCTTCCAATATTTTTTTTAGCATTTCAGCAATATGATCATTTTCAGTTGTTAGATATAAAAATCCATTTTCTATATAGCCATTGTTTCTAATAAAACCTGATAATTCAGCAAGAGATTCAGATTTAGAATTTTTTATAGTAGTTATTTCACTTTTTGTTGTTGTGGAAAAGGACATTAGTTCTCCATTAGATAGGACATAATAATTGAAGCTATTTTCATGCTATCATGTCTTAATACATTATTTTCTACTTTAATTAAATCTTTTTCGATTAATTCTACACCTAGACTATTTAGTCTAGCATGATCAATTTTCACTGGATCTTTGTGTTCCTCTGTTTTATATCTTTCGGCTATTTCTTTATCTATTTTTGTATTCCCTGCAATGACAACATCAATGTTTCTATTTTCTAGATATTTATTAATTAGTGTTACATGATCACCTACGGTAAAGTTATCAGTCTCCCCTGGTTGTGTTACGGCATTACAAATATACATAATAGGGGTTTTTGTTTGATTCAAGGTTTTAATTACTTGTTTACAAATAATATTCGGCAATAAACTTGTATATAAACTTCCCATGCTAAAGATGATTAGGTCAGAATTTTTAATTGCTTCTAATACTTCTTCTGTTACATGAGGTTCTTCCTTATAAAAGAGTTTTTCCACAACTTCTGTGGATTTTGTTATTTCTTCTTCACCTTCAATAATATGATTTTCAGTTGTTTTGGCCATTAACGTTAAATTGGAATCCTCTGAAATTGGTAAAACTGTATGTCTAACATCTAAAAGGGTGGATAAGTATTGAGCAGATTTTTTTAGACTTCCGGTAATATCTAACATTGCTGTTAAGATTAAGTTTCCTACTGCATGTCCGTTTAGATCACTGGATGTATTAAAGCGATATTCTAACATTTTTTTGATGTCTGGATCAATATCGGAGAGATTCGTAATTACTTTTCTAATATCTCCTACTGCTGGTGTATTAAATTCTTTTCTTAACTTTCCTGTTGAACGGCCATTATCTGATACAGTAATTACTGCGGTAATATCTACAGGAAATTCTTTTAGTCCTGCAAGAAGTCCTGACATACCAGTTCCTCCACCAAAGATTACTATTTTTTTATGCATAAATTTTTCACCCATTAAAATTATACTATAAATGTTTCCCTAAAAGTAGTTTTTTAAAGATTATTTTCAAATTACCTATATTTCTTTTAAATTGTTATAAGAAAAAAGAATATTTCATTTTTGAATATTCTTTAAAAATATATAATTTTGTTTATTAAATGAGTTTGATGCTTAATATAGCAAAGGCAAGTACCTTTATAACTTTTCTTAACTAAAGGGAAGATATTTCTTTTACATTTTTTTCTAAAATTTTAGACTTACTTAGATATGACAACGACGGCGCGTGCAGCATTAGTATCATAATTGGGAAAGGAATTCATAAATCCGCCTCTGGTAAATATAGTAAATGCATAAGTTTGAAAATATTCTTCTTCAGAATATGGGGCATTCATTGTCCAATATCCAGAATCTTCCCCTTCATCAATTGTTCCATCAAATACTGTTGATGATTTCAAATAATTGTACATCCATTTTGGACATTCACGATCATTTCCAGTACATCCTACAGCTAGTGCTTCTTGTATTGTTATCATTCTAGATTTTGCTGTTCTACTTGATAATTTATATATATTTTTTGAACAAGAATAGGATTGGGATTCGTCTATAAATCTACATCCTGTATATGCATTATTTTTAAATACTGTTGTTCCCATTGTATAAGTTTGATTATTAACATTCGTCCATCCAGAAGTTGCAGATTCCAATGTTGGTAATACTGTTAAAGGTCCCTTTGTATTATCATATTCAGTATACCACATTTCTTTAGTAACTGTATTTTTTTGACTTTGCATCGTCATTGTACTTCCTTTATCTTCAATTACATGAAATCTTACTGTTTCTGTATTATTTACCTTATAGTCAATAATTGTTCCTACTGGACAACTTCCTGCTGTCTTATTTTTATAACAATTTGTTGCCTGACATGTTGATTCATCTCCCGTTACACAATAATTATTTGTACCCCTAGTCTCATTATAAATATATGCCATTGGTTTTTCCATAGTAATACCTGTTGAAATAGAAGTCTGTGTATTTTTATTTCCTGCTCCATCTGTTAATGTATTTGCTGCTATTACTAAGCTCAATGATCCTGTATTACTAACTCCACTTAATGTTAAAGTATATTGTTTTCCATTAGTAATTGATGTTGCTGATGAAAGTGTCTTTGTTGTTGGGGTTACTGTTGTTCCTCCTACTAACACTTGAATATTATCCTTGGTTAAACTACTAGTGACTCCTGATGTATCTGTTCCATTTAACTTGATTGTTATGGTATCTCCTGATGCTGCTGTTTTGGTTCCATTACTAGTTGTTGCACTACTTAGACTCCATACTGGTAAGGTTACATCACTTGTTACTGTGTAAGTTTTGGATGATGGAGTATTATAGTTTGTGGTATCGGTTGGAGTGAACCTTACTGTTATGGTACTACTTCCATTGGATACTCCTGTTACGGTTACCGTCTTAG
>CAOJDX010000040.1 GCA_948433435.1 uncultured Clostridia bacterium
CTTGATTCACTTTTTTTATATAAAATTGTTTCACATCTATTGTAACTCTACATTAAAATATAGAAAAATTATAAAAAAGTATTGACTCATATATCTATATATGTTATATTAATATTGTCAAAGATAAATGATAATCATAAGATAACCAAATAATGGTATATTATCATTACCTATGACAAAGATGATTTAATTATTGTCTTTCAGTAATTGTTATACTTTGAAGATTAGTAAAAGATGACTATTACTATAAATAGTAAATATTCTTATTATTGATACACATAATGATATATATTTCATTGTAAACGGTATCTGTATAATTAAAAGGCTAATCACCTTATAGTGCGCACTTTTTTCTATATGAATAATATGATATATAGAAGCTGGGAATAAGAATATTGAATATGAGAGTAGGACTCAGTCTAATTATTGAGACATAAACTGCGTGTTTGTATTTGAAAATAGCTATTTCAAGTTATAGGCAGAGAAAAAAGTAATTTTTTGGAAGAAGAGATGATTAACTTCTTCCTTTTTTATATACAAAAAAATAATAAATATAAATTTTTTCCATTTAACCAATTCAAGTTTTTGATTGATTAATACTTTTTCTTATAGTATAATATTAACTAAAGGAGAAGTAAATAATAATGGAAAAACAAATTGTAATAATAAATGGTACAGGAGGAAGTGGAAAGGATACCTTTGTACAATTTTGCTCAAAATATAATAAAGTAATGAACTTTTCTTCAATAGATAAAGTTAAAGAAATAGCACGATTAATTGGATGGGATGGAAAGAAAACAGAAAAGGATCGTAAGTTTCTAAGTGATTTGAAAAAATTAACAACAGAATATAATGATATGGCATTCAATAGTATATCAGAAGCCACTATTCAATTTAAAACTTCTGATTCAGAAATTCTATTTATTCATATACGTGAACCCGAAGAAATTCAAAGAGCTGTAAATGCTTTTAATGCGAAAACTTTATTAGTCAAAAGAATAGGTTTAGAAAATATTGAAACAAACTCATCTGATGCTAATGTTGACAATTATCCCTATGACTATATAATTGAAAACTATACTATAGAACAGCTAGATGCTAGTGCATTAAATTTTATGAATGAATTAAGTACCAATAAACAAAAAGTATTCAAGAAAAACTACTATAATAATAAGAAAAAGGATTAATATAAAGAGTAGATAAGCAATTATTTAAAAAATTAGACGATGCTTTTTTATTAAAGTTGTAGTATACTCTTTTTAGGAATAAAAAATAGGAGTTGATAATTTATGGATAAAATTTTAGTAAGTGTTTATGCCCTAGCCATAGATGAAGAATATGATATGTTTATACCAATTAATGAAAAGGTTTCTAATATTATCGAACTGATTCAAAATACAATAAAAGAACTATCTGGTAATTATTATCAAGTAAATCCAAAAGCTTTTCTTTATAATAGTATAGATGGAGCAATCATTAATAATAACAATATTGTTAAACTTTCAGGTCTAAAAAATGGGGCTCGTCTATTATTAATATAAATAGTTAGAAAATCATAAACTTCTAGCTATTTTTCTATGCAAAAATATGTTATAATAAGCACCAGGTGATGTAGTATGGATAAAATAATAATAAAAGGAGCACGTGAAAACAATCTAAAAAATGTTTCATTAGAACTACCTAAAAACAAATTAATTGTAATGACAGGGGTATCAGGCTCAGGGAAAAGTTCACTTGCTTTTGATACCATATACGCTGAAGGGGAAAGAAGATATATGGAAAGTCTTTCTGCTTATGCTAGGCAATTTCTAGGAAACAGTGAAAAACCAGATGTAGATTCTATTGAAGGGTTAAGTCCTGCCATTAGTATTGATCAAAAGACTACTAGTAAAAATCCTCGTTCAACAGTAGGAACTGTAACAGAAATATATGATTATTTAAGACTGCTTTATGCTCGATCTGGGATAGCATATTGTCCCAATCATCATATTCCAATATCAAGACAAAGTGTTGAAGAAATGGTGGACAAACTTAAAGAATACCCAGAAAATACCAAAATGATCATTATGTCTCCAGTAGTAGATGGCGAAAAAGGAACCCATAAGGACCTATTAGAAGAGTTAAGAAAAGATGGTTACGTTAGAGTAAGAATTAATGGAGAAAATTATGATTTATCAGAGGAAATAAATTTAGAGAAAAATAAAAAATCAAAAATAGAAGTAATTATTGATCGAATAATTTTAAGGGAAGATAGTTACTCGCGATTAACAGAATCAGTAGAAAATGCCACAAAACTATCTAATGGTAAGGTGGTTATTGAAATTTTAGGAGAAAATCATAAAGAATTAGTATTTTCAGAGTCATTTGCTTGTCCTTACTGTGAATTTTCTCTAGCAGAGTTAGAACCTCGTACGTTCAGCTTTAATGCTCCTTATGGAGCTTGTCCAGATTGTAAAGGTTTAGGAATGAAACTTCAAATAGATGAGGATTTAATTATTCCTGATAAAGGTCTAAGTATTAGGGAAGGAGCTATAAAAACCTTAAATGATGATCCAGAAAGTATTGATTATAAAAAATTAGAATGTGTATGTAAACACTATAAAATTAGTATGGACAAACCATTCAATAAGCTAACTAAAAAACAACAATCTTATATTTTATACGGCTCAGACGAAATAATATCATTTAAGTATTCTTCAAAAAGTGGCAATAACTATAATAGTAAAGATTTCTATGAGGGAATTATTAACAACTTAGAAAGACGTTACATGGAAACAAGTAGTGCATGGATTAGAGACTGGCTAGAAAATTATATGATTGAACATACTTGTGAAACTTGTAACGGAGCAAGATTAAAAGATGAAGTTTTAACCGTTCTAGTAGGTGAAAAAAACATTTATGAAGTAACTTGTATGAGTATTAAGGAATT
The DNA here is from genome assembly GCA_948433435.1 of uncultured Clostridia bacterium. GTDB lineage: Bacteria > Bacillota_I > Bacilli_A > RF39 > UBA660 > UBA2730. Next base: position 2,930 of record CAOJDX010000040.1, read on the forward strand.
ATTAGTATTCTTTGGAGAGTTGAAATTAACAGAACAACAATTACAAATAGCCGATTTAGTTTTAAAAGAAATTAAATCAAGATTAAACTTTTTAGCTAACGTTGGACTAGAATATTTAACTCTATCAAGAAGTGCAGCAACTTTATCTGGTGGAGAATCTCAACGAATAAGATTAGCCACTCAAATAGGATCTCGCTTAACAGGAGTTCTTTACGTTTTAGATGAACCAAGTATTGGACTTCATCAAAGAGACAACGAAAAGTTAATTAAATCGATGCAGGAAATGAGAGATATAGGAAACACTTTAATTGTAGTAGAACATGATACTGACACTATGTTAGCTGCAGATTATCTAGTAGACATTGGACCAAGTGCTGGAGAAAATGGTGGAAAAGTCATGGCTGCTGGGACTCCAAAAGAAGTAATGAATAATAAAAATAGTCTGACAGGAAAGTATTTATGTGGCGAAAAAAGTATTGAAACACCTAAAATAAGAAGAAAAGGTAATAATAAATATTTAGAAATCAAAGGTGCTAAAAGTCATAATTTAAAAGGTATTGATGTTAAAATACCTTTAGGAACATTAACTTGTATAACAGGAGTATCAGGATCAGGGAAAAGTAGTTTAATTAATGATATCATGTGTAAAGCAGTATCACAAAATTTATATAGCAGTAAAGAAAAACCTGGTCCCCATAAAAAAATACTAGGGATGAATCATATTGATAAATTAGTTTCTATTTCTCAAAATCCAATTGGAAGAACTCCAAGAAGTAATCCAGCAACCTACACAGGGGTCTTTGACGATATTAGAGAATTATTTACAACAACCAAAGAAGCTAAAATGCATGGATTTGAAAAAAATAGATTTTCCTTTAATGTCAAAGGAGGACGTTGTGAGGCTTGTCGTGGTGATGGAGTAAAAAAGATAGAAATGCATTTTCTTCCAGATGTCTATGTACCTTGTGAAATCTGTCATGGTACCAGATATAACTTAGAAACATTAAGCATAAAATATAAAGATAAAAACATTGCTGAGGTATTGGATATGCGAGTATCCACTGCCTTAAAGTTTTTTGAAAATATTCCTAAAATAAAAAACAAATTACAAGTATTAGAAGATGTTGGATTAGGATATATAAAATTAGGACAAAGTGCACCAACACTATCAGGAGGAGAAGCTGAACGGGTAAAATTAGCCAAAGAATTACAAAAAAAAGCAACAGGAAAAACATTATTTGTTCTTGATGAACCAACAACAGGTTTGCATATGGAAGACATTAAACGCTTGCTTGCAATTTTACAAAAAATAGTAGATAATAAAGATACAGTAGTCGTAATAGAACATAACTTAGATGTGATTAAAGTAGCTGATCATATCATAGATTTAGGACCAGAAGGTGGAGATCTAGGAGGAGAAGTAGTTGCAACAGGAACTCCAGAAGAAGTCGCTAAAGTAAAAGAGTCATATACCGGGCGATTCTTGAAAAAACTATTATGAAAAGAGTGAGATAAATGGATTTAATTATTAAAGAAAAAGGTAAGATGCGTATTAACAAGTTTCTTGATTGGCTGATCTATATCTTTTTTTATACCCTTACTTTGATTTTAGTATCAAAAATATTTAAGAGTATGTATATTGAAAAAGAACACTTTTTTCTTTATTCGTTTTTAATCGTTGTAATTGTTTACATATTAAATAAAACGATTAAGCCAATACTAGTAAGATTAACAATTCCTATAACAGGGTTAACACTAGGATTATTTTATCCATTTATCAATTTATTTATTTTAAAGTTAACAGATTGGATTTTAGGAAGTCATTTTAATCTAGAAAATTTTTGGATCGCTTTAATTATATCTATTTTACTTTCCATTTGTAATTTTTTAGTAGAAGGACTAATTATTAAGCCAATCATTAGAGTATTTAAAAAAGAAGGTGACTTCTGTGAGTAGAGTCGCCTTAGATTTTGGAATAGTACAAATATATTGGTATTCAATTTTCATTTTATTAGGAGTAATTTCTGCCCTAATTGTTATTTATAAAGAATTAAAAAAAAGTAACATTTCACTTGATATTTTTATCGATATGAGCTTTTACAGTATTATCATTGGTTTAATTGGAGCACGAATATACTATGTTTTATTTAACTTAAGTTATTATTGTCAAAACCCTCTAGAAATAGTTCAAGTGTATAAGGGAGGGCTAGCAATTCATGGAGGTATTATTTTCGGCCTTTTATATATTCTCTACTTTTGTAAAAAAAATCAGCTCAATGTTTTAAAAATATTAGATATTATTGTTGTAGGCTTAATATTAGCTCAAGCAATTGGCCGTTGGGGAAATTTTTTCAATCAGGAAGCTTATGGATCCTTGACAACCTATGAAAGATTAAAAAGTATGCATCTTCCAGAATTTATTATTGATGGGATGAACATCTCTAACGTTTACTATACTCCCACATTTTTATATGAATCTATTTGGGATTTAGGGGGCTTTTTTCTCTTAATGATTTTAAGGAAATTTCAAAAATTAAAATTAGGTGTATTAAGTGGAACTTACTTAATTTGGTATTCTTTAGGAAGATTCTTTATAGAAGCATTAAGAACAGATAGTTTAATGCTGGGAAATCTTAAAGTAGCACAACTGGTTTCATTACTTTTAATACTAATAGGGGTAGTGTTAATTATAAATAGTAGAAAAAGAGGTTACTATAATATAAATAAAAGAGAGGGTCAAAATGAAATATAATGTAGTAATAATTGGTGCAGGGGTTGCAGGAATGACCTCCGCTCTATACTTAAAAAGAGCAGGTTTATCATGTTGTATTGTAGAAGAAAAAGCTCCTGGAGGACAATTAAATTATATATCAACTATTGAGAACTATCCTGGAAGTAAGAACATTCAAGGGTCAGATTTAGCTTTTAATATTTATAATCAAGTAAGCGAATTAGAAATTCCCTTTATATTTGAACAGGTAAAAGAAATAAAGCAAGAAGAAAATAAAACTATAGTATTAACCGATAATCAGAAATTATATGCAGAGTATATTATTATTGCAACTGGAAGAAGCCCTAAAAAACTAAATTTAGCTGGTGAAAAGAAATTATTCGGAAAGGGTATAAGTTATTGTGCTATTTGTGATGGTCCGTTGTATAAAGATCAAGAAGTAGTAATTGTAGGAGCAGGGGATAGTGCCATAAAAGAAAGTCTATTTCTTTCCAATATATGTAATAAAGTAACAATTTTAGTTAGAAAAGATAGTTTTAGAGGAAAAGATAATCTAAGTGAAGTAAGAAAGAAAAAAAATATTACGATAAAATATAATAGCGAAATAGAACAATTTATAGGAGAAGATAAATTAGAAAAAATCATTTTAAAAAATAAAGAAGAAATTTCCTGTGCAGCATGTTTCATATTTATAGGATATCATCCCTCTACTCAAATATTTTTAAATTTAAATATTACAGATAAATTAGGATATATTGAAACTGATGAATTTTGTAGAACAAAACAGAAAAATATCTTTGCCATAGGAGATGTTAGAAAAAAAGATATTTTTCAAATTATTACAGCAATGAATGATGGAGTTATTGCAGCAACGACAATAATTGATGAGGCAAATATTTAGTTATTGAGACTAAGATATTTCTATTACCTACACTAAGAAAGAACAAGAAAAAAATGTTCTTTTTTGTATTGAAAAGG
>CAOJDX010000041.1 GCA_948433435.1 uncultured Clostridia bacterium
TGATTCACTTTTTTTATATAAAATTGTTTCACATCTATTGTAACTCTACATATATGATTTAACTTTTTTCATAAAGATATTGACATTGCTAAAAAAGCTGTGTTATAATCAATTTGTCGTCTATGAATGATGATGCATACGGAGGAATACCCAAGTCTGGTTGAAGGGACCGGTCTTGAAAACCGGGAGGTCATGCAAGTGGCGCAGGGGTTCGAATCCCTTTTCCTCCGCCATATATATCGCGGGATGGAGCAGTTCGGTAGCTCGTTGGGCTCATAACCCAAAGGTCAGAGGTTCAAATCCTCTTCCCGCAACCATTTTGGTCTCGTGGTGCAGCTGGTTAACACGTCTGCCTGTCACGCAGAAGATCGCGGGTTCGAGTCCCGTCGAGACCGCCATTTATTTTGGCTTCATAGCTCAGTCGGTAGAGCAAGGGACTGAAAATCCCTGTGTCGCTGGTTCGATTCCCGCTGGAGCCACCATATAGATAGGAAACTCGAACTTTTAGTTTGAGAGTAATAAATTGCTAACTAGAAATAGTTAGTTTTTTTGTTATTTCAAGAAAGTGAGAGTGATTATATATGACAATAGAAACTAAAGAACTTGTAATAAGTGAGGAATTAAAAAAGAAAGTAGATATGATATGTAGATTTGCTTGTGTTAAATATGAATTAATTAGTGGAACTATTATAAGTCTTAAAAACACTAATATCGCCTATGTAAAGCCACATATCTTAAAAGTTAATAGTAATGATTATTTATTATTTGATGAGTGTGATGACATATTTATAAATGGTTATCAAAAGAAAATAAAATTTAAAGATTTAGAAGAATATTTAAAAGATCATTAGTCAACTAGTTTACTAAAAAAATACAATTTAGTTTATTGTAATTCGAATTAAAAATGATAAAATAGTTTATCAAAAGGAGGAATGATTAATGAGTGAAAATAATAAAATTGCTGGGATATATGTGAGAGTAAGCACAGAAGAACAAAGTCGTGAGGGTTTTAGTTTAAAAGAACAAGAAGATAGATTAAAAGAGTTTTGTCAGTTTAAAAGATATAGTATCTATAAAGTATATAAAGATGCTGGCATAAGTGCTAAAAATGATAAGAGACCTGCTTACCAAGAAATGATGAGTGATGTTAAAAGCAAGAATATTAATGTTATCGTTGCTTTTAAATTAGATAGATTAACTAGAAGTGTTTACGATATTGAAAAGTTAATGAAAATTGTAAATGATAATGATTGTGATATAGATTGTATGGCAGATGAATCAAACACTACTACTTCGAATGGCAGAATGGTAATGAGAATAATGACAAGTGTATCACAAAACGAAATAGAAAAATGTAGTGAGAGAACTAAATTTGGAATGGCAGGGGCAATTCGTTCTGGTCATATTCCAAATCAGCCACCCTTAGGATTTAAAAGAGTAAATAAAAAGTTAGTTCCAGATCCATTAACCAAAGATATAATTATAAGAATATTTGATTTATATTTAGAAGGTAAAAGTTATCAAACTATTGCTAATATCTATAATGAAGAGCAAGTGTTATGTAAAACTAATTGGAGAGATTCAACAATAAATCACATTATGACAAATGAACTTTATAAAGGTGATTATGTTCATGGAAAAAGAACAAAGCATCCAACTTATTATGAAAATGTTGTAGAACCTTTAGTATCTAAACAAAAATGGGATGACTGTCAATATCAAAAGTTAAGAAATGCTAGACATTATGAAAGAACTGCTACATATCTATTTACTAATAAATTAAAATGTTCTAAATGTGATAGATTTTTAGGTGGATGTGCAACAACTAAACCAAATGGTAAAAAGTATTATTACTATAAATGTGAACATTGTAAAATTACCTACAAAGAAAAAGAAATAGAACGAGAATTAATGGCTTGTTTACTTGAATTAGTTAAAAATGATATGATGATAAATGATTACTATACACCATTTATTAAATTAAAATTAGATAATAAAGATATTAATTATGAAAAAGAATTAAAAGAACTAGATAAACAATTAGATAGAATAAAATCAGTTTATATAAAAGGTATTATGAAAATAGATGAGTTTGAGCAGGAAATCAAACAAATAGAATTTAACAAACAAAGATTAAATAAAGAATGGCAGGATCAAAAACAATATGAGAATTTAAACTTTACTGTTGATGATTTATTAATACTAGAAGATAAATATAATCTTGATACGTTTATTAATCCAAAAGAATTTATGAATAGAATAATTAACTATCAAAATAAATCAAGAGAAGAAAAACAAAAGATGATTTCTACTTATATAGATAATTTAGAAATTAGTAAAAGTGATAATAAATTAAAATTAGAACATTATCATTTTAGAAAAAATTTCTTAACTGATTTATTAACCTATAACGAAGAATATAAACTACCTTTAAATTATTCATTATTTGAAGATGAATATGGAATTCCTATACCACAAAATAATGAAGTAAAAACTAAAGATGAATCAAGAAATTATTTTAATAAATTAAATAGTGTTTTAGGTAATGAATATAAATTAAATTATTATGAAATAGATACTGATGATAATTTAACTAACCTAAAAATATCTAGTGAAATAGAAGTAGAAAAGATAATTAGATTAATAACATTAAAAGATGAAAAATTTGATAATGGTAATTTAAAGCTAGGAGTTATAACAGTAGATTTAAGTGATATAAAAGATAGTAATAATAATCAAATATTTAAAGAATTATTAGAAAAAATAAGAAATACTTTTAAAGAAGATGAATTTGTCTAATCATCCTACTAAATTTATCAAAAATATAAAAATAGGATGAAAATTAAAACTATAAAATCCTTTAATTATAAGACTTAAATAATCGTCTATCCTTAATATCAACCTACGAAGTAGGATGAATTTTGCAAGTGCAAAATCAGAATGGCACATACACAAATCCTTATTTTATAAGGGATAAAATGGTGTTATGGTGCCATCTTCTTATCCTGCTCTTTTAGATATTAACAAATTTTATAAGATTTTCATCCTATTTAATTATTTAGAAATTCAATTCAAGTTATAGTATTAATTAATCAATTGTGATAAAATATTAATTACTTAAGGGAGGTTTTACAATGATAAGTACAAGTAGTTATAAAAATTGGCAATCAGATAAATACACAACATATTCTATATCTGGAGATAGAGGAAAACAAGTAGGATATGATGGTAAATGTTTTCCAGTATTAGCCCCAAAATTATCTTTTTGGAAAGTTTGGCATCAAAATATTGGAAAAATTTCAGAAGAAGAAAATAATAGATATTATGTGGAACAATATTATGAGCAAGTGCTTTCTAAATTAAATCCAGAAGAGATTTATAGAAAATTAGATAATTCAATTTTGTTATGTTATGAAGATAATAGTGAATTTTGTCATAGACATATTGTAGCAGCATGGTTAGAATTATTATTACAAATAGAAGTTCCAGAAAAAAAAGCACATGATTATGATATAGAAGTAATAGAAAGACCAAGTTATATTAAAGAATATTTAGAAGATGTAATGAGAAAAAATCGTAATATGCGAGGATTTAATTCACTAAGAGCATTATATTTATTTGAAAAAGGGGAACAATTAGAACGAGAAGCAGAAAAATTAAAAGATATATATGGTGATTCAGCATATTATATTGATGCACATACTGAACAAAAAGTAAGAGCATATGAGGGCTATATGCAAAAGGCTTGTTTTTTAAGGTGTGAAGCAGATGAAGCAGAGCAACAATATAATGAACAAAAACAAAATAAGAAAAAACTGACTAAAAATATGTGAAATTTTTAAGAATAAATTTTTGACAAGAACTTAAAATTATGATATTATGTATTTAGCAAGAAAACTTGCATAAAATAAAAAAAGAGGAACATTTGATTCTGCAAGTGAATGTCGCCTCTGAATAATTTAGAATTGACACTCAATCAGCGATGAAAGAGTGTCATATTTTTATTGCTATTACCAGTAAGGTAAGGAGTAATAAAATGATAGCAATAAGACGAAGGACTTTAATAATAAAAGTTCTTTTCTTCATTGTATCCCTCCTTTCTTTCTCAAGATTGGAGGACGACACTCACATCAAATGTTCCTAGTAAAATTATATAATAAGAATATTTTAAAAACAAGTAAACAAGTTAAACTTTTAGAACAAAATTTTGTAATCCATGCTATACTTATATTAGTTAGTAATTATTACTACCTATTATTGCTTTTGAAAAAAGTTATTCAACTTCTTCTTCACAGGCACCAGATAGAAATAGTAAAGGATCTTGATATAGATCTTTTTTTCTTTTCTATTTTTTAGTTTAATTTTGTTTATGATAGCATAAGGTTTATTATGGAGGATATCTATATGAACTATAAGAGTGATAAACCTTATCCTATTCCTAGGGTAGAAGCAAAAAATCAATATTATGCAAAACTTCTTTTAGAAGATTATGCTGGTAGTGTTAGTGAAGATACTGCAATTCATTTATATTTATTTCAGTCTTTAGCTTTAAAAAATGAAAAGGAATTTGTAGATGTTATTAAGCACATTTCAGAAGTGGAAATGCATCATTTGAGATTATTGGGAGAAACTATTCAATTATTAGGAGTTAAACCTGTTTATGGATCTATTTCTAGTCTTAATATGTTTAAACCATGGAGTAGTATAAATGTTAATTACAGCACTGATTTGAAGAAAATACTTGAGTTTAATATAAGAAGTGAGCAGAATGCTATTAAAAATTATCAATACCATCGTTCAATTATTAAAGATCAATATATTAAACATCTTCTTTCTAGAATTATTGAGGATGAGGAAATTCATCTTAGTTTTTTCTTAACTTTTTATCAAAAAAAATTTAAGTTGTAAGCAATTATTGATATATTTGTTCTAATTATAGTCTATGTTTATCAGACATATTATTTTATAATACTATTAGTTGTATATTGTAAGGAGAATTATTGATGTTAAATATTGCGACAATTAATGTGCAGAATAAGTATAAATTAAAAAGATATAATGGAATTTTGAAAAACGAAGATCATATTAAGATGTTGTTTTCTTTAATCGAAAAATATGAGTTGGATATTATTGGTTTACAAGAAGTTAATCAAAGATATTTTGTGAGATTGCTGAAGTATCTTCCTAAGAATTTTTGTTGCTATGGGAAGTTTCGATATCCTAAAAGTTTTTTTACAAGGTATATTTATCCCTTTTCTGTTTTTAATGAGAGTGTACCTATTTTAACGAATAAGAATATTTTAAGAAAAGATACTAAAACTCTTCCTTGGATTTGTTCCTATGTACCTAGAATAGTTACCATTGTAGAAGTAAGTATAGAGGATATTGGACCAGTTGTAATTTTAAATACTCATCTTGATTATATGAAGGCGGAAACTAAGAAAAAACAGTTAAAAAAGTTAATTAAAATTATAGAAAGAATTAAGAGACCTGTTATTTTAATGGGAGACTTTAATATGACTATTCATAATAGAGATTTTCAATTGTTTATTAAGGAAATGGAAAAACTTAATATAAATAGAGTAGTTATTAATGAAGCAACTTTTAAAAAAGCTACTAAAAATGTAGCGATTGATCATGTTTTTTTTTCTAAGTGTTTTATTTTGAAAAAAATTTTATTGGAAAAAGATGTTGAGTATGGAAATTTTAGTGATCATTATCCAGTTATAGTAAGATTAGGTTTTGATTTTAATTATTGAAATGTCTGTTAAAAAGTTTTTCATATATATTGACTTATTAAAAGAAAAGTGGTAATATTTTAATTGTCTTATTTAATTAAGAAAGTTTAAAAGTTGGTTTTAGACTTGCGCTCGTAGCTCAGTTGGATAGAGTGTTTGGCTACGAACCAAAAGGTCAGGGGTTCGAATCCCTTCGAGCGCACCACTAATGAATCTACTCGAACTGTTCGAGATTTAATATATTATCAGTTTTGAAAAGACTTTTTATTGTAGCACTGAAATTTTTAACCTAAAGTTGAAGATAATACAATAATAGATATTCTATTTCAAGGTATTGTTAAAATAGGTATCCTAGTTTTTTAGAAAGTTCGATAGAGAATTACAATTTATCTTATCGGGAAGTGGCTCAACTTGGTAGAGCACTTGGTTTGGGACCAAGGGGTTGCAGGTTCAAATCCTGTCTTCCCGACCATTTAGTAATTAAAGTCTTGTTTATCAAGACTTTTTTAGTTTTTCAAACTAAATTATTACCTATTTCTTGAATAAATTATGCTTTGATGCTTTTTTGTGAAGAGTAAGTACTACTTTTCATCAATTTAGTAGAAAGAAGAAAAAAACATATGTTAAAAGTTAAAGAGTAATTAAGATAAAACTTAACTAATTGTATAGATTTAAACTGTGTAATAACTTTGATATTATTTAAGTATTATGTTTTTTAGTAAATTTATTGATCATAAAGTCGAATTATTTTTTATATTTTTAGATGGAAAATACTTTAATTTTGTACATTTGTAAATGATGTGAAACAAAATTTTATATAAAAGTGACTCGT
>CAOJDX010000042.1 GCA_948433435.1 uncultured Clostridia bacterium
AAAAACCTCTTATATTCTTCATTACTCATTCCTATCACCTATTATCAGTATAACATGGAACCAAATACTTTCAAATACATAAATTATTATAGGTGATGTCTTTATGAAAAACAAAAAACATCAATTCTATTGTCGCTGCAATTACTGTAAACAAAAAAGAAGCAAAAGTCTTCTATATTTAGGATTATTATTTTCCTTATTGATTATTATTTTATGGCAGGTTTTAATTCTTGTATTTATTACTACTAGAATTAATGCAATTATTCTTTTATGCCTTATTTGTTTCATTTCCTTTTTGATATTTCTCTTGCTCTTTTAAAATAAAATTTCTAGTAACATCTAAATATTTGTTTAAATTGTATACTTCTACACTATTATTGTAATGATTTCTTGAAAAAACAACTTTCCATGGAAGCATTAATTCGACAAATAATAATAGTTCTTCCTCTTTTGTTAACATAAATTTGTGTCTATATATTTTATATAGACTTTCCATGTCCAACTCCTTATAATGTTTTTTATAAAAGTAAACAAAATCATATATGGGACTATTATATTCAGCATAATCAAAATTAATTAATTTTGCATCGCGTCCATCTATAAAGTGATCTAAGCTTAAATGATTATGAATTAACGTAGTTCTTTCTTTTTTTGTTTTGGTAATGTTATTATACCATTCTTCTAATATCAATTTACTATATTGTAATGTATTAGAAATTTTGTCCATATTCTTTAGTAGTAAGTATTCTTCTGGGCTATTATAAATATGCATCATAAATACTTCTTCTAAGTCATTATAATACTTTGCTAAGTAGTCAATCGTATTTAATTTATCTTCATATATTTCTTTTATTTTATCTAAATTAATATTTTTGTAAGCAGTAGTCCTGTTATGCATTTCACTTAAAATAAGCATTAAGTCTTTAGCCTTTTCATCTTGGCTTAATTCGACTTCATCAATATAAGTATATAGTTCATGTTCATCACTTAAATCATTTTCAGGATATAGAAAAAAAGAAAAATTTTTTGCTAATAAGTAGTCATATAATTTGTCTTTATCACTTCTTCTTTTTCTTTTCATTACATAATTACCATGATCAGTATATATAACACAAGCCTTATTAATATATTTATATTTATAAGGCTTTAAATTATATTTAGTTATTGTTGTTCTAAAATCATTCATCACTGCTAGTAGGAATAATTACTTTAGAATTTAATTCGATTGTTGATAAATCATTGTAAACTTCTATATCTTCTCTTTTTACTTTGTATTTATCCATTACCTTTTCCAAATTATCTCCTTCTCGCATAATATATACTGAATATGTGGTAAAGGTGTCACTGCTATCTCCTAGATTTGAAAATAAGGAATTTACTTTGATACTTGTCGTAGTTTGTTTTTCTTGTTCTGATGTTTTCTTTTCTTGTGTCATTGTTTCTTTTTCTTCATCCTCTCTTTTTATTTCTTGTTTTATTTCAGCTTCTATTGTCTGTTGTTTTAGTGTTTGTTCTTCTATATTTTCATTAATTACTTGAGTTTGGATGGTTTGTTCTTCTTGTTTTAAAGGTTTATTTTCCTTTATTGGAATTTCTTTGTCTTCTTCTGTTTTCATCTCTCCATCACATTCCCTTTCAATATCATTATTCACGGTTTGATTGGTCGCTCTTACTAACTCTGTTTCAGTTATTTCTTTTTCTTTATCATTATGTTCTGTTTCAGTACTGGATAATTCTTCAATTACTACGTTTTCTTCTTCTAGGGAAACTTGCTCGCGACCTTCTACTAAAACGTCTATCTTACTTCTTAAAGTATCATCATCAATAATTTCGTATGTAAAGTTGGCAATACTAATCTTAGTTGTTTCTAAATCGTAATTTTCTAGCATAGCTATTTCTATTGGTATACTATAGGAAAAATCTTCTAATAAAGTACTAGCTTCAGTCATTTTATATTTACCACTAATATAGAAATTACCTTCGATATTACTTTGATCTATAAATTTTAAGTCTTCTTCAAAAGATATTGTGGTTATTTCTCCAATCATTGTTTGGAATGTTAAATCTTTTTCAAAAGATAAAGTTTTTTTCATACATATCCTCCCATTCATTAAATAGTATGAAAGAGATGAAAAAAAAAGACTATGAAAGTCTTTAAATTTATAAACATTAATTTTCTATCGTAATTGTAAGAATTCTTTTCTAGTATATTTCATAAATTGTTTATTTTCTGTTTGTTCTATCTCACCTAATATATTCTTTATGTTCTGATGAAAATAATTTTTTATCTAGCCTTTTGTAATCTTTTTTGAGTAGTATTTTTATTTCTACTTTCTGAAAATAAATCATGGTATAGTTCTAAATAGTTGTCAATAAAAACGAATTTAATATCTTTTTTTATGTTACCATCAACTTCCTCTAAATCTTTTTTATTTTCAACTGGCAAATAGATGGTTTTAATTTTGGCTCTATGGGAACCTATTACTTTTTCTCTTATTCCTCCTATTGGTAAAACTCTACCAGTTAAGGTTATTTCTCCTGTCATAGAAATATTTGAGGAAACACTTTTTTTAGAAAATAAACTAATTAAGGTAGTTGTTAGGGTAATACCAGCACTTGGTCCGTCTTTGTTTACCGCTCCTTCTGGCACATGAATATGAATATCGTTTTCTTCTAATAGTAGAGGATCTATATCAAATTCCTCAGCATGAGCCTTAACATAACTAAAACTAATGTGTGCTGATTCTTTCATGACTTCTCCTAAACTTCCAGTTAGAATTAAATTTCCTTTTCCTTTATAATAGGTAGCTTCAATTGGTAAAATGTCACCCCCAAAGGCAGTATAAGCCATCCCATTTACTACTCCTATTCTTTTTTGTTGATCAATTTCATTATAAAAATATTTCTTTTTCCCTAGTAGTTCTAAAATCATTTTGACATCAATCTGGTAAGATACTATTTCTTGATTCATTAGTAATTTTTTTACTATTTTTCTAAGAATAGTGGCTATTTCTCTTTGTAATTGTCTAACTCCGGCTTCTTTAGTGTAGTATCTTATGATATCCATTATTGCCTCATCTGTAAATTGAACATTTAGTAGGGTTAGGCCATGCTCATCAAGAGACTTGGGAATGATGTAATTTTTACATATAGCAAATTTTTCATATTCTGTATAGCTTGGAACTTCTATAATTTCTAATCTATCTCGTAATTCATAAGGTATTTGGTCTAAGTAATTCGCTGTTGCAATAAACATTACTTTACTTAAATCATATTCCTCTTCTATATAATGATCGGAAAAGTGATTATTTTGAGCAGGATCTAAAACTTCTAATAAACTACTAGCAGGATCTCCTCGGAAATCTTTACGCATTTTATCTATTTCATCGATAATAAAAACGGGGTTAGAACTTTTGGCTTTTTTAATTCCTTGGATAATTCTACCAGGAGATGCACCCACATAGGTTCTTCTGTGCCCTACTATTTCAGCTTCATCATTGATGCCTCCAACTGATATTTTACAAACCTGTCTATTTAATGCTTTAGCGATAGATAAGGCTAGACTTGTTTTTCCTACTCCAGGAGGCCCTACTAAACATAGAATGGGACTTTTTAAACTATTAGTATTTTGTTTTACGGCTAAATATTCTAGTATTCTTGTTTTGACATTTAATAGACCATAATGTGATTCATCTAGAGTATTCATGACTTGATTAAAATCTTTTGTATCTTTTGTGTAAATATTCCATGGTAAATTAAGCATCCAATCTAGATAATCTCTAATAATGGAAAGTTCAGGTGAAGTACTAGGTGTACTTTCATAGCGGTTTAATTCTAGTTTGATTCTATTTTTAATTTTAGGAGAACATTTTAAGGAATGTGCTTTTCGTTTTAGTCGATCTACTTCACTTTCTTTACTACCAGTTTCTCCTAATTCTTTTTGAATAGCTGTTATCTTCTGACGAAGATAGTATTCTTTTTGACTGTTTTCTAATTCTTTATCGACTTCTTTTTCTATCTTTTCTTCTAAGAGAACGAATTGAAGATCATCATTCATATCTTCAATTAACATTTTACAACGTTTACGAGAATCAGTTTCTAAAATATATTTCTTTTTTTTATCCATGCCAAATGGTAGAAAACTAATAATTAAGTCAGATAGATCGGTTATATTATCTACAAGATCTATTTTGTTCATAATAGCATTGGACACATATGGTACTTTGTTTACATATTTATCTAAGGCTTTTATTAAGAGATTTTTATAATGTTCATCTATTATTTTATTGTGTTCTATTTCTTCATAACTAGCCTGATAAATAGCTTCATCAGTAACTGAATAATTAGAAATTTGAACTCTTCTTAACCCTAGAATCGTTATTTTACATTTGCCATTAGGAATATCCATAATTAGTTTTAATTGGGATAGAATTCCTATTTGAGGTAGCATGGTGATGTCTGGGAAAGAATTGTTTTCATAAGGGTTTACCATTAAAAATTCTTGGTTTTCTCCTATTTTTTTTAATAAATCTTTTTCGTATTCTCCATCTATTTCAAAGCGTACTTCTGAGTTAGGGAATAGCACTATATCATTGCTTACAAATACTAAGATGTCGTCTTTTTTCATTGCCTATCACTCCCTCAAAATAATCTGTTTCTTATTATAAAGGAAAACAAAAAAAATTCAAGTAGAAACCTGAATTTTCCAATTTTAAAATTAGGGATTTATCATTTTAAATTGATTTACCTTTTTATCATTATTTAGATACTACAACAACAGGACGAATTCCGTAAAGTTGGTCTACAGGATCAAAACTTAAATCCCCTCTTAAATACATGTACATAGGTTGGGCGACATAACCTTGGGTGTTATTTAAACTTACGATCCAATAACCAGATGTATGAAGAAAAGATAAATAATTATACATCCATTTTGGGTATGAATCTGAATTAGCTCCTAATGAGTATGCTTCTTGTGCAGTAAGTATTCTAGCTTTAGCCGTTCTACTTGGTAAAGTATATACATTCTCTGTACATTTTTTTGTGGAGAAAATACATCCTGTATAGGCGTTATCTTTAAATACTGTTGTACCCAGTGCATATGTCTGATTATTAACATTAGTCCAACTTGAGGTTAAAGATTCCACTGTTTTTAAAAGAGTTAATGGTCCTTTATTAGTGTTAACAAATATATTCTCCCAATCACTTTCTAGCCCACCAGCTTCTATATAATCTTCCTTACTAGCCCATTGAGTTTTATATTTTTGGTCATATTTTAAATTTTTCTGTGTTTGCATCGTCATCGTACTTCCTTTATCTTCAACTACATGAAAATTAACAACCATAGTATCACTCACTTTATACTTTATTATAGTCCCTGATGGACAACTTCCTGCAGTTTTTGTTTGATAACATGTCGTTACCTTACAAGTTGATTCATTACCTGTTATACAATAATCATTCGCTTCTTCTATTTGATTATAAGTATAAGCCTTAGCAAATTTTTCTGTAACATTATTTATTGTGACCCCTGTTGCTAAGGATGTTCGATTATTATAGATTTTTCTATTTTCGTCCCATAACGTATCTTTATCAATTATTATACTTAGATCTCCAGTATAAATTACTGCATCCAAATCAAATTGTAAAGTATAATGTACCTTGCCATCATTTAAGTCATTTGCAGAAAACTGGGTAAACGGCTGTTTTATCTCATGTTCTCCAATCCATATACTAAGTTGTTCTACCAATAAATCTGATGCCACATTTAAAGATGTATGATACCCCCTTAATTTAATCACTATTGTATCTGCCAATGTTGCAGGCTTAGATCCATCACTAGTTGTTATACTTTCTATTTCCCATACTGGGAAAGATACATCTATTATTGCATTATATGTTTCAGTAACAATATTATAATTATCTATATCATTTGGAGTAAACGTTACTGTTAGAACTACTGCTCCATTTGATACAGCAACTACATTCATAGAGCAAGTTTTATTAGCCTCAATATTTTGGTAAGAATCTTTCCAGAATGTAGCAATGTTTGGATCTGAACTAGTATGTTTAAAACTTCCTGCTACACTTGCGGTTTCACGAACTCTACCAGCTATTGACCCATGATCTGTAAATACACCACTTTTTTCACTCAGTGTTAATACTGGAGTTGCTTTTTCTATCGTAAAGGTCTTGATTTCGGTACCTGTATATCTTACTTCTGTTTCGGAATTAATATTTCCTGTTCCTGTGATCGTAATCGTTCCTTCTCCTGCATTCGTATTATTTCCATAATCAATCGTATAGTCTA
>CAOJDX010000043.1 GCA_948433435.1 uncultured Clostridia bacterium
CGTTGGTCCCGTTGCCCCTATTGTTCCTGCTGTTCCTTGTGGGCCTGTTGGGCCTTGTGGAATAACAAAATTTAATAAATAATCTGCACTATTTGGATTCATTAACATCCATCCTTTCTATTTATCTTTAATCACTAACTGGTGTTATAGTAACACTTGCATTAGTTCCTGGATCACCTGTTGTTACAGTTCCAATAGTTAATGATGGCGCTGGTCCCGTTGCTCCTATGATTCCCTGTGGTCCCGTTGGACCTGTTGCTCCTACTGTTCCTGCCGTTCCTTGTGGGCCTGTTGGGCCTTGTGGAATAACAAAGTCCAATCTATAACCTATTATGTTTTCTTCCATTTTTCCTCCTTTTTAAATTAGTTTTGTAAATGTCTTAATATTAATTACCTTTTATTATGCCTCCGTAATTGTTACAGATGCATCAGTTCCTGGTGCCCCTGTAGTAACTGTACCAATAGCTAAATTTGGCGCTGGACCTGTTGCGCCTGTTGGTCCCGTTGCTCCTACTGTTCCTGCTGTTCCTTGTGGGCCTGTTGGGCCTGTCGCACCCGTTGGGCCTGTTGCACCTGTTGGTCCCGTTGCCCCTATTGTTCCTGCTGTTCCCTGTGGACCTGTTGGACCTGTTGCACCCGTTGGTCCCGTTGCCCCTATTGTTCCTGCTGTTCCTTGTGGGCCTGTTGGTCCCGTTGCCCCTATTGTTCCTGCTGTTCCCTGTGGGCCTGTTGGACCTGTTGCACCCGTTGGTCCTGTTATTCCATTAGATGGTCCCGTTGGACCTGTTGGGCCTGTTGGTCCTAAAACAAAACAAAATCTAGGAAATTTATCTCTGTTATCATTACAACAATTTTTCATTGAATTATCTCCTTCCAAAGTATTATATGATGAACTTTTACTTTCTTATATTATAATTGCCAAAAAATTATTACTGTCAAATTATGTTTTTATTTATAGCAACTATATAATTATTAAAAAAATTATGATATGATATAATTATTATAATAGGTGGTGTTATTTTATATGGATAAAAATATTGATCATAGTCAATTAAAATTTATTGTAAGAACTGAAAATGGGAAAATCAGAACTATTACTGCATCTATTATTGACCCTACTCATTCAAAAAAGACTATACATCTCACTAATAATATTAATAAATTATTCCATTATGCAAAAAAAATTTCTATTGAAAACGATTTGGATTTTGAAAAAATTGGAGTGAATTTGCCTAAAAAGGAAGGAAAAAACTTTCAAAAGCAAACCATTACCTATTCCAATGCAAATTTCATTTTATCTAAATATAAAAATAATTGTGATAATAAACGTAGAAAAGTTGTTCGTAATGCATTAATTGGTTTATCTGGTATTATTTCTGCTGCAGGTGCTATTGATTCTATTAACTACAATTTTAATGATTCTTCTGATTCTAGTTATGAAATAGAACTTTTAGAAGACCCTAACTCCTTAATAGGTAATATCACTAATGAAGTTCGACAAAATGCAAAAATTCCTCAAATTTCTGTTGAGGATATTCTTGATGAGGAAATAATTGATGAAGACCATTTTCAATTTGATTATGAAGATAGATCCACTAGTGAATGTGTTAGTAATGCTAAAAGGCATATGAATATTTTTGAAAAATATGGAAAAATGTATGGAATAGATCCTAACTTATTAATGGCCATCATGTGTCAGGAAAGTTCGGGAATTCACCATGAATATTCACAAAATGGCTGTGCGATAGGCGGAATGCAAATTGAAAATTTTTGGTATAATAAACAATTAACTGCCTATAATTTTGAATTACAAGAAAGAGAAGAAATTACTGTAAGTGAAGAAATGTTATCTGATCTTTATTATAATGTCAAGGTAGCTTCTATGATTTTGCAAAATAACTTGGAATACTTTGATTATAATATCCCAAAAGCAGTCCAAGCTTATAATTATGGAATTCCTAATATGGAAAAACTAGGGACAGATTGGACTTATGATAGAGTTTTTATTAATAATGGAGATCCTAAATATTTTGAGCATGTTTTTTCCTTCCTACCCCATGAGACAAGCTTATCTATAAAAAAGACCGATAATACCTCTATTTCATTAGTACTTGAAAATACTTTGGTTAATAGTTATCAGGCTAAAAATATGTAGGTAATTTATTTTAACTTTAGTAAGGATTCAATTATTTGGTCTTCATCTATAAAAATTGAGTAGCTTATTAAATATTTTTGTCGATAATTAAAAAATAAGTTTAATAGAGGAATATCTCTGATAAAAAACTTACAATTATTTTTTCTTAAATATCTACAAGTAAATAGCTTACAAGATATTGATTTAATATTACATTTATTATTTATTAAATTTTTACATTTCCCTCTGTTTGGCCCATAGCAACATCCATATAAACTATTGCAATAATGTCCATCTCTTACTGCTTTACATTTATTATTTTGAAAGTCACAAAGATTTTCTTTACTAAACTTCTCATCTAAATCTTTGCATACCATATCGTAAATATAAGTATATCTTTTTTTTAAATCTTTTATGTTATAAGCTTTTATGACTTGTTCTATTTTTTGTAAATCCCTATTATTTGAGGAATTTACTTCCATTTTTAATAAATATTTTTGATCATTTCTTAAATATTTTTTTATTTTTTTTAAAATTTCGTTTGTATTGCTTCTTTCTACTTTTATAATTACTTCTTCCATAAATATATTCCTTTTTTTTATTATAACAACTTCAGGAAAAATTTTAAATATTTTTATTCATATAAATTATGTTTAGCAAATTGAGTATAATTTTTTTATCTTTCCTAACACTAATATTAATAGTTCATATAAATTGGAGGAAGAATGAAAAAGAAAATTTTTAAAATTACTATGCAAACTATAGCAAGCATAACTACAATTTTGATGGTTTTATTTATTATATATGGATTCAAAGAGAATATTTTTAGTTCTAATAGCATATTAATGGACTTTATTAAGAAATGTGGTATTCTTGCTCCTGTTGTATTTATTATAGTTCAAATTATTCAGGTAATATTTCCAGTTATACCAGGAGGTGCCAGTTGTTTAATAGGAGTCATGTTATTTGGAGGTTTTTATGGCTTTCTTTATAATTATATTGGTCTTTGTCTTGGATCAATTTGTAGTTTTTTCTTAGCTAGAATTTATGGAACGAAGATTGTTGATTTGCTCTTTAAAAAAGATACTACTAATCAGTATCTTGGTTATGTAAGATCTAATAAATTTGATAAAATTTTTATTTGGGGAATTATTCTTCCTGGTACTCCTGATGACTTGCTTTGCTATATTGCTGGTTTTAGTAAAATGAAGTTTCAAACCTTTTTATTGACTATTATTCTGGGAAAACCCATTACACTAATCTTTTATAGTATATTTAGAGATTATTTTTATTAATTCTGTCTTGCTATTAATGTAAAGTCATCATCTTTATAATTATATATTGTTCTAGCTAAATTATTACGATAGGCTTCTGTTGTAAATACTTCATTATATTGGTAGATATTAAATGTTAATTTATTCCCTATATTGAACTTATCTAAATTATTAGAAAAATATACATAGTATTTTTCTTCATATGTACTAGGTGTATTCTCTGGAATATTTATATTACTTAAGTAAATTCTTCTTCCTCCTACACAGGTTACTTGTTCTATAACTTGTACTGTTATTATTTCTTTTAATTTTGAAGAGGATAAGGAAACTGATATAATCATTGAAATGAAACTAAAAGCTATACTTGAAAACAGTAATATAAAATAGTTTTTAGAGGCTGTCTCATCATAAAGTTTAGTAGGATCTTCTTTATTATATTTTATTTGAATAATCCTATCAGCTGATGAAGAATATAATTTTTTTGATTTATAGAAATACTCTTTTTTGCTAATTATATATTTATAAGTCCCTTTATAATAGTGTATACCACTTTTATTAATTTTTTCCACACTAATTAAATCTGCAGCTATTGGAATATAGGTATTATACTTTTTATTATCATCTATCAATAAATAGACTGAAGTTCCTATTCCTATTAGACCTACAAAGATTAAAAATAGAAAAATGTTTCTGATTTTTTGTTTTATTGTTTTACCCTTAGTTTGATTAGTATTTAAGTTAGTAACATTTACATTTTGTAGATTAGTAGGGTTTAGTTGACTACCTATATTTTGGTTATTGTTCATATTTTGGTCCCTCTTTCCTATTATTTATATATCATATTTTTTTCTTTTTTTGTAGCTTTTTTCAATATAATCAAAAAATAATCCACAGATATTGTGGATTTTTAAGATATTATTAATCTTTGACCAATTGTTACTGAATTATCACTTAAATTATTCATATTCTTTAACTCATCTACAGATAGATTATGTGCTGCTGCAATAGACCATAATGAGTCTCCCTTTTCTACTATGTAATAGTTGCTTTTTGAGTTAGGAATTATTAACTTATCCCCTGGCTTTAAATTAATACTATCTAAATGATTATAGTTTATTAGTTCAGTTACCGATGTATTGTGTTTCTTAGCAATTAGCCATAAACTATCTCCTTTTAAAACTGTATAAGTAGCTGAATGTGTTATTCTTTCTAATGATGGTATAATTAGTTTTTGACCAATTTGAAGAATATTACTGGTTAAATTATTTATTCTTTTTAATTCTTCTACGGTTGTATTAAATTTATTAGCAATTGACCATAAACTATCTCCTCTTTCAACTGTATATAGTATTTCCTCTTGCATATTACTTGATTTTGGAATTAATAATTTTTGACCAATAGTTAAGGAATCGGATGTTAGATTGTTTAACTCTTTTATTTTTTCTACGGTTGTTTTATAGGTATTAGCAATTGACCATAGACTATCTCCCCTTTGAACTGTATACGATATTGTTTCTTCTGAAGGAGGATTCACTGTTGATGGTATATTTAAAACCTGACCTATTGTTAAAGTGTTGGAACTTAAGTTATTTATTTTTTTAAGTTCTTCTACGGTTGTGTTAAATTTTTCTGCTATACTATATAATGTATCTCCTCTTTGGACTATATAGGTAATATTTCCTGGATTTGGTGGTGTTTCCTGCTCCATTATAATTAATTCTTGACCAACAGTTAAAGTGTTAGAATTTAAATTATTTAATTCTTTTAATTTGTCTACAGTTAAATTAAATTTATTAGCTATACTATATAAAGTGTCCCCTTTTTGCACAATATATATTGTAGTATCCTGAGGTGGAAGTGTATTTGATTCTTTGATTATTAGTTGTTGTCCAATTGTTAGAATATCACTTTTTAAGTTATTTAGTCTTCTTAATTCAGCTACTGTTGTATTAAATTTTTCCGCTATACTCCATAGTGAGTCTCCCTTTTGAACTATATAAATTGATGTATTTTCTGGCTTGTTTGTTGGGATTTCTTTTACAATTAATTTTTGGCCAATTGTCAGAGTATCACTTGTTAAATTATTTAACCTTTTTAATTCAGCTACTGTTGTATTAAATTTTTCCGCTATACTCCATAATGAATCTCCCTTTTGAACTATATAATATTCATCAGAAATAGTTTTTGGGGGAATATAAGTGTAACCAGCATACTCTGTAATAGCCTTTACCGCTCCTTCTACAAAATCATCTAATTTTGTTTTCAATTTTTGAGCATCGGCTGCATTATCAATAAATCCATATTCTACCAAAATTGGTTCTGTTTTTCCTGTTAATCTATGAATAAAATAATAATCCTTACTTGGATCTTCTGGTAATCTTCTTTGATAATACTTGCGCATTTTTTGACCAGCAGATCCTATACCTTCTAAAACTGCTTTTGCTAGAGTTTCATTATTACGAAGGGCATAAACAATTTCAGCACCTTCACCACCT
>CAOJDX010000044.1 GCA_948433435.1 uncultured Clostridia bacterium
CCTTCATGAGGTAATCTATGAACACGACGGTATTTTGTTCTTGATGGTATTAACATAATTACTTACCTCCCTCGTGTTTATTTACATTTCTTTTTCTAGCAAGAATCTCACCTTTGTAAATCCATACCTTTACCCCAATTTTACCAAATGTTGTATCTGCTTCTGAGGTCGCATAGTCAACATCTGCTCTTAAAGTATGTAGTGGAATTGTACCTTCAGTGTATCCTTCACTACGAGCCATATCAGCTCCACCAAGTCTTCCTGAAACTTGTGTTTTTATTCCCTTAGCACCTGCTTTCATTGCATTTCTAATTGCACGTTTTTGGGCCATACGGAATGATGCTCTATTAGTAATTTGATTTGCAATAGAATCTGCTACTAACTTTGCATTTAAATCAGCTTTCTTAATATCAACAATGGAAATTTGAATATTTTCACCAGTCATGTTAGAAAGTTTTTTCTTTAATTTTTCAATTTCTTCTCCACCTTTTCCGATCATTACACCAGGTTTAGAAGTATGGACTGTAACTTCGCATTTTTTAGTAGTTCTTTCAATCTCAACTTTAGCGATTCCAGCACTTTTCAAATTCTTTTCAAAATATTCACGAATTTTAATATCTGTTGATAAATTTTTTGAAAAGTCTTTTTTGTTTGCATACCATTTTGCTTCCCAATCTTTATTGATGCCAAGTCTAAGTCCATTAGGATTAACTTTTTGTCCCATGTGAATTTTCCTCCTATTTTATTTTGTAGCCACTACTATAACGATGTGACTAGTTCTTCTATCTTTATGTCCAATGTGAGAACGTGAATCAAAGAAATGACGTTTCATAACTGGACCAGCATCTACTCTTGCTTCTTTAACATATAGTGTCTCAGCATTGGCACCATTATTGTTAACAGCATTAGCAATAGCAGAGTCTAAAACTTTTTTGATCAGTCTAGCTGACTTTTTATTTATATTATTTAATATGGTTTGTGCTTCACTTACATTTTTCCCACGAATTAAATCAATTGTTATTCTTGTTTTAATAGGTGATATACGAAGTGATTTCGCAATTGCTCTTGCTTCCATATATTTCCCTCCTAGTCATTAATTTTATTTTTTCTTGTCTTGTCCATGCCCACCAAATTTACGTGTTAAAGCAAATTCACCTAATTTATGACCAACCATATCTTCAGTTACATAAACGGGAATAAACTCTCTACCGTTGTGAACCGCAAATGTATGTCCTATAAAATCAGGATAGATAGTGGAACGGCGTGACCATGTCTTAATGACTTCTTTTTTTCCAGATTCATTTAATTTTTGAACCTTTTTTAATAATCTTTTGAATACATAAGGCCCTTTTTTTAAACTTCTAGCCATTTTTTCATCATCCTTTCCTATTTACTATTGCGACGACGTACTATAAACTTATCTGATTGTTTTTTCTTACGTGTCTTATATCCAAGTGCAGGTTTTCCCCAAGGTGTCATTGGTGCTTTACGTCCTACTGGAGCACGTCCCTCACCACCACCATGTGGATGGTCATTAGGATTCATAACAGAACCACGAACTGTTGGGCGAATACCCATGTGGCGCTTACGTCCTGCTTTTCCTAATTTTACAAGTGATGAATCTTCATTTCCAACTTCACCAATTGTTGCCATACATGTTCCTAATACTTTTCTTTGTTCTCCACTAGATAAGCGAAGCATAACATAGTTTCCCTCGCGTCCTAATATTTGAGCTGATGAACCAGCACTACGAGCAAGTTCTCCACCTTTGCCAGGGCGAAGTTCAATATTATGAACTAAAGTACCAACTGGGATATTTGCAAGTGGTAGGGCATTACCAACTTTGATATCTGCATTTTCTCCTGATTCGATTTTTGTTCCTACTTGTAACCCTTTAGGAGCAATAATATATCTTTTTTCACCGTCAGCATAGTTAATTAGTGCAATGTTTGCTGTTCTATTTGGATCATATTCGATACTTGCAACTGTACCAGGTATATTTAATTTATTTCTTTTGAAATCAATCATACGATATTTTCTTTTTACTCCACCACCTTGATGACGAACAGTAATTTTTCCTTGATTATTACGTCCACTTTTTTTGTTTAAAGTTACTGTTAAACTTTTTTCTGGAGTTTTCTTCGTAATATCTTCATTGATTAAGGTACTCATTTTTCTACGACCTGGTGTAGTAGGTTTATAATTTCTTATTGCCATAATTTAAATCTCCTTTCTAACCAAGTTCTATTGTTTGACCTTCAGCTAGTGTAACAATTGCCTTTTTTGAACGATTTGTTAAACCAGTGTAGCGTCCAACTCTCTTCTTTTTAGGTTTTTCATTAATTGTTGAAATTTTAACAACTTTTACATTGAATATTTTTTCAATAGCAAGTTTAATTTCTGTTTTATTTGCTTTTGGATCTACTTTAAAAGTATACTGACCATTAGCTTGTGCAATTTGTGATTTTTCGGTAATCACTGGTGCTTTAATAATATCTAAGTATTTTGTATCCATTATGCTAGCACCTCCTCAATAGCTTTTAATGCATCTTCTGTAATTAGAACCATATTTGTTGCTACTAGATCTAATACATTTACTTCATCTGCAGAAATTAATACTACATTTTGAAGATTACGTGATGCTAAAATAATATTTTCATCAAATTCTTTGACGATAATTAATACTTTTTTGTCTTCAAGTTTTAATGTTTTTAATAAAGCAATCATCTCTTTTGTTTTAGGAGTAGTTAATGTAATGTTCTCTACCACTACTAATTCCTTATCATTAGCCTTTTCTGTTAGAGCAGTTTTTAATGCTAATTTTCTTTCTTTACGATTCTGCTTTTTGCTATAATCTCTTGGTACTGGAGTTCCATAGTTTCCTCCACCTACCCATTGAACAGCTCTAATTGAACCTTGACGAGCATGTCCTGTTCCTTTTTGTCTCCATGGTTTTCTTCCACCACCGCGAACTTCAGAACGATTTTTTGTTTTATGTGTTCCTTGTCTTAATGCTGCTCTAGCAAGTATTACAGCATCATATAGAACTTTATCATTTGGGGTAATATCAAATATATTTTCATTTAGTTTTAGTTCCTTAACTTTTTCACCTTTAAGGTTTAAAAGATCTACTTTTTTCATCCTTATTTCCTCCTTTCATCACTGTACATTTTATTTATAAGTTTCATTTATAATAAATTATGTGATGATTATTCTGCAGTTTCTACTGTTTCAACATTTTCTGCTAACTCAGTTTCGTTTACAGGTGTTTCTTCTTTATAACTAATTAAATCAGCTTTTTCCTTTTTCTTATCTGGCATTTTTACAGCTGTTTTAATAAGAACTAAAGATTTCTTAGCTCCTGGAACATTTCCTTTAACTAAAATACAGTTATTTTCCATATCTATTTGAACTATTTCAAGGTTTTGAACAGTTCTTTTAACATTACCCATTTGTCCAGGAAGTTTTTTTCCTTTTAATACATGCATAGGTCTCATTGTACCTAATGAACCAACACCTCTATGATATTGTGAACCATGTCCCATAGGACCTGTTGATTGATTGTGACGTTTAATTACACCTTGGAAACCTTTTCCTTTACTTGTACCAGTTACGTCAACGATCTCTCCACTTTCAAAGATATCAGCATTTATTACTTGACCTAATGTGTAATCAGCTACATTTACTCCTCTAATTTCTCTTAAGAAGCGCTTAGGTTCAGTATTAGCTTTCTTTGTATGACCCATTTTTGGTTTATTGCTTAAACCTTCTCTAATTGTTTGTGTTGCTAATTGAATAGCATCATAACCATCTTTTTCAACTGTTTTGATTTGAGTAACTACATTCGGTTCAATTTCAATAACAGTTACCGGAATTAATTTACCTTCTTTTGTAAATACTTGGGTCATTCCGATTTTTTTACCTAAGATTCCTTTCATTTTTTCCTCCTAATTAAATCATTTTAATTTCAATATCTACTCCGCTTGGTAAATCTAAATGAGATAGTGCCTCAATAGTTTCCTTGCTTGGATTTTTGACATCAATTAGTCTTTTGTGTGTACGCATTTCGAATTGTTCACGTGAATCTTTGTATTTATGAACAGCTCTTAAAATTGTGAATTTTTCAATTTCTGTTGGTAATGGAACTGGTCCTGAAATATTACCACCTGATCTTTTGATTGTTTCAACAATTTTTGTAACAGCATTTTCTAAAATTTTATGATCATAAGCTTTCATTCTTATACGCATTTTTTCTGTTGCCATTTAAAATCCTCCCTTCGTCTATATCTAGTATAGGCTTGCTCCGTGCAAATAACCTGTTTTTCCAGCAACTTTTCCTGGTGTATCAGCAACCTTGCACATCTAAGCAGTCACACAGTTATAATTTTATCACACTATATATAGAAATTGCAATAAATTTTCATTATTTTTTTATTTTTTTATACTAAAAACAAGAAGGAAAATATTTTTTCTTTAAAATTGTAAATTTAATGTAAAGAAATAAGAAATTATGCCTATTAAATTAATTTTTAATATTAGTTATGTTATTATGCAAGAGAAAGGAGTAAAATCAAATGAAGGAAGAAAGTGATAGTAGTCAAAGTAAGGGATTAATTATTGCATTAGTAATTTCAATAATTATTTTATTAAGCTTGGTTGGATATATTTTCTATGATAAAGTAATTATTCGAAATCAAAATTTTAAACAAGAGAATAAAATTGAGGATATATCTGATTATTCTAAAAATGAAGAGCAAATAGTAGATATTCATGATGATCTAATTCAAAACTTATATAGTATCTTTAAGATTGATGGAAGATGTCATATGAACATTGAGAGTTTAAATAATAGCAATTTAATAAAATTAAGGGTGGCATATGAAAATATTTCTAAACAAAATATTACTTCAGTTGAATGTTCAAAGTTAGAATTATCTGAATCAGCATATTGCGGATCAATGAATGGGTTAATGCGTGAAGCATATAATAATGGAGATTTGAAAAAATTTAAGGAATATGAACAACAAAATTATACTAATTCCATCCCTGTGGCCTTAATTGAATCAAAAGTTCATGAATTATTTGGAAGTGATTATAATGTTTATCATGAATCCTTTGGTACAGCTCAATCAGTAGCCCCTAGTTGCTATTTCATGAAATATGATCAATCAAACAATCTCTATGCTCAGTTTAATTGTGAGGGGGGTGGTGCTTGTGCTCCAGACTCTCAAGAATTAGTAGAGGCATCTAAAAAAGGTGAAGAGCTATATATTGTAACTAAATTAACCGATCCAAATGGTGTTCAAACTAAAGCTACTTACACCTTTAAAAAAGATCAAAAAAATGGTAATTATGTATTTTTAAAAATTGTTAAGGAATAATAAAATATAAAGTAAGAGACTAGATTTTTAATTGAACTAGTCAAGAAAAAGTAGACAATTAAAAACTACTTAATTGAACCCTAATTGAGTTCTATACTCGATTGGGGTTTTGTATTTTAATGCATAACTTG
>CAOJDX010000045.1 GCA_948433435.1 uncultured Clostridia bacterium
TTGATTCACTTTTTTTATATAAAATTGTTTCACATCTATTGTAACTCTACAGTTTACTACATTATTAATACTAAAAATATTATACAAATTATTAGGAATGTGATATAATTAAGAATATTTTATTTAAGGAGAGATATTATGCATAAAAGAGATACCATAAAAAAATTAGTGAAAACTGAGTTGGCTATGCAAGAATACTATAATAAATTAGCTGAGCTGGAAAAAAGTTTTCGAAAAAATACTCCAGAATATCAAGAGATTTTAAAAGATATAAAAATGGTTAATGAAATGGAAGAAAAATACTTTCAAGAAGTGGGCTTTGATTATTTAGAAAAAGTATTATCACTAGATTGTTTTCAAGTTGTTCAAGCTGTAGTTAAAGAATTGGTTATTGATGATAATTCTATGACTATTTCTAATGATGAAATTAAAGATCAACCTATTTATCAAAGAATTCAAACTCTCTTTGATCGACATTATATTGATCAAATATTTTATAGTGGCAAAAAAACAAAGGATAATGATTCTTTGGTTATCGAACAATTTATTATGAGAGAAATTTACTCTTTCGTCTTAACAAATTTTGATTTATTTATTGATGATCAACAATTTAGAGAAATTAGGGATTCTTTAATAGAAAATAAGTACACTTTTCTATTCTGTTTGAAAGATATTGAAAGCTATTTGTTTCATTCAAAGAAAAAAAACTTTATAAAAATTCTAGACCTTACATATTATGCAGATGAAGATATTAAAATGGTTCAAAAACAAGTTGTCGAACAAGAAATTAAGTATATAATTCTTAATCTATTACAAATAAAGGATCAAGATTTTCAAGATGATTATTGCCTAACATCAGCAGATTTAGTTACAAATATAATATTTTTAAAATCTATTATTAATATAGCTGATAGAGCCTTAACTTGTTCTCTTTATCGACAAATATATAAAAAATTATTAACTAACCCTGAATATCAAGACAGTATTAATTCGTCTAAGATTTCAATAGGAGTTTTAAAGAAAACTTTAAACGAACAACTAGAAGAAAAAGCTAAAGTATATGTAAAAAAATAAGTTCTAAAAATATGATGAACTTATTTTTTTATGAAATTATAATTTCAAAAAACTATTTTATCGTACTTTTTCCACCCATATATGGTCTTAATACTTCTGGAATCTTAATGCTTCCATCTTCCTGATAATTGTTTTCAATTACAGCAATTAAACCACGTGGTGTTGCTACTACTGTATTATTTAGAGTATTTACAAAATATGTTCCTTCTTTTCCCTTGGTACGAATTCCTAAACGTCTTGCTTGAGCATCACCTAAAGTTGAGCAACTTCCAACTTCAAAATATTTTTTTTGTCTAGGGCTCCATGCTTCTACGTCGCATGATTTTACTTTTAAATCTGCTAAATCTCCACTACAACATTCAAGTGTTCTTACTGGAACATCTAAACTTCTAAAAAATTCAACTGTGTAACTCCACATCTTATTGTACCAATCCATAGCTTCTTCTTCTTTACATAAGACGATCATTTCTTGCTTTTCAAATTGATGCACACGATAAAGTCCTCTTTCTTCTAAACCATGAGAACCTCCTTCCTTTCGAAAACATGGGGAATAAGAAGTCATTGCTATTGGTAAATCTTCTTCTTTCACAATTTGTCCTTTAAATTTACCAATCATAGAATGTTCGCTTGTTCCTATTAAATATAAATCTTCTCCTTCTATTTTATACATCATAGCTTCCATCTCTGGAAAAGACATTACTCCTTCTACAACATCACTTCTAATCATAAATGGAGGAATAGCATATGTAAATCCTTTATCAATCATAAAGTCTCTAGCATAGCTAAGCATTGCTTCATGAAGTCTAGCAATATCTCCTAATAAGTAATAGAATCCTTGTCCACTTGTTCTTCCAGCAGCATCTTTATCCATTCCTTTTAGTCTTTCAATAATATCTGCATGATAAGGTATTTCATAAGCTGGTACGATTGGTTCTCCAAATTTTTCAATTTCAACATTTTTAGAATCATCTTCTCCTATTGGCACTGAAGGATCCATAATATTAGGAATAACCATCATACGATCTTTTATTTCTTTATTTAGTGTTTCTTGTGTTTCTTCCAAAGAAGCTATTTCCTCAGCCATTTCGCTAATCTGATTTTTAATTTCATTTGCTTCTTCTACCTTTTTTTCTTGCATTAATTTTCCTATTTCAGAACTCTTTTTATTTTTATCTGCTTTTAATTTATCACATGTCGTCTGTGCCTCTCTATTTTTAATATCCATTTCATAAATTTCATCTACTAGAGTTAATTTTTCATCTTGAAATTTTTTCTTAATATTTTCTTTTACTGCTTCCCTATTTTCTCTAATTAATTTAATGTCTATCATATTTTTTCCTCTTTTCTATATTTTTAATCAATAAAAAGGATGGTCATAAGGAGTGCATAAAACACGGTACCATCCTTTTATTTACTTAATTTGATAACGGTATTCCCGGAAGATTTTCTTCATCTCATAGAGTAGACTAAATATGTATTTATAGTTATTTGCACCAGACATAACTTCTCTTCAAATTAAATAGCATATTATTTTCTCTAATCATTGATTTGTCTTTATTATAATTTTTTTTTTTTCATTTTACAAGTCTATTTTAAAAATTCGCATCATAAATTAAAACTATAGAAAGGAATGATCATAATGGAAACACTTAAAGTTTCATCAAAATCCAATCCAAGTAGTGTAGCAGGGGCTCTTGCAAATGTTTTTAGAGAAAAAGGAAAAGTAGAGATTCAAGCGGTTGGGGCTGGAGCACTTAATCAAGCAATTAAAGCGATAGCTATTGCAAGAGGATTTATGGCTCCTTCTGGAAAGAACTTAGTTTGCATACCTGCATTTACAGATATCACCATAGAGGGTATTGAAAAAACTGCTATTAAATTGATAGTAGAATCTGTATAAATTTTAAATATTTTTTAACTTGATTGTTCTTCAGTCAAGTTTTTATTTTAGTTATAATAGAAAAGATAAGTTTTATCCACTAAAAAATTTATCTTTTAAAGTTATATATATTATTTTGATACTACGACAACAGCTCGAATACCATAAGAAGTCATATCTACAAAATCAATATATGCCCGATAGCCTGGATCTTTATGAGCACCCATATTCCATGCACCCCTAATATTTGTGCCATAACTAGTATTCATTAATAAATATCCATTATTCTTTGAGTTTCCCATTTGATCATTAGCAGTTCCTCCATATTGTGTTGAATCATCCAAATAATTATATAACCAAATTGGACAGTTTTCTATATTGCCACCCAAAGATAATATTTCTTGTAACGTTATCATTCTAGCCTTCACTGTTCTACTTGATAACACATATCCATTCCCCGTACAAGAGTTATAAGATACGTTTGTGCTAGCCCATTGGCATCCCGTATATGCATTATTCTTAAATATTGTCGTTCCCATAGTATAGGTTTGATTATTTACATTTGTCCAACCTGATGTTGCTGATTGAAGTGCAGATAATGCTGTTAATGGCCCTTTATTATATGATCCCCAAGTACCATAATCACTATCTGTTCCACCCGCATTGATATAGTCTGCTCTAGTAATCCATGCTTTATTATAAACAATATTTTTTTGAGACTGCATAGTCATTGTACTTCCCTTGTCTTCAACTACATGAAATCTTACCGTTTCTGTATTATTTACTTTATAATTAATGATCGTTCCCGCTGGACAACTTCCTGCTGTTTTTGTTTGATAGCATGTTGTTTCTTTGCATGTTGCTTCATCTCCTGTTACACAATAATTACTTGCTCCTGTTGTTTGGTTATAGGTATATGCCATCGGAATTTTCATAGTAATACCCGTGGAAATGGATGTCTGTGTATTTTTGTTTCCTGCTCCATCTGTTAATGTATTGGCTGCTATTACTAAGCTTAAGGATCCTGTATTACTAACTCCACTTAATGTTAGAGTATATTGTTTTCCATTAGTAATTGATGTTGCTAATGAAAGTGTCTTTGTTGTTGGAGTTACTGTTGTTCCTCCTACTAATACCTGAATATTATCTTTGGTTAAACTACTAGTGACTCCTGATGTATCTGTTCCATTTAGTTTGATTGTTATGGTATCCTTTGATGATGCTGTTTTGGTTCCATTACTTGTTGTGGCGCTACCTAGACTCCATACTGGTAAGGTTACATCACTAGTTACTGTATAAGTTTTTGATGATGGAGTATTATAGTTTGTCGTATCTGTTGGAGTGAACTTTACTGTTATAGTACTACTTCCATTAGCTACTCCTGTTACCGTTACTGTCTTAGCAGTACTTGCTGCTACACTACTATAACTTGATGGGGAAACCGTTGCTATACTAGTACTTGAACTGGTATTCGTGAAACTTCCTGTTACACTAGCTTGCTCTGTAAAGGTAGCTGTTTTTGTCTTACCAACTTTTCCACTAGTTGCACTCAAAGTTACAGTGGGAGTTGCTTTGGCTATACTACAACTTAATGTTTTACTTGTTGTTCCATCACTGAAATGATATCCACTACTAGCTGTTACGGTTACCGTTTGACTTCCAGCATTTGTTCTAGAGTTATTGGTATAGGTTACTCCTGTTCCTCCACTGGCTAGAGTTTG
>CAOJDX010000046.1 GCA_948433435.1 uncultured Clostridia bacterium
AAGAGATTGTAGTCAAAGGGTTACCAGAACAAAGTATAGAAGATTTAGACATTACCGTAGAAATCGATAATATTGTATATGATGGAACAAGAATTGTTACAGTAAAATTTATACCAGCAGATGTAGATAATTATAATACAGTAAATAAAACATATGAAGCTACTTATAGTTTATCAGTACCCATTTTAAGTTTAGAAAGTACAACAACTAGTAGTGGATCATCATCGATAACATTGGGAGATACAGTAACAATTAAAATTAAAGGTACTGATACTGATTCATCGTTGTATGATAGACCTAGTGCTTGGTTGTCAAATGATTTAAGTTTATGCTTGATCTGTTCTATAGAAAATAAATTTAGAGTATTTATAGGTGGAACAGAAGTAAAATCAGTGGGAACAATTCAGGATCAAAATTTGGATCCTGAATATTTAATAACTTTTGATTTAGATGGAATAACTAATACTGGGAGTCTTAGTATAATAGCTGAAAGTGATATAGTAAAAAACGTAGCTGGTACCACTAATGTTCAAACGTCTATAACAACAGGAATTACAGTAACAGGGGTGCCTGTGGGAAAATTTGCTGCAGCATATACATATAATCAAACAAAGGGTGTTAGTAATTATTGTATAACAGGAATGGAATCAGTTTGTAAAAAAACAGCATGTTATAATATTAGAACAGCGGGAAGTTGTCCAGCAGGTACAATTATTAGATATAAAGTAATAATACGACAGTAGTTGATTTTCATGTAAGGAAGATAAGGGAACTATAATGGTAATGCAAACTCAGAAAAATTTAAAATATTATGATAATTATACTACTTTATGGATTAGTAAAGAAGATTATATGGGGGAAGAGGGTATGGATTCTACTCAGAATAATAAAGGATCATTAACGGCCTTGAAAGCATTATAATCCGAAACTGCTAATTGGATTAATGTTAATAATCAAACATATTCATTGGGGACAACCGTATTTAAAGATAATGCTTATACGTCATGTGACTATTCTGTAAAAAATTGTACAGAAAATAGTTATACTCTACCAAGTAGAATGGCAAAGGCTAGAATGATTACGGTTCAGGAAGCTTTGGCTTTAGGTTGTGATAATTCATCTGCTTAAGTCTTCATGTCCAATTCGGATGCAGAATTATCTAGGTAATGCCCCCAGTTTGGTGGTACGAATAACTCTTTAGATGCTGGTTATTTTACATCTAATTCTTATTCTGGTTATTCTAGTTTTGCAGTAGAAGACTTTGATATAACACAAAGAGATATGGACAGAAATTATGCAGGAATTCGCCTTGTTATTGTGGTATCGAAATAATATAGTTTTAAGGAAGGAATATAGTATGAAAAGATTAAATGAAATTATTAAGTGTGATTATGACATTTCTATTAAGGGGATACAAACTGATTCTAGAAAAGTTCAGAAAGGAGACTTATTTGTAGCAGTTAAGGGTTTTCATGTAGACCATCATTCTTTTATAGACGATGCTGTAAGAAATGGAGCAGTAGCTATTATTGGTTCTCGGGATTTGGAGTTAGATGTTATTTATATAAAAGTCGATGATCCTAATAAAGTTCTTGCTGAAATTCTTTCCAATTTTTATGATCATGTAGAAGAAAAATTTAGGTTTATTGGGATCACAGGAACAGATGGAAAAACAACGACAGCAACAATTGTTTCTGAAATACTAGATTGTTGTTATATAGGAACTAATGGTGTTTGTTATAAGCAGTATAAATTTCCTATTTGCAATACAACTCCAGAAATATGTGAGTTATATGAATGTTTAGATCGTCTTTATAATTTGGGATGTAAATTAATTGTTATGGAAGTGTCAAGCGAAGCTCTTCTTCATGGAAGAGTTGATTGTCTGAAATTTGATATTGTTTCTTATACTAATATTACAGAGGATCATTTAAATATTCATCAAAATATTAAAAATTATGTAGATTCAAAGAAAAAATTATTTTCACTTGTTAAAAAAAATGGTATTTCTATTCTAAATATTGATGATAGACATTATTTTGATGTCAAAAATTGTTGTAAAGGGAAAGTTTATACTTATGGAAAAAATAAAAATTCAGATTTTCAAATCCGTAAAATTAATTGTCAAGAAAATTCGACTTTTTTTGATATTAAATTGATGGAGCAATTTTATTCTATTAATAGTAAATTAATAGGTGAGTATAATGCATATAATTTAACACTTGCTTTTGCAATTGCCTATTTTATGAAGGTAGATGTTAATACTATTTTAACAAAAATATTTGCTATTAACTCTATTATTGGAAGAGGAGAAAAATTAGATTTCGGTCAAAATTATACAATAATTTTAGACTATGCCCATACTTATAATGGGATAGATAACATTATTTCTAATTTAAAGAAGTTTGAGTATAAAAAAATTATTGCAGTAACTGGTGCAGCAGGAGGTCGAGAGAAGGAAAAAAGGGCTAAAATAGGAAAATTGCTTTTAGAAAAGGTTGATTATGTTATTTTTACAATGGATGATCCTAGATATGAAAATGTAGATTCTATCATTGATGATTTATTATGTGATACTGCTTTAACTAATTATGAAAGGATTATTGACCGAAAAAAAGCTATTTATCGAGCTTTTGATTTAGCAAATGAGAAAGAACTTGTTTTGATATTAGGAAAAGGTAGAGATGATTATATGGCAATAAAGGATCAAAAATTAAAATATTCTGACTTTGATACTATTTGCAGTTATTTTGAAGGTTAGTTTGACTTGACAAGTAAGGAAAAGACTTTTAAAATAAAAATAGATGATGATTTAAATTAAATTTAAATATAGATTCTAGAAATGGAGGAAATAATGAACGGAACAATATTCTCCATTTTACTTTTTATAATTGGATTAGTTAGTGGATGTGGTCTAACTATTTTATTAGGATATATAAGAAAATTTAGTGCTTCAAAAGAAGCAGAAAAGATTATTGAAACGGCAAAAATTAATGCTGAAAAAAAGGCCAAAGAGGTACTAAATGAACAAAAGATTGAAATTGAAAAAATAAAAAAAGAAGGCTTACAAGAAGTAAAAGAAAAGAAGGAAGAATTAAAGAATAGTGAAGAGAGACTTTTACAACGTGAAGCTAGTATGGACAAAAGAGATGAACTTTATCAGAAAAGGGAAAGTCTTTTAGATGAAAAAGAAGAAAAATTAAATGATAGAGTGAATGAAATTCAAGAAGAAAAAAGTAAAGTGGATGAGTTAAAAAATGAACAAATTGATTTACTACAGAAAATAGCTAACTTAAGCCAAGAAAAGGCTAGAGATATGTTAATGAATGAAGTAAAGAGTAATATGGCGAAAGAAATCACTCAATATATTAAGGAAGAGGAACAAGAGGCTAAACTTATTGTGGATAAAAAGGCTAAGGAAATGATAGTTTCCTGTATGCAAAGGTATGCTGCTGATATTGCAGGTGACCAAACTGTGACAGTTGTTGATTTACCTAATGATGATATGAAAGGTAGAATCATTGGTAGAGAGGGAAGAAATATTAGAACTATTGAAGCCGTTACAGGTGTAGATTTGATTATTGATGATACTCCCGAAGCGGTAGTTGTTTCTAGTTTTGATCCATTAAGACGGGAAATTGCTAGAGTAACTCTTGAAACTTTGATTAAGGATGGAAGAATTCATCCTACTCGAATCGAGGAAATTTATGATAAAGTAAGTAAAGATATTAAACAAAAAATTGTAGAATATGGAAATGATAGTTTATTTGAACTTGGTATTACTAAGATGGATCCTAGTTTAGTTGAAATTATAGGAAAGCTTCATTTTAGAACTAGTTATGGTCAAAATGCTTTACAACATTCTATGGAGGTTGCACAACTTTCAGGAGTTATTGCTAGTGAGTTAGGAGAAGACGTTATGCTTGCTAAGAGAGCTGGACTTTTGCATGATATTGGTAAAGCAATTGATCATGATATAGAGGGAAGTCATATTGAGCTTGGAGTTAATATTGCGAATAAGTTTCATGAAGATAAGGTAGTTATTAATTCTATTGCATCTCATCATGGAGATTGTGAGGCAACTAGTGTTATTGCTAATATAGTAGCAATTGCAGATGCATTAAGTGCTTCTCGTCCAGGTGCTAGAAATGATTCTTTAGAAAATTATATTCAAAGGCTTTCACAATTGGAAGAGGTTGGAAATAATATTAAGGGAGTTGAAAAGACTTATGCTTTACAAGCAGGGCGTGAGCTTCGAGTAGTTGTTAAACCAGAAGAGGTTGATGATTTAACAGCCCATCAAATAGCTAGAGAAGTTAAACAAAAAATTGAGGAATCTATGAAATATCCAGGTACGATCAAAATTACTGTGGTAAGAGAAACTAGAGCAACAGAGGAAGCTAAATAGCTTCTTTTTTGAGTGTGTAAAAAATTCTGTGTAAATGATATCTAACCACGATATTTGGGAAC
>CAOJDX010000047.1 GCA_948433435.1 uncultured Clostridia bacterium
TTCGATGAGTTCTTATCTATGTTATTATACATATGTAATAATGAACTAGAACCGAGGTAATATAATTATAAAATTTTATATAATTTAAGGGATAGTGAAAAATTATAGCAAGAAAATCCACTTATAATGTTCAGCCTTTTAGATCAGAAACAGAGATCGATGATTTTTTATTTTTTTTACGGAGAACCAAAAATTCGAAAAGAGATGTTTTTCTATTTTTGTTTGGATTAAATATAGGCTTGCGCATGTCAGATATTGTCAAACTTAAGGTGGGAGCCTAGATGTACATGGTCGATTTAGCTTTAGTGGGTACATAAAATGCAATGATGACTTTAGTGGTGTTTATCTAGGATTTGATACTGTTCATGATGTAGATAAGATCCCAGGTAGTGCTACTTGGACTGTAAAAGATGTTCAACTTGAATGTATACACGTAGCTGAACAGCTTAGAGAATTAAAGAGAAAGTTGGAATAATAGTGATAGAGAGTAATCGAGATTTAGAATATTATCGTGAAACTGTACGTGATAATGCGGATATTAGGATGAAAAGATGATTCATTTAAAAAAGATATAGATTCATTAAATTGCGAATCTACATCTTTTTATAGTTGATAGGGTATACATAAATTGACAAACTTAATTAGGCACACATTACAATCCACTTGCTGGATTAAGAACTAATTTTGAGAGTATTATTCGAATTAAAAGATAACCCGTATCAACCAACACAGTCATTTGAAAATTTATATCTTATACACAAGGGATTATGCTTAAGAAGATTAATAGACAATATTTTATAAAAATTACTTCATAGTCCAATTTATAAGCTCATCAATATCTTCATTAATTCTTCCTTCTCCTTTTTTGTAAGATCATTTATTTTTTCATTATGCGTGAAAACTGTCCCTACGTGTGTAAGGGTCTCTTTTCTCAAATTTATTGAAATTACAAATGGCACAGTCAGATTATCCTCGTAATAATCTGAATATATTTTTTGCAATCTATATTGATCATTTTTAGAAAAAGACTTACTATGCGTATTTAACGAGTATATTTTTTCAGAGCGTGGGAGTCTCGAAACTAAAATCGGTACTAATTCTTTACACCAAGGAAATTCAGGGAAACCTATATAATATAATCCTTGTTCTTTTTTTCTATCTTATCTAGTGTTTTTGAAGTAGTTAATGTAACTATTTTATTACTATCCTGAATTGTCAAATCAAGTCATATATTACTGTAGGAATTAAATAACTTGAAAAATAAAGTTTTGGTTTATAGCCAAAGACTATAGCAAGAGCGTAATGAAAGATCCCATGTATCACAATGCTAGAAATTATAAGTAAAGCAATTGCTAACGCTGTGCCCATTATTTCTTAGTCCTAGATACTATCAAGGCTCCTCCATAACAAATAATAATTGTAATTACATACCAAAAAAGAATACCAATAGTGATACCTATGCTAGTAGTGAGTTCTTTACTAGTCATGTGTGTAATTATTTTTATTCCCAAGAAGGTAACGACCGTTCCACTTTCATTTATTTGAAATAACTCAATAATAAAATCCACGATAAGTAAAGCTATAAACAAAAATGAACCGTTGACGAAACTTTTCTTTAAAATCTCTTTATTCATTCCAACATCTTTCCTTCCGTAAGATTGCTAATAAGATACACAATAGAATAATAATTATTGGGAGAAATAAAGTCCGATAAATCAATAATTGGTAAATAATGAGTCCACATATCATTGATAGTGATATAGCAAATATTTCATTTAAGCTTCCGTTGGATTTAGGAAATAGAAAACCGAAAATAACACTTATTAAAAAGAAAGAATAATTGATCAGTAAATTATCCCAAGATGTATTTGAACATAACGTCAATATTAATAATGGGAGTGATAGGATTACTGAACTTATAACTAAAGACACTCCTTCGTAAATGATACTTATTCTATAGAAATCATAAAACTTCCTAAAGTTAGATGTTGCACTAGCATAGTTGATACCAGAAATATTGATCAAAAAATAAAACGATGCAAATACTTTCAGGGCATCTGTAATACCATTTTGTATGCCTGTAATATATACTATAAGGATAAAAGTCATTATAGTATATAGAAAATTTTTCTGCCTGGTTAATGCAAATAAACTGTAAATTATCGGAATTTTAAGACTAGATACTCTATATAGAAAGAATCTTCTTTTTACTTGCATGGGTGTATAAAAATCTTTTTTTAAAATCAACATAAAGATTATTACTAATAGAACTAACGTAAGTATATAGATCAAATATATTATTGAATCAACAGAAAAATCTGTATATCCTAATTTATTTTCTATTGGGAATCTATACACTAACATATAAATAGTAGCTATGCTAACTAGAAGCATATCCAAAATATATTGGAACACAGTTCTTAAATTTCTAAATCTTTCCAAAAGAATATTTAAGACAACTGAATATATAATGTCAACTAATAAAAAACTCACGATAAAAACTTGATGAAGTATTATAAATAATAATGACAAAGAGAGCAATGATAATACAGCAACACGAATAAAGAACGGGAAAACGATTACTAAAAGTAGCTCAAAAATAATCAGCGCAAAAGATAGCTTAAATAATTTTTGTCCAATAGTTATTTCTCTCTTTGTAAATGGCAATAAATTTGTTGTAAAGAGGATCACATTACTAAAGTTTAGTGTAGAGTTGATAAAGGCTCCTAGATATATTCCTAAAATAATAAACATATCTATATAACTAGCAATGGTTATCTTTGTCAAAGAAACCACTTCGGGTAAATTTTTAATTTCTCCTAGTCCAAAAAAGGCACGGATATTTATATAAAAATACCAAAAGTAGAGAGCGATAGTTATTAAAATCATACCAACACGAATAGTCTTATTTTTGAAAATTGGTCGATCAAGAAAGCCACGTAGTGCGTCATTCACATAAAATTTAAAGAGAGTCAAAGAGTTGCTTAATATATTTTGTTTTATCATCAATTTGCTCACCTCTCTTAATGAAGTCGTCAATAAGATTAGGATCTTGACGATACTTAGTTAAAGTGCCGTCAGACATGATAAGGATATTGTCTGAAAACTTTGCAATAATGTTCTTTTCATGTGAAACCAAAATTATTTTTCTCTTACCGATAATTTTAAAAAATAACTCTTGAATTATAATGCTGGTTTCCAGGTCTAAACCGCTGAATATCTCATCAGCTATTATATATGGCGTGGGAGTTGCAAACATTATAGCAAGTTGAATCTTTTTTTTCATTCCAAAAGAATAAGACTCAAGAGGTTTGTCTAGATAATTTGACATATCTAGCAATTTTATTATCTCAATAAATAATTGATACGAAGATTTAGTATATCTACTCATTATGAAATAAGCATATTCCTTTCCCGTCATATACTCAGGTAAATAAAAATCTGATGGAATATAAAATATACGTTCTTTAAATTCTTTGCTATCAGGTTTAAAACCATCAATTGCAATAGTTCCAGAATCAATATTTAGTATACCAGTAATGGAATTTAAAAATACTGTTTTTCCAGATCCATTAAGCCCAACGATTACTGTAGTATCTTCTTTAAAATTGATAGTTATATTATCCAATACAACTTTTTTTCCAAATTTCTTTGTTAACTTTTCTACTGTAAACAATTCCATCACTCCTCTCAAACAAGCAGAGAAATACAGTTATCTCCCTGCTTGTTTACTTATCTAACCTGACAGCCAATCTTTACAAATGGAAAAGTAAATCTGATCTGACCTGTAAAACTGTAACCTCTTGAGGTGCAATAAAAGGCATAGGCGAATACTACAGCAATAACAATCCAAATGATAGGTGATTTATTTTTAATAAAATAACGATACCTATTCTCTAAATATGATTGTATAAATAAAAAGGCACCAATTGTTATAACCGCCTTTAGA
>CAOJDX010000048.1 GCA_948433435.1 uncultured Clostridia bacterium
TGATTTTTCAATTCATCAAAATCTTTTAAATTATGTTTTATTTCTTTTGGTTCAATTAAAACTTCTCCATACTCTGTAGATAACATTACCATACTTTTTCCTTTAGCAACATCTACACTTAATACTGCTTTCATTACTTACTCCTTTCTGAATTTAAGTCTTCTGTTTCCACCATTATTTCATCAAGCTTGTTATATAGATTCTTTGACCTCACTATCTTAAACTAAATTAATAATAGAAATAAAAGCTGAACTGTCAATTTGTTAGATTCTAAGACCTCTGTAATTTGTCGTTCTCACTTAAACTCTTGGTAAATAATTTAACATAAAAAAATAAGATATAAATATTAAATTATTTACATCTTAAAGTATACTT
Organism: uncultured Clostridia bacterium; assembly: GCA_948433435.1. Lineage (GTDB taxonomy): Bacteria > Bacillota_I > Bacilli_A > RF39 > UBA660 > UBA2730. Next base: position 376 of record CAOJDX010000048.1, read on the forward strand.
GTAATTTTTTATTCAAAATAATAGGTTTCATTTTTGTTATTTTGAATTATTGAATTTTCGGGTACTACTTTTAAAATATTAAATACATTATAAATATCAGGATAAACACTTATCATTCCCATTATAGACATTCCAAATAATATTCCATTTAACTCCTTTAGCTCATTGCTACTTAAACAAAATATAATTAATGGAATCAATCCTAAAATAATTGGTAATATACTTAAGAATATGAAACGATTTCTTTTTACAGGGCTTGATGATAATGCTACTGCTGTGAAACTTTTAGGCATTACACCTATGTATACAGTCGCATTTTTTGGAAAAGCAATAGCGTGCAGCAATTCATGAACAAGTATCAATAAAAATCCTATAATAACCCCTAGAAATAGAAATCCTACATTTATTACTTTTTCTTTTGCAATAAATGTTTTTACAAACATAGATATAAAATAAATTAGAATAGATGGTATCATAAAAGGTAATGCTTTTATTTGCATTTTCTTTATATCCTCTTCGCTATCTAATTTTTTAGCATTTTCAGGTATATCGGCAGTAGGAAAATCATTCTCACTTTTTATTATACCTTTCCATATAATTTTAGGCATTTCTTCATCTCCAATCATCTTGACAAACTTGCTAATATAAATCAAGTACTTTTTACAAATTTTTATAATTTTTTCAATTCATAAATTTGGACATGCTAACGCAGACCTATTGCTAGGTCTTTTTTGACACATTAAATCTTAAGACCTACCAAGTACCTAATTCAATATATTTCTTCTTTAGTATACCATAATATTGCCTTAAAAACTTATTTAATCCTGCTATTTTTGCTGATTTTTTACATTTACCTTCTGCTTCCTTTTTAACTATATAATCATAAACTTCACAATCAACTCTACAAAATGATTTTATAGATTGCATAACTTCAAATCCTGTTTTTCTCAAATACTTATTGCCACGTTTAGAAATATGTCTATTTGTTGCTTCATACTTTCCAGATTGATATGGTGGAGAATCTATTCCTGCATAAGCAATTAGACTACCAGCATTTTTAAATCTTCTTATATCTCCAATCTCTGCAATCAATAATGGTGCTAATCTATCTCCAACACCTTTCATATTTCTTACTTCTTTGTATTCATCCATACTCTTGGCAATTTCGTTCATCTTTGCTATAATTTCATTAGTTGTTTCAATCAGATTGATTAAAGCAACCACACGCTTATTTAATATAAGTTGTGTGCTTGAATTTGATGGACAAGATGGAACTGATTTTTTAGCTAGTTCGTAAACTTTTATAGCTAAATTTCTACCAGCTCTTTTTTGTCCTATTTTTTGTGCTATTTTTTCAACATCATTTAAAAATGTTTCTAATTTCTTTTTTCTAATAATTTTGGGATCACTAAATTTTTCGAATATCTTTAATCCTACTATAAAATTACATTCCTCTAGTAGTTGATAATATCCTGGAAATAACATATCTGTTAAATCAGAAAAATCTACTTTTTGTTGTACTTTCATAGAATTTAATGAAAAATATTGTCTTGATAAAAATTTAAGTTCTTTATACTTTTCTTCTTCAATAAAATTTGCTTTTAATTTATACCAATTATCACAAGCATATTCTGCTAATTTTAATGAATCTTTTTTATCCGTTTTTGCTTTTCTTAAACTTCTATCTAAATACTTTTTAATCTTTAAAGCATTCTCTGCAATTACACAATATCCTTTATCCAACAAGTAAGTTAATATTGGTAAATGATATGTTCCTGTTTGTTCGAGAACTATTTTTAAATCTTCTTTAGAAAACTCTTGTAATTTTGTATCCAACTTTTCTAAATCTTCGACATCATGATTAATATCAAAAGGCATTTCAATTACTTCTCCTTCAATACTTAATATTGCTACTGTACTTTTACCTTTTGATACATCAATTCCAACTCCATACTTCATTTCATAATCCTTCCTATTCTTTTAATTACGATTGGATCTAACACTTCTACAATTTCTCAATTTGGTTCTTTACACGAGTATTATTTCATCCTCAACTTGCTTAATCGAATATTGAATGTAGAGGTTAGTTAACACTTTGTAGGACGAGTACTTTAACTCCAATTACTATACGTTAACCAATCCTACTACAATCATAATAAAAAGAAGTGTAATTTTCAATCTAACTACTAGATTTACTTCTTACACTTTTATAGTACCAAA
>CAOJDX010000049.1 GCA_948433435.1 uncultured Clostridia bacterium
CTTGATTCACTTTTTTTATATAAAATTGTTTCACATCTATTGTAACTCTACAGTATAGCATAATAATTCACATATTTTTCATATATCTATCATCAAATTTATGTTATAATAAAAATAGGTGATAAAATGATAGAAAAGCAATTTAAAAATTTAGAGCAGCAAATAGAAATATTAAAATATAAAGGATTAGTAATCAATAATGAAGAGTATGCTAAGGAAGTCTTATTAAGAGAGAACTATTTCTTTTTAAATGGATACCGTCACTTATTTATGGAAGATTCATCTGATAGAAGATATATTGAAGGGACTACCTTTGAAGAGGTTTACAGTTTATTTTTATTTGATAGAAAACTAAGAACAATTTTATTTAAGAACCTTTTAATCATTGAAAACAATTTAAAATCAATAACATCATATCAATTATCTAAAAAGTATGGTTACAAAGAAAAAGATTATTTAAAAGAAAAGAACTTTACTTCTCGCCCTGATAAAAGAAGACAAGTAAAAGACCTATTAAGTAAAATGAAAAGGCAAATTAGGGTTAATGGAAGAGATCATACTGCAACATTACACTATGTTAGTAATTATGGATATATACCTTTATGGATTTTAGTAAAAGTATTATCTTTTGGAATTGTCAGTGAGATGTATTCAATATTAAAAGAAGATGATCAAGATCAAATTGCCGCAGTATATCATATTCAACCAGATGACTTGATGAACTACTTACCAATTCTTGCTAATTATAGAAATTTATGTGCCCATGAAGATGTTTTATTTGAAAATAGAACACAGAAGGAAATAGATAATACAATTTATCATCAACTATTAAATATTCCTAAAGAAGACGATCGTTATTTATATGGTATAAATGATGTATTTGCGTTGATTATCATTATGAAAGAAATGTTAAAAAATGATGAATTTAAAGATATGATAATTGAAATAGAAAATGCTATGAATGCATTGGATTATAATGTGAATACAATTCCATTAGAAAAAATTCTATTAAGAATGGGTTTCCCTAATAATTGGAATGAAATAAAAGATATAGAAAGGAGTTACTTAACGAATGAAAAATCAGAGTAAAAGTACTAAAAATTTTCTTTATATAATTTTAGGACTAGCAATTGGAGTTCTTTTAGTGTTAATGATATTAAAGTATACTAATTTATTAACTAATACTTCTATTATAAAAACAAATAACGGAAAAACAATAGTAGAAAAAAACAGCATTAGTGATGCTGTAGATAAGGCTAAAGGTGCCGTTGTAATGATAGAGGGCTATAAAAATGGCGAATTAGCCTCAACTGGTACAGGCTTTGTATATAAAACAGATGCTACATATGGATATATTATGACCAATGAGCACGTAATAGATGGAACGGAGAAAATAACAGTAATTATGTCTAATGACGAAGAGGTAGAAGCAACTCTTCTTGGAGGAGATCAATACCTAGATTTAGCAGTTCTTAGAATTGCCAAAAATAAAGTAGTAGATGTCATGGAGGTAGGAGACTCCAACTCAATATCAGTAGGAGATACAGTATTTACAATAGGATCTCCTATGGGTTATGAATATCGCGGAACTGTTACCAGTGGGATTTTATCAGGAAAAGATAGAATGGTGAGTGTAAGCATTGGTAATAATTCTAATACAGAGGATTATGTGATGAAGGTTTTACAAACAGATGCAGCAATTAATCCTGGTAATAGTGGAGGTCCCCTTTTAAATATTAATGGTGAAGTAATTGGTATAAATTCTCTAAAGCTAGTAGAAGAGGAAATAGAGGGAATGGGCTTTGCTATTCCAATTGAATATGCTATGAGTCATGTTGATTCTCTAGAACAGAAAAAATCGATTGACTGGCCTGTCTTAGGAATTTCCATGCTAAATGTAAAAGATACCGCCAGCTTATATAGAAATAATATTAACATACCAGCAAATATTAAATCTGGAGTAGTAGTCATCAGCATTACCGAAAACTCTGGTGCTAGTAAATCTGACTTAAGAGCAGGAGACATTATAATTGAAATGAATGGAGAAAAGGTAGAAAATATAGCTTACTTAAGATATGAACTATATAAATATACTCCAGGAGAAACGATAGAAGTTAGTTATATTAGAGATAATAAGGAACATAAAACAAAAGTAACATTATCCAAAAATGTGAATCCAGGCTCATAAAGGGTCTTTTTTCATATCTAAAACTTAATAAATAAGAATATAAAAAATATTTTAAGAATTTTTGGAATCAGATTTTCAATAAAAGTGACAAAAAACCTAAAAAAACATAATGTATATTAGAGGTGAAAAAATGGACGAGAGAAAAAAGGTAGGAGTAGTAGTAGACGCTGGACATGGTGGAGACGATCCTGGTGCCTTAGCGAATGGTCTAAAGGAAAAAGACTTAAATTTACAAGCTGCTCAATATATGTATAAAAGATTAAAAGAATTAGGAGTTCCAACCGTTATTGTTAGAAATTCAGATGAAACTTTAGGAAGAGATGAAAGAGTTAGAAGAATATTAGATGCCTTTGGAAATGATCCAAATGTAATATTAGTATCAAATCACATAAACGCTGGAGGTG